>NZ_SEHL01000004.1:0-278890 GCF_004151355.1 Dermacoccus sp. 147Ba
GCGATCTTCTGCGGGTTTCGAGGCTCAGCCGACGTCAGCGCAGCCCCGTGCGGCGCTCGCGCGCCAACTCGATGAGGTCGGTGATGAGCTCGGTGTATCCGAGACCACTGGCGTTCCACACCTGCGGGAACATCGAGACCGGCGTGAAGCCCGGCAGCGTGTTGATCTCGTTGAGGTACAGCGTGCCCTCGGGCGTGTAGAACCAGTCGACGCGCGCGAGACCCTCGCAACCGGCGGCGTTGAACGCTGTGATCGACAGTTCCTTGATGCGGGCGGCGTCGTCGGCCGGGACGTCGGCCGGGCACGACAGGCGCAGCCCGTCGTCGTTGAGGTACTTGGCCTCGAAGTCGTAGAAGTCGTGCGCGCCGATCTCCTCGATCTCACCGAGTTCAGACGCTCGCGGCAGGTCGCTGCCGTGGCCTTCGAGCACGCCGCACTCGACCTCGCGGCCGACGATGCCCGCCTCGACGACGACCTTCGGGTCGCTCCGGCGTGCCATCTCGATGGCCGCCTCGAGCTCGTCCGGGCCGTTCACCTTCGAGATTCCGACCGACGAGCCCGCACGCGCGGGCTTGACGAAGACCGGCCAACCCAGCGACGCGACGGCGTCCATGGCTGCGGCCTTGTCGCGGCGCCACTCCTTGTCGGTGATGACGGTGTACGGCCCGACCGGCAGACCGGCGGCCGCGAAGACGACCTTCATCATGTGCTTGTCCATCATGACGGCCGACGCCGTCACGCCGGAGCCGACGTAGTGCAGGTCGGCCAGTTCGAGCAGCCCCTGCAGGGTGCCGTCCTCACCGAACGGGCCGTGCAGCAACGGCAGGACGACGTCGACCGAGGTGAGCGCCTCGGGGGTCTCGCCCGGCTCGAGCACAAGGATGTCGTGCTGCTCCGGCGACGGCGCGACGAGCACCTCCTTGCCGGAGCCGCTCTTCACCTCCGGAAGCTGCTTGTCCTTGATGGCGAGCGCCTCGACGTCGTCGGGCATGAGGACCCACTGACCGGTCTTCGTGATGCCGATCGGCACGACCTCGTAGCGGTCGCGATCGATCGCCGCGAGGACACCTGCGGCCGTGGCACACGAGATGGCGTGTTCGGAGGAGCGTCCACCGAAGACGACGGCGACGCGGGTGCGGGTCTGGGAAGTGCTCATCGTCTGTCACTCTAGCCGTCCACATGCCGCAACCTGCGAACCTCTCACCGACGAGCCGTGCCAGGCTCGACGTCATGACAGGCGATTTTTCTCGACCCCTCGCACCTGCGACCCGCCTCGTCGGCTCGGGCCGTCCCCCACGCTCCCCCGGCGCCTCGGTGAGTCCCGAACTGGCGATGACGTCGACGTACGTCGCGGGCGGCGACGTCAACTACGCGCGCGTCGGCAACCCGACCTGGAGCGCCTTCGAGACGACGCTCGCAGCGCTCGAGGGTGACGACTCCACTCGCGCGCTCGCGTTCGCCAGCGGGATGGGCGCCATCAGCGCCACACTGTCCCTCCTGCCGCACGGCGCAACGGTGCTCGCGCCGCGCCACTTCTACAACGGCACCTCAGGGCTGCTCGAGACGTGGGTCGCAAGCGGTCGCGCTCGCCTCGTCCGCATCGATCTGTCCGACACCTCGGCCGTCGAACGAGCCCTGACGGACGGCGTCGACGTCGTGTGGATCGAGTCCCCCGCGAACCCGACGCTCGAGACCTGCGACGTCGCCGCCGTGACGAGGTGCGCGCACGCCGCGGGCGCTCTCGTCGTCGAGGACAACACGTTCAACACCCCGCTCGGCCGCCGTCCGCTCGACGACGGGGTCGACGTCGTCGTCCACTCGGTGACGAAGTACCTCGCCGGACACAGCGATGTCCTCCTCGGCGCGGCGGTGACGAACGATTCCTCACTCGCCGAACGACTGCTCACGGCGCGCACCCTCGGTGGCGCGATCCCCGGGCCGTCCGAGACGTGGCTCGCGCTGCGGGGCATGCGCACGCTCCATCTGCGCTGGGAGCGGGCCTGCGCGAACGCGGCCGAACTGGCCGCGCGCCTGGAGCAGCACCCGAACGTCGTCCGTGTCCGCTACCCCGGCACCGGAGCCATGATCGCCGTCGAGGTGGACGGCGGCCAGTCGGCAGCGAGCGCCGTCGAGGACGCCGTCGACGTGTGGCTGCCCGCAACGAGCCTGGGCGGCGTCGAGTCGATGCTGGAGCGCCGCCGTCGCCACGCCCTCGAGCCCGAGAGCGTGCCGGAGAACCTCCTGCGGCTCTCCGTCGGTGTCGAGGACGTCGACGACCTGTGGCGTGACCTCGACGCCGCCCTCACGGGATCCAGCGCCTGAGTCCGACCAACCTCGAGCCTCAGACGCGCTCGCTCTTGCGCGAACGCGACATGAGGGCGCGGACCATCTCGTCGGGCGTCCAACCCTCGTGGAGGATGGCGTGGACGCCTTCGACGATCGGCATGTCGACGTGGACGCTACGCGCCAGCTCGAGGATCGAGCGGCACGACTTGACGCCTTCGGCGGTCTGGTTGGTCGCGGCAGTGATCTCCTCGACCGTCTTGCCCTCCGACAGCGCGAGCCCGAACTGGTGGTTTCGCGACAGACGTGAGCTGCAGGTGGCCATCATGTCGCCCACGCCGGCGAGACCGAGGAACGTCTGCGGGTCGGCTCCCAGCGCGACACCGAGACGCGCCGTCTCGGCAAGTCCGCGGGTTAGCAGAGTGGCCGTCGAGTTCTCCCCCATACCCAGGCCGTGCGCCATGCCCACGCTCAGGGCGATGACGTTCTTCACCGCGCCGGCGATCTCGGTACCCACGACGTCGGCGTTGGTGTACGGCCGGAAGTACGGCGCCGCGCAGGCTTCCGCCACCTTCGAACGCACTCCGTGACGTGACGCGGCGACGACGGCCGCCGCGGGCTGCTTGTCGGCGACCTCCTTGGCCAGGTTCGGCCCCGAGACGACGACCACCCGGTCGGCGGGAACCTCCGCGACCTCTTCCATGACCTCGGTCATCCGCTTGAGGGTTCCGAGCTCGATGCCCTTCATCAGCGACACGAGCGGCGCGCCGTCCGGGATGTGTTCGCGCCAACCCTCGAGGTTCTCGCGCAACGTCTGCGACGGCACCGCGAGAACGAGGATGTCGGAGCCGTCCATCGCCTCTGCGACATCACTCGTGACATGCACACGGTCGGGCAGGCGCAGGCTCGGCAGGTAGTCGTCGTTGACGCGGGTCGTCTCGATGGCTTCGGCGAGTTCGGGGCGTCTGCTCCACATCGTGACGTCAGTGCCCGCGTCCGCCATCACCGCGGCGAACGCCGTTCCCCAACTTCCCGATCCCATGACCGTGGCCTTGGTCATCGTGCGCCTTCCGTTCGACTCGAGCGCGATCGCACGCGCGGGTTGTCCAGTGGTGTCGTCGTCGGGGACTCGCCCCGGATCTCGACGAGAAGCTCCGTGATGGCCGCCATGACCCGAGCTGTTGCCTCGGTGAGCACCTCGGCGTCAAGTGGCCGCGCTCGCAGGTCGTCGAGGTCGACGGGCGGCCCGGCACTCACCGTGACGTCGTGGCGGCGAACCACCGCGCTCGGCAGCGACTTCAGGGCGTTGCGCGTTGGGGGCAGGATCCGCTCGGGACCCCACATGGCGACGGGCACCAGCGGACACCCGGTCGTCAGCGCAATGCGAGCGGCCCCTGACTTTCCGGCCATGGGCCACAGGTCGGGGTCGCGCGTGAGCGTTCCCTCGGGCAGGAGGCAGACGATCTTGCCCGACTCCACGGCGTCGACGGCAGCGGAGAAGCTGTCAGCGGCCCGCGCTGTGCCTCGGTGGACGGGGATCTGGCCGGCACGCTTGAGAAGCGGCCCCAGGACGGGCGTCGCGAAGACCTCGGCCTTGCCGAGAAAGTGCGGCAGACGCCCTGCGTGCAGGAGGAAACGACCCAGGACGAAGGGGTCGGAGTAGCTCAGGTGATTGCCCGCGATGACAGCCGGGCCGTGGTCGGGCACGTGCTCGGCACCGCGCCAGGTCTCCCGCAACCACGGCGAGATCCCGGGCGCGACGACACCCGTGATGAATCGCACGACACCGTTGCGTTCACTCTCGTCGAGCGAAACGTCGGACATGGGCACCTCCTGGCTCGTGCGCAACTCTAGCCGCGGGCCGGTCCGAGGGCGGGCCGGAGCTCCGAGTCGTCGGCCACCGACCGCAGAAACACACCGGACGGTCCTCCTGGGCATTCGTCCGCGAAATCTGCGAGCATTCAAACCGTGCAGAACCGATCGTCCACCTGGAGCATCGTCCTCGCGTTCAGCGACGGTCGAAGCCTCGCCGCGCCCCGCACCGTCGACCCCGTCGCGTGGGCTCGAGCGAGCGCCCTCGACACGATCGACGCCGTGAGCGCTGCCGTCGAACCTGCCAACCTTCTCGTCCTCAGCGATGACGAGGCCGTGCGAACCGGCGCGACGGAAGCAGGGGCTCACGCACGCGAACAGGGCCGCGATCTCAACGCCGCACTGACTGCGGCGCTCGCCGACTGGGTCAGGTCCCATCCCGAGCGCTCCGGCGCCGTGTTGCTCGGCCCGCTCCCTTACGCCGACGGCGACACGATCAGCGCTCTGCTGCGTGCTTGTGCCGCTACCGAGTCCGCAGTCGTGGTCTCCGACGACGGCGGCTCCGTCGCCATCAGCCACCACGACCCCGCACGGCTGGCTCCCCGTTTCGGTGGCTCGAGCGCCGGACGTCACCAACGCGTCGCCGTGAGTGTCGGATCGCACTTGACGGACGATCTCGCGCGCCACGTCGTCGAGGGTCGTGAACCCGTCGGCTCACGCACCGCAGCCCTCGAACGCTCGACGACGAAGGGAGCATGAGCATCGTGCAGGAACAGGCGAGCGTCCACCGCTTCGATCCCGAAACACTCACCGGCGAGGTCATCACCGACAACGGCCGGGTGCTGGCCTTCTCCACCGAGGCGTTCATGCGCAGCAGCCTGCGCACGCTCCGTGTCGGTCAACGCCTCAACGTCGACATGGGCCCCGACGGTATTCGCCGACTGTGGATCGATGGAATCGGCGCCGGACAAACCATCCGCTGACCTCGACCGGAGTACTGGGAGAACGAAAGAAGGACCCCGAGACCAAGCCGGTCTCGGGGTCCTTCTTCGCTGTCAACGCTCAGCGCGAGGCGCTGGCACGTCCACCCGCATTACCGGTACGCGGAAGCTTGTCCGGGTCCGCAGTGACGACCTTGAAATTGGTGCCGGGGGTGAACTTCGGCACGGCGGTGGCGTCGATGTGGACAGCCTCGCCCGTACGCGGATTGCGACCGGTGCGCGCGGCGCGATCGACGCGCTCGAACGTTCCGAACCCCGTGATGCCGACCTTGTTCCCCGCTGCGACCTCACGGATGATGACGTCGACGACTGCCTCGACAGCCTCCAGTGCCGCCCTCTTGCTCCCGAGTCGCTCCTCGAGACGGTCGACAAGGTCTGCCTTGTTCATTCCTCCACCCTTCACTGGCGTGCATTGCCCCGCGAAACCTCGCAATGCGCAGATATAGATTAAATTACCCACAAGGGTGGAGCATCGTCCATCCGACGCGTGCTGATCGAACGCCGCTTCACGCGAGCGCGAAAGACCCGGACTGCCGCACCATCCGCGGTAGAAGGTGAAGAATCGCCGACATCGTTGAGTGTGAACGTGATTCGCAAACTGTGCAAGACCTCACACTCGATTTGCCGCGCAACTTCCTTGTCGTAGACCGCTACTACCGGGATTCTTCGATCTCACCTATCGGACGCTCGTCGTCGGCTTCCAGGCCGGACGCTGAGCTTCGAACCGCTCGATGTCGCCCTCGTGACGCAGGGTCAGCGAGATGTCGTCGAGGCCCTCCATGAGGCGCCAGCGGATGTAGTCGTCCACCTCGAACGGCACGACGAGTTCGCCTGCTGTGATGGTTCGCGACTCCAGATCGACCGAGATCTGAGCGCCCGGCTCGTTCTCGAGGTACTTCCAGAGCAGTTCGACATCCCCTTGCTCGACCTGGGCCGTGAGCAAGCCCGCCTTGCCCGAGTTGCCTCGGAAAATGTCGGCAAAGCGCGAACTGATGACGACCCGGAAGCCGTAGTCCATGAGTGCCCACACGGCGTGCTCACGCGAAGAGCCCGTACCGAAGTCGGGGCCCGCCACGAGAACGGACGCGTCGCGGAAAGCGTCCTGGTTGAGGACGAACGACTCGTCCTTGCGCCAGGCCGAGAACAGGCCGTCCTCGAAGCCCGTCCGCGTCACGCGCTTCAGGTACACGGCGGGGATGATCTGGTCGGTGTCGACGTTGCTCCGGCGCAGCGGGGCGCCGACGCCCGTGTGGTGGATGAATCGCTCCATGGCAGTTTCCTCCTCGGTGCTCACAGATCGCCGGGCTCGGCGAGGGTGCCCGCGACGGCGGTGGCGGCGGCGACCTGGGGGCTGACCAGGTGCGTACGACCGCCCTTGCCCTGACGCCCTTCGAAGTTGCGGTTCGAGGTCGACGCGCTGCGCTCCCCCGGCTGCAGTTGGTCGGGGTTCATCCCCAAACACATCGAGCAACCGGCCAGACGCCACTCGGCACCGGCCTCGGTGAAGACCTTGTCGAGCCCCTCGGCCTCGGCGTCGAGGCGCACTCGCGCGGAGCCGGGCACCACGAGCATCGTCACGGAGTCCGCCACCTTGCGGCCCTTGATGACCTCCGCGGCGGCGCGCAGATCCTCGATGCGGCCGTTCGTACACGAACCGAGGAACACCGTGTCGACGCTGATCTCCTTGAGCGGCTGCCCCGGCGTCAGGCCCATGTACTCGAGGGCGCTGGAGGCGGCGGCCTTCGCCGAGTCGTCACCGAACGACTCCGGGTCGGGAACGTTCGCCGAGAGCGGGAGACCCTGACCGGGGTTGGTGCCCCACGTGACGTACGGCGACAGCGAGGCCGCGTCGATCGTCACCTCGGCGTCGAACTGCGCGTCGTCATCGGTGCGAAGCTTCTTCCACTCCTCGACGGCGGCGTCCCACTCCTCACCGGCCGGCGCGTACTCGCGGCCCTCGAGGTAGGCGAACGTCGTCTCGTCGGGAGCGATCATGCCTGCGCGGGCGCCGGCCTCGATCGACATGTTGCAGATCGTCATCCGCGCTTCCATCGACAGGCCCTCGATGGCCTCGCCGCGGTACTCGAGCACATAACCCTGGCCTCCCCCCGTGCCGATCTCGGCGATGACGGCGAGGATGATGTCCTTCGCGCTCACACCCTCGGGCAGCGCACCGTCGACGTTGATCGCCATCGTGCGGAACGGCTTGAGCGGAAGCGTCTGCGTGGCGAGCACGTGCTCGACCTCGCTCGTGCCGATGCCGAAGGCCAGGGCGCCGAACGCGCCGTGAGTGGAGGTGTGGCTGTCGCCGCACACGATCGTCGCGCCGGGCTGCGTCAGGCCGAGCTGCGGGCCGATGATGTGCACGATGCCCTGCTGGGCGTCACCCATCGGGAACAGGCGGACGCCGAACTCCTCACAGTTCTTGCGCAGCGTTTCGACCTGCGTGCGACTCACCGGGTCGGAGATGGGGCCCGGCGTCGTGGGGACGTTGTGGTCCTCCGTCGCGAGCGTCAGATCGGTGCGCCGCACGGCGCGTCCCGCGAGACGAAGGCCGTCGAACGCCTGCGGACTCGTCACCTCGTGAAGCAGGTGAAGATCGATGAAAAGCAGATCGGGTTCGCCTTCGGCGCTGCGCACGACGTGCTGCTGCCACACCTTCTCGGCCAGCGTTTTCCCCACGCGTCCTCCTTCGAATCACCGGGCCGTCCGACCCGCGAGACAAATGCCGTTGCTCAAGCGTTACGCTTTCTGCTGGCCTTTGAACTTGCGTCTCGCGTCATGAGACTGCAATATCAGAACATGGACAACTCTAGTGGAGTCGGCGTTCTCGACAAGGCTGCGATCGTGCTTTCGGCGCTCGAAGCCGGTCCGTCCACCCTGGCTCAGCTCGTGGCGGCCACCGGCCTGGCCCGCCCCACCGCTCACCGCCTGGCCGTGGCTCTCGAACACCACCGCCTCGTCGCACGCGACATGCAGGGTCGCTTCGTGCTCGGCCCGCGCCTCGTCGAACTCGCTTCCGCGGCGGGTGAGGATCGCCTCCTCGCCGCCGCCGGCCCGGTGCTCGGGGCTCTGCGTGACCACACGAACGAGAGTGCGCAGCTCTTCCGCCGTCAGGGCGACCAGCGCATCTGCGTCGCCGCCGCGGACCGCCCCATGGGTTTGCGCGACTCGATTCCCGTCGGCGCAACCCTGTCCATGCAGGCCGGTTCGGCAGCCCAGGTGCTTCTCGCGTGGGAGGAGCCCGACCGCCTGCACCGCGGCCTCCAGGGCTCGAAGTTCACCGCCACGATGCTCTCCGGCGTCCGCCGTCGCGGCTGGGCCCAGTCGGTGAGCGAGCGTGAGCAGGGCGTCGCGTCGGTCTCCGCGCCCGTTCGCTCCCCCAGCGGCCACGTCATCGCGGCCGTGTCGATCTCCGGCCCCGTGGAGCGCGTCTCCCGCCAGCCCGGCCGCCTGCACGCCGCCACGGTGGTCGCCGGCGCCAACAAGCTCACGGAGGTCTTGGCTCGCGCCGCCGCTCAGCAGACGAGCCAAGTCACGCCACCTGCTCCGCGCTCCTGAACCCAAGCCTGCAATAGGGCACGACAAAGGGCACCTTTCTCTCGACAAATCATGAGAAAGGCGCCCTTTGTTCGCGCGAGGAAAGAATTGCACGTACAGACAAAGAATCCCCGTCACTTGCGTGACGAGGATTCTTTGTCTCAATGTAGCCCCGACGGGATTCGAACCCGCGCTACCGCCTTGAGAGGGCGGCGTGCTAGGCCACTACACAACGGGGCCATGGCCTGCCTATGCCTTGCGGCTTTCAGCAGCGAGGAAAACTCTAACCGAAGTTATCGATTTCCCGAAATCACTCGACGAGCGCGCGATCGAGATCGCCATTCTGCGCCAGTGATTTGCGCTGGGGTACCAGGACTCGAACCTAGAACAAATGAACCAGAATCATCCGTGTTGCCAATTACACCATACCCCAAGGGGGTTTCAGCGAACGCGCGCCCCGGCCTTGTGGGCCTCGGCCTTCGTTCCCCGAACCGAGTGAAAACTTTACCGAACGTTGGCCCAGGCGCCAAATCGGCGCCCGGTGCCGCTCCCCCGCTCCGGCCCGACCCATCGAGGGGCGGGGCCGGAGCGGGCTACGGCAACGTCAGAGCGTGGCGCGCAGAGCCTTGAGGCGCTCCATCGTCGAGTGCTTGCCCAGAATCTCCATGGACTCGAACAGCGGCGGCGAGATGCGCTGACCGGAGACCGCCGTGCGCAGCGGACCGAACGCGAACTTCGGCTTGATACCGAGCCCCTCGACGATCGCTTCACGCAGCGCCGCCTCGATGCGCTCGTGCGTCCACTCGACGTCGCTTCCGTCGGGCTTGCCGAGCGAGCCGGAGATCGGCTCGAGCGCCTCGATGGCGGCGTCGATGACCTGCGGAGCCGTCTCCTTTAGCTGCGCGCGGGCGTCGTCCGCGATGGGAAGCTCGTCGTCCTTGCAGAAGAACGGCGCCACGAGGGCCGTGGCCTCCGACAGCAGGTTGATGCGTGTCTGGATCTGCTCGGCGACGAGGTTGAGACGCCCGAGCTCCGGCAGCGACGGCTGCTCCGACAGCACGCCGTCCTTGACGAGGAACGGCAACAGACGCGTGGCGAACTCGCGCGTCGGCAACTCGCGGATGTAGTGGCCGTTGAGCCAGTTGAGCTTGTCGAGGTTGAAGATCGGCCCGACGGTGTTGACCTTGCTCCACTCGAAGTTCTTGCTGAACTCCTCGAACGTGAAGACCTCGCGCTCCGAACCGTCCGTCTCTATGACGGGTGGGTAGCCCAGCAGGGCGAGGAAGTTGAGCAGAGCTTCGGGGAGGTAGCCCTGCTCCTTGAACCACGTCAGGCGCGCCCAGGGGCTCTTGCGCTTGGAGATCTTCGCCTTCTTCTCGTCGCGCAGCAGCGGCATGTGCGCGAACTTCGGCGGCTCGAGGCCGAGGCCGTGGTAGAGCAGGATGTGCTTCGGCGTGGAACTGATCCACTCCTCGCCGCGCACGACGTGGGTGATGCCCATCTCGTGGTCGTCGACGACGACGGCGAGGTGGTAGGTCGGGAAGCCGTCTGCCTTGAGGATGACCTGGTCGTCCGGGCGGGGAGCCTTGACCTCCCCGCGGATGAGGTCGGTGAAGGTGAGCGGGGCGTCGTCCGGCACGAACATGCGCACGACGGGGTTGTCGCTGAATCCCGGCTCCTTGGAACGCTCTTCGCGCGTCTTGCCGTAGCACATGCGGTCGTATCCGGTGGGCAGCTTCTGCTTCTGCTGGAACTCGCGCATCTCCGCCAGGCGCTCGCTCGTGCAGTAGCAGTAGTACGCCTTACCCTCGTCGAGAAGCTTCTGGACGTACGGCTTGTACGTGTCGAGGCGCTCACTCTGACGGTAGGGCGCATACGGGCCGCCCTTGTCCGGGCCCTCGTCCCACGTCAGGCCGAGCCATTCGAGCGTGTCGAAGATCTGCTGCTCGGAGTCGGCCTGGAAACGGGCGCGATCGGTGTCCTCGATGCGCAGGACGAACTTGCCGCCCTGCTGGCGCGCGAACGCCAGGTCGAACATCGCCATGTAGGCGGTGCCGACGTGCGGATCGCCGGTCGGGGACGGGGCGACGCGGAGGCGGACCTCGTCGGGCGTCGCGGGCTCGATGGTTGCAGCAGTCTTGTCGCTCATGATGCTCCCATCGTAGTGGTCGCCCCGGAGTCAGGCCTTGCGCATGACCGCCAGGGTCAGCGATTCCGACATCCACGTGAGGAAGTCGTAGTACGCGGCGAGGAGATCCTCGGGCGAGTTCGGTGCGTCCTCACGCTCCACCTGGCGCGACAGCGCCTCGGCGTCCTCATCGGTACGCAGGCCGAGGCGTTCGGCGAGTACCAGCCGGACGTCGGTCAGAGCCATCATCATGGCGCGCGCCGACGCTTCGTCGAGGACGACCTCACGGGAACCGTCGCTCAACCCGTCCTGCAGGTTGTCGTCGTTCCCCTCTCGTTCCCCGGCATCGTCCCGCTCATCCCGGGCGGCCGGGTCGTTCGCGCGCTCGTAGACGTCGTCCGCGATCGCCGCGGCCTGTTCCTCGTCGACGAAGCCCTCCTCGAGGGCGCGCATGGCGATGTCGAGATTGCGCAGCTTCCCGTCGCGCAGCGTCGATTCGGTGAGGCGGCGAAACTCAGATGCCGCGGCGTCGTCGTTCTTGACGCCGTCGGGCAGCAGTCGACGTAGGGCCGGGTCCTGCGGCGCCTCCCGCTCGGCCATCGAACGGCTGAGGGCTGCGAAGAGGTCGTCGTGGGTGTCGCCGTCACTCGGCGCGCCCTTCTCGTCCGTCTCCCCCGCGTCCTCGCTGCCATCCGACAGGAGCACACTCGTCTGGTACATGAGTTCGATGACGAGCGATCGCTCCACGTCCTCGAGGAAACCGATGATGCGAGCGCCGTCGTCCGGGTCGCGGGTGAACGCCTGAGCCATCAGCCCTCCTGCTGGTAGGTCGCCCACAGGCTGTAGCCGTGCATGGCGATCGTGTCGGCCTCCATCCGCTCGCGCGAGCCCTTGCTCACGACGGCGCGGCCCTCGGTGTGAACCTGCATCATGAGCCGCTCGGCCTCGGCCTCGGAGTAGCCGAAGTAATCCTGGAAGACGAAGCTGACGTAACTCATGAGGTTGACGGGGTCGTTCCACACGAGCGTGACCCACGCGCGTTCACCGCTCTCGTGCGGTTCGCTGCGGGTCAACTGCTCGGTCAGCTCGTCGAAATCGATGTCAGGGGGCGCGATCGACACGCCCTCCACTCTAGAGTTCTTCACGTGACTTCCAACATCTCGCCCTCGACGGCCCTGTTGACCGACCACTACGAGCTCACGATGCTCCAGGCGGCGCTGCGTTCCGGCGCGGCCGAGCGCCGCAGCGTCTTCGAGGTCTTCGCTCGCAGGCTGCCCGACGGCCGCCGGTACGGCGTCGTGGCAGGAACCGGACGCTTCCTCGAGGCCCTCAAGAACTTCCGCTTCACCGACGCGGAGATCGACGACCTGCGCGAGCGGGACGTCGTCGACGAAAGCACGCTCGAATGGCTCGCCGACTACCGCTTCTCCGGTGACATCTACGGCTACCTCGAAGGCGAGTGCTACTTCCCCGGGTCGCCCCTTCTCGTCGTGGAGTCGACGTTCGCCGAGGGCGTCCTGCTCGAGACCCTCGCCCTGTCGATCCTCAACCACGACTCAGCCGTTGCCGCAGCGGCCTCCCGCATGACGTCGGCCGCAGCGGGCCGCCCCTGCATCGAGATGGGCTCGCGGCGCACCCACGAGGAGGCCGCCGTGGCCGCCGCGCGTGCGGCCTACGTCGCGGGCTTCGCCACCTCGTCCAACCTTGAGGCCGGGCGGCGCTTCGACGTACCGACCGCCGGCACGTCGGCCCACGCCTTCACGTTGCTGCACGACGACGAGCGCGAGGCCTTCACCGCGCAGGTCGAATCGCTCGGCAAGAACACGACGCTGCTCGTCGACACCTACGACGTGACGAACGCCGTGAACATCGCCGTCGAGGTTGCCGGGACGGAGCTCGGTGGCGTCCGCCTCGACTCGGGCGACCTGCTCGTCCAGGCCCGCGAGGTACGCGCCCAGCTCGACTCGCTCGGCGCGAAGAACACGAAGATCGTCGTGACGAGCGACCTCGACGAGTACGCGATCGCCGCCCTGGCGGCCGGCCCGGTCGACGCTTACGGCGTGGGCACCTCGCTGGTCACCGGCTCCGGCGCCCCGACGGCCGGCATGGTCTACAAACTGGTCCAGCACTCCGACGACAACGGCGAGATGATCGACGTCGCGAAGAAGAGCAAGGACAAGATCTCCGTCGGCGGGCGCAAGTGGGCACTTCGTCGCCGCAACACCGAAGGGGTGGCCGAGGCCGAGATCATCGGCATCGGCACGAAGCCTCAGGACGACGGCGACGACCGCGAGATGCTCGTGCAGCTCGTCCAGGGCGGCGAGGTCATCGTTGCCACCGACGCGAAGACGGCCCGCGAGACCCACGAGCGCTCCCGCGCGGAACTGCCCGCCACGGTGCACCAGATGTCGCGTGGCGAAGCCGTCATCCCGACGCGTTACGAGGGGCGAGGCGTATGAGCGACACCGGCCGCGCCCTCGTCGTCGTCGACGTGCAGAACGACTTCTGCGAAGGCGGCTCTCTGGCCGTGGCCGGCGGCGCCGGTGTGGCGGAGGCGATCGCGGATTACGTGGCGCTCTCGTCCTACGACACGCTCGTCGCCACGCAGGACTGGCACGTCGACCCGGGCTCTCACTGGAGCGAGACACCCGACTACCGCGACACCTGGCCCGTGCACTGCGAGGTCGGCACGCCCGGCGCCGAACTGCACCCCGCGCTCGAACCGGTCGAGGATCGCTTCGACGCTCGCTTCCGCAAGGGCCAGTTCGAGGCTGCCTACTCCGGTTTCGAGGGCCACGACGACCTCGACGGCAAGGGCCAGGGACTGGCCACGTGGTTGCGGGGCGCAGGCGTGGGTGAGGTCGACATCGTCGGCATCGCCACGGATCACTGCGTGCGCGCAACCGCGCTCGACGCCGCGCGCGAAGGTTTTCGCACCCGCGTCCTGCTCGGGATGACGGCGGGCGTCGCGCAGGAGACCACCCACGCCGCGCTCGAGGAGTTGCGCACGGCCGGCGTGGAACTGGTCGGCACACCCGTGGTCAACGGCTGACCGTCGGAACATTGACGAAGGGCGGCTTCCCGGTGGGGATCCGCCCTTCGTCAATGAGGTGTGTACGTCGTCAGCGAGTGCGACGAACCTCGCTCTTGACCGCGAGGTCGTGAAGCCCCTGACGCTTGGCGTTGCTCAGAGCCCAGAGGATGATGAGCGCCTGGAGGAATCCAGCGACGCCGGAGAAGATCGCAACGAGAGCGAGCGCGTCCGGGCCCCACTTCATGAGCGCGCGCAAAGCCGCCC
Source organism: Dermacoccus sp. 147Ba (assembly GCF_004151355.1). NCBI lineage: Bacteria > Bacillati > Actinomycetota > Actinomycetes > Micrococcales > Dermacoccaceae > Dermacoccus > Dermacoccus sp. 147Ba. Next base: position 14,063 of record NZ_SEHL01000004.1, read on the forward strand.
GTCCGAGCGGCAGACGCTCCTTGGCCCCCTGGGCCGTCCCCGCGGGGACCACGGTGATGCCGAGCGCGCGCTTTCCGACGGTGGCGCCACCGGCGAAGTGCGTCATGAGCACCTCGTACACGAACAGTGCCGCGACGAGCGCACCCGCGAGCGCGAGCGGCGGCGTCATGAGGTCGGCCGGGATGGTCGGCATCTGCTCCCCCGCGGAGGCCGCGGACATGAACGTGTCGACGTACTCCTGCATCTGCGTCATCCAGTCGCCGAGAAACGGCAGGACGACGAGCGACACCGGCAGCGAGACGACCAGTCTGTCGAGGAAGGTCGCGAGGATGCGGCGGATGAGCCCCGAGGGTTGACCGGCGGTGTTACCGAACGGCGCCGTGCCCGGCTGGGAGCCCTGGAACTGCGGGCCGTGGAACTCGTCGCGGCGCCCCGCCTGCTCGGGGCCCCAGTGCGCGGGGTAGGTGCGCGGTTCACCGTCACGGCGTGGCGGCTCCTCGACGTGCTGAACGGGCCGGGCCTCACCGACGTGGTCGAGACCGGGGCGCAGCTTCGGCATGGTGCGGTCGCTCCACAGAATGCCGTCCCAGTAGCGAAGCTGGGTGTCGTCGTCGGGGTCGTCGTACCAGCCGGAGGGGCGCTCGTTCATGCCCCTAGCCTAGGTGCCGCAGGAGCCTGCGCCGGACGCCCCGTCTAGCGGCGGCCGACGAACCACCGTCGGATGAGCTCGATCCGAGCGCTCACCTGCTCCGACGAGGCGCGGTCGAGCGTCGGCCCGCCGCACTGCTGACGCAGGTCGTTGTGGATGACGGCGTGGGGCTGACCGCTCTTGCGCGCGTACTGCGCGACGAGCCCGTTGAGCTCCTTGCGTTGGTTCGCGAGGGCTCGGTGGGCGGCCACCGGCTCGTCGTCGTCCCGGCGCTTGCGGCCGGACTTCACGAGCTTGTCCTGACGCTGTCGCAGCAGTTTGGAGACCTGATCGGGCTCGAGAAGCCCCGGCAGGCCGAGGTACTCCTGTTCGTCCTCGGTGCTGACCTCGAAGCCCATGCCGAACTGCTCGGCGTCGAAGAGGACGTGATCGAACTCCGCCTCGGATTCGAGGGCTTCGAACGAGCCGTCGTCGAGCAGGTCGCCGGAGGCCTTCTCCTCGCGGTTGGCCGTGGCGAGCAGGCCCTCCTCCTCGGACCACATGGCGTCCTCGGGGCTCTCCCCCGGCCTGCTCGGCCGGTCGAGCGCGTGATCGCGCTGTTCCTCGAGACGTGCTGCGTGTTCGAGGATGATCGGCACGGTGGGCAGGAAGACCGACGCCGTCTCGCCCCGCTTACGAGCGCGCACGAAGCGGCCGACGGCCTGGGCGAAGAACAACGGCGTCGAGGTGGAAGTGGCGTAGACCCCCACGCACAGACGCGGAACGTCGACACCCTCGGACACCATGCGCACCGCGACCATCCACCGCTCGTCGCTCTTCGCGAAGTCCTCGATGCGGGAGCTGGCCCCGAGATCGTCGGACAGGACGACGGTGGGCTTGGAGCCCGTGATCGCCTCGAGGGTTCGCGCGTACGCCCGTGCCGCAGTCTGATTGGAGGCGATGACCAGCCCACCGGCATCGGGCACGTGGCGGCGCACCTCTGACAGGCGCTTGTCGGCAGCCTGGAGAACTGACGGGATCCAGGCGCCGTTGGGGTCAAGGGCCGTGCGCCACGCACCGGCGACGGCGTCCTTCGTCATGGGGGTGCCGAGGCGCGCGGCGATCTCGTCGCCCGCTCGCGTTCGCCACCGCATATTGCCGCCATAGGCGAGGAAGAGCACCGGCCGCACCACGCCGTCCGCGAGTGCCTCCGCGTAGCCGTAGGCGTAGTCGCTCGCACTGCGCCGAATACCTGCAGCGTCGTGTTCGTAGCGCACGAAGGGAATGGGGCTGGTGTCGCTGCGGAACGGTGTTCCGGTGAGGCAGACGCGTCGAGTGGCGCCGTCGAAGGCGACACGCAGAGCATCGCCCCAGCTCTTGTTGTCACCGCCGTGGTGTACCTCGTCGAGGATGACGAGCGTGCGCGTGCGCTGCGTGCGGATGCGGTGCACCTCGGGGTTGCTCGCCACGCCCTGGTAGGTGAGCGCGACACCGTGGTAGTCGGATGCCTCGTCGACCTGGCGGTTGGTGAACTTCGGGTCGATCTGAATACCGACGCGGGCAGCGGCGTCCGCCCACTGCGTCTTGAGGTGCTCGGTGGGCGCGACGATGGTGACGCTGTCGACGATGCCACGCCCGAGCAGCTCCGTGGCGAGGCGCAGAGCGAAGGTGGTCTTACCGGCGCCCGGCGTTGCGACGGCGAGGAAATCGCGCGGGTTGGTCTCGAGGTAGCGCTGGAGCGCGCCGGCCTGCCAGGCGCGCAGTTTCCCGGCCGTACCCCAGGCTGCCCGCTCCGGAAAGGCGGGTGACAGGTGCTCTGCAGCCGAAGTACTCATAGGCGGGCAAGTCTACCGGCGACCACCGACAGCCCGGACGCCTCCGAGGGTGGCTCCGGCCACGCCGCCGAGCCCGAACGAGCCCTCAGCGAAAGGACCGCGCCAGCGGTGCCAGGAAGAGGACGAGCACCATAGGGATGGCGAATCCGTAGCGCAGCGAGTCGTTGCCGACGGCACCGGTCATCACGGCGCCGAGGATGCCACCGAGGTAGTTGAACTGGTTGAACCGGGCGATGATCGCGTCCACCTTGGCGCGCACGGCCTCGGGCTCGGACGAGGTCTGTTCACGCGCGATCTTGGCCGCTGCGGAGAAGGCGAGAGGTGCCACCGTCGCGAGACCCAGGCCGGCTACGGTGAAGCCGAGCACGGCGATGAGCGGGTGGGGCGCGAAGACCACCACGCCCAGCCCGGCGGCCCCGACGAAGGCCGCGGAGCGCACGAGATGAGCGGCGCCGAAGTGTTCTGCGAGGCGGTCACCGCAGGCGCGTCCCACGAGAGACGCGACGAGGTACGGCAACGTCGCCACGGCCACGAGCGCCGCGCCCGAACCGAAGACGTGGTGGAGGTAGCTCGGGCCCCAGGTCGTGGTGGCGGTGTCGACCGTGTAGAAGAGCACCATCGCGATCCCGACGGGCAGGATGCGGCGCCACGGCACCTTGGAGCCGTCGTCACCGATCGGGGTCACGGTGCCGGCACCGCGCACGTACGGCGCAGCGACCAGAGTGAGCGGCACGAGAACTCCGACAACCGCGACGGCCTCGAAACTCCAGTTCTTCGTGAGGAGCGCGAGCACCGTGGCTGCCACGCCACCGCACGTCCACGCGGCGTGAAACGTGGGCATGATGGTGCGCCCGTAGGAGTGCTCGAGACCGACACCCTGCATGTTGGTGCCCGCATCCGCCAGCCCGAGGGCGATGCCGTAGGCGCTCATCCCGACAGCCAGGAGCGCCACCGACGGCGCGGCCGCCATCGCGGGGACGCTGAGCACGACGAGCGCGAAGCCCAGACGCAGCGCCAGGCCACTCCCCCGTCGCGGTGCAATGCGCTCACCGAGGAGGGAACCCACACCTGCGCAGAGGACGAGCGCCAACATGAGGAGGGAGAAGTCTCCCGGGCTCAGGTCGAAGCGCTCCTGAAGCCGGGGCAGCTTCGTCGTGAGCAGGATGAAGACGAACCCCTGACCGGCGAAGGCAGCCGCGACCGCGGCGCGACGTCGACCGAGATCGGCTCGGGTGACGGAACTCATACGCGGATGGTGCCACGCCGCCACCGCACTCGCGCGCAGTTGGTCGCATGTTCGAGACTCTGCCCACGCCTCGGACGGCGCTCACTCGTCAGGTCAGTGTCGAAGAGAAAACACCAGCGGCCACCGCGTGGGTGTCCGCTGGTGGAAGCGTTGTCTACTCGCCGCCGTCCTGCGGTGCTCGAAGTCCCTGGTAGATCTCCTTACAGGTCGGGCAGACCGGGAACTTCTCGGGGTCGCGCCCCGGCACCCAGACCTTGCCGCACAAGGCGACAACCGGCTCACCCGAAAGCGCCGACTCCATGATCTTCTCCTTGCGCACGTAGTGCGCGAAGCGTTCGTGGTCGCCGGGCTCGGAGAGCTGGTGCTGCGTCTCTTCGCGTTCGAGCACGGCCGTCGACGTGCCCGGTCCGCCGAGTCCGCCCGGGTTTCCGGGGTCGCTCTGCGGCGCGTTCGGGTCGTCGATCGAGGAGTTCGTGACTGGGGCGCTCATGGCCGCCAGTGTAGACCTGGCACACAGGCACCACGGCGAAGTGCGTCCCGGCTCCCGGGGGCTCCAACTCAGTTGAGCGATGGATCGTCCGGGAACGTGGCCATGAGGTTGAGCGGGAACGGCTGGCGCCTCACGATCCGCTGCCACAGCGTGTCCGGATCGTCGTCGAAGAGGTCGCCGATCTCGTAGTCCGCCACGAACCACCATTCATCGGCGAGTTCGGCGTCGAGCTGGCCCGCCTCCCAGCCGGCCGAACCGGCGAAGACGCGCATGCCAGCTAGCTGAGCTGCCACGAGGGCCGGTGGAGCGTCGAGGTCGACGAGCGAGAGCGAACCGAACAGACGGGTCGTGCCGAGCACCTCGTCGCGGCCCGGGACATTGGCCAGGGCGATGGCCCGGTCGAGACCGACAGGACCGCCTTGGAAGAGACGGTCCGGTGCAGACACGACGTCCTGCCATCCGGGAAGCACCGAATCCACGCCGGCTTCCAACGGGAAGTCGAGGACGAGTCCCTGCGCGCCCTCATCGTCGTGGTGCAGGACGAAGACGACGCTGCGCGTGAACAGGTCGCCCTCGTCACCATCGTGCGGACGCGGCACGGCGACGAGCAGACGCCCCGTCAATGAACTCACGCGGCCATTGTGGGCCACGCACGTGGGCGGGGGCGAGCCGCCCCGCATCTCGGAGAACGGGCTCGACCCCGCCCGCACGAAGCGGACGGGGTCGAGCAACAGCACTGACGACTGCGATCAGTCGCGGCCTCCGCGGAAACCACCACGGTCGCCGCCGAAGTTCTGACGACGGTTCTGGCGCTCGAAGCCACCATCGATGTCGTCACGGTAGCTGCCACGACGGTCGTCGCGCTCGCCTCGGTAGCCACCGCGGCCACCACGACCGTCACGGTCACCGAAGCGTCCACGACCACCACGGTCATATCCGCCGCGACCACCGCGGTCGTAACCGCCCCGGCCACCGCGGTCGTATCCGCCGCGGCGACCGCGGTCGTAGCCACCACGGCCACCGCGTCCACCGCGGTCGTTGCGCGGCGAGAGCACGCGACGCAGGTCGTCCTCGGAGATCGAGCGACCCTCGGGCGTCGAACCACCGGCGGCGACGATGACGTCGTCACCCGGGCGGGCCTTCACGAGGCTGGTGTCGACACCGGCCTCGTCGAGCAGACGCTGCATCGAGCGACGCTGGTGCGGCAAGGCGAGGGTCACGACGGTGCCCTTCTCGCCCGCACGCGCCGTGCGACCGGCACGGTGCAGGTAGTCCTTGTGGTCGGCCGGCGGGTCGACCTGGAGGACGACGCCCACCTCGTCGACGTGGATGCCGCGAGCTGCGACGTCCGTGGCGACGAGCACCGGCACGCGGCCGTCCTTGAAGGCGGACAGTACGCGGTTGCGCTGGCCCTGGTTGAGGCCACCGTGCAGCGCAGCCGCCATGACGCCCTGCTCACGCAGTTCGTCGGCGACGCGGTCGGCGCCCATCTTGGTGCGGACGAAGACGACGGTGCGTCCCTCGCGGTTGGCCACCTCGGCCGTGACGACCTTCTTGTCGCGCGGCTCGATGATGAGCGCATGGTGCGCCATCGTCGTGACGGTGGCGGTGCCGTCGTCGGTCGAGTGCGTCACCGGGTCGACGAGGTACTTGTCGACGATCTTGTCGATGCCGCGGTCGAGCGTCGCGGAGAACAGCAGACGCTGACCGCCTTCGGGCACGAGGTCGAGGATCTCGGTGATGGCCTCGAGGAAGCCCATTTCGGCCATGTGGTCGGCCTCGTCGAGCACTGCGATCTCGACGCGGGAGAGGTCGGCCGCACCGCGCTCGATGAGGTCGGAGAGACGCCCCGGGGTGGCGATGAGAACGTCGACACCGCGCTCGAGGGCCGACAGCTGCGGCTCGTACGGCATACCGCCGGCAACGAGCTTGTGCTTGAGGCCCACGACGTGAACGAGCGGCTGCAGCGCGTCGCTCACCTGCATGGCGAGTTCACGCGTCGGCACGAGAACAACGGCGCGCGGCATGTGGGCGCGGGCCGGGCCGCCCTCGGCGAGGCGCGTCAGCATCGGCAGACCGAAGCCGAGCGTCTTGCCCGAACCGGTACGGCCGCGGCCGAGCACGTCCTTGCCGGCGAGGGCGTCCGGAATCGTGGCGGCCTGGATCGGGAACGGCTTCGTGATGCCGTCGCGCGCCATGCGCTCCACGAGAGCATTCGGCAGACCGAGGTCGGCGAAGGTGCGCTCGTCGACGGGCTCCGCGTCGGCTGCAGCGGCGTCGATGTCTGCCTCAGCGGTCGGCTCGGCATCCTCGCCCGGCACGACGATCGGCGCCTCGTCGGTGGGCTCGCCGCCGACGGGGTTCATCTCGTCCGTGGCGTCGATGTTGTCGACGGCCTCAGCCTTGTTCTGCTCGCCCTCGGCGCCGGGCACCTCGGAGTCGACGACACCGGCGTCGCGCACCGGGGTCTCGAACTGCGCCGACGCAGCCTGCTCGTCGATGTTGGCCGTCGCGAGCTCGTCGCCGGTCGCCACGTTCTCGATCACGGCGTCGTCGCGAAGGGTCTCGTCACGGAAGGGACGATCGGGGCGCCCGTGGCGCTCACCCTGGCGCTTGAAGCCGCGGTCGCCGCGGTCATCGCGGCGGGCGAAGCCGCCGTCACGACGGCCACCGAAGTCACGGCCACCGCGGTCGTCGCGGTTGAAACCACGGCCGTCACGACGCGCGAAACCGCCATCGCGACCACCACGGTCGTCACGGTTGAAACCACCACGACGCTCGTCACGGCCCTCGAAACCGCCGTCACGACGGCCACCGAAGTCACGACCACCACGGTCGTCACGGTTGAAACCACCGGAACGACCACCACGGTCGTCACGACGCGCGAAACCGCCATCGCGACCGCCACGGTCGTCACGGTTGAAACCACCACGACGCTCGTCGCGACCCTGGAAACCGCCCTCTCGGCGACCACCGAAGTCACGACCACCACGGTCGTCACGGTTGAAACCACCGCGTCGCTCGTCACGCTCGTCGCGGCGCTGGAAACCACCGTCACGACGGCCACCGAAGTCACGACCACCACGGTCATCACGGTTGAAACCACCACGACGCTCGTCGCGACCCTGGAAACCACCGTCACGGCGGCCACCGAAGTCACGGCCGCCACGATCGTCGCGGTTGAAGCCGCCCTCACGGCGGCCGTTGGACTCGTTGCGCGCGCTCGTGCGGCGCGCTCCCTGCTTGTCGGCGTGCGACCAGCGGGGCTTCTTGTTACCTGAATTGTTGGGCTTGGGAGCCATGAGTTCACTCACTCTCGGTTGCAAAGCACCGAAGATGAACACGCGGGCGCACCCCGTCTAAGAATGGGGGTGTCGCGATCTGTTGCGTGCCAGGTGGGTCGGCGCTGTTTCGTGGGATCTCGGCGCTCACACACACGTCGTCACCCGAAGTGCGACGCTCGTAAAACGGGCCTACTCTCACCACCACGCGCCGTCACAGGGAGTAGCTGTGCAACGCGCTCAAACCGAAAGCAAACCAACTGAACGCAAGATCAATGGTGGAGTAAGTCTACCGGACGCCGCGGCCGCGCCAGACCGCGAAGAGGCCCACAGCGGCCACGATTCCCGTGATGTCCGCCACGATGTCGCGCCAATCCGGGTCGCGATCGACCACGGGAAGCCCCTGGAGCAGTTCGCTGATCGGGGCGTAGGCGGCGAGGAGCACCGGGAGCCACGGCAGGCCTGCGACAAGGGCGAGGATCGCCACTCCCCCGAACATCCCCGCATGTGCCACCTTGTCCACGCCGACGGGCAACGATCCCTCACCCGAAGCCGGCAGATAGAGCAACAGACTCTGAAGAGCGACGGCTGCGGGCAACAGCACCCTTGCCGTTGCGCGGACGACTCTCGTGGGCGCTCGCATCGGACCAGTATGGGTGACGCGGGATCCGACCCGTGCGTCCGGTGTCGCCCAGGAGCGGCACCGGACGCACGGGTCACGACGTACACCGCCGCGCCATCCGGGGTCACTGCCCCCTGGCGCTGCCGAAGCCGAACGTGCGAAGGCTGCCGTGCCTGTGATCCGCGAAATCAATACCGGACGGACGACGCCGAGATCCTCCAACTCTCATCCTTGCGGTGCGGAAACTTCCTCCGGTCAGGAAGGTTGCACGCAGGGACGGACGTGAACGGCCATAGAGCAGAAGAGAAGCCGACGCGCACATGAAAGACGCCGCAGTCCGGACGAACCGGACTGCGGCGTAGGCACAGCGGAACAGCTGATGGGGTGGTGGAGATGGGGGGAATTGAACCCCCGTCCATCGACGGCGATCCAGGGCTTCTCCGGGCGCAGTGCGTATGAGGATTTTCTCGGCCCCACGGCTGGTACGCACACATTCCGTGACAGGCCCAGTCGAGTAAGAGTCCCGCAGCGCCCCTCGACATGACGCTGCAGCAAGTTCTCTAGCTGATGCCAGACACTGAGTCGAGAACTAGCTCAGGCTGACAGACTTCGGGCTCGCTCAGGCGGCGAGGGCGAAGTCGGTGCGCTTGGAATCGGCACCTATTGGTTTGCAGAGGGCGTTAACGAGATAACTCTGCATCCTCGGCCCGCTTCCCCTGGGACGGCGACCGATGTCGAAACCGATCATCCCCATGAGTAGCTGTTCGCACTGTGGAGTTGTGTGCGGCGTCTCGCACCGCGAAACACCACTGTAGCCATCAACGAGCGACGTCGCGACTTCATTCCGCAGCGCCGGCTCCGGCTCGCAAATGACGCACACGCCTGGGTTCACAGCTCGAGGGTGAACAGCAGCGCAGCGTCGTTGTCCGCGATTGGGGACCCGCGCTCCGCCCGCGGCGGGAGTGCACCTCTGCGGCAGACCGCGAGCGCCCTTCGCATGGGCGTGAGGCGCTGTGCGCATGTGTTCAGTATTGGTCGGTATTGCGCGCAGATTCAGGGCAGACGCGATGTGCCCGGCCGGTAGGGTTGATCCGTCCGACATCCCCGTGAACGGAGACTACTGATGTTCCGCAAGGTCCTGGTGGCCAACCGAGGCGAGATCGCCGTCCGTGCGTTCCGCGCCGCCACCGAACTCGGTGCGAGCACCGTCGCTGTGTTCCCGCACGAGGACCGTGGCAGCGAGCACCGCCTCAAGGCCGACGAGGCCTACCAGATCGGCGAGGTCGGCCACCCCGTGCGCGCTTACCTCGATGTCGACGAGATCGTCCGCGTCGCGCGCGAATCGGGCGCCGATGCTGTCTACCCGGGGTACGGATTCCTCTCCGAGAACCCACTGCTCGCCGAGGCGTGCGCCGACGCCGGCATCACGTTCATCGGCCCGCACCCGGACGTGCTGCACATGACCGGCAACAAGGCCACCGCCATCGCGGCCGCCAAGCGCGCCGGCCTGCCGACGCTGCGCAGCGTGCCACCGTCGTCCGACATCGACGAACTCGTGCGCGGAGCCGACGAACTCGGGTACCCGGTCTTCGTCAAGGCCGTCGCCGGCGGCGGCGGACGAGGTATGCGCCGCGTCGAGAAGCCCGAAGCACTGCGCGAGAACCTCGAGGCCGCGATGCGCGAGGCCGAGTCCGCCTTCGGCGACGCAACGTGTTTCATCGAGGAAGCCGTTGTCGACCCACGTCACATCGAAGTGCAGGTGCTCGCCGATCAGTCCGGCGATGTCGTCCACCTCTTCGAGCGCGACTGCTCGGTGCAGCGACGCCACCAGAAGGTCGTCGAGATGGCACCGGCGCCCAACCTCTCCCCCGAACTGCGCGAACGCATGTGCGCCGACGCCGTCGCGTTCGCTAAGGAAATCGACTACTCGTGCGCGGGCACGGTGGAGTTCCTCCTCGACCCGAGCGGACGTTACGTCTTCATCGAGATGAACCCGCGCATCCAGGTCGAGCACACGGTCACCGAGGAGGTCACGGACGTCGACCTCGTTGCCGCCCAGATGCGGATTGCCTCCGGCGACACCCTCGACGACCTGGGCCTGCGCCAGGAGGACATTCACCTGCGTGGAGCCGCCCTCCAGTGCCGCATCACGACCGAGGACCCGGCCAACGGCTTCCGCCCCGACACCGGCACCATCACCGCCTACCGTTCGGCGGGTGGCTCCGGCGTCCGACTCGACGGCGGCACGATCCACATGGGCGCCGAGGTGAGCGCCCACTTCGACTCGATGCTCGTCAAACTCACGTGCCGCGGTCGCGACTTCGCAACCGCGGTGCGTCGGGCCCGTCGCGCCCTCGCCGAGTTCCGCGTCCGCGGCGTGAGTACGAACATCCCCTTCCTCCAGGCCCTGCTCGACGACCCCGCCTTCATCACAGGACACGTCACGACGTCGTTCATCGAACAGCGCCCCGACCTGCTCAACGCGCGCACGCCGGGCGACCGCGGCACGAAGCTGCTCACCTACCTCGCCGAGACCACGGTGAACAAGCCGTACGGCGAGCGTTCGGCGCTCACCGTCACGGCCCGCGAGAAGCTGCCGAGATTCGACGTCACCACCCCGGTGCCCCCGGGCACGCGCGACCGCCTTCTCACAGCCGGCCCCGATGAGTTCGCCCGCCAACTGCGTGAGCAGACGGCGGTCGCCGTCACCGAGACGACGATGCGTGACGCGCACCAGTCACTCCTGGCCACACGCATCCGCACCCGCGACCTCGTCCACGTCGCCCCCTACGTCGCTCGCATGACGCCGGAACTGCTCTCCATGGAGGCCTGGGGCGGCGCCACGTACGACGTTGCCCTGCGCTTCCTGTCGGAGGACCCGTGGGAGCGCCTCGCCAAGCTGCGCGAGACGATGCCGAACGTTCCGCTGCAGATGCTGCTTCGCGGACGCAACACCGTCGGCTACACGCCCTACCCGACGAAGGTGACGGACGCCTTCGTCCAGGAAGCCGCGCGCACCGGCGTCGACATTTTCCGCATCTTCGACGCACTCAACGACGTCGAGCAGATGCGTCCCGCCATTGAGGCCGTGCGCGCCACCGGAACGTCGGTCGCGGAGGTCGCCCTGTGCTACACGGGTGACCTCACCTCACCGAGCGAGAAGCTCTACACGCTCGATTACTACCTCGAGCTCGCCGAGCGCATCGTCGCCGCGGGCGCGCACGTTCTCGCGATCAAGGACATGGCCGGGCTGCTGCGCGCGCCTGCCGCTCGCACGCTCGTCACGGCACTGCGTGAGCGCTTCGACCTGCCGGTGCACCTGCACACGCACGACACGCCAGGAGGTCAGCTCGCCACACTGCTCGCGGCCGTTGACGCCGGCGTCGACGCCGTCGATGTCGCAAGTGCCTCGATGTCAGGCACGACGAGCCAGCCCTCGATGTCCGCATTCGTCGCGGCCACGGACGGCACCGAGCGTGCCACCGGCCTCGATCTGCAGAACGTGTGCGATCTGGAGCCGTACTGGGAGGCCGTGCGCACGCTCTACAAGCCGTTCGAGTCCGGCCTGCCCGCTCCGACAGGCCGCGTCTACAAGCACGAGATCCCCGGCGGTCAGCTGTCCAACCTGCGTCAGCAGGCCATCGCGCTCGGTCTGGGCGACCGGTTCGAGGCGATCGAGGACATGTACGCCGCGGCGAACGACATCCTCGGCAACGTCGTCAAGGTCACCCCGAGTTCGAAGGTCGTCGGTGACCTCGCGCTCGCGCTCGTGAGCGCCGACGCGGACCCCAAGGACTTCGAGGAGAACCCGCGCAACTACGACATCCCCGACTCGGTCATCGGCTTCCTCGGCGGCGAGTTGGGCGACCCGCCCGGCGGCTGGCCGGAGCCGTTCCGCACCAAGGCGCTCGAGGGCCGCACGGTGCGCCCGAGCGTCGAAGAGCTGTCCGAGGAGGACGAGCAGGAGCTTGCTCGCGATCCGCGCTCGACGCTCAACCGTCTTCTCTTCCCCGGCCCGACGAGCGACTTCGTGCGCGCCCGCGAGCTCTACAGCGACCTGTCGGTGCTTTCGACGAAGGAGTTCCTCCACGGCCTCGCGCCGGGCCAGGAGCACGAGGTCGACCTCGAACCCGGCAAGCGCATCCTGCTGTCCGTGGTGTCCGTCTCCGAACCTGACGAACGGGGCATGCGCACGGTGCTGGCCACCGTCAACGGTCAGCTCCGTCCCGTTCAGGTGCGCGACGAGTCGGTCAAGGTCGACGTCGACGCGGTGGAGAAGGCCGACCCGAAGAACTCGGGCCACGTGCCGGCGCCGTTCGCGGGCATGGTGTCGGTCACGGTCTCCGAGGGCGACGAGGTGGAGGCGGGCGACACCATCGCCACGATCGAGGCCATGAAGATGGAGGCGTCCATCACGGCGCCCGTCGCCGGAACGGTGAAGCGCGTGGCGCTCAAGCACGAGACGCAGGTCGAAGGCGGTGACCTCGTCCTCGTCCTGGAGTGACGACCGAACAGTGCATGACGAAGGGGTGACCATCGGATTCGATGGTCACCCCTTCGTCATGCACTGGGGCGGGTCGGTCGGCTACGTCACCAGCCGCCGCCACCGCCGCCGCTCACACCACCACCGGAGAAGCCTCCGCCGCCGGAGAAGCCGCTGCCCCCGCTGGAGCCGGGCGTCGAACTGAGAGCCGCCGAGGCGGCCTCGCCGAAGGAGTCGAGGCCCGAACCGAGATCGTCGAAGCCGCTGAAACCTCCGTAGCCGCCGTACGGGATGTACCAGTACGGCATCGCCAACGGATAGCCCTGAGCTGCAGCGGCCTCGGCCACTTCACCGAAGACCTTGGCCCAGCGCTCCGCGAGCCCGAGCACGACGGCGTACGGCATGTAGCGGCTGAAGATCTGCTCGGCTTCCTCGAACTTGAACTGCTTCGCCTCGGCGGTCTTGAGGTACAGCTCGAACCCGCGTGACTGGTCGTAGACGGCAGAACCCACGGGAGTTCGCGCACCCGCACTGCGCGAGAGGAACAGCGCGAAAACGCCCGCAGCGGCGAAGCCCGCACCGAAGAGGAAACCGTTGAGGTTGAGCGCACTGGCCACGAAGAACGAGACGAGTGCTAGTGCGAAGAAACCGACGACGAGTCCCATCGCCTTCGCGCGGGAGGTGGCCGGCGACTCGTCGAACCACCCGCGTTCGAGCGTCTCGCGGTACATCCCCTCCTTGGCCTCGGCGAGGTGGCCAGAGAACTCGTTGCGCAGATCCGAGAGCTTCACCTCCGTGCCGCCGGCGAAGACGGCGTTGAGCAACGTGGCCTCGTACGGCAGGAGCGAATCACCGCCGGGCGGGTTCTGGGCGGTGAGAAGCCAGTCCTTGTCGCCGAGATCGGTCATCGTGAGGTAGCCACGCACGGACAGATCCACGATCGTGCCGGCGACGTCACGGTTGTCCGCGCTGCGGTCGATGATGGTGCCCATGAGCCCGGGCGTCGTGTCCCGCGGCGGGTCGAAACGGACGGCGACCTCCGGCTCCGGGCCACGCACGACGTCGTAGCGCTGTCCGTCGGCGGGCAGTTCACCGGGCGTCACCCCACCGAAGCGCTGATCGCCGGTCTTGCGCCGCCGCGCGAGCATCCAGGCGCCGGCAAGGCCCGCCACGCCCACGGTGCCTGCGCCGCCGACGAGGTTGAGGTTCTTGCGCGTGCTCTGGGAGAACGGACCACCCGAACCGTAGGCCTCCACCGCAGAGCCGTCCTCGAGAATCGGCGCGGTGTTCGTGAAGGCGCTCGTCGGCATGGCGGACACGATGGACATGCCCTCGCCGTTGCCCACGGAGCGCGCGGAGAAGCTGGCCTGCTCGCCGCTCGTGGCCTGGCACGTCTGCTTGGAGCCCTTCGCGCCGTAGAAGCACTTCGCGTCGTTGACGGCGGCGGGGCCCTTGAGGGTGACGTTCGCCTTGTCGATCGGAATGCCCCATTGCTGGCCGATGGCGTTGATGTAGAACTCGGTGGAGCCGTTCGGCTGCTTGTTGACGACGCCGCCGAGGCGGTAGGTGATCGTGTACTTCTGCACCCCGCTGACAGTGCGGTCGGCGTCGCCGATGCGCAGTCGCGTCGCTCCCCCGTCGGCCGACTTCTCGACGTCCGAGGGCGCACCTGTGCTGGAGGTGACCTTGACGTTCGTCAGCGGGTACACACGGTGCTTCTCGTCGTTGTAGCCCTGCGCCGTAATGATGAACCGGTCGAGCCCGTGGTGAGAGTTGTCGTCGAAGCGGACCGTGATGTTCTCCGTGACGTCGACGGCGCCGTCACGCTTGAGGTCGTAGTCGATGTCGTACGCGCTGATGCGCATGTTCTCGTTGCCGGCGGCCACTGCCGCCTGCGCCCCCGGCAGGACGCTCACCCCGACGAGCGTCGAGGCGGCGGCCAACGTCGTCAACATCCCCGAGAAACGGCTCATGCCCCTACCTTGCCATGAGCGAGGAAGGGGCATGAGCGAAGGGGCGAACGGGTCACCCGCCGCGCTTGAGGCGGATCTGCATCTCGCGCTGGGCCTCGAGGTTGTCCTGACGCTCGCGCAGCGTCTGACGCTTGTCGTGCAGCTGCTTGCCCTTGGCCAGTGCGATCTCGACCTTGGCGCGCCCGTCCTTGAAGTACAGCGACAAGGGCACGATCGTGTAGCCCTTCGACTGCGCCTTGTCGGCCAACTTGATGATCTCGGCCTTGTGCAGGAGCAGCTTGCGCCGCCGACGCGCCGAGTGGTTGGTCCACGTGCCCTGCATGTACTCGGGGATGTGGACGTTCTCGAGCCACATCTCACCGTCACGTTCGAGGACGTAGCCGTCGACGAGCGAGGCCCGACCCATGCGCAGGCTCTTCACCTCGGTGCCCATGAGGGAGAGGCCGGCCTCGACCGTGTCCTCGATGTGGAAGTCGTGGCGCGCCTTCTTGTTGTTCGCGATGACCTTCGTGCCCTTCTCCTTGGGCATGCGGCTCACCTCCTCGTCTCGTGTTCGTCCCGTACTGCGCCCGTCAGCGCGTCACCCTACCCACTTGCGTGGGTTGACCGCGACACCATTTTCTCGGGTCTCGAAGTGGAGGTGGCATCCGGTGACGCGCCCGGTCATGCCGGATACACCGATCTGCTGGCCCTTCTTGACCTTCTGCCCGGCACTGACGCGAAGGCTCGTGAAGTGCATGTACGCCGTGGTGAGCTGTACGCCGTTGACGGTTCCGTGGCTGATGTAGACGTGGTTGCCCGAGATCCCGTTGTAGTTCGCTTCGATGACGGTGCCGTCACCCGACGCGTACACGGGGGTGCCACAGGCGAACGGGTAGTCGTCGCCCTCGTGCAGCTTCTGGATCCGCAGCACCGGGTGGAACCGATAGCCGTACGGCGACACGATCGAGGACGCCGGTCCGGGTGCGGCGAGGAAGCCGCCTTCGTTCGTCAGCTTCGTGACGCTCGGGTCGAGGTTGTCGCTCGTCGAGGTGATGTTCTTGAGTCGGTTGCTCTCCGCCTCGAGGGCCGCGAGCTTCGCCTCTTCCTTCTTCTTCTCCTTGGCCAGTGACGCTCGGTCGCTCTGTTGCGTCGCCTGGACCGTCTTGAGGTCAGATTCGGCGGTGTCGGCCTGCTTCTTGGCCGCGGACGCGGCAGCCACGGCGGCGTCCTGCTTCGTCTTCGTCAGGCTCGCCTTGCGGCGGACCTCGGCAAGACGCGCGGCTTCGCTCTGCCCGGCGGCCGCGGAACTCTTGAGGTTCGTGATGACGCCCTGCTGGCGTCGCATGACGATGTCGGCGAGCGCCATGGAGCCCGTGACGTCGGTCTTCGAGGTGAGCACCTGGACGGTGAAGGTGAGGTCACCCAAGCCACCGGACTCGAAGGCGTTGCGCGCGAGACCACCGACCTGCGTCCGAGCGGCCGCCTGATCGGTGCGGTTGCGGGCGAGCGCCTTGAGTGACGCGTCCTCGTCGGCCTTCGCAAGGTCGTAATCGGATTTGGCGTCGGTCTGCTTCTGCTGCGCGCTCGTCAGTTTGGACCGTGCCGTCGTGACCTTCTTGTGAGCGGCGGCGACCGCGGCGTCGGTCTTCTTGAGCTTCGCGTCCGCGGCCGTCAGTTCCTTCGACAGGTCGTCGATCTCGGACTTGCTCGCCTTGATCTTGTCGTCGACGTCGTCGCCGAATGCCGCCGAGCCGGCGCCCAGCGTCAGGGCCGCGACGACGGCCATCGAGGCAGCCGCGCGAGAGCGTCGCGAGGAGAGTGCACCCACGTTCATCAGACCTTGAGATAACGACGCAGCGTCACCCATGACGTAGAGACAGCGAGGACGAAGGCTCCCAGGAAGAGCCAGGGGACGACGACGAGGACGTCGCTGTCACCGATGAGATTGACGAAGCCGCCGCCCGAACTCGCGAGCCCACTCACGCCGAAGTGCACCATCGCCCACAACAGGCCGGACGCGAGCACCGCACCGGCGAGGGAGGCGATGAGGACCTCCGCGACGAACGGCAGATAGATGGTGGCGCTCGAGGCACCGACGAGTCGCATGATGCCGACCTGGCGGCGGCGGGTGAACGCGACCTGCCGGATGGTCGTGACCATGAGCAGGATGGAACAGACCACCATGAGACCGGCGATGATCGCCGAACCCACACCGAGCATGTTGAGGAAGGAGAAGAACGGCGCGAGCACCTGATGCAGGTTGCTCACGTGCGCGACGCCGGGCATGCCCTGGAATCCACTCGCGATCTCGTCGAAGCGCTGCGGATCCGACAGGCGAACCTCGTAGAACGCCGGCATCGACTTCGCGTCGACGCTGCTGACGTACGGCGAGTCCTTGTACTGCTCGCGGAACATCGCGATGGCTTGTTCGCTCGTCTTGTAGTCGACCTTCGTCACGAGTGGGCGCAGGTTGTCGAGGTTGCTCTTGACCGCCTCGGTCTGGTCTGTACTCGCCTCTCCCCCGGCACACGACGCGACGTTCGTGTCCGAGTCGGTACACAGGAAGACGAAGGCGTGGACCTTCTCGTACCAGTCGCCCTTGGCCTGGTCCACCTGACGCTGGGCGAGCAGGCCGGAACCGACGAAGAACAGCGAGACCATCGAGACGAGCACGACGGACGCGATCATCGAGGTGTTGCGTCGAACGCCCTGCCACACCTCGGAGGTGAGGAAACGAAGTCTCACGGCGTCTCCTCCAGACGATGGGATCCGTGCGCCGCGCGGTAGGCGCTGCGCGTACTGAGTTCACCCAGGTCCGGTTCGAGGGCTTCAGCTCGGTAACCACCGGTGGAGTCGCGCACGAGGCGGCCGTCCTTCATCTCGAGCACGCGACGCTGCAGGCGGTCGACGAGGCTGTTGTCGTGCGTGGCCATGACGAGCGTGGTCGACGTGCGGTTGATGCGATCGAGCACCCCGACGACGTCGTCCGAGTTCGCGGGGTCGAGGTTTCCGGTGGGCTCGTCGGCGAGCAGGATGGCGGGCTGCTTGACGACGGCGCGGGCGATCGCCACTCGCTGCTGCTCACCGCCGGAGAGCTCGTGCGGGAAGCGCTTGGCCTTCTCCGCCAGCCCGACGAGTTCGAGCGACTCGGGCACGGCCCGGCGGATGGCGCCGCGTCGACGTCCGAGGATCTCGAGGACGAAGGCCACGTTCTCCTCGACCGTCTTGTTCTCGAGGAGACGGAAATCCTGGAAGACGACACCGATGTCGCGTCGCAGGCTCGGGACCTTGCGTCGCGGCATGTTGCGCAGTTCGCGCCCGGCGACGTGGATCTCGCCGTCGGTGGGCGCGACCTCGTGCGTCATGAGGCGCATGAGCGAACTCTTGCCGGAACCGGAGGCGCCGACGAGGAAGACGAACTCACCGCGCGCGATGTTGAAGCTGACGTGCTCCAGCGCCGGGGCTTGGTTCTTGTCGTACGTCAGGGAGACGTCGTCGAATCGGATCATCGTGGTGTGGAGCGCTCTCGGTCCCGTCGGTGAGGTCAGTCGTCGTCGCGGTCCGCAGCACGCTTCCAGCGGATGCCTGCTTCGACGAAGCCGTCGATGTCGCCGTCGAAGACGGCGCTCGTGTTGCCGACCTCGTGCTCGGTGCGCAAGTCCTTGACCATCTGGTAGGGGTGCAGGACGTAGGAGCGCATCTGGTCACCCCAGCTGGCCTTGACGTCACCGGCCAGTTCCTTCTTCTGCGCGGCTTCCTCCTGCTTCTTGATGAGCAGCAGGCGCGACTGCATGACGCGCAGCGCGGCGGCACGGTTCTGGATCTGGCTCTTCTCGTTCTGCATCGAGACGACCGTGCCGGTGGGGATGTGCGTCATGCGCACGGCCGAGTCGGTCGTGTTGACGCTCTGACCGCCGGGGCCCGACGAGCGGAAGACGTCGACCTTGAGCTCGTTCTCCGGGATCTCGATCGTGTCGGTGGTCTCGATGAGCGGCACGACCTCGACGGCCGCGAACGACGTCTGGCGGCGGCCCTGGTTGTCGAACGGCGAGATGCGCACGAGGCGGTGAGTGCCGGCCTCGACCGAGAGATTCCCGAAGGCGTAGGGCACGTTGACTTCGAACGTGGCCGACTTGAGACCGGCCTCTTCGGCGTAGGAGGTGTCCATGACCTTCGTCGGGTAGCCGTGACGCTCGGCCCAGCGCAGGTACATGCGCATGAGCATCTCGGCGAAGTCGGCGGCGTCGACGCCACCGGCGCCGGCGCGGATGGTGACGACGGCCTCGCGCTCGTCGAACTCGCCGTTGAGCAGGGTGCGAACCTCGAGTTCGCCGACGGCCTTCGTCAGCTTCGTGAGCTCGCGCTCGGCTTCGGCCATCGTGTCAGCGTCGTTCTCCTCGGTACCCATCTCGACGAGGGTCTCGAGGTCGTCGATCGCGGCGTCCATGTTCTCGACGCGGTCCTTCTCGGCGTTCGCGCGAGACAGGGCGGAGGTGATCTTCTGGGCCGATTCGACGTCGTCCCACAGGTCGGGGGCGGCAGACTGCTCCTCGAGGTCGGCGATCTGCTTCTTCAGCTTCTCGAGGTCGAGCACCTCGCGCACGGACGCCATGGTCGAGCGCAGGTTCTTGATTTCGGTAGGAAAGTCGACAGCCACGCTTTCCAGGGTATCCGTTATGACGCCCGACTCCCCAACCAACCGATTGTTCACCGCTCCAGATGGGCGTCAGCACGTGAGACGACGTCCACGGTCATGGGTTCACCGAGAGCCGCCATGGCCGATCCGACGACCGGCGGACGCACGACGGCGCGTACTCGAACAGTGACCTGCTCGCCGACGACCTCGACGCCTCTGACGCGCCACGACGTGACGTGCTTGGGCAAGGGTGTGGACGCGACGATGCGTGCCGCCTCCGCCGAGGCCGCGTCGGCATCGAGCGTGGCGTTGTCGACTCCCTCGGTATAGGCGCCGGCCAGGGAGATGCGGTCAGCGGCCGCTGCGCTTGCGTGGTCGGCTGCATCGAGCACGTCGAGGCGAGCCATCTGCGCGGATGCCACGCTCACTCCCCCGACGAGCAGCATGCACACGCACACGCTGAGACCGAGACCGAGCAAGCCGATACCTCCGGTCTCGTCGGCCACAACAGCCTTGGTGCGGCGACTCAACAACGCTCGCAAGCACATCCATGGCGCGCGGAAACGGGTCATCGTTGGCCCCCGTACTGTTCGACCTTCTGTTCGTGGGACGACGACACGGTGACCTGAAGGTTCGCGGCCCCGGCGAGCCACTTCGGCACGAACGGCAACGTCACCGTCGCTCGCGAGGAAGCCCGCACCGAGGCACCCGGCGTCAGGCAAGGGCTGAGGGTGCATGTCACGGCCGTCGATCCGACCGGCACGTCTTGGTCGGCGTAGGCGATCCGAGCTGCTGTGTTCGCGCGGGCAGCACCTGCCGCGCTGGAGGATGACGTGACGTAGGTGCGCGCCGCTTCGCGAGCGGCCTGACGTGCCGCGTACGAGGCCGCTTCCACACGCAGGAGCGCGGTCGCGACCCACACGAGCGGCAGGAGCAAGACTGCGATGACCACGATGGTTTCGATGAGAGCGGAACCTTCTTCACTGTGGCGGTCGACGACGTCGTGACCGACAGTCCTTTCGACGCTCACGCGGAACGCTCCTCGACGATCGCGCGCCCGCTGGTGTGCAGCGTGAGCCCGACACCGAACGGCCCGAGCACGGGAACGGGCGCGTCGATGTCCACCCGAATGACGTCGAGCCCCTCCGCACTGCTGCGATGCGCTGAGATCGATCCTGCGTAACGCGGACTGAGGGAATCGGACACGAGGTCGCGGGCGCGCTCCTGTGCCACGCCGGGACCGGCATCGACCCGAGCGCCGTACCGGGCACTCTCTGCTGCTGCCATGGTGAGGGTCGAACGGACGTGGGTGGCGTAGGCGAACTGGCAGACGACGAGGAACACGCCCACGATGAGCGCCATCGTCATCGTGTACTCAGCCACGGCCGAGCCTTCGTCCCCGGAGAGCGCGGCGACGCGACGCTCCGGGCGTCGACTCATCCTCCGGACACCTTGTTCATCGCGGCGGTGAACATGTTCTTGAGCAGGGGCCCCGCCGTCTGCCACAGGAGTGTGACGAGGCCCGCGGTCATGAGGGTGACCAGCACCCAACCGGGCACGTCGCCGCGATCCGGTTGGCCTGTCAGCCGTGTCATGACGTTGCCGGCGGCTCGGCGGACTCGGCGCTGGACTGAGACGAGATGAGACATGGTGTGTTCCTTCCGGTGGGGTGTCGGTGAGGAGTTCCGACAGGGTGGGGTCAGAGGTTGAGGTCCAGGGCGGCGATGCCCGGATAGACGGCGAAGAGGATGGTGATCGGCAGCACTAGGAAGACGACGGGCGCCATCATGAGGACCTCCTTGCGCCCAGCTGATTCGATGAGTTCCCCGCGGGCGGCTTCACGGGCGTCCTGAGCCTGGGCCCGAAGAACGTCGGCAAGCGGGGTCCCCCTCTCGAGAGCGACGATGACGCCCTCGATGAAGCGGTTGACCGCCATGACGTTGGTTCGCCGAGCGACCCCCGTGAGCGACCGCGCCAGTGGCGTTCCTGCCCGCGTCTCGTCGAGAGCGCGACGCAGTTCGTCCGACAGCGGGCCGCTGCACAGGCGGGTCACGTGCTCGAGGGCGCCCAGGGGCCCCTGCCCTGCCGCTACCGCGAGCGCCAGCATGTCGGCCACGGACGGGAACTCGGTGAGCATGCGCGCCTCGCGACGGGTCGCCTGCTGCGTCAACACCTGGTCGCGAAGCACGACACCGAGCCCCGTCGCAAGCAGAATGAGAGCCGTAGCGCCCACCGGCCCGGACTGCGAAGACGACCCACCCACCAGCAACACGAAGCATGCGGCGGCGAAGCCGGTCATGCCCCATACCGCTTGGCTCGTGCGGAACATCTGAACGTCCGGGGCGAGCCCGGCTCGCTCGAGTCGGGAGCGCACGTGGTCAGCGCCTCCGAGGACCCTCCCGAGCCCCGAAGCGACGGAGTCAAGCAGAGCTCGTGCGTTACGGCGTGATCCTGGACCTCGGTCACCGGTGAGAATGCCGGTGAGGCGCTGCTCGAGAAGTGACGTTCGCGGGCGCACGAGCCATGTACCGATGAGCAGTAGCCCGGCACCGATGCACAGTGCCGGCCACCACGCTGCGTAGGTGCTCATCGCATGACTCGTTCCTCTGTCGGCAGCCGACCGATGGCGCGCATGGCGAGGTAGGCAATCCACGAGACGATGCCGCCCACCACGAGAACGGCCACTCCCGTGCTGGAGCGGTAGGCGTCGAGTCCGCCACTGCGGAAACCGACCACGACGAGAGCGAGCCAAGGCGCCGCGAGCGCCAGGCGAGCGGCACTCACCGTCCAGCTCTGTTTGGCAGCCAACTCAGTGCGTGTCGCGGCGTCCTCGCGCAGGAACGAGCTGAGTGTGCGAAGCAGACGTCCGACGTCGGATCCTCCGACGTTGCGGGCGAGTCGCAAGGACTCGATGAGCCGGTCGGCGGCCGGATCCGCGAGGGAGCTCTTGAGTACGTCGAGCGACACGTCGAAGCGGCCGTGCGCGGCATCGTGCCGGGCGAAGGCGGCAAAGTCCTCCCGCAACACCTCGGGACCGTGGTGGGCGAGTTGCCGCAGAGCTTCCGGAATGGAGAGGCCAGCGCGTACCGCGGAGGCGACGTGATCGACAGCGTCGGGCCACGCTTCACGCCGAGCCCGAAGATGGACGACGGCGCGGTGACGCACGAACATCCACGGCGCGTAGAGACCTACGGCACCACCGAGCAACGTCAGAGCCGGAACTGCGGTGGCGACGAAAACGACGCCACCTACGACGAGGGCACTGAGCATTGAGGCCGCGACGACGGCTCCGACCCCCTGCTCTCGAAATCCCGCGAGCGTCAATTGCTCACGCACGCGCTCGTACTGACGTGAGCGGCGTAGAGACGCCACCGGGGCCACGGGCTGAGGCGCGCTCCAGGCACTCCACATGAGGAGTAGACCCGTGCCGACCGCCGCGGCGCACAATAACGCCGTCATGACGACAGCTCCCGCGCCAGTGCAGCCAGGTCAATACCCGCCCGTGCGAAGCGGGGTTCGCCGTCAAAGGCCGCGAGCAGCCGTGGGTAGGTGTCCTGCCCCTCTTCGTAAAGGCTGATCGTCTCCACGGTGTCTCCTTCGACGCGGCCGGTCACGCGCAGCACCTCGCGGGTGGAGCGGCGCCCGTGCCGATCGAGGCCGAGGTGGACGACGAGGTCAACCGCGTTGGCGACCGTCGGGACAACGAACGACGAAGAAATATTGGGGCCCGCCAACAGCGGAAGTGTGCACAGCTTCGTCAGGGCTTCACGGGCAGAGTTGGCGTGCAGAGTGGCGAGGCCCGGCAGACCGCTGTTGAGCGCCAACAACAGATCGAGCGACTCGGCCTGCCTCACCTCCCCCACGACGACACGCGAGGGGCGCATGCGCAGTGCTTCCTTGACGAGCATGCGCAGCGTGACCTCGCCGTTGCCCTCGAGGTTGGGTTGGCGACACTGCATCGCCACCCAGTCACGCGCCGCGAGTTGGACCTCGAAGACCTCCTCGCAGGTGATGACCCGCTCGGTCGGCGGAATGGCACTCGCCAGGCAGTTGAGCATGGTGGTCTTGCCGGCCTGGGTCTGCCCCGAAACGAGCACGTTGAGACCCGCGCGGACACATGCGCTCAGGATCTTCGCGAGCCCCGACGGTAACGAGCCGCGACGCACGAGATCGTCGAGTGAATGACTCGTGGCGACGAACTTGCGAATGTTCACCGCCCAGAACTCGCGGGTGACATCGGGGATGACGACGTGCAGACGTGATCCGTCCGGAAGAGCTGCGTCGACGAACGGAGCGCTGAGGTCCAAGCGACGACCGGACGAGCGCAGCATTCGTTCGACCAGCGCGCGCACCTGTTCGGGCGTGAGAATCGTGTTCGTCAGCTCGGGGATTCCCGAGCGTGCCACGAACACGCGGGCCGGTTCGTTGAGCCAGATCTCCTCGATGGACGGGTCGTCGAGATAGGGCTGCAAAGGCCCGAAACCCGCCACCGCGTCGAACACGGCCTTGGCCTCGTCCTTCGCACTCGGAAGCGCCGGGAGCCCGGCTCGTGCGCGAGCGAGCTCGGTGGCTGACACGATCTCCGCAATGATCGAGCGGACCTTCTCCGGTTCGGTGCTCGGATCGACGGCACGCGAGCGCAATTGCTCACGGACCTCGTCCTCGATGAGACCGACAGCCATGGATGGTCACCTCCCGCCGACTCGCTCGTCGAGTCGATTCGTTCCTGGCGGCCATCAAAGGCTCCGGCGGAACCGAGCGGGGGTTTAGCCGAAATTCTTACCAAATTCTTACCATTCGCTTTCTCGGAGTTATCCACAGGAAGAAATTGGCTCTGTTGCCGGCTCGCGGGTTCGGCACACGCTGGTCACCATGAAGGTGAAACTGCGTCTGGCGCTCGCGAACCCCGACCAAGCCCACACCCGCGTCTTCGACATCGAGGCCCCCGCGGGCACACAGTTCACGACGCTGCGCGAACACCTCGGCCCGGCTCTCGTCGGCAAGAGACTTCGAGTGGACGACATCGACATCGACGACGGATTCCGCCTCGGCGAGCCTCCGCTCGTCGACGGCGCGTCCCTCGAGCCGCAGCGCACGACCATCACGAACTCGGTTCCCACTCCGCTTCGACTGGTGGTGTCCGCCGGGCCGGGTCAGGGACGCTCGTGCCCGCTTCCTCCGGGTGAGCACATCTTGGGCCGCGCCCACCCGCTTCTCACCGACGACCCGCTCGTGTCCCGAACACACGCTCGCGTCATCGTGCGGCGCGGCTCGGTCGAGGTGTGCGACGAAGGCAGCTCCAACGGAACCTCACTCGATGCCCGGGCATTGGATCCGGGTGAGCCCTGCGTGTGGCGGATCGGTCAACATCTACGCCTCGGGGGAACGCGCATCCGGCTCGACACCACGCTCGAGCCCGTAGCGGTGGAAGCCCGAGGGGACGGCACACTGCGCATCCCCGCTCCGGTGGCGAACCGCCTCGAACTGGCGCCCACCCGGCTGGAGTGGCCCTCACGTCCCACGGCCCCGCCCCGCAGCCCGCTCCGGTGGGTGGCAGCACTCGCTTCTGTGCCGGTGGCCCTCGTCATGGCCGTCGTTCTGCACTCCACCCTCATGCTGGCGTTCATGCTCATCGGGCCCCTGACCATCGGCCTCACGTATCTCGACGACCGCCGGCGAGGTCGGCTCGGAGGGCGAGCGGCCGCTCGTGAGTACGCGCGATCCAAGGCGGATACCGGGCGACGAATCGACGACCTCCTGAACCGCGAGCGCCTCGAGCGCACCGCACGGCTCCCGCCACCGGACGTTCTCACCGACGTCGCGGCGGGGCGTCGGCCGGGCATCGCGTCGGGTGAACGCAGCTGGCCCCTGGTTCTGCGTCTCGGACACGGAACGTCTCCGTCGATCCATTCCGTGACTCATGACGGCGTCACACGTCACCTCACCCTTGACGACGCGCCCGTTGCGGTGGCCCTCACTTCTGGCGACCTGCTCCATCTCGACTGTGACGCCGCCTCGGTGGGTGCCTGCATGGAACACGTCGTCGCCCGGCTTCTCGTCGAAGGCGTACCCGGCGCCTGCGGCCTCCACGTCGTCACGGACATGGCTGAGGGTGCGCGGTGGACGTGGTGCCGCGACACAGCTCGCCTCGAGGTGGGAGCAGCCCTACCCGAGGACACGGAACAGGACCTGGCAGAGCGGGCCGCCCGACCCGGTCACACCGGCGACGAGCTTCCGGTTTTCGTCCTCGACGCGCGCAGCGAGGGCGCACGCGAGGCGTTGAGACGCTGGCTCCCCGTGGCCTCGGGGGTTCTCGTCTGGGTCGGACCGTCGGCGCCCGGAATGCAACGCGAGAGGCGCGGCTCAAGCGGGCCGACCGATCTCGTCGTCACGGTCCGCCACGGCCACAACGCCTCCTTGCTGCCGACCGGTCACCGATTCACCTTCGACGAGCCGATCAGTTCGTGGTTCGTCACGACGACCAGGCTCGCGCGGCGGTGGGCGACCACCTCACGCCGAGGCACGAGTTCGTCCATTCCGACGACGGTGCCCGCCGACAGTCTCCTGCCTGCAGACGTCGCCCGGGCATGGGCGGCCGGACCGTCCACCGCCGTCCCGGTCGGGTTCGGGGCAACCGGCCCCGTCCACCTCGACCTCGTCCGTTCGGGGCCACACGCCCTCGTGGCCGGCACCACGGGTGCAGGCAAGTCCGAGTTCCTCCTCGCCTACCTGCGTGGCCTGTTCACACTCAACGGGCCTGGCGACGTCACCGCACTGCTCATCGACTACAAGGGCGGAGCCACCTTCGGCCCGCTCGTCGACGCTCCCCAGGTCGTCGGTCTCGTGACGGACCTCGACAACTCCCTCGCGGAACGGGCTCTGTCCGCGCTCCAGGCGGAGATCAAACGACGCGAGCACACGTTGGCTGCCGCCGGGTACAACTCCTACACGGCATATCGAGCCACCCCACCGAAGAGTGCCACGGCGCTGCCGCGTCTCTTCGTCATCGTCGACGAGTTCCGCGTCCTCGCAGAGGAACTGCCCGAATTCGTTGCAGGCCTTGTGCGGCTGGCGGCTGTCGGTCGGTCGCTGGGCATGCACCTCGTCCTCGCCACCCAGCGCCCCGGTGGCGCCGTCACCGCAGACATGCGCGCCAACCTGGACGTACGGGTCGCACTGCGTGTCCGCGAACGCTCCGACAGCATCGACGTCATCGACTCCCCCGCCGCCGCAGCGATTTCGCCTCGGCATCCCGGGCGAGCGTTCCTCGCCCACGGCGGGTCGACCCCTGTCGAGCTGCAGACGGCCTTCACCGGCGCGCCACGCATGCTCCACACCGACGAACCCCCACTCCACGTTCACGAGGTCGATCTCCGCGCACCGGGCCCCCTTGCTGCCGAGCCCGAGTGCCCCGGATGCCGGCCGGCGGGCCATTCCACGACGAACGACCTGGAAACGTTCGTCGCCGAAGCCAAGGCTGCCGCCACGCACCTACCTGCTCCGCGCCGCCCGGTGCTCCCGCCCCTGTGCGAAAACACCAGGCCTGTTGCCCACCTCGCCATGGGTGAAGTGCGCTGGCCCGACCTCCTGCTCGCGCGCCCCCAAGCAGGCGAGCGCCCGCGAAACAGCGTGCCGATCGCCGTCGTCGACCTCCCGCACGATCAATCGCAACCGGTCCTCTCAGGAGCCGGCACCGAACACATCGGCATCGCTGGGGCTCCTCGCAGCGGGCGCACACACGCTGCCATGACGATTGCGAGCGCCAGACGGTCGACGGGCGAACGCACCTGGTGGGTCGGCGACGTCCCGAGCTTCCCCGTCGACGACCACTTCGCCGCTGACGATCCGGACGACGTCGTGCGCCTGCTCACCGCCCTCAACGAGCCGAGCCCGGTCGCAGAGCGCGTCGCGATCGTCGTCGACGGCTGGGAAGCCCTCAACGACAGCCTCATGCGCATCAACCACGGGCTCGCGGCGGACGAGATGTTGCGGCACGTGCAGCGCGCGCACCAGTTCGGCAGGGTGTTCGTCATCACGGGAGCGCGATTGGTTCTCGCGTCCAAGCTCGCGGCGCTCCTCGAGGTGAAGATCGTCCTGCGTCAGAACGACCAAACGGAGTACTCCCTCGCGGGTCTCCGTCCGGCACAGGTGCCCGCAGCCATGCCGCCCGGACGCGGACTCGTTCTGCCGCACGCGCACGTCCTGCACTTCGTTTCCCCGGGCGAGCCGGGTGAATGTGACACCCTGTCACCATGACGAGTACGCGCAAGATCACCGCCGCCGTCGCGCTCACGGGCGCCCTCATCGCCGCGCCGGCCATCGCCGCCGAGACGAGCACGCCCGGCACGTCGACGCCGAGCAGTACCTCGAGCACGTCCTCCAGCTCGACCTCGAGCAGCTCGTCCTCGTCGAGCAGTACCTCGTCCTCCCCGAACTCCCCCAAGGGGAGTGCCATCACGTTGCGCCTCGACGGTAAGGGCAAGATCGACAAGTCCGCGCTCCCCAAGGAGTCGACCCTTCTGGCTACCGAGGAACTGCGCTCGATCGTGCCGGGTCTTCGGTCGGCCGACTTCTCGGACGGCACGCTCACTCTCACCGTCAAGGGAGAGGAGAGCGACAACCGCAGCCGCATCGTCATCGAGTTCGATCGCTTCGGCACAAAGGCCGACGTCACGAAGGGTTGGGACGCGGACAAGAAGGCTCACCAGGCTCGTGCCGCCAAGAACCCCGGTATCTACACCTTCGCCGGCCCTGGCAAGAACGGTGTGGCCGACTCCTTCAGCGACGGCACGACCACACACGTCCTGCTCACCAACGGTGATGCCGCGGGCCAGATCTCGTTCTCCGGCATCGGGTTCTCCTCACTCGGAGACGACCACGCGAGCGCCCGCAAGGCTTACCGCGACACGGTTGTGCCCAAGCTCGTCCAACTGCTCGGCAACAAGGTGAAGGCCGGCGGGCCGGCCAAGACGCCGACCAAGTCGTCGAGCGCGAGCCCCTCCTCGAACAGTTCGTCGAGCAGTTCGTCGTCAACGTCGAGCAGGGCCTCTGCCTGAC
Organism: Dermacoccus sp. 147Ba; assembly: GCF_004151355.1. NCBI lineage: Bacteria > Bacillati > Actinomycetota > Actinomycetes > Micrococcales > Dermacoccaceae > Dermacoccus > Dermacoccus sp. 147Ba. The sequence goes on from NZ_SEHL01000004.1 coordinate 42,296, forward strand.
ACGCTGCATGGTCGACCGGGCGTCAGAGAACGGCGTCCGCCTGGTCGTCCTCGTCCGGGTCGAAGCGCGGCAGCGTGAGCGCCGCGACGAACGAGACGACCGCAACAACGAGCGTCGCGACGCCGAACAGCTTGGCTCCCCCGCTGATGAGGCTGAACGAGACCGGCACGAGCATGCCGTTCCACAGCAACGTCGGGGTCTTTGCCAGGCTCTTGTGACGCAGCAGGTTGATCGCGAGCAACGCCACGCCCGCCGCCAAGACGACCAGAACAGCGGCCTCCGTGAGGGCGCGGGTCGTGGTACTGGCCTCCCCGTTGATCACGCCGTACGCCGACATCGCCGCCATGACGAGCATCGCGAGCGCGGCAAGGCCGGTGCCGGCGGCACTGACGAGCCAGGCTGCGTCACTCGATCGCGCAGGTGTGCGGGATGGCGTCTCGTCGGGCAGTTCTGAGGCATTACGGGGTTTTCGCGTCACGCCGTAAACTGTACGTGGCACCCTCCGCGAGCCGACATGTGATCAGAAACTCACACAATCGAACAAAAAAGTTCGTCGAAACCCCTTGTGCGTACGCCGGGCCAGGTGTGAACCTATAAGGGAACGCCCACCCGCGCCCGAACGATTATCGTTTCGATGCATCGCACAGCGCATCGGACCGTCGGCACCCCGACATCGTTCGCACCGACCCCGCCGGTTTCAGCGGAGACTCAAGGAGCAATGCCACATGGATTGGCGCAATCGCGCTGCGTGCCTGGACGAGGACCCGGAGCTTTTCTTCCCGATCGGCAACACCGGCCCGGCCCTGCAGCAGATCGAAGACGCCAAGGCCGTCTGCCGTCGTTGTGAAGTCATCGACACGTGCCTGAAGTGGGCACTGGAGTCCGGTCAGGACGCCGGTGTCTGGGGCGGCCTTTCGGAGGACGAGCGACGCGCTCTCAAGCGTCGCAACGCTCGCGCGCGCCGCGCCAGCTGATCGTTCTCATCGCGTCCCAGCGGGCGGCCCATCATCACGATGGCCGCCCGTTTTCGCGTCCCCTCCCCCCGATGACGCATCGAGCGGACGCAGCCGTGCACTGAACCGTGCCCTCGTGCCGCCTCCCGGTTCGGCAGCCCATTCGATCGTTCCGTGCAGGTCCTGGACGAAGGTGCGCACGATCTGAGTACCGAGACCCGACGCTCCCCCGGCCACGCCTTCCCCGGCGACGAGGCCGGACCCGTCGTCCACCACGCTGACCTCGAGGCCGTCGCCGTCACGACGCGCCTCCACCGTCACCCGTCCGCCGCGCTCCGCGAGGCCGTGCTCCACCGCGTTCTGTACGAGCTCGCCGAGCACCATGGCCAACGAGGTAGCGTCCTCGCTCGAGAGCACCCCGAAGGTCCCGACGAGCCGCGCCTCGACGGGAGCGTCCGGCAGCCGTGCCACGTCGACACCGGTCGTGAGTCCTCGCTCGGCCACCTCGTCGAAGTCGACCGCTCCGCCGAATCCCGCGCTCAACGTCTCGTGGACCGCCGCAATGACCGCGACGCGACGGCCGGCATCCGCGAGCGCCCGCTGTGCCTCGATGTCCGGCAGGCGCCGCGCCTGCAGCCGCAGGACGGCCGCCACCGTCTGAAGGTTGTTCTTCACCCGATGGTGAATCTCACGGATCGTCGCGTCCTTCGTGATGAGCTCGCGATCGCGGCGGCGCAGCTCGGTGATGTCGCGCAGCAGCAGCGCCGCCCCGAAACGGCGCCCCTCGGCGATGAGTGGCACGGCGCGCACCATGAGCGCGGCCGACCCCTTGCGGAACTCGGCGTGCCACGGCGCACGACCGGCAAGCACGACGCCGCCCTCCACAGGGGCTTCCGCCGACGTCACGCCTCGCTCCTCGAACGCCGTACCGAGCCGAAGGCCGAGGGCGTTCGTCTCGATGCCGAGGCGCCGCAGCGCCGAGACGGCGTTCGGGCTCGCGTAGGTGATGTGACCGCCCTCGTCGAGCGCGATGACACCGTCACCGACTCGGGGTGCACCGCCACGGCCGCTGGAAGCGCCCCCTCCGTCGGGGAAGGTTCCGTCGGCGACCATCGTCAGCAGCGCGTCCGACAGCCCCAGGTAGCGGCTCTCCAAGCGCCCGCGGCGTCCGACGTTGCCACGGATCATGTGTCGACTGAGGACGGCCACCGTGGTGATCGTCCGTCGCACCGGGATGGTCTCGACCGTGACAGGCTCCCCGTCGTCGTCCTCATCGGCCGCCGTCCGTTGCCCGGAGACAGAACTGCGGGTCAGCCGCGCGGCGAGTTCCTGCGAGGGCGCCACGCCGACGAGGTCCTCGGCGAAGATGCTGACACCGGTCGTGGGCCGAACGTGAGCGGCGGCACGCCACCCCTCGTCCGTGCTGACCCACAACACGAGGTCGGAGAACGACAGATCCGCGAGCAGCTGCCAGTCGCCGACGAGCTGGTGCAGCCACTCGTGGTCGGCCTCGTCACTCCACGAGGCCGACCCGAGAATGTCGGTCGTCGTCACGCTCACGCGGTCGGCTCGGCCTGCCCTGCGTCGCCGGAGGTGCCACGCGTCAGCGTGCGCAGCGTGCGCAGCGCGACCGACATCGGTGCGAGACGCGATTCGGCCCGCTCGACGCCGGCGATCGCCGCACGGCCGCGCTCGACCGCGAGCGCGTGCCGCTCGGCCCAGGCGTTCCAGCGCTCCTCGGTGGACCCGGCCTCCGGCGCCTCGAGCATGACGTCGCGTGTGAGGTCGGTGAGCACCGCGTAGGCGTCGTCACGCACCGCACCGCGGGCCAGTGCGTCCCACCGGTCGTCACGCGGCAGCTCGGCGATGGCGTCGAGCATGCGTCCCAGACCGATCTGCGCCGCACCGTGGAAGTACGTGCTCGCCACGGCTTCGACGTCGGCGTCGATCTCGTGCGCCAGATCCGTGATGTCGAGCAGGACGAACAGATCGAGCAGGGCGGCGGCCCGTCGGGCCAACTGCTCGGGAACGCCCTGTTCCACGAGACCCGCCGCCGTGTCCTCGTACTGCTCCCGGCCCACGCCGATGACGAGCTCCGGAACCTTCGGCGCGAGACGGCTGACGGACGGCTCGTAACGCTCGATGAGCGCCGACACCGACGTGTGCTCCACCTCGTGATGGACGAACCAGCGGGTGGCTCGGTCGAGCAGACGACGCAGACGCAGAAGCAGAGAGGACTGGACGTCGGTGCTCACAACGTTGTCGAGTGCCTCGACCTCGTCGATGAAGCTCTGCGCGTCGAAGACCTCACGGGCCACGACGAACGCCTTCACGATCTCCTCCGGGCGGGCCCCCGTCTCCTCGCTCGCGCGGTGGACGAACGTGATGCCGCCGCGGTTGACGAGGCCGTTGACGACCGAGTTCGTGATGATCTCGCGACGCAGTGCGTGCGCCTCGATCGCCTCGGGGTACCTGGTGCGCAAAGCGTCCGGGAAGTAGGCGGCCAGTTCACGGACGAACCACTCGTCGTCGACGACGTCGCTCGCGAGGACCTGATCCTTCAGGCGCAGCTTCGCGTAGGCGAGCAGCACGCTGAACTCCGGCGAGGTCAGGCCCTCACCGGCCTCGATCCGCTCGTCGATCTCGACGTCGTTCGGCAGGAACTCGAGCTCGCGGTCGAGGAAGCCGTCCGCTTCGAGGGCGTCGATGAGACGACGGTGCACGTGCAGCATCGCCGGCGCCTGGACGCGCGCATTGCCGAGCAGCGTGTTCTGGTCGGTGTTGTGACGCAGCACCTTGTGGGCAACCTCGTCGGTCATCGACGCGAGAAGCTCGTTGCGTTCGTCCATCGTCAGCCCGCCGTCGCGTACGACATCGGCGAGGAGGATCTTGATGTTGACCTCGTGGTCGCTCGAGTCGACGCCCGCCGAGTTGTCGATGGCGTCGGTGTTGACACTGACGCCGTTCTGCGCTGCCTCGATACGCCCCAGCTGGCTGACGCCGAGGTTGCCGCCCTCACCGATGACGCGGACGCGCAGGTCACGCCCGTCGACACGGATGGCGTCGTTGGCGCGGTCGCCGATCTGCTCGCTGGTCTCGCTCGAAGCCTTGATGTACGTGCCGATGCCACCGTTCCAGAAGAGGTCGGCCGGAGCGAGCAGCACGGCGTGCATGAGCTCGTTCGGCGTCATCGTCTCCACGTCGCCCTCGATACCCAGGGCCTCGCGGATCTGCGGGGTGAGGCGCACCTGCTTGGCCGAGCGCGAGAACACTCCGCCGCCCTCGGAGATGAGGTTACGTGAGTAGTCCGACCAGGACGAACGCGGCAGCTCGAACAGGCGCTTGCGCTCCGCGTAGGAGGTGGCCGCGTCCGGGTTCGGGTCGATGAAGATGTCGCGGTGGTCGAACGCCGCGACGAGGCGGATGTGCTCCGACAGGAGCATTCCGTTGCCGAACACGTCGCCGCTCATGTCGCCGACGCCGACCACCGTGAAGTCCTCGCTCTGGGTGTCGTGCCCGAGCTCGCGGAAGTGACGCTTGACCGACTCCCACGCACCGCGGGCGGTGATGCCCATGGCCTTGTGGTCGTACCCGTTCGAGCCTCCGGACGCGAACGCGTCGTCCAGCCAGAAGCCTGCGCGACGAGCCACGGCGTTGGCCTTGTCGGAGAAGGCCGCGGTGCCCTTGTCGGCCGCGACGACGAGGTAGGGGTCGTCGCTGTCGTAACGCACCACGTCCTTCGGGGGGATGACCTCGTCACCGTCACGGTTGTCGGTGACCGACAGCATGCCGCTGATGAAGGCCTCGTACGCCTCGACGCCCGCGGCGAGCCACGCTTCGCGGTCGCTCGGGTCCGGGAGCTGCTTCGCGACGAAACCGCCCTTCGATCCGGTCGGCACGATGACGGCGTTCTTGACCATCTGCGCCTTGACGAGGCCGAGCACCTCGGTGCGGAAGTCCTCGAACCGGTCGCTCCACCGCAGGCCGCCGCGCGCCACCTGACCGAAGCGCAGGTGGACACCCTCGACCTTCGGGCCGTAGACCCACAGTTCGAACATCGGAACCGGTGCGGGGATGCCGGGCACGTCGGCGCACCGGATCTTGAAGACGAGTTCGGCGACCTCGCCGGAAAGGACCCGCGGGGTGTACGCGTTGGTGCGCACGATCGCCATGATGACACCCTCGAGAGTGCGCAGGATGCGGTCCTGGTCGAGACTCGCCACGTCGGCCAGTCCGTCGGAGAAGCGCTGACGCACCGCCTTCGTCTGGGCCTCACGCTCGGCGTCGTCGAGGGTCGGGTCGAAGCGCGCCTCGAACAGACGCACGAGCAGCGACGTGAGGTCGGTGTTGGCCAGCAGCGCCGCGACGACGTACTCGTAGCTCAACGAGAAGCCGATCTGGCGCATGTAGCGAGCGAGGGCCCGCAGGTGACTGATCTGGCGCCACGTGAGCCCGGCAGCGAGAACGAGCTGGTTGAGGGCGTCGTTCTCGGCCTGCCCACGCCACGCCGCGAGAACGGTGTCCTGCACGTTCGTGCGGCGGCGCGAACTCTCCTGCGGGGTGTTGCCCCACATGGCCGTGCGGTCCGCGATCAGACCGAAGTCGTACACGTACGAGGTGCGACCGTCCGAGCGTCGAACCGTGTATGGGCGCTCGTCGGAAACCTGCACGCCGAGGTGGGTGAAGATCGGGAAGACCTCGGTCAGCATGAGGGGTTCGTTGCGGAAGATCTTGAGCCGACGTTCGCGGGTGTCGAGGTTCTTGGTGCCGTAGAGCGTGAGCGCGGAGTCGTCGTCACCCAGCCTCTCCAGGCGTTGCATGTCCGCCACCGCCTGGCGTGGCGAGAACGCCTCGGAGTAGGCCGTCGAGAAGCCCGTGCCGTACTGCGTGACGAGAGCGCGGGCCGTCGAACCGTCGAGCTCACCCTCCGTCTGCGCGGCATGCGTGACACGCTCGGTCCACGTCCTGGTCGTCTCCAGGACGTGAGCGCGAATCTGCTCGGGCGTGACGTCGGGAATGGCGGCGCCGCGCGGCATGCGAACCGTGTAGAAGATACGGGCGAGCGCCTCGGAGCTCACCCGAGCCGTGTAGTCGACGTTCTGCGCGCCGTAGGTTTCGCGAAGGAACTCGGCAATGGCTTCGCGCACCCGGGTGTTGTACCGGTCACGCGGCAGGTACACCATGACGGCGACGAAGCGCCCGTAGTCGTCATTGCGTGTGAAGACGCCGACGTGGCGGCGCTCCTGGAGGCGCACGACCTCGGTGGCGATGTCGTAGAGGCGCGCGGACGACGTCTGGAACAGTTCGTCGCGCGGGTAGTTCTCGAGGACGTTGAGCAAGTCACGTCCGGAGTGGGAGTCGGGCGAGTGCCCGGCTCGACGCACGACCTTCGCAACCCGCTCGGCAACGACCGGAACGGTCGACGTCGGTGCCGCGTAGGTGCGGGCCGTGTGCAGACCGAGGAAGCGGCGTTCCCCGGTGACGTTGCCTTCCGCGTCGAAGGTCTTCACGCCGACGTAATCGAGGTAGGCATCACGGTGAACACGTGAGCGCGAGTTGGCCTTGGTCAGCATGAGCAGCTGCGGGGAGCGTGCCATGGCGCGGCTCTCCGGCGTCATGCGCTCGAACCCGGTGGCCGAACCCGATGCGCTGCGCAGGATGCCGAGGGCGGTGCCCTCCACGGGCCGCAGGACGTCCTCCTCGTCCATGGTGGCCAACTCGTACTCCCGGTAGCCGAGGAAGGTGAAGTTGTCGTCGGCCAGCCAGTGCAGGAAGCGGCGCACGTCAGCCGTGGCGAACTCGGGAACACTCACGGGCGGGTCGTTCTCGAGGTCATCGGCCGTCTGGAGGGCCATGTCACGCATGCTCTGCCAGTCCTCGGAAGCCAGGCGCACGTCGCGAAGGACCTTGTGCACGGTCTCCACCATGTCTTGGCTGCCGTCGAACTCGCCCGCCGGCGAGAGGTGGAGATAGACCCACGACTCCGCGACCTCGTGCGCGCCCGCGGGAAGTTCCTCGCTGTGACCGGGCAGACGGACCGCACCCTGACGCTTGCGATTTCGCGTTGCCGTGATGAGGCGACCAGCATCGTCACGCACGGCACGCATCTGCGGGTGGACGAGATCCCCGATGCCCGCACCTCGAGCCGTGAACGCTGCCACGAGTGAGTCCACGACGAAAGCGGTGTCGTCCGTGACAACGCGAACCACGACACCCGAGGTCAGGCTGGAGACACCCGCGTGCTCCACCGCGTCCGCGACGAGCGAGCGCGGCAGTTCCTCCTCGACGACGACGACCGGCTCCCCCTGGCGTCGCTCGGCCGCGGCCCTCCACTGCCCTCGCACGATCCACGCGAGGTGATCGAGGGATTTGCCCTCCAGCTCCGCGGCCGGAATGTCGCCCAACACCCCCTGAGCGACTTCGAGCGTGACACCGACACGTTCGGCGACTTCGGACAGGACGGGCGTGGAAGCCTCGACAGACATGACCTCTCCTGGCAGGACGAAGAAGCGGCACGACGCTGTGCCACCTAGGCGACTCTAACGCGCGCGGACACCCGAGTCCGAGTCGAGGGCGAGCGGTGTTGCCGGGCCCTCGTCCCACCGGGGTTATCCCCAGGCACGGAGGGTGCGCCGACGCCGAGATTCGCCCTGCTCATACGCTGGGGGTATGCCTGCTGCCAGCCTCGCGAGTCGTGACGTCGCCACCCACCTGACGCGTTGTGCGCTGCGCCTGCTCGACATCCCGTTCGACCCTGCGACGGCACTGAACGGTGAGGCGTTCGACCGCGTCGTCGAGTCCCTGAGCGAACAACTGAGTGACGCCGCGGGCGCCGAACTCGCCGGGCAGCCCGCACCGTCGTTCACCGCTCCTCGCACGGGGCCTTTCCCGCCCCTCGTGACGCGACGGGCCCAAGCCGGGCTGAGGCGTCAGATCGAATCCGGCCGCCTGCCGGGGAACGCGGTTTCGGTGCGTCGGGCCGGTGAAGCGATCGACGACATCCATGACGAACTGCGGGCTCTGCTCATCGGTGAAACCGGGCCCCAACATTGCGGCGCGCTCGTCACGTCGGTGGCCGACGCCCTCGACCGTCTCAGCCGCGTTCTCGCCGCGTACCGTCACGGTTACCTTCGTCTCAGCCCGCTCGTGGCCGGCCAGGAGGGGTCGTTCGACGCCCTGGGCGACTCGGCAACACGTCTCGAGCGCTTCCTCACCCGATGTCTCGACCGTGTCGGTGACGACCGGATGCTGCGTTGACCCGACCACGAGGGTGGGCGCGTCGCCCCGAGCGGTCAGCTGCTCAGGAGTGCACGCACGCTGTCACGCTCCCCTGCGTCGTACCAGCTCAGTTCGAGCTCGGCGTCCTCCTGCACGCGCTCGCCCGGGTCCGCGACGAGGAAGCACGCGACATCCCGCAGACCGACGTCGCCCAGGAGCGAGATCGCACCCACGTGGCCCTCCGCGTCCTCCACGCGCTCGGGCCGCACGTCGAACGCGAGAACCGCCACGGGGTCACTGGTGGCTGCGGCTGCGGCGAGCTGGCAGGCGAGGTGCTCGTGCAGTTCCTCGTCACCGTCCGGTGCGAGTGCTCGCACTCCGGGCGTCACGCTCACGACATGGGTGGCCGGAACCGATCCCTCACGGGACAAGATGTCGAGTGCGTCGGCGTCGACAGGCATGTAGGCACGGATCATGGGCGGGCGCTCCTCGCTGGTTTGCGTACGTGCCACACCCTAGCGAGGGGCCCGCAACCGGCGCAGACCGCGGCGGGTCGCAGGTGGCCCGGCGGTGGCCCCGAGGCTCGCCGCGACCCGTGCAACCGCCGCCACGTACGCGCTGTCAGGTCGTGTGGTCGACAACAGCTTCCCGAGCAGAAGGGCGCTGTCCAATTCGTCACGCGCATCGGGCAGCACCGCCACCGGATCGACGTCGGCGAACCGAGCAAGCGCCTTCGCCACCACCTTCTCGGGTGCGCCGCCTACAGCCTGCTCGCGAGCCTTCGAGATGACGACGCGCGTGGCCGGATGCGAGCTCCCCACCTGTTCCCACTCGACGACGAAACGCTGCAACCCGATCGGGTCGCAGGACGCGAGGGCCAGCAGCACGTCACTGCGCTCCACCGCTTCGATGCCGGCCGCGGCGCGCACCGGAGCCACGGTGTCGTACAGCAGTGACTCGTCGACGCTGAGGTCGCTCGCGATGTCGAGGACGATCCACCGGTACCCCGTGACGGCCTGGTCGAGAACCGCGCCGAGATGAAACCGACTGAGCTCGTGCCAGCGTGACGCGCGGCCGATGCCCGTCAGGACGTCGAAGCCCTCGTCGAGGGTGACCGTGAGCGTACGCAGCTGCGACAGGTTCAGCGTCCCTGCATCCACGAGCCTCGCTGCGGCGAGCAGACCGGGCGCTTCGTCGAGGAGACCGAGGACCGGAGCACAGGCCGGCGCCACGGTGTCCGCGTCGATGAGCAGGGTGGGGCCGTCCTGCGAGAGCGCGTGTGCGAGGTGTGTTGCGCACGTCGTGCGACCGGGAGACCCGGCCGGTCCCCACACGGTCACGACGGTCGCGCGTTGCCCGGCATTGGGCGAGGTCGAGAGGGGTCCGACAGTGGCTCGCTGCGAGAAGGTGGACGGGGTGTCCGCCTCCTCACCCACCTCTTCGGTGTTGACCGAGAGCCCCGCGCCGCCCACCGTCACGGGCGAACGCTCCAGTGACCGGACGAGCTGCTCCAGCTCGCCCGAACCGACCAGATGAACGTGACTCAGAGCCCAGGCCTCACACTGGCGGGCGTCGGTCGGGGACGTGGGAGCGACGACGCCGAGGACGAAGGTTCCGCGCAGTGCGAGTTCGGCGACGATGCTGCCGTTCATTCCCGGGAAATCAGGGCTGATCGCGGCGACGGTGACGCTCCCGGCCTCAGCCACGGTGAGGAGTTCCTCCACGTCGGCACAACGACGCACCAGTTCCGCGTCCTCGACATCCTCGAGTTCAGCGGCGAACCGCGCTTCGAGCCGGGCGGAGATGGCTGTGGCGACGCTCGTCATGAGCGTCGACTCCCGGCCAGAGGCACGAGGGTGATCCGCGAGCCCGAGTTCACCGCGTCGATGATCTCGGCGAGCGATGCTCGCGGCACGACGAGCTCGACAGGCTGACCGTCGGCAACGGCGACCACCCCGCCCGAGCCGGAGCCGATGCGCGAGACGAGAGCTCGGTCGATGACCTGTCTCGGCCGTTCGAAGCTGTTCGATGTCGTCTCGCTCGACTTGTCGGCAACCCAGACCTCGACGTCCGTGCCCGCGCGCACGACGTCGGCCTGCCCGCGGTCCAACGTCACGGAGACGGCGCGCACGTCGACGCTGCTCGCGTCGGCCACCGCCGATCGCGGAACGAGCTCGCCCCGCGCGACGGGCCTCTGAACGACGCCCGAGGGCGCCGGGCCGCTGAGGTACACCGACTGGACCTCGTCGAGACGCACGGCAGTGCGCACGACATCGCTCGCCTGAAGGCGCTGCCCCGGCACGAGATTGGTACGCGCCGTCCAGACCTGGACCGAGTCGTCGAGCCCGGAGATGACACGGAGGGTGCCGATGACACCGACAGCGAGCAGGAGGATCCCGACGATCCAGCGAGCGTCCTGGATGCTCGCAGGAACGAACCGCGCACCGGATCCGCCGGCCCGTCGTGACGAATCGTTGCTCGTGCCCGACGCGTCCTCACCGTTCGAACCACGCGCCGTCGTTCTCACGACCTTCTTGCCCCACGGTGTCTGCACCGTCGCTCTCCCTTCACCGGTTGTCCACAGCCACTGACATCGTCAGCGATGAGGGTCTCGGCGCAGGCCTAGAATGATGGTCAGATTTTGGTAAGAATTCCGCAGGCTCGACTCCGAGGAGGCCCCGTGGCTCAGCGCTTCGTTCAGATCGCCGATGTCGCCGAGACGCTCAACGTCTCGGCCCGCCAGGTGTACGGCCTCGTGAAGTCCGGCGAGCTGCCCGCCATCAAGATCAACAACCAATGGCGCGTCGAAGCCGACGAGGTCGAGCGCTACATCGAGCGGCAGTACGAGGCAACACGCAACGCGGTGGCCTCGGGCCACATCGACGACCTGTGACGCTCGTTCAGCGGTAGTCCTCGCCCCGACGGGCTCCCACCTCGATGCACGCCACAGCCTGTGTCGTCAGGACGACCGGTGTTCCTGCGGAGCGTCTCACCACGGCGTGATCGACGCCGACCGCATCGACGAGACCTGTGAACTCGTTGCCACTCGTCGTCCGCCACACGACGGTGACTCGTGAGCGGGCGAGCGCCCGGAGCAGCGAGCCCCAGGTTCGTCCCACACTCGGCGCATCGTCCTTGTGGTGCGAGGCACGCAGACCGGTAGCGCTCTCGAGCGCGGCGGTGGCCACCACGACGGAGCCCGGGCGCGCGAGGTCGTCGACTCCGAGCACCACGTCCTTCCTGGTACTGCGATCCAGCGCGATCCACCCCCTGGCCACCTCGACGAGTCGCCCCCGCACCGGATGCGCCGCAGCAACGACCTCGACGTCGGAACCGAGCGAGCCGCGCAGCCGGTCCTCCAGTGTGACGGCGGCCCGTTCGGCGCGGACGCCCTCAGCGATCTCGACACGTCTCTGGGCTGCGCGTCGGGCAGCCTCCGCTGCCTCGAGATCGGCGAGCAACCTGTCCATGCGCATGGCTGAACGCTAGCCCGGACTCGCGGGCGAGCGGGGATTCTCCGGTGCCGCATCGAGGGCTGACCGCGCACATCGCTCAGGCATCGCTAAACATTGCTCGTCATTAATCGACATCATTTGTCACTGTTCGCCATAGAGTGACCTTCATCAGCAGCGAAGAAGATCGGTCGGAACACCTCGAACGACTCCGGCGCGATTCACGAGAGAGGCGACATGATGACCACTCACACCACTGCCGGCGAGCGACGGCTCGCGGCGACGTTCGCATGCGGCGCCTCCGCAGTGTGCTTCGGCGGCGCCGTGTGGGCGGCCGTACACCTGCTCGGAACTCGGGCACAACAGACGACGGACGAGGCCGTGGCTTCGGTGTTCGTCGCGCTGGCCGGCGCCTGTCTCGTCCGACTGGCCTGGGTGTGTGGCGCAGCCGCCCTGGACATCCTCGCGACTCCGGGTTCACGCCCCGAACCGGGTGCACACGGCTCGACGGAGCGAGCTCACCGCAACCCGGCGAGGGCACGAGCCGCTTCGCTCTTCCTCGCCCTGGCTGCATTCGTCGGGTCCGGTGCAGCGGCGGCGAGCGCCACACCCGTCGCGGGCGTCTCGGTCACAGCGACGACGCAGGCTCCCTCCCCCGACTTCGCGCCACAGGTGCCCGACGGGTCGCCCTCGACCACACCTGACTTTGCGATACCACCCACGTCGGATTCCCACACGGTGCCGCAGGAGTGTCGGTCTGCGCACGAGCCTGGCTGGGTGCCCTCGTCACGAGCCGTGGACGGTCACAGCTGTCGCCTCGTCGTACCTTCAGGACGCGCCGCCGAGACCGGTACGCACGTGGTCCTTCGAGGACAGAACCTGTGGTCCATCGCGGCGGCGCACCTCCCGGAAGGAGCCCCGGCTGAACTCGTGGCCGACGCCGTGGGCACCTGGATCCAGGCCAATCCGGACCTCCGGGCGAACCCGGACGTCATCCAGGTCGGCGACGTGCTTCGCGTGCCCGGCGCGACCGTGGGAGCGCTCCGATGACCACCACGTTGCAACGGGTCGGCGAGCGACGTCCCAACCAGATGCCACCGGTGCTCAGCTCTGAGGAGGTGAGCGCAGTGCTGCGCGGTGAACTCGCCGCACCCACAGCCGGCGAGCTCCGGGCACGCCTGGCCACGGACTACGCGCGACGTTGCGGCGTGGACGAGGACGTCGACCCCATGTTCGGACCACAGCACACGCCGTCGGCCGCGCTCCCCGATGCACGCGTGTGGGTCCAACGATTCGCCCTGGCACTCGTCGAATGCCTCGACGGACGAAGGCCGCCCACGCAACTGTCGCGGCACGTCGACGCCGACGTGCTCGGCCGTCTGACGCGCCGCTACCGCACCGCCGTACGGCGCGGCCCGCGTGCCGGCCTGACGCGGGTGCGCCGAGTACGGGTCTGCGAACCGTGCGACGGGGTGGCCGAGGCAGCGGTCGTCGCACGCATCGGCGGTCGTCCGACGCCCATCGCTCTACGCCTCAACGGCACCGACGGCCGATGGGTCGTCACGGTGCTCGAAATGCTCTGAGGTGGCCGCGATCGCGATCAGCGCTTGCGCTTCTTCGAGCCCTTGGTGTTCTTGCCGCCCTTGGAGCCCTTCTGCTTACGGGAGCGATCGGCGGCGCGACGCTGCTCACGCGACTTCTCCTCGTCCTCGTCCATGACGTGGCCGTCGGCCGCAACGCGGTGCTCCTCGGCGAGCCCCTCCTCGTTCGGGGCGGTGAAGTGCATCACCTGCTGCTTCGGCGCCGGCGTGGAAGCCTCGATCTCGTCGGGATCCACCTGCACGTTGAAGAACAGCTGAACCGACTCCTCCTTGACCGCCTCGGTCATGGCGTCGAACATCTGGTAGCCCTCACGCTGGTACTCGACGAGAGGGTCGCGCTGCGCCATCTGACGCAGGTGGATACCTTCCTTGAGGTAGTCCATCTCGTAGAGGTGCTCACGCCACTGTCGGTCGAGAACCGTGAGGACGACGCGACGTTCCACCTCACGCGCCACCGTCGTGCCGAGGTAGGCGGTGCGGTCGTCGAAGGCGTGCTGGGCGTCGGAGCGAAGTTCCTCACCGAGGATCTCCGGGGTGATACCCGCGCGCCCACCGAACTCCGACTCGAGCTCGTCGAGGGAGATCGAGACCGGGTACAACTCCTGGAGCGCTCCCCAGAGCTTCTCGAGATCCCAGTCCTCGGAGAAACCGGAGGCCGTGGCGACGTCGATGTAGGCGTCGATCGTGTCGTTGATGAAGTGACGCATCTGGCCTTCGATGTCGCCCTCGACGACGCGCTTGCGCTCGGCATAGATCGTCTCGCGCTGGCGGTTGAGGACGTCGTCGTACTTGAGAACGTTCTTGCGGATCTCGAAGTTCTGGCTCTCGACCTGGCCCTGAGCGGACTGGATCGAACGCGAGACGATCTTGTTCTCGATCGGCTGGTCGTCGTCCATGCCCGACGTCGACATGAAGCGGTCGACGAGGCCGGCGTTGAACAGACGCATGAGGTCGTCCTGCAACGACAGGTAGAAGCGCGACTCCCCCGGGTCACCCTGACGACCGGATCGTCCCCGCAGCTGGTTGTCGATACGTCGCGATTCGTGACGCTCGGTGCCCAGCACGTAGAGGCCGCCGAGTTCCGTCACGGCGTCGTGCTCGGCCTTGACGGCCTTCTCGGCCTTCTCAAGTGCCTCGTCCCAGCTCGCCTCGTATTCCTCCGGAGTCTCCTCCGGGTCGAGTCCGCGCTGCTTGAGCGCCGCCACGGCCATGAACTCGGGGTTACCACCGAGCATGATGTCGGTGCCTCGACCGGCCATGTTCGTGGCGACGGTGACGCCGCCCTTGCGGCCCGCCTGCGCGACGATGGCGGCCTCACGCTCGTGGTGCTTGGCGTTGAGAACCTCGTGCGCCACGCCCTTGCGACGCAGGAGCTCCGACAGCTTCTCGGACTTCTCGACGCTCGTCGTACCGACGAGAACGGGCTGGCCCTTGCGGTGACGCTCGCTGATGTCGTCGACGACGGCGCGGAACTTCGCGTCCTCGGTGCGGTAGATGCGGTCGGCCTGGTCGACACGCTGGGGCGGGTTGTTCGTCGGGATCGTGATGACGCCCAACTTGTAGATCTGGTACAGCTCCGCGGCCTCGGTCTGCGCTGTACCCGTCATGCCCGAGAGCTTGTCGTACATGCGGAAGTAGTTCTGCAGGGTCACCGTCGCGAGAGTCTGGTTCTCGTTCTGGATCTCCACGCCCTCCTTGGCCTCGATGGCCTGGTGGACGCCCTCGTTGTAGCGACGGCCCGCGAGCATACGCCCGGTGTGCTCGTCGACGATCATGATCTCGCCGTTCATCGCGACGTAGTCCTTGTCGCGCTTGAACAGCTCCTTCGCCTTGATGGCGTTGTTGAGGTAGCCGATGAGCGGCGTGTTCTCCGCCTCGTAGAGGTTCTCGATGCCGAGCAGGTCCTCGACCTTCTCGATGCCGGACTCGAGCAGACCGACCGTCTTCTTCTTCTCGTCGACCTCGTAGTCGCCGGCCTTGACGATCTTGCCTTCCTTCGACTTCTCGGCGCGCGTCAGGTGCTCGACGATGCCGGCGAACTCGACGTACCACTTCGTGGCCGCGTCGGCCGGGCCGGAGATGATGAGCGGCGTGCGAGCCTCGTCGATGAGGATCGAGTCGACCTCGTCGACGATGGCGAAGTTGTGTCCGCGCTGCACGAGCTCCTCGGGCGACCACGCCATGTTGTCACGCAGGTAGTCGAAGCCGAACTCGTTGTTCGTGCCGTAGGTGATGTCCTTGGCGTACTGCTCGCGTCGCTGTGCCGGCGTCATCGAGGAAAGGATGCAGCCGGTCTCGAGGCCGAGGGCGCGGTGCACGCGGCCCATGAGCTCCGACTGGTACTCGGCGAGGTAGTCGTTGACCGTGACGACGTGGACGCCCTTGCCCTCGAGCGCGTTGAGGTAGCTCGGCAGCGTCGCGACGAGGGTCTTGCCCTCACCGGTGCGCATCTCGGCCACGTTGCCCATGTGGAGGGCTGCGCCACCCATGAGCTGGACGTCGAAGTGACGCTTGCCGATGGTGCGACGGCTCGCCTCACGGACGGCTGCGAAGGCCTCCGGCATGATGTCGTCGAGCGTGGCACCGTCCTTGAGACGGGCGCGGAAGCGGTCGGTCTCTTCGCGCAGTTCGGCGTCGGTGAGCTTCTCGAAGTCCTCCTCGACGACGTTCACCTGAGCGGCGATCGCTTCGAGCTTCTTCAGCGTTCGGCCTTCGCCGGCACGCAGAACACGTTCGACAACCTTGGGCACTCGACAACTCCGTAGATCGATGGTCGGTGAGGGCAGCGGCCCGCGGCCTCACACTGACGTAGTACGCCCGAGACGGACGCACAGTTCCCTAAGCCTAGTCGCTCGGGCGGCGCCCCTCGCGCCCCTCCCGCGGCGAGGCGTCCGACAACGCCTCGCGGGTCAGGTCGACCGCTTCCCGACGCGTCGTGACGTCGAGTTTGCGGTAGATGCGCGCGAGGTGATTGCGCACGGTGTGCTCCGAGATGAACAGGCGCGCCGCGATGGCGCGGTTGGCCTGTCCACCGGCGAGCAGGCGGAGGACTTCGACTTCACGCGCGGTCAGGACGTCGAGCACGCTGTCCGGCCGCAGAGCCCGTCGCGCCAGACGCAGCAACGACTGGGTGAGGTCAGGGTGGGCATAACTGCCCGCGACCGCGAGCGCCCCGGCGGCCTCGGTCAGTTCGTCGTGCGAGGGCACGTAGGGGAAGAAGGCTGCAACACCGGCGCCGACCAGTCGTTCCAGGACTGCTTCGTCGGCCGGATCGACGACCGCCGCGACGTCCTCCGTACGGGCGAGTGCGACAAGGCGTCGAAGGGAAGCGATGGACGAGGGCTCGTGCACCGCGATCTGCCGGTCTTCGACCACGATGGTCGCGACGACATCACCTGACATGCGCTCCATTGTCACCGATCCTCACGGGAGCGACCCTGGGGGCGAACGGCCGCGGGACCGCCCGCACGGTGTGCGAACGGCCCCGCGGTCGAGTCCGCCGGTCTCAGGCGGTGGCCTCGTCGTCGTGCGCGACCTCCTCGGTCACGTCGAGGTGGATGACGCCGTAGGACCAACCGCGACGGCGGTAGACGAGGCTGGGACGCCCCGTCTCCTTGTCCTGGTAGAGGTAGAAGTCGTGGCCGACGAGTTCCATTTCGCGCAGAGCTTCGTCGACGTTCATGGGCGCACTCTGGTGAACCTTCTCACGCAGCTGGACCGGGCAGTCCGGGTCCTGTCCGAGCGCAGCGGGTGCTTCGTCCGCGTTGTCGCTGAGGTCGGGCATGACCTCGAGCAGCCCGAGGTCGGCCGTTGCCTCAGCGACGGAGGTGGGGCGCGCGTGGCCGCGGTGCACACGCCTGCGGTCGTGCTGGCGACGCAGACGCTCACCCAGCTTGGCCATGACGAGATCGAGTGCCGCGTACTCCTCGTCGGCCGCTGCCTCAGCTCGGATGACCGAGCGCTTGGCGCGGCAGGTCACCTCGATGCGGTACGCCTCTTTCGCACGTCGCGGGTTCGGTTCGTGCGTGACGACGACGTCACAGCGCACGACGCGCGGGTCGAGCTGCGGAACCTTTGCCAGCTTTTCCTCCGCGTGGCGGTGGAAGCGGGCGGGAACCTCGACGTGGCGACCGGTAACGGTGATCTCCATGGGAATGACCTCCTCAGGCCAAGAACTGATGCTGCGTGAGTCGGCGGGGCCGGGCACATTCACGGCGCCGCCCAGGGAACTGAGTGCATCACCTCCTGCCAGGAGTGGATCGTGACTCCACGCTAGACCTGTGAGGGGGCCCACACCAGGGTTTCGTGACGATCCGATGAACAGCGCGTGACGTGCCCAGGACCACGGACGTCTCAGGCGTCGCCCCGGGCACCCGCGTCGGGCGTCGCGGCGACCGCCGCGAGAAGGACAGGGTCGTACCCACCGCGGACGAGGACATCGTGAGCCGAGGCCAGAGTGGCGCCGCTGGTGACGACGTCATCGACGAGGACGACGCCGCACTCCTCCGGCGCATGGGCCTCGCGGGCGCCGGCCAAAGCGAAGGCTCCGGCGACGTTGGCGCTGCGCTGGGCTCGGGTGAGGTGGGACTGGTCGACCGTGCGTCGCGAGGCGCGCAGCAGAGAAGCTTCGACGAGCGTCCGCTGCTCGGCACCTGCTCGATCGCTGTGCAGCGATGCACGCACCACCTCCCCGAGAGGGAAGCGGCCGCGTACGCGCGTCGCGGCGGGCGACGACGGGACGGGGGTGAGCAACCACCTCCTCGGGATCGGCCGCTCACCGTCGATGTACTCCGCGAGTGCCGCCGCGACAGCGGCGCGCAGCAGGACGCCGAGAACGGGCGCGAGGTCACTGCGGCCCTCGTCCTTGAACACGGTCACCCCACGACGCACCGCACCTTCGAACGGCGTGGCCGCATGGACGACGAGGTGTGGCGCGAGGCTGGGACGGACTCGCAGGAGTTCGAGCCGCGTTGCCCGAGCGCATGCCTCACACCACGGCGTGGACCAGCGTTCGCACCCGGCGCAGGTGACCGGCCACGCGAGATCGAGCAGCTCCGCGAGCGCTCGACGAAGCGGCGATCGGGAATCGTTGTGCACGAACGGGCTGGGGCGCATGCCTCACGGTCGCGCCTCGAGGACCCCACGCGCAGCCGAGAACAGCGACGGGTTGTGGAAAAGCCGGTCCCACGGCGTGGTGGGACGTATCTCCCGTCACGGGTTGGGGACGATGACGTCCCCACGCGAGAGGAAGCTGCTCCACGACGAGCCCAGCCGTGTGAAAACTGTCTGGTTCGACGTCCGGACGAACAGCCCGTCGGAGCCACGCAGCGTGCTCGCGAGCCCGTCGCCGTGACGCACGACGGCGAGCGGCTCGACGACGTCGTCGATCGTCTGCAGCGCCGGTCGCTTCGTCCCGTCGATCGTGCCGAGGACCGCGAGGCTCGTCGCGTCTGCCCACACGATGCTCGTCGGGTTCTTCACGCCCCGGGCCGCGACGTGGGCCGGACCGAGGCGGACGGGGCGGCCCTTCGCGTCACGTTCCACCGCTGCCAGAACGGCGCGGCGCCCCTTCGGGTCCTTGACGATCATGGCGAGACGTTGGCCCTCGGGGGACATGCTCAGCGACTCAACCTCGCCTTCGCCGAGCCACGGCACCTGCAGCCGCACCGGGGCCGCGCCGGCCTCACTCGCGGACGTGTCGACGGCCCACACCGACGCGTCGCGCACCTTCGAGTCGGACCTTCCCGACTCCGCGTTGGAGAACGCGTGCCCGGCGGTCCACAGCCAGCCGCTGGCATCGAACGCGGGGCGTACCAGATCGGTACCGAGCGAGTCGAGCGTGACGGCGCTGCCGTTGACCCATCGTCTGATCGAGGTGCGGTCCTTCGAGACTGCAGCGATCTGACGTCCTCCTTGGCCCGCTGCCAGGAACGTCCAGTTCGCCTCGACGGCGGGAAGCGACGGTCGCCCGCGCGCCGCTGCTTTCGTCGTGCCCGAGACGGCGTCGTTCGCCGACGCCTGCGTCCAGGCAAGGTAGGTGCCGCTGCGGGAGATGACGGTGTCGACGCCCCCGGTCGGGAGGCGATATCCCACATCCGAGACCTCGTCGACCGTGCTGGGAAGGTTCTCGGCCTCCAAGCGAGTGGCGCCCACCGTGAGGTTCAGCGTGCCCACCTCGGGTGCCTGAAGAAGGGTGGCGGTCATGGCGGCCCACAACGCCGTGCGCTGGGCGTTGTCAGCGCCGCTGGCCTGCTTGGACAGGTCGACCTGGGCGGTGCCCTCGCGAACGGGCACGGCGTCCACGGCGAGACGTGTGCCGTCGGGAGCGCTCTGTTCGACGGCCGGTTCGAGCCATGCGGGCGGCGCGGACAAGGACGCTCGGGCGAGCGCCGTCGCAAGGCCCTGACGTGGCAGGACGCGGGGGTCGGCGATGAGGACCCGTCCGTGGCGGGCCGGATAGTAGACGTTCGCGTTCGTGAAGAGACGGGTGACATCCGAGTCGCTCATCCACACGCCGAGGTTCGGCGGGAGGTCGGTGAGGCGCCATCCTGCGGAGGTCTCGCGGACGGAGAACTCGAGGGTTCGCTCGTACTGATCGGAGCGCTCGAGGTGACCGTCCGGAGAGATCGTCGCGACGACGGGAATCCGCAGCCGAACCTTGCCCGTCTCCGGTCGGGTGGCGACGATGTCGCTCTCTCCACTGAAAACGGTCACGGCGGAACCCGGCTTCCACGCGGTGGAGGCCTCGGCCGTCAGGAAGGTGCGAGCCGCTGCGTGGTTGTCCTGCGACGACATCTGTGCCCGCACGAACCCCGTGGCGATGGAGCGCGGATCGTCGAAGGAGGACGCCGTGAGCGGCTCCACGGCGAGCGGCTCGTCGACGGCTCCGGCGTCGACGGCCTGACCGGCGCGCACCCCCGTCGTCGAGGGCAGGCCGATGCACCCGCTGAGAGTGATGACTGCGGCGAGGGTGAGCGCGGACAGACGCGCTGGACGGCTGAGGCGGCTCATTCGTCACTCCTCGGCCGGGCGACGGCTTCGCCCTCGAGGGTCGGGGGCAACGCGTTCGTGGCCTTCTTGGTGCCGATCGTGCTCGGGTAACCCGAAACGAGGCGCGCACCGCCGTCGGAGGTGCGCATCGTGCCGCTGGCGATCTGCTTGGGCGCGGTGACGCTGGAAGGCTGCAACGGCCCGGGGCTCGAGGCGATGGGGATGCCGGGGTGGCGCGGCAGGGTGAGGCGGAAACAGGAGCCCTCCCCCGGCGCACCCCAGGCTTCGAGGAAACCGTCGTGCAGGCGTGCGTCCTCGAGGGAGATGGAAAGGCCCAGGCCGGTGCCCCCGGTCGTGCGCGCGCGAGCCGGGTCGGCCCGCCAGAATCGGTCGAAGACCTTGTCCGCCTCGCCCTCCTTGAGACCGATGCCGTAGTCGCGGACGCTGACGGAGACCGCCGTCACGTTCGAGCGGACGATGACGACGACCGGCGCGTTCTGCCCGTGCTCGATGGCGTTCGACACGAGATTGCGCAGGATGCGCTCGACACGGCGGCGATCGATGGGCACCTCGACGTCGGTGGGCGCGTCGAGCACCAGTTTGACGCCCAGCTTCTGCGCCAGTTGCTCGTGCATGTCGATGACATCGGCGGCGAGGGCGGTGAACGACACGGGAGTGCGGCTGAGGACGGCGCCACCGGCGTCGAAGCGGCTGATCTCGAGCAGGTCGGCCAGCAGCGCTTCGAACCGGTCCAGTTCCTTCGACAGGAGCTCCGACGAGCGGGCCACGTGCGCGGCGAAGTCACCGCGGGAGTCGTGGATCATGTCGGCGGCCATGCGGATCGTCGTCAGCGGTGTACGCAGTTCGTGCGACACGTCGGAGGTGAAGCGCTGTTGCAGGTGCGACAGGTCTTCGAGCTGGCCGATCTGACGCTGCAGGCTGGAGGCCATGGCGTTGAAGCTCGTCGCGAGACGGGCGATGTCGTCCTCGCCGCGCACGCGCATGCGCTCGTCGAGATTGCCGGCGGCGAGGCGTTCGGAGACGTGGGCCGCAGACCGAACGGGCGTGACGACGAGCCTCGTCGCGAGATAAGCACAGGCACCGATGAGGAGCACGAGGCCCAAGCCGCCGGCGGCGAACGAGTTGCGCACGATGCCGAGCGACTGGGCTTCCTTGTCCATCGGAAAGACGAGGTAGAGGTCGTACGCGCCCGCGTTGGGGATGTTGACGCGGGAGCCGACCATGACTGCGGGCACGTCACCGCCGTCGGCGTGGTGCAGGGTGATGATCTTCGTTTGCTGGTGCGCAGGGTCGCGGGCGAGCGCGCCTCGCACGTCGGCGGGGGGCGTGATCTCGCCGGCACCGGCGGTGCTGACGCGCGGTATACCGGGGCGTGCGTTGTCACCGGCCCGCATGAGGACGACGAGTCGCGAGGTGTCGTCGAGGGGGCTGGAGATGCGTCGCACGGAGTCGCGCGACAGGTTGTACAAGGTGGTGAGGTCGGTCTTGTCCGTGGCGTCGAAGGCGTTCTGGACGTCGGCCGTCTCGCGCAGCGCGACCTGCTGGGCGGAGCTGGTCTTGCTCCGCACGAGACCGTCGGCAATGCCTTGGTACATGAGGGCACCGACGGCGAGCACCACCGTCAGCCCCATGAGCATCGTGAGGCTGATGACGCGGAAGTGCAGCGACCGCCGCCATGTGCGACCGAGGAACGCGGCGAAGCGTCGGGCGCCGGCGACGACGGCGGAGAGCGCGCGTCGGGCGGGTCCGCGGCGCTCAGGACTGCTGGGCGGCACCGGCCTTGTATCCGACTCCGCGGACGGTCAGGACGATCTCGGGGTTCTCGGGGTCCTTCTCGACCTTGGAGCGCAGGCGCTGGACGTGAACGTTGACGAGGCGCGTGTCGGCCGCGTGGCGGTAGCCCCAGACCTGCTCGAGGAGCACCTCGCGGCTGAAGACCTGCCAGGGCTTGCGGGCGAGGGCGAGAAGGAGGTCGAACTCGAGCGGCGTGAGGGAGATGGCTTCGCCGTCGCGGGTGACGGAGTGGGCGGCGAGGTCGATGACGAGGTCACCGATGGTGACGATCTCGGGCTCGTTGTCTCCGCGGCGCAGGCGGGCGCGGACTCGGGCGACGAGTTCGGCGGGCTTGAAGGGCTTGCTGACGTAGTCGTCGGCGCCCGCTTCGAGGCCGCCCACGACGTCGAGTGTGTCGGTACGCGCGGTCAGCATGATGATGGGCACGACGGATTCGGCGCGGATCTTGCGGCAGACCTCGACTCCGTTCATGCCGGGCAGCATGACGTCGAGCAGGACGAGGTCGGGCTTGAAGTCGCGGAAGGACCCGAGCGCTGCGGAGCCGTCGGCGACGTGGGAGACGTCGTAGCCTTCGCCGCGCAGGACGATGCCGAGCATCTCGGCGAGTGCCGGGTCGTCGTCAACAATCAGCACACGGTTGGTCACTGTCTGCCCCTTTCAAGATGCTCGGGCGGTGTGCCCGGGCGTCGCCCGGCTCATTGTCACACACAGGTAACGGTGGGCGGCTGCACGCGAGCCAGGCGCGCCCACCCTCCGGAGTCCAGTGGGGACGCTCGGCCGACCCGGGCCAGTCGGGACACAACGCGTCGAATCGCCAATTCGGCACCCAGGCGCTGTCCCTCAGGACAAAACCAGCCACGACGCCCCAACGGCACCTGGAGCGCCATCCGTCAGGACCGAAGGTGCCATAAGGAACCGTGGGCACCTCGAGACCACGAAAGGTGACAGCCACACGAAAGCCGCCCACCTCGAGAAGTGGACGGCCGCGTGTCGCACCGAGCGGGACGAGTGAGCTTGCGAACTCGTCCCGCCGGAAGACGCGCCATGATGCGTGTCGCACCGAGACAGGCCCGCTAGGGCCTGGCCGGAAGACGCGCCAAACAACACCTGACCCGAAGATCGTGCGGGCGCCGAGCGAGCTTGCTCGCCGGGCGCCCGCACGATCGAAGCGGTCAGTACCTGTAGTGCTCGGGCTTGTACGGGCCGGCGACGTCCACGCCGATGTATTCGGCCTGGTCCTTGCGCAGTTCGGTGAGTTCGACGCCGAGGGCGTCGAGGTGGGCGCGGGCGACCTTTTCGTCGAGGTGCTTGGGGAGCGTCTTGACGAGGGGCTTGCCGTTGGCGCGGTAGGCGTCACCGTTGGTGAACAGTTCGATCTGGGCGATCGTCTGGTTGGCGAACGAGTTGGACATGACGAAGCTCGGGTGGCCGGTGGCGTTGCCGAGGTTCATGAGGCGGCCTTCGGACAGGACGATGATGGAGCGGGCTTCCTCGTCACCGTCGGCGGGGAACGTCCACTCGTGCACCTGGGGCTTGATCTCGACCTTGGCGATGCCGGGGATCTTGGCGAGGCCGGCCATGTCGATCTCGTTGTCGAAGTGGCCGATGTTGGAGACGATCGCCTTGTTCTTCATGCGCGACATGTGGTCGGCGGTGATGATGTCGAAGTTGCCGGTCGTCGTGACGAAGATGTCGCCGTATTCGCAGGCCTTGTCCATGGTGGTGACCTGGAAGCCTTCCATCGCGGCCTGGAGCGCGCAGATGGGGTCGATCTCGGTGACGACGACGCGGGCGCCCTGGCCTGCGAGCGCCGCGGCGACGCCCTTGCCCACGTCTCCGTAGCCGGCGACGACGGCGACCTTGCCGCCGACGAGGACGTCGGTGGCACGGTTGAGGCCGTCGAGCACGGAGTGGCGGGTGCCGTACTTGTTGTCGAACTTGCTCTTCGTCACGGAGTCGTTGACGTTGATGGCCGGGAAGAGCAGTTCGTCGGCGCGCGAGAGTTCGTAGAGGCGGTGGACGCCTGTGGTGGTCTCCTCGGTGACGCCCTGGATCTGCTCACCGATCTTCGTCCACTTCGTGGGGTCTTCGGCGAGGGTCTTGCGCACGAGGGCCTTGAAGACGCTGAACTCCTCGGAGTCGTCCTCGGTGGTGGGCGGCACCTGGCCGGCCTTCTCCCACTCCGTGCCCTTGTGCACGAGCATCGTGGCGTCGCCGCCGTCGTCGAGAATCATGTTCGGGCCCTCGTTGCCGGGCCACGTGAGGATCTCGTTCGTGCAGTCCCAGTACTCCTCGAGCGTCTCGCCCTTCCAGGCGAACACGGGCACACCCTGCGGGTCGTCGACGGTGCCGTTCGGGCCGACGACGACGGCCGCGGCAGCCTCGTCCTGGGTGGAGTAGATGTTGCACGACGCCCAGCGCACCTCGGCGCCGAGGGCGGTGAGGGTTTCGATGAGGACGGCCGTCTGCACCGTCATGTGCAGCGACCCGGCGATCTTCGCACCGGCGAGCGGCTTGCTCTCGCCGTACTCAGCACGCAATGACATGAGACCGGGCATCTCGTGCTCGGCCAGGCGCAGCTGGTGACGGCCGGATTCGGCGAGTGAGATGTCGCGGATCTTGTAGTCGAACGGCATGGTGGTCTGTTTCCTTCGCATTCGGTGACTCGAGATTCCGGCGTGCCCCTCTGGGCTGCTCTCGTGCATGGGTTATCGCCCGCGCCGACTGGCCGTGAGTCTACCGGCCACCTCCGACACGGCCACGTCGAACGGCCGCCGCACGGGACGTGCGACGGCCGTTCGAGAGGTGAGGTGCGGCAGCTCAGTGCGCGGGCGCCTCGCCCTTCGCCTTGGCACGAGCGGCGAGGATCGGCGTCACGATCAGCGCGACGATCGTGCCGACGATGAGCCCGAAGATGCCGCTCGCGACGGTGTTCGTGAGCCATCCGAGCACGCCGCCGAGTGCGCCAGTGGCCTCGTGCACCGCTTCTTCGACGTGATGGACGGCCGAGTACAGCGGGTGGAAGCCGAGTTCGTCGGTGCCGACGAGAAGGATGTGGCCACCGACCCAGAGCATCGCGACGACGCCGACGGTGGACAGGAACGCCATGACCTTGGGCATGAGGTTGACGAGGAAACGGCCGAACTTTTCGCTCTTGCCGCCCTCGATGAGGCTGAGGCCGGCGTCGTCCATCTTCACGATGAGTGCCACGAAGCCGTAGACGAGCACCGTGATGAGGACGGCGACCACGGCCAGAATGATCGCGCGCGAGACGAGCGGCTGATCGGTGACCGACTTCAGGGCGATGACCATGATCTCGCCGGAGAGGATGAAGTCGGTGCGCACGGCACCACTCACGACCTCGTCCTCGTCGATCTTCTCGGTGGCAACGTCCTCGTCCTCGCGCTCCACGGCACTCTCGTGCCCGTGCTCGCGGCGGTGCTTGAGGGCGTGGATGATCTTCTCCGCGCCCTCGAAACACAGGTACGTACCGCCGAGCATGAGCAGGATCGTCACTGCGATCGGGAGGAACTCCGAGAGCACCAGCGCGATCGGGAGGATGAAGAGCAGCTTGTTGCGTAGCGAGCCGATCGCGATGCGCTTGATGATCGGCAGCTCTCGCTCGGCCGCGAGGCCCTGCACATAGCGCGGCGTGACGGCGGTGTCATCGATGACGACGCCCGCTGCCTTGGCACTGGCGCGACCGGCGGCAGCGGCCACGTCGTCGGTGGAGGCCGCCGCGAGGCGGGCGAGCGCTGCGACGTCGTCGAGCAGCGCGAAGAGTCCGCCGGCCATCAGTGACCGCCTCGGGTCTCGACGCGGACCGGGCGAACGTGCTCTCGATTCATGGAGCCAACCTTAGAGAACGTCGATGCGTCCCTGCGAATGCGCTGAGCAGACCTATCGGTCGTCGGGTCGCGAAGGGCCGACGTGCCACTCCCCCGGAGCGTTCTCGCGCTGGGCTGACGTGACGTGCCCGATGCCGCCGCTCGCGTCCCCGCCGGTATCGACGTCGGGCTCGAGGTAGACGAGCATCTGCAGGTCGGGATCGACGCGCCGGGCGGCCTGCTGCGCCGCGTCGATGGAGCGCACGATCTCCGCACCGCGCGCCTGCGGGTCGATGGCGATCTTGGCCGCCACCATAAGCTCGTTCGGGCCGAGGTGGGAGGTCTTGAGGTGAATGACACGCTCGATTCCGTCGGCGGATTCGATGGCACTACGGATCTCGCGCACCGTCTCCGGGCGGGCTGCCTCACCGAGGAGCAGGGAACGCGTCTCGCGAAAGAGGAACGCCGCGACGGCGATGAGGAGCAGACCGATGAGCCCGGCGCCCACGGCGTCCCAGATGCCGTTCTCGGTGAACACCGCCAGGCTGACGCCGAAGAGCGCGAACGTCAAACCGGCCACGGCAGCCGAGTCCTCGCACAAGAGCACCGGGAGTTCGGGGCTCTTGGCGTTGCGCAGGAACGAGCCCCAGGACTGATCGCCCTTCTCCTTCTTGGCCTCGCTCACCGCTGTCATGAGCGAGCGACCCTCCATGAGGATCGAGGCGACGAGCACGACGATGGGAACCCACCACCACTTCTCGTGGGTGCCCGGGTGCGGCGCGTCCGGCAGAGACATCTCGTGGTACTTCTCGTACGCCTCGTAGAGCGAGAACATGCCGCCGACGCTGAAGATGACGATGCTGACGACGAAGCCCGCGACGTAGCGCTCCCGCGCGTAACCGAAGGGGTGGAACTCGTCGGCATCCTTGCGGGCCCGCTTGCCGCCGACGAGCAGCAGGATCTGGTTGCCCGAGTCGGCCACCGAGTGGATGGCCTCGGCCAGTATCGAACTCATGCCGGTGAGCATCCAGGCGATGAATTTCGTTACGGCGATGCCGAGGTTGGCCGCCAGGGCCGCGAAGATCGCCTTGTTGCCGCCCGAAGAGTCACTCATACGTGCAGCCTACGGTCCGCTTCCACAAGCCACCCACTAACGTCAGCTCCCGTATTGCCGACAAGGGTTCGGGAAGGTCGAAGCGCATTCCTGGGCCAGAACTCGACGCGCCCGGGCGACCTCGTCGGCGTCGTCACGCAGAAGGAGCGTTCGAGCGAGACCTCGGGTCACCGCGAGTAGGCGCCGCGCTTCGTCGTCCGGGTCGACGCCCTCGCGCGCCTCCCCGCACTCCTCGGCGTTGACGACGGCCTCGCGCAGCCTTGCGAGCAGGACGTCGTCCGTGCGTCGCCACGCCTCGCGCAGGCTCGGCTGTCGAAGCGCCACGGAACTGAAGTAGTCGAAGAGGATCGTCTCGTCTCGGCGACCGGGGTCGAGCGGCAGGAACTGTGTCAGGGCGCCGAGCACCATGTGTTCGATCCGCCCCCGCGCCTGTTCCTCGCTCGCCACGAGCGTCTCGATCCGCCCTTGCTGTACCTGCAGGGTTCGGTCGTAGGCGTCGGCGAGCAGGACGTTCTTCGAGGCGTAGTAGTGCTGCACCAAGCCCACCGAGACACCCGCACTCGCCGCGATGCGGCTCATCGTCGCGGCCTCGGGCCCGTCACTGGCGACGAGGCCACGCACCGCATCGATGATCTGCGTGCGACGAGCGTCGTGGTCGGCGGTTCTCGGCATGGACTCAGCGTAGCGACCCGTGCACAATAAAAATATGCGCATATTTAAATGGCGATTGCTGGCACTCCCCTTCCTCCTCCTCGCACTCACCGTGGGCCTGCTCCGGTGCGGCATCTGCTCTGCCGGCTGCCCCGCGTTCGGACGCCGCGGTGCCTGCGAAACTACGGCGACTGGCGCGCAGGGCTCGAGCCCCACAGGCGAACCTCTGGCATACGAATTCGGTTGGCGCGCGGGCTTGCTCGACGGCGACGGCCCGCGGGTCGTCGAACACACCGGAGCGACGCCCGGTACGTTCGCCCACGTCGTCATGCTGCCGGAACAGCACCGTGCGGTCATCGTCCTCGGACGTGGCTATTCCGAAGCGCTCGCCCCGGCCAGGCAGGTCTCGGCTACGACGTGGCCCGGACGCTCGCCGGCCGCGACGCCTACCGGAGCGGGCCCGACCCGTTGCTCTGGTGATCGCCGTGGGCACTGAGCGCGCTGGCGGTCCTTCTCGTCCTCGGTGCAGCCACGTGGGCTCGACTGACGCGGCTCGGCGGGCGGGAACGTCGGCATAATCGCGCCTGGGCTTGGGGTTTGTCCCTCGCCTCCGTGCTGCTGGCGAGCGCCGCCTGGTACGCACCCCGCGCGCTCGGACACGATCGTCGGCAACTCGTGATCTGGTTGCCGGATCTGTGGTGGGCCACAACCGCTCTGTGCTGCGCGGGCGTCCTCGCAGCGCTCGTCGTGACGGTGCGCGGGATCAGGCGTCGTGGGGCGGGAACTCCAAGCCCAGGAGGGCGTTCTCCAGCACCTCGGTGAGGGCCGGGTGAATCCAGTACTGGCCGCGCGCCATCTCGTCGGCAGCCAGACCGAACGACATCGCCTGGATCGCCGGCTGGATGAGCGTCGAGGCGTCGGGGCCGACGAAGTGGACACCGAGCAGCTTGCGCGTCTCCTTGTCGGCGATGACCTTGCAGATGCTGGAGGTGTCCTCGAGCGCCCAGCCGTAGGCCGTCGCGCCGTAGGCCTGCACCTTGACGGTGACGTCGTGGCCTGCGGCGCGCGCCTGCGCCTCACTCATGCCGACCGTGGCGACCTGCGGGTGGGTGAAGACCGCGCTCGGCACCACGTCGTGCGGGAACGGACGGAGGTCGTTCGGGTGGACGAGGTTGTGCGCGACGCAGCGTTCCTCGGCGTTGGCGACGTGCTTGAGCTGGAACGGCGAGCTCGCGTCACCGAGCGACCACACGCCGTCCACGCCGGTGCGGCCGTACTCGTCGACGAGGACGCGACCGTCGGGGCGCACCTCGACGCCGGTGTTCTCCAGGCCGAGGTCGTCGGTGTTCGGTCGGCGGCCGGTGGCGACGAGAAGCAGATCGCCGTTCACGGTGCGGCCGTCCGAGAGCGCGAGTTCGATGCCGTCGGCTCCGTGGTCGGCCGACGTCAGCTCGGCGTTGCGCACGAGCGTCCACTGGTTCTCGACGGCGTTCGTCAGGGTCTGGCTCACGTCGTCGTCCGCGTGACGCAGAACGCGCTCGCCGCGCAGCACCATCGTCACGTCGACACCGAGTGAGCTGAAGACGTGGGCGAACTCGAGCGCGATGAAACCGCCACCGACGATGACCAACGACGAGGGCAGGTCGGCGATCCGCATGACGGTGTCGCTCGTCTCGTACGGCACGCCCGAATCGGTGATGACCGCGGGGATGACCGGGCGGGCACCTGTGGCGATGACGATCTGGTCGCCGGTGACCTCCTCGTCGTAGCCGTCGACGCGCAGGCTGTGGTCGCCCGTGAAGCGTGCGTGGCCTGAATAGACGGTGGTGTTGCCGTCCTCGGAGCCGCGCTCGCGGTACTCGCGTCCGCCGAGCGCGATCGGGTCGATGCGCCCGAACACGCGCTCACGGATGTCGCTCCAGCGCACGTGCTGCACGGACGCGTCGACACCGAGGCGCGAGGACTCGCGTGCGCTGCGGGCCACCTCGGCGGCCTGGACGAACATCTTCGTCGGGATGCACCCGACGTTGAGGCACGTACCCCCGAAGACGCCCTTCTCGATGATGGCAACCTTCTTGTCCGCGAAGTCAGGCGTGACGAGGGGGTTACCGGAACCGGTACCGATGATGACGAGGTCGTAGTGGGCCATGAGGTCAACCTTAGACCCCGACGCCAATCGGCCGCAGCACGCGAAAATCCGCGTCGTTACTGGCGAGACCGGCGTCACACCGGCTCGCGCGCAGGTCAGTCGTGCGGGTGGCGCAGGCGCTCCATGAGCACCGCGGCCTGGGTGCGCGATTCGAGCCCCAACTTGGACAGGAGGCTCGTGATGTAGTTCTTCACCGTCTTCTCCGCCAGGTGCAGGCGCCCGGCGATCTGACGGTTCGTGAAGCCCTGCGTGATGAGGTCGAGCACACGCTTCTCCTGGTCGGTGAGCGCGGCCAGCTCGGGGCGCAGCATGACGTCCTCGCCGGTCAGGCGCGCGCGAATGCGGTCGGCGTCCTCCCCCTTGAGCAGCGACTCACCTGCGGCGACGCGTTCGATCGTCTCGACGAGGTCGGCGCCGCGCACCTGCTTGAGGACATAGCCGCTCGCACCCGCGAGGATCGCCGCGAGGAGGGCCTCGTCGTCGTCGTAGGACGTGAGGATGAGGCAGCGGATGTTCTCGTCCACGCTGCGTACCGCGCGGCACACCTCCATGCCCGTGCCGTCGGGCAGACGGCCGTCGAGGATCGCGACGTCCGGGCGCGCAGCGGGGATACGACGGATCGCCTCGGCGGCGCTCCCACTCTCACCGACGACCTCACAACGCCCGGAGGTGGAAAGGAGCTCGGCGAGCCCTCGGCGCACGATCTCGTGATCGTCGAGCAGATAGACACGAACAGCCATGCCCCCATTGTGGACGCCCGTCGCCCCGGAGGGTACGTGTGCGGCGAAGTCTGCGGGGAGCCGCTCGTCATACCTGGCGCCCCTAGACTCGCGTGCATGGTCACTGCATCGCAGCCCGCCTCGCCCCGCAGCCCGCGCGACGACGATCGCAGCCCCTCCCCCGACGACGCGCTGCTCACCGCCGTCATCGACCTGAGCAAGGACCTCGCGTTGCGACCGTTGCTCCACCGTTTCGTCGAAACGGCGGTCGACCTCACCGACGCCGAGTACGGCGCGCTCGGCATCCTCGACGCCGACGGCGGTTTCGAGGACCTCGTTCTCCACGGCATCGACGCCGAAACGGCCGCGCTGATCGGCGACGGGCCACACGGCAAGGGCGTCCTCGGCGCGATCATCCACGAGCCGCACACCCTTCGGGTGGCCGACATCAGCCGTCACCCCGAGAGCGTCGGGTTTCCGCCCAACCACCCGCCGATGAGTTCCTTTCTCGGCTGCCCCGTCGTCATCCGTGGGCAGGTCTACGGCAACATCTACCTGACGAACAAGCGCTCGGCGAACCAGTTCAGCAACCGCGACGAGCGAGTGCTCGAGGCCCTCGCCGCGGCGGCCGCCTCCGCGATCGCGCACGCTCGCACGCTCGCCGAGGCAGAGGCCCGTGAACGCTGGCAGAGGGCCGCGGCCGAGGCCCTCGCCCTGCTTGCGAAGCTGCCGCCAAAGCAGGCGTGGCCGGCTGTCGTCGAGCGCTTCGATTCCATTCTCACCGCCGACCACGTCGAGTACGTTCCCGTGCATCGCATGACGGAGCGCCTCGGCCAAGACCTGGCCGACGACTTGGCGCTGCGCCCGGATGCCCGTTTCCTCTCCGGCGCCAAGGCAGCCGCGCTCGTCGACGACGCCAAGCGCTCGGCGCTGCTCGTGCCGGTGACTGCCGAGGAGGCCTCCCCCAGTCTGCTGCTCATCGCGTGGGACCGGGCGCTTCTCTCGATCGCGCCGGAACCGCTCGAGGCGGTCGGCCAGATGCTCTCCGACCGCCTGTCCGTCGCGACGCTCCTCGCCCACCAGCACGCGGAGTCCGAGCGCGTGGCCATCCTCGAGGACCGCGACAGGATCGCCCAGGATCTGCACGACCACGTCATCCAACGCCTCTTCGCCGCCGGCATGCGGGTGCAGAGCGTCATGCCGCTCGTCGGCGACACCGTGGCCTCCGAGAAGCTCGACGCCGTGGTCACCGACCTCGACGAGACGGTGACGGACGTGCGTCGCGCGATCTTCGACCTCAAGCAGGGAGGCGTCGCGCTCGCGCTGGCCCGCAGCATCGACCAGCTGGCTCAGCAGGGCAGCGACGCGCTCGGGTTCATGCCCTCAGTAGCCGTGGGCGGCGACTACTGGACGCTCGACGACGCCCTCGTCATGGACATTCTCGCCGTGGTGCGCGAGGCACTGAGCAACGCCGCCCGGCACGCCGGAGCGTCGGCGGTACGGGTGGCGCTCGACGTCGGCGAGGACGTGCGCCTCAAGGTGACGGACGACGGCGTCGGGCTGCCCGAGCACGTCGAGCGCCGCTCGGGGCTCGACCACCTCGTCGCGCGCGCCGAGCGGTGGGGCGGCTCGTGCACGGTGCGGGTGAGGCCGCGCGGCGGCACGGCCGTCGAGTGGCGGGTGCCGCGTCGCCGGCCGACCGAGGCCTGAACACGGCCCGCGTCCGCCCCACGTCCACCCCGGGACAACGACGTACCGACGACGAAGGGCACCGACTCAGCCGGTGCCCTTCGTTGCGTTCAGATACGAAATCAGTAGCCCGCCGCGCCCTCGGCGGAAGCCGCCGACGCGTCGCCGGAGCCGCCCTCGAGACCGTCGAGCACGGCGCGCGTGCCGGACAGCCCGAGTCGCGACGCGCCGGCCTCGATCATCTCGCGGGCCGCAGCGGCGTCACGGATGCCGCCGCTGGCCTTGACGCCCAGGTTCGGGCCGACGCACTCACGGATGAGGCGCACGGCGTGGGCGCTGGCGCCACCGCTCGGGTGGAAGCCCGTGGAGGTCTTGACGAAGTCGGCGCCCGCGTCGACGGCCGCCTCGCACACGCCGCGGATCTCGTCGTCGGTGAGGGCAGCGGACTCGATGATGACCTTGAGAACGGCGTTCGGGATGGCGTCGCGCACCGTGCGGATGTCGAGCTTGACCGCCTCGAAGTCGCCCATCTTGGCCGCGCCCACGTCGATGACCATGTCGACCTCGTCAGCGCCGCGCTCGACCGACTCGGCGGCCTCGGCGGCCTTGACCGTGCTCGTGTGCTTGCCGCTCGGGAAGCCGCAGACGGTGGCAACCTTGACGCTCGTCTCGACGGGCAGCATGTTCGGCGACACACAGATCGAGTAGGCGCCCAGCTCCTCGGCCTCGCGGGCCACCGCCGCGACGTCGTCAGCCGTCGCTTCTGGCTTGAGCAGGGTGTGGTCGACCATGGCCGCGACCTGGGCCCGGGAGAAGTTCGTCATGCGCCCAAGCCTAACCAGCGAAGACGTTCCCTTCCTCACGCAGACGACACGCCCGCCGCCCCGCGCCGACCGCGGGCGTCATGCCCGACGGTCGCCGAGATGGTCGCGCAGCTGCGTCACGTGCCGCGACACATTCGGGTCGAGACCTTGGCCGAGCGCGAGGTAGGTGGCGGTGAAGTCGACCCTCTGGACGAGTTCGGCCAGTCGCGCGATGGGCGGGCCATCGCCGGGGTGCACCTCGACGACGGTGGCGCCGGCCGCGAACGCGCTGTCCTGAACGCCCGCAGCAACGCCGGCCAAGTCCGAAACGGCACCTTCGGGGTCGCTGTGGAGGCTGAGCAGCCCGAGCCCGGGCTGTCGGGGCGCGTCGAGGAAGGGGTCGGCGAAAATGTCGTCAGGGGCCGAGGCCGCGCCACTACCGCCACCGGCCGTGAAGGGGCCGTCGAGCGTCGCAACGACAGACGCGGCCGCATCCGGCAGTTCACCCCAGGT
This sequence comes from Dermacoccus sp. 147Ba, assembly GCF_004151355.1. NCBI lineage: Bacteria > Bacillati > Actinomycetota > Actinomycetes > Micrococcales > Dermacoccaceae > Dermacoccus > Dermacoccus sp. 147Ba. The sequence goes on from NZ_SEHL01000004.1 coordinate 75,790, forward strand.
CATCGGCACCCGAGCGGTGCGGGCGAACATCGACGCGGCGCGGCGGGCCGCAACAGCGGCGACGGGTCCGTCCGCGAGCGCCATGGGCACGGTACCGGCGAGCTGCAGCGCCGCGAGCTTCGCGGGGTTGACGAAGTGCTCGGAGCTGGGGCGGCACACCTCAGCCTCACGGTCGAGGTGGGTGATCGCCTGCTCGAGGTGGCTGTCCGTGACGTCGACGAGGCCGAGGTGCCCCGCCGCCATGAGCACCGGGGTGAGCAGCGACCACATCGCCGTCCGGCTCGACGTGCGCCCGCGCCCGACCGGGATGTGCGTACCGCGGGCCCGCGCACACACATCCGCCAGGGGTGAGTCCGCTGCCCCGACGGTGAGCAGGGACGCTCCACGGCGTGCGGCTTCCGAGGCGAGCGCGAGCGGCCCGGCGGCCCGCCCGGAAAGGCTCACCGCGACGACGAGGTCGAGGGGGCCGACCCATCCCGGCAGCGGCACGTCGCGTCGGGTGATGACGGGAACGGGCGCCCCAGGCTGGGCGAACGTCTCGAGGACGTCGGCGACGACGGCGCTGCCACCGAGCGCGCCCACGAGGACGGCGCGGGGCCGCTCACCGTCGGCCGTGCGCTCCACGCCCGCCTCACGGGCCAGCGTCATCGCTTCGCGCACCTGGGCGCCGGCTGTGGCCAGCGCCCGCAGGGAGTCGCGCGAGTCGCAGCGTTCGAGGTGACGGGCGTCGTCCAGCCAACTCTCGTCGAGGTAGGGCATGTCACACCTTCTGTCGCTCGGGGGGACGGAATGCCCGAGGGGATCCGCGCGTCACAGCCTAGATCGCGCGATACATTGACGTCCTACTCGAAGGAGAGGATTCGGATGCCGACGACCAGGCGCAAGGGTGGGCTCGCCCTCGGCACGACCACCGTTCTCGCCGCCGGTTTCCTCACCGGATGTTCGTCGTCCAAGGGCGCCGACTACGCCGGGGTGTGCCGCGACAAGGCCACGGGTGAACGGCTGCCGGACAGCGAGTGCCGCTCCGGACATCACGCCGGCGCCGCATGGGTCTTCTACCGCTCGGGCCAGCGCGTCGCCCCGGTGGGCGGAAAGCTCGACAGCTACGCCACGTCGATTCCGAAGAACGCCACCTACGCCGCCGGTGGGTTCGACGCCCAGGGCGGCAAGGTGACGAAGTCCTCCGTCCGCGAGGGCACTCAGATCAAGGGCGCCGACGGCTCGTCGAAGGGCAGCGTCGTGCGTGGCGGCTTCGGCAAGGGCGGCGGCGGAGGCGGATGAGGCGCCTGGCCTGCGAGCCGCGCCCGAACTTCCGCGACATCCTCGATTCCGAGGGCATGCTCTGGGCGTCCGAGACCGTCGACGGCCACGACGTGCCGTACTGGACGGACAGCGCCTACTACTCCTTCTCCCCCGCCGAGATCGACCGGCTCGAGGCGGCCACGGACGAACTGTGGGGCATGTGCCTGAGCGCCGCGACGTGGATGCTCACGACGTACGACGACCGGCGTCTGTGCCTGCCCGAGGGCTCGACCCGGCGGCTCCTGGCGAGTCTCGAGGAGGGTGATCCGGGCTCACACGCCCGTTTCGACCTGTGCCTCGCCGGCGACGGCACCCCCAAGATGCTCGAGATCAACGGCGACACCCCGACGATGCTCGTCGAGTCGGCCGTGTCCCAGTGGTCCTGGCACGAGGCGAACTTCCCCGAACTAGACCAGTGGAACTCGATCCACGAAAGGCTCGTCGGTGCGTGGAAGAAGCGCGTCGCCGCTGGGCAGGACGACCTTCACTTCGCGGGGCTGCTCCACCTCGTCGAAGAGGCTTCCACGCTCGCCTACCTGGCGGACACCGCAGATCAGGCCGGCGCGACGACGAGCCTGTTCGACCTGTCCGACGTCGGCCTCGACGTCGACTCGCGCCGCTTCGTCGACGGTCAGTCGCGCCCGATCGACGTCTGCTACGCGCTGTACCCGTGGGAGGACCTGCTCGTCGAGCCTTTCGGCGCCCACATCGAGACTTCCGGCGTGCGCTGGATCGAGCCGCTGTGGCGTTCGGCCCTCTCGACGAAGGCGCTGCTCGCGGCGCTGTGGCACCTCTACCCGGGCCACCCCAACCTGCTTCCGGCCTACCTCGACTCCCCGCGCGACCTGCGCGAGTACGTCGCGAAGCCGTTCTTCGGCCGTGAGGGCGCCTCGATCCGCGTCCACGCGGAGGGTCGCGACTGGACGCACGGCGGCCAGGAACACGACGAGTCGTTCTGCTACCAGCAGTGGTGGCCGCTGCCCGACTTCGACGGCAACCGGCCCGTCATCGGAGCCTGGGTGGTCGACGGTCACGCGGCCGGCATGGGCATCCGCGAGACCGACGGCCCGATCACGGACGGCGGTGCGCGCTTCGTCCCGCACGTCATCGAGGCTCCGGCACCCGCGGAGTCGACCGTGCAGCGCTGGCTCGCCGAGGACGACGTCCGCCTCTGAGCCACGCGCCCGACACCATGCACAGCACGCGGCGAGACCGCTTCCCGATTCGGGTAGCGGTCTCGCCGTAGGTACCAGGTGGGCCGGTCAAGCCTCGGTGGGCAGAACTGTGGCCTCGTCGACGAGGAACACGGGGATGCCGTCGCGGATCGGGTATTGCAACCGGCCACCGCGCTCGGCATCGGCTTCGGTGGCGACGAGCACGGGCTCGCCACCGTCGTCGACGCCGTCGACGAGCTCACTGTGCGTGACCGGGCAGCGCAGGATCTCACGCAGCCACGGTTCGATCGTGACGCCTCGGTTCACTGTGCTTCTCCTTCTCGGACGGCGGCGAGCGCGGCATCGCGCACGCGCTCCATCGTTGCACGGTCGGCTGCCTCGACGTTGAGGCGCAGCAGAGGTTCTGTGTTCGAGGCGCGCAGGTTGAGCCACCACATCGGATCGCTGTCACCGCCTTCGTGGACGAAGGTGACGCCGTCCATGCCGTCCTCGGTGTACTCGCCGTGGGAGGCCACCCACTCGCGAACGCGGCCAGTGGCGGCGATGGCGTCACTCACGGTCGAGTTGATCTCGCCGGAGGCCTCGTAGCGGGCGTACTCGGCGACGAGCTGCGAGAGCGTCCCCTCCTGCTCACCGAGCGCGGCGAGCACGTGCATCGCCGCGAGCATGCCCGTGTCGGCGAACCAGAAGTCGCGGAAGTAGTAGTGCGCGCTGTGCTCCCCGCCGAAGACGGCGTCGTGCTCGGCCATCTGCGCCTTGATGAAGGAGTGGCCGACGCGCGTGCGCACCGGCTTCGCCCCGCTCTCGGTGATGACCTCGGTGACGGCGCGCGAGCTGATGAGGTTCGCGACGACCGAGACGTCCGAAGCGCGGGTGCCCTTGGCGACCTCCTTCGCGATCTCACGCTGGGCAACAAGCGCCGTGACGGCCGACGGCGTCACCGCGTCACCGTTCTCGTCGATGACGAAGCATCGGTCGGCGTCACCGTCGAAAGCCAGACCGATGTCGGCGCCGTGCGCGACGACGGCCTTCTGCAGGTCGACGAGGTTGGCGGGCTCGAGCGGGTTGGCCTCGTGATTGGGGAACGTGCCGTCGAGTTCGAAGTAGAGCGGGACGATCTCGAGCGGAAGCTCGTCGAGCCCCGCATCCGTGCCGAGGACCGCGGGCACGGTGTGGCCGCCCATGCCGTTTCCGGCGTCGACGACGACCTTGAGCGGGCGTCCGCCGGACAGGTCGACGAGGGAACGCAGGAAGGCGGCGTAGTCGCCGAGCATGTCGCGCTCGTCGATCGTGCCGGGTTCGCCGTCGAAGGGAACCGCCGTGCCACGATCGAGTGCCCACTGGGCGAGGTCACGCATCTCGGCGAGGCCGGTCTCAAGCGAGACGGGGCGCGCGCCGGCGCGGCACAGCTTGATGCCGTTGTACTGCGCGGGGTTGTGGCTCGCGGTGAACATCGCGCCGGGGATGCCGAGAGCACCGGAGGCGTAGTACAGGCCGTCGGTCGAGCACAGGCCGATGAGAGTGACGTCGATGCCGTACGAGGTGGCGCCCTCGGCGAAGGCTCGAGACAGCTCCGGCGAGCTCGGGCGCATGTCGTGGCCGACGACGACGCCCTCGGCTCCTTCGGGGCGGGCCACGATCTGCGCGAAGGCGGCGCCGAGTTCGCGCGCGACGGCCGGCGAGAGCTGCTCGGGCACGAGGCCGCGAACGTCGTAGGCCTTGATGAAGTCGTTGAGTACGGGGGCGTTCACGCCGACGATCCTACCGGCCGTCGTCGCCCGCTTCCGTGGACGCGTCGTCGTCCGTGGCATCGGGCAGCGCGCGCAGGTGACGACGGCGTGAGGCCGTCGAGAGGAAGGCAGGGTCCTCGGCCCGGGCGGCACGGGCGGGCTTGCGCACCGGCTCCGGTTCGGGCTCGGCCGGTGGGCGAGCCGCGGCGCGGCGCACGGCCTCGGCGAGCGCCACGAGGTCGTCCGGTGTGGGCTCCGGCGGGGTCATGTCGACGGCCAGGCGCACGATGTCCCAACCTCGCGGCGCGGTGAGACGCTGAGCGTGATCGGCGCACAGGTCGTACGTGTGCGGCTCGGCGTAGGTGGCCAGGGGGCCGAGGACGACCGTCGAATCCGCGTAGACATAGGTGAGCGTCGCCACGGCGGGCTTCGAGCAGGCGGATCGCGAGCACTGTCTGGTCAACGTCACGTTGCACAAGGTTACGCCAGTGGGGTGGCTGCCCCCGTCTGCCGCGACCGGGACACGCCCGGTCGGGCCCCGCCCGCGATCAGGTGCCCTTCGATACGCTGACGCGGTGAGGAACAAAGCAGCGCGCCCAGGCCGACAGTCCGGCCTCGACGCTTCCTCCGCCCCGGGCGCGCCCCGTCGCGACCGACACGAGCGCCGCTACCGGGGGCCTCTGGCCTGGCCCGCGACTCCGTCCATGAGATCGCGTTCGGCCGCGTTCGACGACGCCGTCCTGCGTGCTGTCGAGGTGTGCGAATCGCGCTGGTCGGTCAGCGTCGCCGACATCGAGATCGGCGTCGAAGAGGTTCCGCCGTCCGACCCGAGCTCGTGGGAGGACTCGGTGCCCCTCGGGCGCGCCTTCCCCGCCGACGGTCGCCATCGGGCGCGGATGGTCCTCTACCGCCTTCCCATTCAGACACGCGCACACGACCGGGTCGAGCGTGAGGCCCTCATCGAACACGTCGTGCGCACCCAACTCGCGGGCCTGCTGGGCCGCCCCCTGGACGACGAGGACGACCTGTGACGACGACCCCCACCGCTGCCCCGATCCTGCCTCCCGACGTGCTCGGCGTCGGACGCGCGTCGGTTCTCGTGACGGGTGCTTCGGGTGTTCTCGGCCGCGCCGTGGTGGAGGAACTACGCGCCTCGTCCATCCCGGTGCGAGCGCTCGTCCACCGCACCCCGATCACCGACGTGACCAGCGTGGTCGGCGACATCCTGACAGGGGCGGGCCTCGACGAGGCACTTCCGGGCGTGGGGGCGGTCATCCACTGCGCCACGGACCCGTCGAATGCCCGAGTCGACCGCGACGGAACACGCAACCTCCTGCGTTCTCTCGACGCCTGGGCACCCGGCGCCCACCTCGTCCTGCCCTCGATCGTGGGGTGCTGGAACAACCCGCTGGCCTACTACCGCACGAAGGCAGACACCGAGAACCTCGCCGAGTCCTGGTCGGGGCGCGCGTCGATCGTGCGAGCGACCCAGTTCCACACCCTCGCCCACGAGGTGGTGAGCGGCGCCGCGGCACGGCTCACGGGAGCCGAATCCCGCGTCCGGGTCAGCCCGGTGGACCCCGAATGGGTGGCGCGCAAGCTCGTGGACGTCGCCCTCATTCGCACGAGTCTTGCGACGCCGCTCGAGTTGGCCGGACCGGAGACCTTCTCGCTCGGTGAACTCTCCACACTGACAGCTCACCTCGAGAGCCGCCGACCCGTTCGGTCCGTGCGTGTGCCAACGCTCGGAGGTGTTCTGCGCTCCTTCGCCCGTGGCACGAATCTGCCGGGCGAAGAGGTCCAGCGCGGTGGACGTACCTACGCTCAGTGGCTCGCAGCTCGCTGACGCACGAGCCCCCGGGTGTCCGACCCGCGATCGTCCGGGTGGGATGAGCGGATCAGCGGGCGACGAGTGCGGTTTGCTCGCGCATCCACGGCGCAGCCGTGAGGGTGAGCGTCGTGATGCGATCCGAGGACTTGGAGCCGGTGCGGAGCACGATTCCCGCGTGAAGGTGGGATTTGCCCTGCTTCGTCGGCGCGGTCACCCACACGCTCGCGTCCTTCGGGACGGAGATACGTCGAGCCGCGTTGTCGCGCACGTCGACGTGCTGGGTTGTGCTCTTGCCGTCCTTCGTCGTCACGACGACGGTCGCCCGCACCTGCGGAGCGTTGGCTGTGAGCACGAGATCTCCCCCGGTCCCCGCGCCACGTAGAGACGTGCCGGCCGCCGGTCCGATGTCCGGCGCGGCTTGGGCCCACGCGAAGTCCGCCGAGGAGCCCGAGGCCGCAGGAGCGGTGGCTGCGGCGACGATCTCAGCCTCACTCGTGGCTCGCACCGCGACGGTCGACCCCTTCAAACCGTCCAGCGACACGTCGAGGGTCCGGCCGCGCGGCACGGAGACGACACGGTCCTTCGACGCTTCGCCCTGGGTCGACAGAGCCGACAGCTTGACGACGGCGCCGCGCCCGGCCGGTGCCGCCAGACGAACGCTGGTCTTGCCGTCCGTCACGGGCGCCGCAGGGACGATCTGAGTCGTACCGGGCACGGCGTACTGGGCCGTCAGTTCCTCACCCTTGGCCGAACCCGAGCTCGCGCTGTCCCGCACGCTGGCCTGTACGGCACCGCTCTCGCTACGCACGTGCACGACGACACCGTCGTGGTTCTTGGCCTCGGTCGGCAGGTTGACCTCGACGCGCGAGTGCGCGGGGACAGCCTTGTCGGCGATGGCGGCACCGGCCACGTCGCCGTCGCGTGAACTGACGTCGATGTCGACCGTGGCACCGTGCGAACCGCTGTTGACGAGCACGAGGGTCGACAGGCGTGAGGAACCCTTCTGCCCCACCGGAATCCACGCCTCGTTGAGGGAAGCTGCACAGGTGCGTGCGACGAGTGGCGACTTCCCGTCGCCGCCGCTGATCTGCGCTGCGGCAAAACCAGGAGCCATGCCGCCGGTTGCCTCGACGACGAGGGGCCCACCCTTCATCTCGGTGACGGTCGCGCCGCCTCGCTCGAGCGACATCGCCTTCGGGTCGGAAGACGACTCGAGGCGTGCACTCGCTCCGCCGCCCTCCCGCGCGAACGGCGTGAGGGACTCAGGCGACGAGGTCGCGTTGACCTCGGTCGAGCCGTTCGATCCGGCGCCCCCGGGGCAGACGAGCGAGGTCGCTTCGACGGCACTCGTCGTCGTTGCGAGGCGCTCGCCCGTGCTCGTGCGAACCGGAGCCGCGTGAGCCGTCCACACCATGCCCGCTGCTGCGGCGGCGAGCACGACCCCGCGCGCGATTCCTTGTGCGCTCATGTCCTCCCCTGCCTCACTGACGCCCGCGTCCGCGCGCGGACCCGAACGGAACGGCCAGGAACACGACGAGCCCGAGCAGCACGAGCTGGGCCGCGCGCCAGGCCGGCCACGCCGTGCCGGGTTCGATGACGAGTTTGCCGCCGTCCGCGCCGACGCTGTAAGTGGGCATCTGGGTGCCGGCCACCGGCTCGAGCGCGCGTCCGTCGAGGGTCACCTCGGCCTCACGAGCGAAGTCGTTGCCGGCGCTCACGACGAGCCTGCGCTGCGCGTCACCGCTCGGCAACGTCGTCGAGACCCGCGCGTGCGGGCCGCGCACGGGGACGATGTGACGCTCGTCGCCGTCACGCACGACGACCCGTGCGGCACGCCCGCCCCCGGCACCGTCGATGCGGTACAGGGACGCCGTCGAGTCCGTCGCCATCGGCACGAGTCCGTCAGCGGAGTCGAGGGCAGCGAGCAGCGTGTCGGACTCCTGCGCGCGACGGTCGGCCGCGACGAAGGCGATTCCGGCGTCTCGCAGGGTCTGGGCGGCCTGGGCCCGCTCACCGGCGCCCGAGTCGACGAGCGCGGCAATGGCCTTGGTCACGGACGTCGGCGTCTGCATCGCCGGCTGGGTCGGGTCGACCGAGGGCAGGCCGGCCTCGCGGCTGCGAACGGTGAACGTCACGGCCCCCGAACGTGGCTGGAGGTCGAGCAGCATGCCGGCTCGCGCCGACTCAGCCTCGTGCACGGTGATGGCAGGAGCCGGGTTGCGCACGGCTTGGACGCCGTTCTTGCCGGCCGAGGCGTTCCACGCCGTCAGACCGATGACCCCACCCATGACGAGCGCGATCGTGACGACGCTGAGGCGCCCGAGGCGCGAGGTAGCCGAACGGGTTCCGGGTTCGGAAGAACCGTGGACACGATCTGCGCCGATGAGCGCGAGCGCGAGCATCGACAGCGCCGCGACCTGCTCCGGGACACCCGTCCACACGTGCAGTCCGGTGGGCGCGCCAAGGGAGTGACGCGGCGCGAGCAGCGCGGCAGCGAGAGCGACGAGCGCGAGGACCACGAGTGCCCAGCGCGCGAGTTCGTGACCCCGGCCGCGCAGCGCGCCCCACAGGCCGAAGAAGAGGACAGGCACCGCCAGGAGCAACGGCGTCGAGCCCGGGCCGCCCGGGTGGAACAGGAGCGCGGACAGCGGCGCGCCGCCGTCACCGTCCGTCAGGACCCCGGGGCCGCCGACGAGCTTGCTCGGGTCGGAGAAGGCCTCGACGCTCCAGTGCCCGAGCAACAACGGTACGAGCACGACCACGGCGAGCGCGCGGATCTTCGCGGCGCTCGACCCCAGCACCGCGACGACGAGCAGGGCAATCGCCAGGACGGGAAGGAGGATCGGTGTGTAGGCCCCGAGCACCGTGACGGCGAGCGCAGTGGCTGCCGTGCCGGCGACGGTGGCGCCGGAGCGGCCGAGCCGCAGAATGCCCGCCAGGGCCAGCGGGAGCACGATGTGCGCGATGACGGGGCCGAGGCGCCCGCCGAGCAGCGCCGCCGTGAGCGGGGCGAGAGAGCCCCACGCGAGGGCTGCCAGAGCTCGTGGCCACGCGAGCTTCGTCGCCGCGCGCCCCGCGAGGTAGGCCGACCACCCTGCGAGTGCCGGAGCGGCCAGGAAGAGCCATGTGATGGCTGTCGCGGTCGCGGTGGAATCGGCCACACCCGGCAGGAGCGAGACGAACCAGGAACCGATGGCGATGAACGGCAGATAGGGCACCGACGAGGCGGCGTGCCCGAAACCGGGGCCCTGCCAGGCGTCGCGCCAGGCGTGCCAGACACCGCCGGGCGAGGTGAAGTACGGCAGGAGTTCGCCACCCGCGAGGCCGTGACCGCCGCGAAGAGCGCCGTCACTCAAGGCGTCACGGAAGATGAACAGGCTCATGCCGAACAGCACGAGTACGGCCCAGAGACCGGGGTGGCGCACGATGCGCTTGAGCACGCCGCCGCGGGTCCGCATTTCCTCGGCCTCTTCGGACTGCGGGCCCGTCTCGGTGGAGATCGGCTGGTGCACCGGCTTCGAGCCACCAGGTGTCAGCGCGGCGACCACGGCGTCCCAGGCCGCGGCACGCCCCGCTTCGGCCGGGACGAAGAGGGACGAGAGTTGGGCGTTGCTCACGCCGGCACGTCCACGGAAGCGGCGTCGCGCGCCCATGATGCGGCCGAGTCCGAGACCTGCACTGGCCTGACCGAACTCCGACGCGGCCGAGCGCGGGCGCTTGAGCAGGAGCAGCACGACACCCAGCAGCGCAGACGAGATCGTTGCCCACGCGAGCGCGAAGGGGAAACGGAGCGTGGAGGTCCGCGCGAGGGCGACCTGACGATGGCGGCGCAGTGTGCTGCCCGAGTGCGCGGCCGGACGATCGGGGTCACCCGAGCGGCGCGTCATGCTGCGGCGCTGGCGACGCGTCATACGCGTCCCGCGGCCCTCCGTGACGCGCAGCAGGTGCGCGGAGTCGATGTCCTGGTGTGCGGTGGCCTCGGGCACGACGACGACCGCGTGGTCGGCGAGGTGGGCTCGCCAGCACAGATCGAGACCGTCACCGTCGCCGTCGAACGCGGGATCGAAGCCGCCCAGGTCGAGGTAGACGTCCTGGCGCACGAGCATGCCGGCACTCGACACGGCGAGCACGTCACGGCGCCCGTCGTGCTGGCCCTGGTCGAGTTCGCCCTCGACGGTGCGGGCGACGTGACGCCCGCTGCGCGTGACGTCGATACCGATGTTGATCAGACGGGATGGACGGTCGAGCTCGTTGATCTTGCAGCCCGCGATACCGATGCGCTCGCTTCGACCCACCGAGCGCATGAGCGCCTTCAGGGAGTCGGGCGTCGGCGCGGAGTCCTCGTGGAGCAGCCACAACCAGTGGTAGCGGTCGCTCGGGTGGGTGGGGCGTCGGCGGGCGCGGCGGCGATCGCGCAGCGCGACGACGTGGTCGCTGCCACGCGCGGGAATGGCCTGCACGGCCCGGTCGACGAGACCGGCGAAGGCTTCCTCGTGGTTCGCCTTGACGACGGTGAGGTCGACCTCACGTAGTTCCGGGAACTCACGCGCGAGAACCTCGCGCATGTCCTGATCGGGAGTGCCGTCGACGACGACGAGGCGGTCCGCCTGTCGCGACTGGTCGAGAAATGCATCGACCGTGGCGCGAAGCCACGGTAGGTGTCCGTCCCGCGCCACGAGGACGGCGGTGACGAAAGGATGCTCGGGTGTTCCCTCGCGGGGCTCGTGGACGCCGAGTCGAGCGCTCGCCGTCACCTGATCAGACCGCGCGCTTCTTCAGCTTGCGGCGCTCACGCTCGGAAAGGCCACCCCAGATGCCGAAGCGCTCGTCGTTCTCCAGCGCGTACTCGAGGCACTCGGAGCGAACCTCACACCCGACGCAGACACGCTTGGCCTCGCGGGTGGAGCCGCCCTTCTCGGGGAAGAACGCTTCGGGGTCGGTCTGCGCGCACAGTGCGCGCTCCTGCCACGACATTTCCTCCGTGTCGTCCAGGGCGTCGTGCAGGCTGATCAACTGCATGAATTCCTGCATGTCCGTCCTTTCGTCGTCGGTGCCATGGTCAGGCGTCGGTGTACTTCGGCGAACTTCGGCCCAATACCACCCGGCGGTGACAACCCCACCGGAGCGGGACGACAACAAGGGGGACGGCGAAGCGCGACATGGCAATTACATCGATGTCATTCGAGTGAGTCAAGCCGAACGGGAATGCTCGCAACCCCCTCCCCGGGGGTGAATGGCGCCTCCACCACCTCGCCTGTCACACTGACAATATGCAACTCACGCTCCTATCTAGTGGTCCCCAGTCAGCTGCAGCACTACATGGGCTGTTCGCGCCGGGGTCGACCATCGACACGCCGATGGGTGATGTGATCTGCATCACAAATACCTCGGGGGACCTCAGTGTTGCGGGTCTGCGCTTCACCCCGGACACGGACGCCGCACTGCGCGCTTTCACGCCCTCACCCGCGCGCCCCTCCACGTCGACCGTCTCCTCGACGCTCGCAGAACTGGGCCTGGCACCCGGCGAGTGGCCGATTCTCGACGACGAGAGTGTCGCCTTCGCCGTCGCCCGCAACTACTGGCGCGCTCGAGGTGAGACCGCGGCCACGTGTGCCCAGCTCCAGAGCCCCGCAGCGGAGGCTCGCGTCATTCCCGCGACGAACGAGCCCGTCGAACTTCACGTCATCGAGGAAGACGAGGCCGGAGAGCGCAGCAGCCGCCCCGTCGCCCGGTGGCTCGGGGATGCCGACCGGGGCGAACCGCAGGGCTTCGGAGTCGCCGGGCTCGAACAGTCGACACCCTCCCCCGGCGTGCTCGACGCGCTGCGCAGCAGCGACGTCGTCGTACTCACCCCGATGTCACCCGTGCTCGACGGGCCGGGGCTGCTCGGGGTGCCCGGCGTGCGCGACGCCCTGCGCGGCACAGCGGCCCGCGTCGTCGTCATGAGTCCGGTCGGCCTGCCGACGAGCCGCGACGGTGACGCCGAGCGCAGCGCCTGGTCGCAGGCGGGCCTCGAGATGACGTCGGCGCAGGTGGCCAAGCTCTACGCGGACTTCGCCGACGTGCTTCTCATCGACGAGGACGAGGCTCAGGGCAGCTACCCCGGGCGTCTCACCGTGACGCGTGCGCCGCTCGCGCGAGCGCTGGTCGGCGACGTCGAAGCTGCGCGCGAGGTACGCACCACGGTTCTCGGAGCCTGATCGATCGGCGACCTGCTCCCACCCGACGCCGGGGACACCCGTGCAGGTCTCTCGCTGCGCCTCAGCGCCACGCGCGCTGGGGCAGGTGTGAGGGCAACGTCATACGGGCACCATGACGTTCGCGCCGCGGAGCGGCGGCGAGGATGAGGCGCTCGGCTCGATAGCGGTGTCCGCGGTAGGGCTCGAGAAGGCCGGCCATACCCACGTCGTCGATGTCACGCCCGAGCAGCGCGTGCCCGATCTCCTTGGCCACGTGGTAGTCGGCGAAGGTGGGGGCGTCGGGGTCGCCCCACGCGCTCTGTGCAACTTTTGCCGCCGTCCAGACACCGATTCCGGGCACGAGGCGCAGCCTTGCGTGGGCCTCCGCAATCGGCAGCTCGCTCGTCTGCTCGAGACGGTCCGCGTGCTCGAGGGCACGCATGACGGTGCGTGACTGCGGCGGCTCGACACCGGCTTGCAGCCATTCCCAGGACGGAATACGTCGCCACTGTGCAGCAGAGGGTGCGGCCATGAGGCGAGCGACGGCCGGTGTCTGAGGGCCCGCCGCCCGCAGCGCCTCCGGGTCGAACGTGACAGGGGTGCCGTACATGCGCACGAGGTGGCGGAAGCCTGCGAAGGCCTGACGACCGGTGACCTTCTGCTCGAGGATGCTCGGGACGAGCGAGGTGATGACGAGGCCCGTGCGCGGGATGCGCCAATCGGCGAGCTGACGCACGCGAAGGGCGACCTTCACGGGCTCGTGATGGGCAGCGAAGCCGTCGAGGCTGTCCGCCTCACCGAGGATGGTGGGCAAACGGCCCGCGAACCACGCCGCGCCCGCTCCGTATGCCCGCAGGATGACGCGCTCGCCCCCCTCCGCGGGCTCGACCTGCCACCAGGTGGCCGCCGGTCCTGCCGGCGTGTGCACGCCCCACCACACGGCGTTGGGACGCACGACCATCGTCGGATCGCCCGATCCCCGGCGAAGAGCGCCGAGGATCGAAGCCACCGGAACGCTGCGTCCGGGCTCCCACTGTTCGACGAGGTCGGGCCGGGTACTCACGCGAGTCGCGCTACCACGTCGACCGGACGGACGGGTCGGCCGAGGAACGCCGCGAAGATCTGCCGTTGAGCCTCGGAGACATCGGTGTCGAGGAAGGTGAGAGAGGGTTCGCTCACCCAGACGACGTTGGCGCCGAACATCGCACTGAGGTTGATGAGGGCTGTGCTGGGGCCTCCGAGGACGGCGTCGGCGCCGACGACGAGCGGATCGAGCTCGGCGGTGCCGCGCGAGCGCATGACCTCGAACTCGTCGTAGCGGCGCACGTCCTCAGCAGGGTGCGCGCGCACCAGTGGTTCGAGTCCCGCGTCCGCGCAACTCGCGACCAGGCCGCGGACGTAGTCGACGTACTGCTTCTCGCCGATGAGCCCCAGATCGACGAAGGGCTGAGTGAGGATGACGGCGCTGCGACGCACCGATCGGGAGGCACCTTCGGTGTGGGCGCGGAACTCCGCACGCACGGCCTCGGTGACCTCCCAGCCGTGGGAGGTGCGCCGATACGCGGGCCACCGCTCGGACGTCAACGCCTTGCCCGTCGCGGCGATGAGACAGGCCTTGAGCGTGGCCGTGACAGGCGCGGCGCCCTGCCGGCGGATGGCGTCACGGCGAGTCGTCCACGAACCGTAGGTGCCGATGCCTTCGTCGGTGACGACGACGTGGATGGGGCGCACGCCGTTCGCGCGACGAAGCGCGACGAGAGCCTTCAGGCCGGGCGTTCCCACGCTGACGTAGAGGGCCCGCGCGCCCTCGGCGAAACGCCATCCCGCCATGCCTTCCTCGAGCGAGAGGCGTGGGTCGTCCGGCAGCAGAGCTCGCGCGTGCTCGACACCGACCGCGGGCGCGGTGAGGAACGCGGCTGCCGGGACGAACGAGACGCGCAGGCGGCCGGCGTCCGAAAGATCCTGCAGGACGCGGCGAAGGTAGGAGGCGATGTAGAGCACGTGCGAGCGACTCTTGGCCCCGGTGACGACGGCGTGGACGTGGTCGTTGTGGGTTTCGCTCATGTCAGATCACCGGGGGCCGGCCGAGGCGGGTGAGCTTCGCGACCGTGCGCCACGACATGACGTGCCGCTCCCCCGCGTCGGTGCGCAGGCCCTCGGCAAGGCCGGCGAACCAGACCTTGAGTGCGGCCTTGTCCTTGACGCGAAGCAGGGTGATGGCCGCCCAGTTACCGATGTACAGCGGCACGAGGGGCGCCGGTAGGTTGCGCTTGGCCACCCACACGCGGTTTCGCGCGTTCATCCGGTAATAGACGGCGTGCCGTGCCGGAGAGGTGGCCGGGTGGTTCACAGTGATGCTGGGTACGTACTGGATGACCCAGCCCGCATCGATGAGTCGCCAGGCGAGGTCGATGCCTTCGTGACCGTAGAAGAAGTGCCCCGGCCAGCCGCCGACCTGATCGAATGCGGTGCGGCGCGAGAGGTGGATGCCTTCGAGGAACCAGGTGGCCGGGCCGGGCTTTCCGTTGTTCTTGACGTTGAGGCGCGGAATCCAGCGGCGTGGCGTGGGCTTTCCGGTGGGGTCCTGCCCGAGCGGGCCGATGACGGCGTTGTCGGCCCGCTTCTCCATCTCGGCCACCATGTCGGCGAGGACGTGGTCAGTGGGGAGGATGGCGTCGTCGTCGTAGAAGAACAGGTAGTCGCCGCGGGCTGCCCGCGCACCGACGTTTCGGCCTTCGGGGATGCCGAGGTTCTCCGGCGAGTGGATGGTGCGCACGTTCGCCGGGAACGGCCACGGGTTCTCGGCCGGGTTCCAGCCGTTGCCGAGCAGCACGATGTCGAGTTCGACTCCGCGCTGCTGGTTAAGGGACGAGATGGCCCGTTCGAGATCGTCGGGGCGGTTACCCATCGTCATGAGGACGACGCCGACGCGAGGCGGGGTGGCACCCGTCTGCGGCTCCTGCGCCATGCCTTCTCCTTCGTCGTCCGTTGCCGCGCCTTCGACTGCACTGCTCGATTTTTTGGAATGCGTCCAAGGCTAGACGGTGCCACCGACAGCCGGAGAACGCTCCTCGCTCGTGTCGGCCCGCTGAGCGTGTGCGGTGACGGCAAAGGTCACGATGACGTCGCCGAACCGCTCAGTGCTCCAGTCGGTCTCGCCGACATCGCGCAGTGCGCCGACGTGTTCGGGCACGGTGAGTCCGTGGCGGCTGAGCCAGGTGATGATGGGCAGGTCGGCGAGTTTGGCGAGAGCCTCTGCGCGGGTCCAGCGTTCGGCGAAGGTGTCGGGGTCGTCGACGCCGTAGCGCCGCACGAGAGTTGAACGCACGGGCCGTGGGATTTCGGCGTCGAGGACGAAGGTGCCGTGGCTGCGCAGCGCGGAGGGAACGTGCCACGCGAGCCCGGTGCCGTCGGAGAGATAACTGCGCGCCGCGTCGGGGCGCGCCTGACGCGTGACCTCGCGAGAACGCTCGAGTCTCCCGTCGCGCACCGCGGCGGCTAGCAGTTCAGCCGCGTTCACCACGTCACCCACCCTCTTTCCCGGCAACAGAGCATTCCATGCCACCGCGCGCTGGAGCCGGCCACACCGTCGGACGACTCCCCCGTCCGGAACGCGACCACGCCAGAAGACGCGCCGAAGGAACCAAGGCGACCACGCTGGAAGCGGACTGCGGGAGACCGAGCATGACGCGCTCCACGGGCCGAGCGTGCGAGGCCCGTGGAGCGCGTCATGAGAGGCCGAGCGCCCCGCAGCTGTGTCGCACCGAGCGAAGGGCTCCGAGTCGCGAGCGAGCTCGCGACTCGGAGCCCTTCGCCGGAAGACGCAGCAAGGGAGAACTCAGATGCTCCCGCCACCGTCGATCGTCAGCACCATGCCGTTGATGTTGGTGTCTTCGAAGAGCAGCATGCGCAGGGTGGGCGTGATGTTCTCCGGTTCGACGAGCTGGCCGGTGGGCGTGCGTCGGGTGATGGTGGAGAGCTGTTCGGTGCCGAGCACGGAGCTCATTTCGGAGGCGAAGAAGCCGGGCGCGATCGAGTTGACGAGGAAGCGTCCGTGCATTTCGCGGGCGAGGGAGCGGGTGGCGGCGTCGAGGCCGCCCTTGGTGGCGGAGTAGGCGACGAGGCCGGCGTAGCCGCGCTGGGCACAGACGCTGGTGACGTTGACGATGCGCCCCTTGCCGACCTTGGCCATGGCGTGGCGCATGAAGGCGCGCGTCACGAGCAGCGTGGAGGTGAGGTTCGTCGAGATGATGTCTTCGATGCGCTCGGGCGTCGTGTGGAGGTGGAGCGAGTCCTGCCCGATGGCGGCGTTGTTGACGAGCGCGTCGATGGGGCCGAGCACCTTGGAGGCGTCCTTGATGAACGTGGTGACGGCCTTGGGGTCGGTGATGTCGACGGAGCCGACGTAGACGCGCTCGGGCTGCTCGTCCATGAGCTTCTGCAGCTCAGGCGTGACGGTGCGCGCGAACGCGGCCACCTTGGCGCCCTGGGCGAGCACGTCTTCGACGAAGGCAAGGCCGAGGCCGCGCGAGCCGCCGGAGATGAGGACGCACGTGGCGGCCGGGATCGGCGTCTTGGTGGTTTCAGACATCGCTCTTCAAGCTCTCCTTGATCGGGATTTCACTGAGGTATCGGATGCGGCGGGGTACCGCGTATTCGGGGAGTCGTTCGCCGCACCATGCCTGCAGATCGGCTTGGGTGGGCGCGTCGTCGGAGGCCTTGTCGAGGCCGTCACGCAGGACGACGTCGGCTGCGACGACGTTGCCGACGAGGGGCGCCTTGCGGCCGCGGACGGCGGCCCAGGCGACGTCGGGGTGGGCCAGGAGCGCGGCGCGCACCTTGCCGGCGGAGGCCTTGGACCCGCCGACGTTGATCTCGTCGCTCGCGGCCCGGCCGGTGATGACGACGCGGCCGCCCGAGATATCGACGTTGTCGCCGGTGCGGATGACGGCGTCCATGCCCTCGGCGGCCTTGGGCGAGGCGATGAGCAACTCACCGTCCTCCACGGACAGGCGCGGACGACCGGGCACGTCACGTTCGAGCCAGGCTTCGGGGAAGCCGGCCAGGCCGTCGTGGACGGCGATGGCGGCGCCCGCTTCGGAGCTCGCGTAGATCCACGAGATGCGGGCGTTCGGGAACACCTCACGCAGGCGGTCGAGGATGGCCTGGTCGACGGGTTCGCCGCCGAGGGTGACCTGCTCGAGTTTCAGCTGCGCGAGCACGTCGCCGCTGCGCCACAGGGCCTGACGCCAGAACGTCGGCGTACCCGAGGCGGCGGTGACGCCGGCGGCGAGCGCCTGGTCCGGCCATTCGGCGAGCTGCGCGGGGTCGACGAAGACGATGTCCTGGCCCGGCAGCGCGATCGAGAGGGTGACGACCTGCCACCACGCGTAGGCGCCCGGCGTGTAGGGGCACAGCCAGGTGCGCGCGGGCTGGTCGCCGGCGACGGTCGTGAGGGAGGCAAGGGTGTGCGCCACCTGCTTGGGGCGCCCGGTCGAACCGGACGTCAGCAGCCAGACGCGACCGTCCTCGGCGTCGCGCTCGTTGGTGGCGGGAGCGACGTCCACGCCGCCCGCGCCGTCGCGCACGAGGGACAGACCGAACTCGCGGAAGCCCTCGGCCTGCTCGTCGTCGATGCGTGCCGCGGTGGCGATGAGGGTCTCGCGGTTCGCCTCCGTGGCGGCGAGCCACGCGGCCTGCGCTGCGCCGCGGTGGCCGCTCACGAGGAACGCTGCGGCGAGAGGTGCCGAGAGCGTGTCGTTGCTCGCACCGAAGCTCGACTCGGCGAGCTCGGCCCACGTGCCGTCGAAGTCTCCGACGACGACACGGTTGTTCGCGCCCGCTGGAGCGCCGTTGGCCTGTGACGCCAAGATCAGGAGGCCTTCTGCAGTTCGTCGATGAAGTCGAGCACGTCGCCGACGGTCTCGATGGAACGCAGGCCGGGCGCGTCGAAGTTGAGCTCGGTGTCGAGCTCGTCCTCGACCTGAAGGGCGAGTTCGGAGAAGTCGAGCGAGCGGAAGCCGATGGCGTCGAGACGAGCCGAGTCGTCGGACGGCAGCTCCTTGCCCTGCGCGGTGAGAACCTCACCCATCATCGTGCGGACCTGCTCGCGGCTGAGCGTGCTCATGGACTCTCCTTCATCGTGCGAAATGACCCGCGCCTTCGGTGGGGCGACCGCCGTCGACGCAGACACGTGTGCTGACGACAGTCTAGGGCTTCGCCTCACCTGTGAGATCGCGCGACGCACGAAGGGTGCGCTGCGGTGCGCCCACACGCTCTTCGTCGCGGTGACGCGCGGGAACGCGTCAGCGTCGCGTGGGCACACCTGCGGCCGGTATCGTGGTGAGTCGGGCCCTGACGGTCCGAGTCACCGAGTTGAGAACGGGAGTTCGCATGCTTCGCCCCGCCACGGACGCCGACCAGGAAAACGTGCGCACCTGGCGCAATCACGACGAGGTACGCGCCGTCTCTCTCACCCAGCACGTCATCTCGCCCGACGAGCATGCGGCGTGGTGGGCGAACACGAAGGACAACCCGAGCCGACGCGTGCTCATGTACGAGCGCGGCGGAGTGCCCGCCGGTGTCGTCACGTTCTTCGACTACGACGCCGAGGCGAAGACCTCCTGGTGGGGTTACTACCTCGACAACGAGGGCCTCACGGAACGAGGCGAGCTGCTGCCTGCGTGGATCCAGATCCAGCGTGAGGCGGTCAAGTACGCTGACGCGCAGCTCGATATCGACACCTTGGACGCCGAGGTGCTCGAGGTGAACGAGGGCGTTCGTCGCTTCAACAAGCGCAACGGTTTCGTCGAGATGGAGACCGAGACGCGCGAGATCGGCGGCAAGCCGACGCAGGTCATCCACGTGCGCCGCGAGCGCACGTCCTGACGCAGAGCGTCACCCAGCCAATCGCAGACGAGCGAGGAGCCCCCAGCATGAGCCAGAACCCGCACGAGAACATCCGCATCGGTGACGTCGAGGTCGGCCCGAACGCCGAGCCGTACATCATCGCCGAGATGTCGGGCAACCACGACGGCAGCCTCGAGAAGGCCCTCGACATCGTGCGCATGGCCGCTGAGCAGGGCGCCCACGCCATCAAGCTGCAGACGTACACGGCCGACACGATCACGATCGACGTCAAGACCGACGACTTCAAGATCTCCTCCGGTCACGAACTGTGGGCCGACCGCTACCTGTACGACCTGTACGAGGAGGCGCACACGCCGTGGGAGTGGCACGAGCCGATCTTCGCGCTCGCCAAGGAGCTCGGCATCCATGCCTTCTCCTCCCCCTTCGACCCGACCGCGGTCGACTTCCTCGAGCAGTTCGACGTGCCCGCGTACAAGATCGCGAGCAGTGAGATCGTCGACCTCCCCCTCATCCGGCACGCGGCGAGCAAGGGCAAGCCGATCATCATCTCCACGGGTATGGCCTCGCTCGGCGAGATCAACGCCGCGGTCGAGGCGGCCCGCAGCGTCGGCAACGACAAGATCGTCGTGCTGGCGTGCACCGCGAACTACCCGGCCGACCCGAGCGAGTCCAACCTGCGTGGCATTCCCGTCATGCGGGACGCCCTCGGCACCCTCATCGGTTACTCCGACCACACGATGGGCATCGGCGCCGCCGTCGCCTCCGTCGCCCTGGGCGCGGTCCTTGTCGAGAAGCACGTGACGCTCTCGCGTGAGGGCGGCGGCGTCGACTCCGCATTCTCTTCCGAGCCGGAGGAGCTGAACCAGCTCGTGTCCCAGTCCAAGGTCGCTTGGCAGTGCCTCGGCGAACCGCGCATCGGCGCACGCGCCCAGGAGAAGGAGGGGTTGCGCTTCCGCCGCAGCCTCTACGTCGTCGAGGACGTCAGGGCCGGCGATGTCGTCACGGCCGAGAACGTCCGCTCCATCCGTCCCGCCAACGGCCTGGCGCCCGACACGTTCTCCACCCTCGAGGGCCGCACCTTCACCCGTGACGCGGCGAAGGGCACGCCCATGTCGTGGGAGCTGGTCTGAGCATGACGGACCCGCAGACCGTGCGTCAGGTCGAGCCCGTCAGCGGCTTCACGCTGACCGGCGGCGAGATGCTCGACCACAGCGATCGGGCGGCTGCCCGCGTGGACCATGCGGGGCTGGAACTCGCCCGCCGCGCGGTGGAGGCCGCCGAGGGGCCGGTGCTGCTCATCGGCCCGACCGCGAGTCTCCTCCTCGAGGACCTGTCCCCGGAGCGCGAGGTCTCGGTCCTCGTGCGCGGCACGGTCGATGCTCGCTCCCTCCAGCACTCGCGCGACCTGCACGAGGGCCTCTCGGTTCACTGCGGAAGCCTCGACAGGTTCGACACGAGCGACCATGCGGTCGTCGTCGCACTCGATCCCCTGCGCATGCTCGTCACGCCTGACTCGCGTCCGTTGAGCTGCCGGGAGAGCCTGGCGCTCATGGCCGGCTTCACCGCGGAATCCGGGGTGCTCGTCGCGGAGGTCTCCAATTCCCTCGGCATCAACGACCTGCAGACTGCTCCGTCCGTCCTCGCGCGGGACAACTTCGACCATCTGGCCGGCGAAGCCGCCGGCGGACTGTTCCGCCACGAACTCGCGGGAGCACTCGACCACGCGGACCTGAACCTGGCGCGCTGCTTCGCCGCCGTGCCCAGTGCCACCCACCCCGTCGTCCTCGTGCGCGACGACTCACTCGCAGACGAGGAACTCGTCCAGTTCGCGAAGACGTTCACCTCCGCCGTGGCGGTCGACCCGGGCCCCGGACCGCGCACACTGAGCGACCCGACGATGCTCACCGAGCGCATGTTCGATGCGCGTCTGGCGGCCGAACTGGCACCGGTGTGGATCGTCATGTGGACCCACGGCGACGCCGATGACCTGCAGGTTCCTCGCGCCGTTGCCGTGGAGCCCGAAACCGCAGCGGGTTGGCGCGCCCGGGTGGTCGTCGACGACGACCGGCACGCGCTGGGCGGTCTCGTCGCCTCGGGCGTCGTCGAACGCGACCTCTCGCGCGCCTACGCCGGTGAGCGCGGCGCCCTGGTCGAGACGATGTTGACGGACGCCTGCCGTGTCCGGGATCTCACCGGTGTGCGCCACGTCGTCGCCGCATACGGCGCCTGGCTCATGAGCCTGCCCGCCCCGGAGGCGATCGTCGCAACCGTCGACAACACGGTCTGTCGCACGGACGGTGACTCGGTCACGTTCGGCCTGTTCGACCCGAGTTGGACGGTGAGCGTCGAGACCACGAGCGAGGCAGCCCTCGCCCGCAACCTCTGGCGCTTCGCGCAGCGTCTGCTCCGTCGTTCGTTCGCTCACCCCTGGGTGGCCGACGCAGGCGCGGACCAGATCACCGACTCGCTGTGCGCCATGGTGGGCATCGACTGGACGAGCACCCGAGAATCGTCGGTCGCGCTCGAGGAACGCCTTCAGGCCTCGTTGGGATCGGCCGCCGACAACGGCTTCGCTCGCCTCACCACCCCCGGCGCGCAGGAGATGGACGCCCAGGATCCGCGCTCGGCGAGTTGGCGCGAAACCGTCCGTGCCAACGCGGAACTTCGCGAGGAACTCGCCGTCAACCGCGAGCGCATCGATTGGCTGGAGCGGCATCTCGAGTGGCGCGATCGACAGTTCGCCGGCCTCGAGAAGCGGATGAACACGGTGACTGCCACGACGGCCTACAAGGTCACCGACGCGTTGGGTGCTCCGAAGCGCAAGGCCGTCAAGAGCGCCCGCGCGCTCGTCATGGATCAGCTGCCTCCCGGATTCAAGGACAAGGCGGAGAAGGCAGTTCGACGCATGCTGAACGACGCAACCTGAGTTGTTAACCTACGTGTGCTGTGGGCCCGGTCGGGACCCTCGGCTCCGAAGCACGACCCGGCCACGCCCGAAGCACGCCCACTGATCGACGAAGGAAACTGCCCATGGCTCGCGCCAAGCCGGTGGAGAAGGTCCACCAATCGTACGGTTCGCACTTCGACGCCATGTGCGTCACGGCCGGGCGGTTTTGGCCACGGTGCGTGCTGCCCTCGGGCGAGGAAGTCATCTTCGTCGACCTGCTCATGCAGGACGTCCGTGTGGCGCTTCGTAACCTCACCCTGGCCAACGGGATCCGTCGCATGCGCCCTGCGCGCATCGTCGCTCTCGTCGGGCCGGACCCGGACTGGCGCGACACGATCTGGCAGTACTACGACACCGATCAGCTGTCGAAGATGGCGACGGCCTGGGGCGCGGTCGACGTCATCGACGTCGGGCAGATGATCGCCGACACCCTGCAGGGTGTGAACACCTTCGAGGTGGCCAGGCACACGATCACCCTGCCGGAGACCACCGACATCCCGCAGCAGGAGTACGACGACATCGTCGCCGCCACGGCCGTTCGCATCATGCGTGTGCCCGAGGTCGACGAGCAAGTCGCGAGCGAACCGACGTACAAGCGACTCGTCGAGCGCTCCAAGCACTACGCGCGCATCTACGACGCCCTGTTCTCCCAGATCCCGACGGCTGCCTTCGTCACGAGCCACATCGACTACGCGCAGTGGGGGCTCGCGGTCGAGGCCGGTATGCGCCTCGACGTTCCCGTCATCCACGTCCAGAGCACCGGCTCCCTCAAGGCCTACGCCCTCTTCCCCGACCAGATCGAGGGCGAGGGCACCTACCGCATGCAGATGACCCGCCTCATCGCCGAGTACTTCGAGGAGTGCGTCTGGAAGCACCGTGACGCGCTACGGCGCTCGGCAGAGCTGTCGACGTGGCGTTCCAAGGTCAACCTGGGTCGCCCCTCCTGGTGGCGTGGCGGCGGATCGGTCTCGCAGCTGGAGTTCCGTACCCGCGCAGAGCGTGACAGCGTGCGCACCTTCGCGGCTCGCCGCTTCGGTTGGGACCCGGCCAAGCCGATCATCACCGTCTTCGACCACGCCGTCAGCGACGCCGTGCGCTCGAACAAGGAGATCTTCGACAACCTCGGGCACTGGTTCCGCGAGACGGTGGAGTTCGCAGCCGAGAACCCCGACGTGAACTGGCTCTTCGTCGACCACCCGGCTCAGGCGTTCTACGACAGCACGCAGATGTTCGAGAAGCTGGCCGAGAAGTACGGCCACCTCGACCACATGGTCTTCACGCCCAGCATGGACCTGTCGAAGAACGTCATCTGGAGCCTCGTCGACTACGCCGTCACCGTGCGCGGCTCGGTCTCCAACGAGTACCCCGCCTACGGCATCCCGGCCCTCCAGGCCGGTTGGTCGGAGTGGAGCCACTGCGGTATCAGCCGTCGTGCCGACACGCAGGAGGAGTACTGGCAGTACCTTCGCGAGGCGATGGACGGTCTCAACCGCGGTGACCGCATGATCACCGAGGAGCAGATCGAGCGAGCCCGGCTGTGGCTCGTCTACTACCGCGCTCTCTCGGACGTCGCCAGCCCGCTCGTGCCCCACTGGGAGTCCAGCCAGGCGGCCCGCCTGTACATGGGCGTCAACCTCGCGATGTCGCACATCGAGGCGGACGGCGACAACGTCCTCATCGCAACCCGCCGCATGTGGGATCGCCACGAGCCGTTCCTCACGCGCGCCGAGTTGCACGCCCCGACCGAAGAGCTTCCGGCCATCCTCGGCCTGGTGTCCGATCTTGAGGAGAGCCACTGATGGCAGAGCGCAATCCCGGAATGACGACGACGTTCGACGACGTCGTCACCCCGCTGACCCTGCCGGTGGACCTCACCGGTGGGGCCGTACCCGAGGCCATGGTGATGGACGGCATCGTGCGCGGCCAGGCCATCGTCGGGCGCACGCGTTCGAACGACACGATGCTCGGCCTCAAGTTCGACAACGGCGGCCGCCCGGTGCGCGTCGACCTCGAGTTGTCCGCCGACGAGGCCACCGAGAAGTGGTGGCGCGTGCGCGTGCCCGAGGAGCACCGTGAGGCCGACCTCACGCTGCCGCGTCTCGTCAGCATCCGCGCAGGTCAGAAGGCTCGACTCGTGGGTGCCGCCCTCGTGACGCAGCTCGCCGAGGACTCCCCCGGCCTCACCCGTGTCGCCGTCTCGTTCGACCTGGACGCGGACGAGATCGACCCCGAGGGGCTGCTCATGATCGAGGTGCTCGGCGTCTCGCTCGGGCGCGACGACCTGCTCGACGTGCGCCCGGCCCTCGGCCTTCGTTACGACGCCGTCCGCGTCACCGAGCGCGGCGCCGACGAGCCCCGACTTCCGGCTCAGGTCTCGGGTGGCCACACGATCAAGGCGCGCACCCGTCACGGCTGGATGAGCGTCGTGCCTGGCGAAGGCGTGACGAGCGTCGAACTCGAAGCCGTCGATGCCCCGCTCCAGTTGGCAGCACTGACCAAGAAGAACCGGTACACCCGTGTCGGCGCCAAGGCGATGCGCAAGGGCACGCGCATCGCGCGTTCGCAAGCCCGTCAGGCCGTTTCGAGCGTCGTCAACACGTCGTTCTCGGTGCCGGACGGCGCCGTGGAAGTGCTCGACCTCCAGGGCCGCCCAGTGACCGAGGGCGTCTCCGTCACGCGCGGCCCCGCAGGCCGTCTCGTCGTGACGCTCGCGGAGTCCGTCACCGAACCGGTGCTCGTGCACATCGACACCAAGCCGCAGGGTCGCCGCTCGGCCGGTTTCCTCGGCGCCACCGAGTGGGCCATCGTCGGCGTCCACTGACGCACCTGACGGCAACGCCGAAACGGGCCGGGCACCGCACACCTCGAGGGGTGACGGTGCCCGGCCCGTTTCGTCGGCCGGATCTCGCCCGGCCTATCCGGATTCAGGAGTCGACGGTGACCGCCGACTCGGGCAGCGGTGTGACGAGGCCGCCGTCGTCGCGCAACGGCTGACGCTGCCAACCGAAGGCCTCACGGACCTCGGCGGGGTTGAGCAACGCGTCCTGACCGAGTTCCTCGGCGGCGAGCTGGCGCCCCAACTCGAGAGGCACGAAGGGCTGGTAGAGCTCGGGCAGAAGACGGTGCGGTTTCTGCGACCCGCCGAGGATGGCGTGGTCGTTCATGATCTCCATCGGGTCACCGTAGATGCCGATCTGGGCACCGGCGGAGGCGCCGTAGAACAACGCGCTCGAGGCCCGATTGCTCACGACCCGGCGATGACGGCGGATCTCCGCGAGCTGCTTGCGCAGGAAGTTCACGTCGGTGTTCTTCCACATGTATCCGCGCTCACCGTGCGTGATCACGCGGGCGCCGAGGCTCTCGTAGATACGGCGCACCCGCGCGTCGCGGTACTCGTTGATGTAGAGACTCACGGTGATGGGAACGTCGCCCTCCACCTCGCGGATCTCACGCATGTACTCCTCGTGCGAGCCGACGATCTGCTGCCCCTCCCAGCCGTGGAAGGGGTAGACGATCGTTCCCTCGCGCTCGGGCTCGGTGGCCTCCCACCCGTGCTGGTCGTGCTGTTCGAGCAGGTACGCCCAAGGTGCCCCCACGACGACGTACGGGTGCAGCCCGAGAGCCCAACCACGACGCGCCACGGTGTTCGACCACACGAGCTTCGGGTAGCCGGCGACGAACGTCGTACCCACCGCGAAACCGTCGTGGATGTTCCAGCCGTGCTGCAGGAAGCCCCAGATGCGGGGCACGCCCTGCACCCCGGCGTACTCGGCCATGATGTGGGCATGGCCGTAGAAGTGGTTGGCGTGGTGCATCTCAGGCCCCGACGAAGCCCCGAATGAGCTCGATGACGCGATCGACGTCGTCGTCCGTGAGGTCGGGGAACATCGGCAGGCTGATCTCCTGCTCGTAGTAGGCCTCCGCCGTGGGGCACATGCCACGCCGGTAGCCCAGATCGGCGAAGTAGGGCTGCCAGTAGACGGGGATGTAGTTCACCTGCACACCGATACCCTGCTCGCGCAGGTGCTCGAACAGCTCACGGCGGCGTCCGTCGGTGATGCGCAGCGGGTACAGGTGCCACACCGGGTCAGCGCCCGCCCGGTGACCGGGCAGCGTGAGCTGCTCGATGCCCGCAAGGCCCTCGTTGTACCGATCGGTGATCTCCTGGCGGCGCGTCTTGAACTGTCCCAGACGCGTGAGCTGGCTCGAACCGAGCGCGGCCTGCAGGTCGTTGAGGCGGTAGTTCAGCCCCAGCTCGGGCATCTCGTACCACCAGGCGCCCTCGTCCTTGCTTCGCAGCTGCTCGGGCTCGCGGACCATGCCGATGCCCTTGAAGCGGCGAGCGCGCTCCACGACGTCGGCGTCCTTGGCCACGACGGCACCGCCCTCACCCGTGGTGAGGTTCTTCGTCGGGAAGAAGCTGAACGTCGTGATGTCCGCGAGCGAACCCACCGGCGTGCCGTCGAGCGAACCGCCGACGGAGTGCGCCGCGTCCTCGAGGAGGTAGGCACCGGCCTTCTTCGCCACGGCCGAAAGGCCCTCGGCGTCGATGGGGTGGCCGCCGTAGTCGACTCCCGCGACGACCTTGGTCGCGCCCGTGATCTCCGCAGCCACAGCGTCGGGGTCGAGGTTGCCCGTGTCCTCGCAGATGTCGGCGAAGACGATCTTGGCGCCGAGAATCGAGGCCGTCGTCGCGGTGGCGAGGAAGGTCAGCGGCGTCGTGATGACCTCGTCGCCGGGGCCCACCTGCGCGGCCGCGTAGGCGACGTGCAACGCCGCCGTGCCCGAGGTGACCGAAACGGCCTGATTCGGGCTGCCCGCGAGCTGCGCGATCTCCTCCTCGAAGCGCGTGACGTAGGGACCCGTGGTCAGCCAGTCACCGGTGAGGACCTCCTCGACGACCTTGACGTCGTCGGCGCTGATGGACTGTCGGCCGTACGGTAGAACCATCGAGCGCCTCAGATACCCGACGAGAGGATCTGCTGGAGCTCCTCGATCGTGTACCACTGGTCGTTGTCACCCGAGGAGTAGTGGAAGCCGTCCTCGACCGGAACGCCGTCGGCAGGGGCCTCGTAGCCCCACGTCGCGAAGTCGGGCTGCAGGACGAAGTACTTGCCGTCGTGAACGATGACCGCTCGGCGGCCTTCCTCCGGCGAGATCATCTCCTCGTGGAGCTTCTCACCGGGGCGCAGACCCACGTCGTGCATCTTGGCACCGGGGGCGATGGCCTGGGCCAGGTCGGTGACCTTCATCGACGGAATACGCGGCACGAGCAGTTCGCCGCCCTGCATCAGCTCGAAGGTGTCGAGCACCATCTGGCAGGCGTCGCCCAGCGTGATGAAGAAGCGGGTGCAGCGCAGGTCCGTGATCGGCAGCGATTCGCCGGCCTCGTGCATCGCCTTGAACTTCGGGATGATCGAACCGCGCGAGCCCATGACGTTGCCGTAGCGCACGACGGCGAAGCGCGTCGGGTAGGCGGCGGCGTAGTGGTTGCCGAGGATGAACAGCTTGTCGGCCGTCAGCTTCGTCGCACCGTAGAGGTTGATCGGGCTGGAGGCCTTGTCCGTCGACAGGGCGACGACCTTCTGGACGCCGGCGTCGATCGAGGCCTCGATGACGTTCTGGGAGCCGATGACGTTCGTCTTGACGAATTCGTACGGGTTGTACTCGGCCGTGTCGACCTGCTTGAGAGCGGCCGCGTGAACGACGTAGTCGATGCCGTGCATGGCACGACGCAGACGGTCGAGGTCACGGATGTCACCGATGAACCAGCGCAGACGCGGGTCGTCCTTGAAGAGAGCGCGGCACTCCCACTGCTTCAGCTCGTCACGCGAGTAGATGACGACGCGCTTCGGGTTGTGCTCGGCGAGGAGCTTCGAGATGAAGGCCTTACCGAAAGAACCGGTACCACCGGTAACGAGGATGGACGATCCTTCAAGAATGCTCACTCGGGGCTCCCATTGCGTTGTTCGTGCATCGGGCGGCTGACGTTCGGCACGTCGGCGAAACTCTGCCCGATTCTTGACATTCCCCGCAAGGCTAGCACCAGCGCGCGAGGGCCCAGGGACTCGACACGTCGCGGCGAGTCACCTCCCGTGGCGCCCGTGCCACCATGGCGCCATGACGACGCAGCCCTCCCCCACCGGCGCCGATCGGGCAACCTCGGCCATCGTCCTTCGCACCGATGCCACGGCGTCCATCGGAGTGGGTCACGCCATGCGGTTGCTCGCACTGGCGCAGGAGTTCATCGCTCGTGGCCGATCCGTCCACCTCGCGGGCGAACTGGCCCTGGACTGGGTCGAACGTTCCTACCGTGACGCCGGAGTGACGTTGCACACGCGGCCCGACGACCCGGCGGCCCTGGGGGATCTCGCCGACCGGCTCGCCGCGTCCTTCGTCGTCATCGACGGGTACGACTTCGGCCCTTCGTGGGGCGCTCATCTCAGGCGGCACGGGCTGCCCGTCACGGCCATGGTCGACGGTCGCTTCGGCGCCGATCAGGACGCCGACCTGTACGTCGACCAGAATCCCGGGGCCACTCCGAGGAAGGTCGAGGCGGGGCGGCAGGCCCTGGCCGGCGCGCCCTACACGCTCTTTCGCGACGACGTCCTCGCCCTGCGCAAGGAGGTCGCCGGGCGGGCACGGCCCGGAGCACGGGAGCGACTCAGCGTCCTCGCCGTGTTCGGCGGAAGCGACCCCATGGGCGCCGCTCCGCTCGTCGCTCCGATCGTCCTGCAGGCGGCTGCGGCCGCCGGAGTCGGGATGGACCTCACGGTCGTCACGCCCGACGACGCCTGGGCCGCGCCGTTGCGGGAGGACCTGCCCGTCGACGTCACGTTGACGACAACGGGCCCCGTCACCGATCTGGCGGCCCGTGCTGCGCGCAGCGATCTAGTCGTCACCGCCAGCGGCTCGTCCGTGTGGGAGCTCCTGTGCCTGGGGGTGCCCACGGCAGTCGTGTGTGTCATCGACAACCAGCGGCTCGGTTACGACATGGTGATCGAAGCCGACCTCGCGCTCGGCGTGGGCCACCTCGACGAACTGCACGCGGTGGGCACGAGCCGTGAGGACGCGACACGCCGACTGGCGAGTGCTCTCGGCGACCCCCTTGCCCGGGAGGCCCGCGCGCAGCGGGGGCGGGAGTTGCTCGACGGTGACGGCCGCCGCCGCGTCGCTGACGCCATCGAGGCGCTTCGTCGCTAGGGTGAGAGCGCACGTGCTCTCGTCCCTGCTTTCTCCCGGAGGTCCCCGTGACCCGCACCCGTGTCGTCGTCCAGTCCCGGCTCAACTCGAGTCGTCTGCCGGGCAAGGCCCTCATGACGATCGGTGGCATGCCGCTCATCGAGCTCGTGGCCCGGCGCGCGTCACGTGACGGGCACGAGGTCATCGTCGCGACGAGCGAGGAGCAGTACGACACGCGCATCTTCGATCACCTGCACCGCGTCGGCATCCCCGCCATGAGGGGCTCCCTCGACGACGTGCTCGGACGCTTCGTCGCCGCGACGCGCGACCTCGACGACGACGACCGCGTCGTTCGTCTCACCGGCGACAACCCGGTCGGCGACTCGAGCCTCATCGACGAACTCATCGAGGCGATGGACGCCGGCGGCTTCGAATACGGCCGCAACGACGTCTCCCGTATGCCGGAGGGCCTCGGCTGTGAGGTCTTCCGAGTTCGCGACCTGCGTCGCGCAGCGGCCGAGACCGACACGCCCTACGACCGCGAACACGTCACGCCCTGGCTTCGGCGGAACGTCAGCACGCTCGACTACGTCCCCGAGGACAACCCCGGAGACCCCGAGCGCTTCCGCTGCACCGTCGACGTCCTGTCGGACTACGACCGCGTCTGCCGCCTCTTCGCCGACAAGACCGATCCGGTGAGCGTGCCCTGGATCGACCTCATCAACGAGATCGGCGGCAGCGCGTTCACCGCGGGCCCCAGCGTGCCGCGGCGTGACCGGAGCGAACTCGACCAGTCCGTCATGATCCTCGGCGGCCAGGCGTTCGCCGGGCCCCTCGCACCCTCCTCGACGGAGATCCGCGCGATGCTGGCCACCGCCGTCAACCGCGGCGTCAACCACGTGGAGGTGGGACGCGGCGACCACAACGCGGAGGAGATTCTGCACAAGTGTGGTGAACCGCAGCTGACGCAGCGTCTGCACTTCATCTCGCGGCTGCGCGAGATCCGTACGAACGACCCGCGTCTGGCCGCGACAACGGTCGAGGCCCAGCTCGAGCGTTCGTTCGCCGAGCTCGGCCGCCGTAAGGCGTCTGCGGTGCTCATGGCGAACGTCGACGAGGCGCACAGCGCGGACGGCACGGGCTGGCACCGCCTTCGCGACTACCGCGAGTCCGGCGAGGTGGGCCGTATCGGCGTCAACGTCGAATCCCTCGACGAGTTGCGCCGTGCTCTGGAGCTGACCGACATCGGTTACGTTCAATTCCCCCTCGGCGTCGCCGACCGCGCCCTGAGCGGCGCACGCGAGCTCCTCACGGACCGCGACGTCGTCGTCACCACCCACGCGACCTTCGCGGGCGGCACGGTCTTCGAGCCCACCGAGCTCAACCGACAGCTGGTCCTCCTGGCCCACGAGCTGGGACGCGCGAACGTCGCAGATCTGTGCGTCGCCTACAGCCTGGGCCACCCCTTCGTCGACTCGATCGCCGTCGGCACCCGAAGCAACCAGCAGATGATCGACGACCTCGCCTACTGCCTCAACGCGCCGTTGACGCCCGACGAGGTCGACCTCGTCGACGAGCGTCTCGCCTCGGTGCTCACGTCGTGACGACGACACCCTGGCAGGTCCTCGAGGCCATGACGCGCAGCGACGCGACGGCGCCGCGTCTCACGTTCTACGACCGAAGCGACGAGCCGACCCGCGGCGAGCGAATCGAGCTCTCTGCGAAAGTGCTGACGAACTGGGTGAGCAAGGCGGCGAACCTCCTCACCGAGGAGTTCGACGTGGAAGCCGAAACGAGAGTCGGCATCAACCTCCCCGCCGCCCACTGGCGCACGGCGTACTGGTGTCTCGCGGCTTGGTCATTGGGTGCCTGTGTCGAGTTCTCCGACAGCGACGCCGGAACCTTCGCCGACGAGGACGGGCTCGATGTCCTTGTGACGAGCGTTCCCTCGCCGGACTTCGGTGGCGACCAGGTGGTCGTCACCCTGGCGATGCTGGCACGGGGCGCTGCCGTGGAGGTACCGGCCGGGGCACTCGACGAGGCCCGCGAGCTGAGCACCTACGCCGACCTGTTCGTCCCGTTCGACGAGCCTGCCGGAAGCGCCGTCGCGTGGGTCGCCGGAGACGAGAGGGTCACCTTCCGTGACCTCGTGACACCCGACGGAACCGGCGAACGGCGTTTCCTCGCCGGCGCCGATCCCACACAGATGCTGCGCTGCTGGGTGGGTGGTGGCAGCGTCGTCATCGTCCGCGGCGACGCTGACCCGGTCGAACTCGACACCCTGCTCGCCCAGGAGGGCGTCCAGCGCCACTGAGGACGAACAAACGCCGCCGCCCCTTCCTGGTCTTCATGAGGGGGCGGCGGCGTTCGGCCTTCTGGGGGCTCGCAGCCTCAGGAGATGCCTGCGTCGAGATCCTTGTTGTAGTGCGCGAGCACGTCCTTCATCGGACCGTCGTCGACCAGCGTGCCGCCGGACAGATAGAGCCCTCGGGTGCAGAAACGCTTGAGGTCGCCCTCGGAGTGACTCACGAGGAACATGCTCCGCCCCTCGGCGAGCAGCTCCTCCATCCGCGTGTAGCACTGTTCTCGGAAGGCTCGGTCACCGACGGCGAGCACCTCGTCGACGAGGATGATCGGCTCGTCGAGCTGAGTGATGACGGAGAAGCCCAGCCTCACCTGCATGCCGGAGCTGAAGTGTCGGAAGGGCAGGTCGAGCCCCCGCGTGACCTGCGGACCGGCGAACTTCACGATCTCGTCGAAGCGTTCGTCGACCGTTTCCTTCCTCATGCCGTGCAGGCCGGCCATGAGGTAGATGTTCTCGCGTGCCGACAGTTCTCCGATGAACCCGCCGGTGAGCTCGATCATCGGGGCGACGCCCTCGGTGACCTTCGCGTAGCCCTCGTCCGGCAGGAGCGTTCCCGCGATCATCTTGAGCAGGGTGGACTTGCCGCCACCGTTCGCTCCGACGAGACCGACCGCCTCGGCCCTGCCCACGTCGAACGAGACGTTGCGCAGGGCCCAGAAGGTCTCCTTCGCGTACGTGGTCTGTCGGCGGTAGACGAGTTCGCGCAACGACAGGTTGCGCTTGCGACCCTTGAGGAACTCGATGCCGAGGTCGTGGACCTGGATGACCGGCTCGCCCTCGGGGGTGTTCCACTCCAGTGCCATGTCAGATCTCCTTGAGGATCGCCGGTTCGAGCTTGCGGAACACCCAGGAGCCGAATGCGAGCCACGCCAGCGAGACGATGAGGGCATAGATCCAGGCGTGCCAGTCCGGGCCGTACTGACTGATGAACCCGGCGCGGTACATGTCGGTGATGCCCGTGAGCGGGTTGAGCTGAATGAGGAACTTGGCCCAGGTCCACTCCGCCGGCAGCTTCGCCTCGAGGAAGTGCAGCGAGTAGACGATCGGGGTGACGTAGAACAGCACGCGCAGGCCGATGCGCGTAATGCGGGCGAAGTCGTCGACGAGCGCGGTCACGGGCGCCATGACGAGGCCGATACCCGTGAGCAGGATGAACTGGACGATGAGGGCAGGGATCCAGAACACGAGTTCCCAACTCAGGCTCACCTCCCCCCGGAGCATGTAGAAGACCAGGAAGCCCAACAGGATCGGCAGGGAGAGCAGATGCTCGATGCCCTTCGAGGTGACGACGCGCATGACCCACAGCTCGCGGGGCAGGTTGGTCGAGCGCACGAGGAGGCGTTCGGCGTAGAGCGCGCGCGAACTCTCGTTGATCACGTTGCTGAACCAGTTGTAGGCGAGCAGACCCGCGACGAGGAACAGCACGATCGGAACACCGTCGGTGCTCGCCCACTTCTGGTCGGACGACGAGGACAGACCGGGCTTGCCGTGGCCGCCGTAGATGAAGCCGAAGACGAACGCGTAGACGAGCGCCATGGCCAGCGGATCGATGAGCGTCCACAGATAGCCGAGCACGGAACGCGCGTACCGCACGCGAAGATCACGTCGGACGAGCGTGTCGAGCGTGGCTCGATGCGCCCAGATCCGCGCAAGACGGTTGTGTGAGTTCATGGTTTCCTTCGTGCTCCTGCGTTCGCCCGCGAACCTTGCCGCGCGCTACGCGGCACCTCAGCCTAGCGAGCACATCCTGGGAGTTCCGTCAGGCTCGCGGCGCTTCGCCTGGTTCGGCCGCTTCGAGCTCGACGTTCGAGGTGATGAACCCAGTGCCCCAGGCCATGTGCATCGTGGCGAGGACGAAAGGCATCCGGACGATGACCTGCGGCGAACGTCCCGAGGCCGCACGGACACCGCCTGCTGTGACCAGGGCCGCGTAACCGAGCGGCGCAGCGAGCGCGGGCCGCCACTTCAGACCGATCAGGCTGCCCGCCACGACACCCGCGACGGCGACCGGCGGGGCGAGATAGCGCAGGTTGATCGAACCCTTGTGTTGACGAGCCACGACCCGCCGCCAGGTGCCGTATTCGAAGTACTGCTTGGCGAGCGCCTTGAGCGTGGCGCGCGGGCGGTAGGTGACGCGCAGGTCGGGGGTGAACCACACCGTTCCGCCGCCCTTGCGGATCCGAAAGTTGAGTTCCCAATCCTGGGCGCGGGTGTAGCGCGGGTCGTACATGCCGACCTTCTCGATCCACTCCCGCGCGAAGTTGCCGAGGTAGACGCTCTCGACCGGGCCGGCCTCCCCGCCCTGCTTGAACTTCACTCCACCGACGCCGATCTTGGACTTCATGGCGCACTCGACGGCCTCCTCGAAGGGCGTCGTGCCCTCGGCGTCCATGATGCCGCCGACGTTGGCCGCGCCGGTCTCGCGCAGAAGACGCTCGACGGTGGCGAAGTACCCCGGCGAGAGGATGCCGTGCCCGTCCACGCGGACCAGGACGTCGTGGTGGGTTGCGGCCAGGGCAGCGTTGAGTCCGTCGGGGGTTCGTCCGGTCGGGTTCTCGACGAGAGTGATGCGTTCGTCACGTTCGGCGAGCGCACGGGCCACGTCCCAGGTGCGGTCGGTGCAGGGGCCGATGGCGAGCACGACCTCGACGGGGCCGTCGTAGCGTTGGGCCAGGATCGCGGTGACGGCTTCCTCGAGGTGCTTCTCCTCGTTGAGGATCGGCATGAACACCGAGATTCCGCGGCGCATGCTCGGGTCGACCGGCGGCGTCGGGGCGCTCGTCACGGGCTCGCTCGTCACGGTGATGATCGCTCCTGAAGTCATGGGCTCGTGAACGTCGCCCCAGCCTACCCGCGCGCAGAAGACACCTCACGCGCGTCACGCCGACGCCCCTTCCATGACGCTCGTGCTAACACGCCGCGCGAATGCGATGTCAGCCCAATCCCGGAAGCGACCCCCTACCCTCGGAGGGTGCCTCACCCGAATGACCCTCGCCGCCCGTCCGGCACGCCGCGTCCCGAGGACCGTGGCGCCGGGCCGTCCGGAGTGCCCGCGGACGATGACGCGTTCGTCATCGACACCCGCCGCTCCAAGGGAAACCGCCGGGCCCTGCCCCAGCGTCCTCGCCGCCCCGACGAGGGCAGCGCGCAGGCCATTCCGGTTCGAGGCGAGGGGGACGCTCCCCGCCAGGGCAAGCGTCGTCAGCAGGGCGAGGTCCCTCCGGACGCCCCGCGCGACGGTCGGACGTCTCGTCCGCTCCAGGGCGCGCCGCAAGGCGGGCGTCCTCAGCGACCGCAGGACGGGGCGCGACCTACGGCTGCCGCGCCGCGTGACGACAGCACACGCGTCATGCCCACCTCGGGACGCCCCGAGCGGCCCGTCCGGGGCCGCTCCACGGACGCGGCCTACGCGTCCGCCGGCGCCGCGGGTGGGTACGGCGCTGACGCCGGGCGAGACGGTTTCGACGCCCACGACGGCAACGGCGGGCGTCCGCCCCGCGGCCCGCGCCCGGGTGACCGGTTCGACGGTGACGGCTCAGGGCAGCCCCCGCACCGCCCGCGGCGTCGGGGGAAGAAGATTCTCGCCGGTGTCCTGGCCCTGCTCATCCTCTGGGTCGGCACTCTCGTCTGGGCCGGCAACTCGGCCTGGAGCAAGGTGAAGAAGCTCGACGCCGTCCCCGCGCAGCATCTCGCGGAAGACGGCAAGGGCAAGAACATCCTGCTCGTCGGTTCCGACGCCCGCACAGGTCTGACGCCGGAGCAGCGCAAGAAGCTCGGCACCGGCACCGCCGAGGGCAAGCGCACGGACTCGATCATGGTGTTGCACATGGGCGGCGACAAGCCGACCCTCATGTCGATCCCCCGGGACAGCTACGTCGACATCCCCGGCTACGGCAAGAACAAGATCAACGCGGCGTTCTCCTTCGGTGACGCGCCGCTGCTCGTCAAGACGATCGAGCAGAACACGGGCATCCACATCGACAACTACATGGAGATCGGCTTCGGCGGCTTCGCGTCGGTCGTCGACACCGTCGGTGGCGTCAACATCTGCGTCAAGAACGACATGGACGACCCGAAGGCACACATCAACCTCAAGAAGGGCTGCCAGGACATGGACGGCGCGACGGCGCTCGGTTACGTCCGAGCCCGTTACTCCGACCCCGAGGGCGACATCGGGCGCGCGAAGCGTCAGCGTCAGTTCCTCGGGGCCCTCATGGGCAAGGTTTCCTCGCCGGCGAACATCCTCGTGCCGTGGCGCCTCAAGGGTCTCGGAGAGTCCAGTGCGCAGGGGCTCGCCGTCGACAAGGACATGGGGATGATCACGGCGGCCCGCGTCATGCTGACGCTCAAGAAGCTCTCCGGTGACGGCGGGAACTCGGTGGTCGTGCCCATCAGCAACAACGCGCTGCCGACTGCCGTCGGTGAGGCTGTCGAGTGGGATCAGCAAAAGTCCCGGGAGCTGTTCAAGGCGATCCGCGAGAACGGCGACACATCGAAGTTCGTCGTCAAGACGCCCGCGGCGGCCAACTGATCCACAACAGGTCGGCGACGAGGTGCCCGAGCGCACTCACCGCAGCTGACGTCCCGGCCCTGCCCGTGGACACGGCGAAGGGCCCCGGCATGACGCCGGGGCCCTTTCTCGTGTGCTCGAACCTCAGTAGCCCTTGAGCACCTGACGCCCCATGACGAGGCGCTGGATCTGGTTGGTGCCCTCGTAGATCTGCGTGATCTTGGCGTCGCGCATCATGCGCTCGACCGGGAAGTCGCGCACGTAGCCGGCGCCGCCGAGCAGCTGGACGGCGTCGGTCGTGACCTCCATCGCGATGTCGGAGGCATAGCACTTGGCTGCCGCGCCGAAGAACGTGAGGTCCTTGTCCTCGCGCTCGGACTTGGCAGCGGCCACGTAGACCATCTGACGCGCCGTCTCCACCTTCATCGCCATGTCGGCGAGCATGAACTGGATCGCCTGGTTGTCGGCGATGGCCTTGCCGAACTGCTTGCGCTCCTTGACGTAGCCGACGGCGAAGTCGAGTGCGCCCTGGGCGATACCGACAGCCTGGGCCCCGATCGTGACGCGCGTGTGGTCGAGCGTGCGCAGGGCGATCTTGAGGCCCTCACCCTCCGCGCCGATGAGGCGGTCAGCGGGAATACGGCAGTTGTCGAAGTGGAGCTCACGCGTGGGCGAACCCTTGATGCCGAGCTTGCGCTCCTTCTCGCCGAAGTCGAAGCCCTCGTCACCCTTCTCGACGACGAACGCCGAGATGTTGCGGCCGCGCTCGCCGTCGGGGTCGGTGACGGCGAGAACCGTGTAGAACTCCGACTCGCCGGCGTTCGTGATCCACGACTTCTGACCCGTGAGGACGTAGCTGTCGCCGTCCTTCTTGGCCTTGGTACGCATGGACGCGGTGTCCGAGCCGGCCTCGCGCTCGGACAGGCCGTAGGAGAACATCGCCTCGCCGGCGCCGAGCTGCGGCAGGTACTTCTTCTTGATCTCCTCGCCGCCGCCGAGGATGACGGGCAGTGAGCCGAGCTTGTTCACGGCGGGGATGAGCGAGGAGCTCGCGCACACGCGCGCCACTTCCTCGATGACGATGCACGTACCGAGCGCGTCGATGCCGGCGCCGCCGTACTCCTCGGGGACGTGCGGGGCGGCCAGACCGGCCTCGACGAGGGCGTCGAGGGCCTCGCTCGGGAAACGGGATTCCTCGTCGACGTCGGCGGCGTGCGGAGCGATCTTGTTCTCGCACACCGGGCGGATCGCCTCACGAAGAGCCTCGTGCTCCTCGGAGATCGTGTACAGGTCGAAGTCAGGGTTACCAGCCATAGCCGCATGCTACGCGTCGGTACGCCGTCGAGGTGGGCCCGGCCGGAAGTTACCGCGGCGAAGGGAGCGGACTCGGGTTCTCGAGGCGAATTCTCGAGGCGGGCGGCGCTTGCCCTGCTGCCGGCGTCCTTTGAGCGTCAGCCCTGACGGCGGGCGACGTCCTCGCGCAGCGCCTCGCCCTTGGCGTGGGCCTCGTCGCGCAGGCTGACCTGGAAACGCTCCATCGCCTCCGCGAGGCGCGTTGCTTCCTCCCCGTCGCCGGAGGCGAGGATGCGTACGGCGAGCAGGCCGGCGTTGCGGGCGCCGCCGATCGACACGGTCGCCACGGGCACGCCGCCGGGCATCTGGACGATGGACAGCAGTGAATCCATGCCGTCGAGGTACTTCAGCGGCACCGGAACACCGATGACGGGCAGCGTCGTGACCGACGCCAGCATGCCCGGAAGGTGCGCCGCTCCCCCGGCTCCGGCGATGACGACCTTGAGCCCGCGCTTCGCAGCGCTCGCGCCGTACTCCACCATCTCGTGGGCCATCCGGTGCGCCGAGACGACGTCGGCCTCGTAGGCGATGCCGAATTCGTCGAGCACGTCGGCGGCGGCCGACATCGTCGGCCAGTCCGAGTTGCTGCCCATGACCAGCCCGACGACGGGCTGCTTCGTGTCCATGTCGTTGCTCATTCCGTCACCACTCCCTCGAGGTAGTCGCATGCGTGACGGGCGCGCCCGCGCAGGCCGACGAGATCGGTGCCGCTGACGTTGACGTGCCCGA
Organism: Dermacoccus sp. 147Ba; assembly: GCF_004151355.1. Lineage (NCBI taxonomy): Bacteria > Bacillati > Actinomycetota > Actinomycetes > Micrococcales > Dermacoccaceae > Dermacoccus > Dermacoccus sp. 147Ba. Next base: position 113,963 of record NZ_SEHL01000004.1, read on the forward strand.
TCTTGCGGCCGGGGCGCACGCCCTTGCCGTACAGGTGGATCTTGAGTGCGGGGTCGCGCGCCATGAGGTGCTTGTACGTGGGGTACAGCTCCTCGTAGGAGCCGCCTAGAACGTTGCCCATGACGGTCCACGGAGCCCGCGCGGTGACGTCGCCGAGCGGCAGGTCGAGCACGGCGCGCAGGTGCTGTTCGAACTGACCGGTGACGGCACCGTCCATCGACCAGTGGCCCGAGTTGTGCGGACGCATCGCCAGCTCGTTGACGACGAAATCGCTCTGACCCGAACCGTTCTCGGCGACACGTTCGAAGAGTTCGACGGCCATGACACCGGTGACGTCGAGCTCCCGGGCGATCGTCACCGCGGCTTCGGCGATGCGGCCGGCGAGTGCGTCGTCGAGGTTCGGTGCGGGGGCCAGCACCTCGGTGCAGATGCCGTCGGTCTGCACGGTCTCGACGACGGGCCAAACCGCCACCTGGCCGCTGGGGCTGCGACCGATCATGACCGACAGTTCGCGGGTGAAGTCGACGGCCTCCTCGACGAGCAGCGGAGCGCCTTCGGCCTTGGCGAACCAATCCGCGGCGTCCTCGGCCGCTTTCACGACGCGAACGCCCTTGCCGTCGTAGCCGCCCGTCGGCGTCTTGAGCACGACCGGCCAGCCGTGCTCGTCACCGAAGGCTGCCAGCTCGTCGACGTCGACGACCGCGCGCCAAGCCGGGCACGGCACGCCGAGACCTTCGAGCCGCTCGCGCATCGCGAGCTTGTCCTGGGCGAAGCGCAGGGCGCTGGGCTTGGGGTGCATCGGCACACCGTCCGCCTCGAGGGCCGAGAGGACGTCGGCCGGCACGTGTTCGTGATCGAACGTGACGACGTCGCAGCCCCGGGCCCACTCGCGCACGGCCTCGGGGTCGGTGTAGTCGCCGACCGGCGAGTGCGGCACGACGAGGGCTGCGGCCGCGTCCTCGGACTCGGCGAAAATCGAGAGCGTCAGGGCCAGCTCGACCGCCGGAGCGGTGCACATGCGGGCCAACTGGCCCGCTCCGATGATGCCGACGACGGGGAATCCGCCGGGCGCGGTGGGGGCTTGGGTCTTGGAGCGCGTCACGGCCCCAAGGGTACGTGGCGGCTCGCAGGAATCAGCCTTCAGCCCGTCACGGACCACACCGTCGCGCCACCGCCGTGGTCGGCGTCGGCATCGCCGGGCGCCAGGACGAAGCCCGCACCCCTGACGGTCTCGATGCGCCAGGCCTCACCACATACCTGCGGCAACTTGCGGCGCAGGTTTGCCACGTGCATGTCGATGGCCTTCGGCGTACCGCTCCAGTGCCCGGTCCACAGCGCCGCCCCGATGTCGTCGCGCAGGACCACGCCGTCGGACGCTGTCAGCATCTCGAGGACCATGGCCTCCTTGGCCGTGAGCTCGACGCGGCCGCGACCTCCGACGACCTCCCGACGCCGCACGTCGACCCACGGACGCGAGGAGGCGGTGAGCGCTTCGCCCCGTTCACGCGTGACACGGCGTACCCGCGCGGCAACTCGTGCCCCGAGTTCGGCTGGGTCACCGTCGAGCAGGACGACGTCGTCGGCTCCCGCGAGCAGGAGTTGTGCCACGACACCGGAGCGTTGCGCCGTAGCGTCACCGAACGCGACGGCGGCAACGAAGGCCGTCTTCGGGTGCCGCTCGGTGAGACGGCAGAGAGCCTCGAGGACGTCGGCATCGAGGGGCTCACCGGCGCGGCCTGCGGCGAAGAGCACACACGCGGGAGCACTGCGGTGCGTGGGCGCCACGTGGTCGGAGCAGATGTCGACGAGCGAACCGGCGACCGTCCGAACCGACAGGTCGGCGGCCTGGTGGAGCCGTAACAGCGTCGTGTCGTCGCCAAATCCGCCGCGCGCGAGGAGAACATCGGTCATGTCGACCGAGAATATGGACCTTTTCGGCGTAGCGGGGTGAAAGAAACCGGTTGATTTCTCAACAACCAAGCGCCCCGTTCAGTTGTGCGCTACAGGAGTACCCATGACGGCGACGTTCCGATCCCTGAGAGGTCGAGCGCCTCGTGCGCCCGAAGCGTCGACTGGGGGTCGTGACGCAACGCGTCCGCCGTGGTTTCGTCGATGAGAATCTGCCCCGCCTCCGCGGCGTTGGTCAGGCGAGCGGCGCGGTTGACCGTCGTGCCGTAGATGTCGCCGAGGCGCGCGAGCACGCGCCCGGTCGACAGGCCGACGCGCATGCGCGGGATGACGTCGTCGGTTTCCGAGGCTTCCTTGAGCGCCCGGGCGATGCGGGACGCACCTGCCGGATCCTGGTGCGAGAAGAGCACCTCGTCGCCGACCATCTTGACGACGGCGCCGGAGTGCTCGCTCACGATATCGGAGGCCATGGCCTCGAACCGCGTCACGAGGGCCGCGAGGTCGCTCTCGCTCAGGCTGCGAGCCAAGCGGGTGAAGGACACGAGGTCCGCGAACCCGACGGTGCGCACGACGCCGAGGTGACTCTCGGGCTGCGCGTCGGCCAGCAGTCGCGACAGCGCCACCGAGAGGTTGCGCCGCCACACGTAGTTCATGATCGGTTCGAGGTCGTCGGCGATGTCGGCCATCGTGCGCGCGGTCGCCTTGGCCAGCTCCTTGCCCTCCGGTGGGGCGTCCTGACGCTGGGAGATCATGTCGGCGACGAGCTGCGTCTGCCACATCGCGAGGCGATCGGTCGTGCGGCCGAGGGCCCGCGCCAAGCCGAGCAGCGTGTCGACATCGAGGTCGTGCGTCGCCGTCACGGACATTGCGGCGCGCAAGGCGCGAAGGTCGGTGTCGCTGAAGGCCACGTCACCCTCGCGGGAGTTGACGAAGCCGAGCGCGCGCCAGACGCGGCGTGTCTCCTCGGGGTCGACGCCCGCGTGTTCGGAGAGTTCACGACGTCGGTAACGACGCGAGCTCCCCATGAGGATGCGCTCGATACCGTCGATGAACGTCGAGTCATCGGCGGTGAACTGGTGGGGGATCTCGCTCATCACTGGCCCGTTCTCAGATCGTCGCTGCGGTGCAGCCGCGCATGGACGATGTCGGCCACCGAGTACGCCATCCTATTCGGCGAGTCGGCCTGCTCGCCGAGCGGCACGGCCTCGAGCCGGCCCTCGTCGTCGATGCCGGTGGCGCACCGGCGATGCACCGCCCCGTCGGGGGTGTGGATGTCGACGTCGGCACCGATGGTGAGGCAGTGATCCCGCATCCGCTTCCGCAGCGCGGCGACTTCGTGGCCAGAAGCCCTCCCCCACGTCACAGCCGACGCCATGACGTGGGCGGCCACGGCCTCGATGACGGCTTCGCGCCCGATGTCGTACCCGGCACAGCGCAGCGACGTAGCCGTCTCGACGGGCAGTTCCTCACGCTCCTGGCTGACGTTGAGTCCGACGCCCGCGACGACGAGCGGTGTACCGTCCGCCGAACGCGTCATCTGACACAGAATGCCGCCGACTTTGCGCCAGGTGCCGTCGGGGTCGCGCACGAGCAGGTCGTTGGGCCACTTCGTTCCGACTCGCCCGACGCCCTTGTCCCCCAGGACGTCGACGAGGGCCCCGCGCACGGCGTCACCGACGAACAAAGGAGCCCACCCCCAGGTGGCGCCGTCGGCAGGGAGCGGCAGCGTCATCGACATCGTGACGGCGGAACCCGCCGGCGCCTGCCACGAACGGGTCAGACGGCCCCGGCCGGAGGTCTGCAGATGGGCCGCGACGAGGGCCCAGGGCTGGGGCTTCCCCATGGCTCGGGCGTTCGTCGAGTCGACCTCGTCGAGCAGCTCGACGACCCACCCCGCACGACTCAAATTCCGCGCCAGGCGGGGTGAAAAGCCTACTGACAAGTTCACTTCCGAGGTCACGACCCCAGGTTAGGGTGTGGCCCATGACCTTGGAAGACGTGCCCCCGGACACCTCGATCGACCTGCACACCACGGCCGGCCGTCTGCAGGACCTGGCCAACCGAACGGAAGAGGCGGTTCACGCCGGTTCTGCTCGCGCCGTGGAGAAGCAGCACGCCAAGGGAAAGCTCACCGCGCGTGAGCGCGTGGAGCGGCTGCTCGACGAGGGATCGTTCGTCGAACTCGACGCCCTCGCCCGTCACCGCTCGACGCAGTTCGGTCAGGACAAGTCGCGCCCCTACGGTGACGGCGTCGTCACCGGGTACGGCACCGTCGACGGCCGTACGGTCTGCGTCTTCAGCCAGGACTTCACCGTCTTCGGCGGCTCCCTCGGCGAAGTCTTCGGCGAGAAGATCTGCAAGGTGATGGACCTCGCGATGAAGCTGGGTGCGCCCGTCATCGGCATCAACGACTCCGGCGGCGCGCGCATCCAGGAGGGTGTCGTCGCCCTCGGCATGTACGCCGAGATCTTCCGGCGCAACGTCCACGCCAGCGGTGTCATCCCGCAGATCTCGCTCGTCATGGGCCCGTGCGCCGGCGGCGCGGTCTACTCCCCCGCCATCACCGACTTCACCGTCATGGTCGACCAGACCTCACACATGTTCATCACCGGCCCGGACGTCATCAAGACGGTCACCGGTGAGGACGTCGGCTTCGAGGAGCTCGGCGGCGCGCACACCCACAACTCGCGCTCGGGTGTCTCGCACTACATGGCCACCGACGAGGATGACGCCATCGAGTACGTGAAGTCGATGCTGTCCTACCTGCCGAGCAACAACATGGACGCGGCGCCCACGTTCGACGCCGAGGCCGACCTCGAGATCAACGACGACGACCGCGCGATGGACACGCTCGTGCCCGACTCGGCCAACCTCGCGTACGACATGAACGACGTCATCGCGCACATCGTCGACGACGCCGGTGACGGCCCCGACTTCCTCGAGGTGCAGCCGCTGTTCGCGCCGAACATCATCTGCGGCCTCGCCCGCGTCGAGGGCCACAGCGTCGGCATCGTCGCCAACCAGCCGGCCCAGCTCGCCGGCACGCTCGACATCAACGCGAGCGAGAAGGCCGCGCGCTTCATCCGCTTCTGCGACTCGTTCAACATCCCGATCGTCACGCTCGTCGACGTGCCCGGCTTCCTGCCCGGCACGGACCAGGAGTGGGGCGGCATCATCCGTCGCGGCGCGAAGCTGCTCTACGCCTACGCGGAGGCGACGGTGCCGCTCGTCACCGTCATCACGCGCAAGGCGTACGGCGGTGCGTACGACGTCATGGGGTCCAAGCACCTCGGTGCCGACATCAACCTCGCGTGGCCCACGGCTCAGATCGCCGTCATGGGCGCCCAGGGCGCGGCGAACATCCTGTACCGCAAGGAGCTGGCGAAGGTCGCGGAGAAGGGGTCGAGCGAGGACGTCGAGGCACGCCGCGCCGAGCTCATCACCGAGTACGAGGACACCCTGGCCAACCCCTACATCTCGGCCGACCGCGGGTACGTCGATGCCGTCATCCCGCCGCACGAGACGCGCGTCCAGGTGACGAAGGCGCTCCGCGCCCTGCGCCACAAGCGCGAGGAGCTGCCGCCCAAGAAGCACGGGAACATCCCGCTGTGAGCGCCGAGAACACCGAACCCACGCCGGGCACCGACGAGGCTCCTGCCTCCGAAACCCCGGACGCAACCCTTGCTGCCGCGCCGACGATCCGCGTCGTCTCGGGTGCACCGACGGATGAGGAGTTGGCCGCCGTCGTCGCGGTGCTCACCGCTCGCGCCGCGGCTGCGGCAGACTCCGTCGAACCACCCCGCGAGGTCGCCTACTGGGGTCGCCCGGCGCACGTGCGTCACGGCCGTCCGCGCAGTTGGGCCGAATCGACGCTGCCGCGCTGAGCGCACGTCAACAGTGCCAAGGGTGCTGTCACCGAGGCCGGTGACAGCCCCCCTTGGCGTCGGCCCGGACGAGCGTCGAGCGGACCGTCACTTACGCAGGCGGGCCTCGTAGTCACGCTGATGGACGCTCGGAAGAACACCGGCTTCGACGACCCGCGCAAGGACGTCTCGCCCACCGGTGGTGCGGGCGCTGAACACGTCGGCCACCGTGATGCCGTGGGCAGGCCGGTACACCTCGACGATGTCGTCGCCGGCGCTGATGCGCCCGGGTTCGACGACGCGCGCGTACGTCCCCGCCCGCCCGCGCTGGGTGAAGCGCTTGAGCCACCCCGGAACGTCCATGGCCCAGGCGAACGTGCGGCACGGAATACGCGGCAGGCTCGCCTCGAGCACTGCGGTGCCGACGCGCCAGCGCGTGCCCACGAGGGCCCCGTCGAGGTCGATGCCCGAGGTGGTGACGTTCTCACCGAAGGAGGCGTTCGGTAGGGAGCGGCCGAGTTCGCGCTCCCAGTGGTCGAGTTCCTCACGTGCGACGAGATAGACGGCCTTGTCGCTGCCTCCGTGATGCTTCTCGTCGCCGACGAAATCGCCCGCGACACCACTGCGCCCGCCGCCCTCGCGCGGGCCGGGGTCGCTCACCTCGAGGTACCCGACGGGCTGTTTGTGGATGCCCGTCCGGTGCTGCTTCGGATCCCACTCCTCCGGGCGCCCCACGTTCACCGAGAGCACGTTCGGCCCCGCCGCTGAGGTTTCACGCACCCCGTCATCAGCCATGGCGCGAGACTACCGAAGGCGATCGGGCCCAAGTCGAACCTCTCGCCTACAGTCGTGGCATGAACACCTCCGCGTCCCCTCGCGCCACGACCCGTGTCGACGAACTGGCCGACTCGTACTTCGATTCCGCGGTGGAGCTCTCTCCCATCGAAGCCACCAGCTTGGGCGTTCCGGGCCAGGACGAAATGCTCGACGACTTCTCCCCCGAGGGCTATGAGCGCATCAGCGAACTGCGTCGCACGACGCTGTCCGCGCTGCGCACGGTCACGGCCGAGGACGACGTCGACGAGGTCACGATTGCCGCCATGACGGAGCGGCTCGAGCTCGCCGAGGAGATCCACGAGGCCGGGTACGACCTGGCCGACCTCAACGTCATCGCCTCGCCCCTGCAGAACGTTCGCGACGTGTTCGACCTCATGCCCACCGACACTGACGAGGACTGGGCCGTCATCGCCACGCGCATGCGCGCGGTGCCGGAGGCCCTCACCGGGTGGCTGCAGTCGCTGCGCGTCGCAGCGGACGCCGGCAACCGCCCCGCGCGCCGTCAGGTGGAGCGCTGCATCGAGCAGTGCGCTGACCACATCAGCTCCGAGGGCTACTTCCACGCGCTGACACAGCAGGCCGTCGACGGAACCGAGGACGAGGCACTCGCCGACGAGCTGCGTCACGCTATCGACGAGGCCGCCCGGGCTTATGAGGAGACGGCCGAGAAGCTGCGCGAGGAGGTGCTCGTCGACGCTCGGGAGGCCGACGCCGTCGGCGCCGAGCGATACGCGCTGCACAGCCGGCAGTTCCTCGGTGCGCGCATCGACCTCGAAGAGACCTACCGCTGGGGCCAGGAGGAACTGGCGCGCATCACGGCGGAGATGAAGGAGGTCGCAGAGCGCGTCGCCCCGGGGGCCGGCGTCAAGGGCGCCATCGCGTCGCTCGACGAGAGTGCCGCCTACACGCTGCACGGTACCGACGCGCTGCAGGAGTGGATGCAGCAGAAGGCCGACGAGGCCGTCACCGCCCTCGCCGACACCCACTTCGACGTGCCGGATCCGGTGCGCCGCATCGAATGCATGATCGCGCCGACGAACTCGGGCGGCATCTACTACACGGGTCCGAGTGCGGACTTCTCGCGCCCCGGCCGCATGTGGTGGGCGGTACCGCGAGACGTCGAGAAGTTCGGCACGTGGCGCGAACTGACGACGGTCTACCACGAGGGCGTACCCGGCCATCACCTGCAGATCGGGCAGACGATGTACCGCTCGGGGCTGCTCAACCGCTGGCGGCGCCTTGGCGCCTGGACGTCCGGGCACGGCGAGGGCTGGGCGCTGTACGCCGAACGCCTCATGGCCGAGCTCGGCTACCTCGACGACGACGGCAACCGTCTCGGCATGCTCGACGGGCAGTCGTTGCGCGCGGCCCGCGTCGTGCTCGACATCGGTGTGCACTGCGGTTTCGAGGCGCCGGCCGAGGTCGGCGGCGGCGAGTGGACCTACGACAAGGCATGGAGTTTCCTCAGTGCCCACGCGGACATGGCCGAGGGCTTCCTGCGCTTCGAACTGGACCGTTACCTCGGTTGGCCGGGGCAGGCGCCGTCGTACAAGGTCGGCGAGCGCCTGTGGTTCGACCTGCGCGAGAAGACCCGCGAACACGAGGGAGCCGACTTCGACCTCAGGGCCTTCCACCGTCGCGCGCTCGACGTCGGAAGTGTCGGCCTCGATGTCCTGCGCGATGCGCTCCTGCCCCCTGCCTGAGGCTCGTTCGCACGGCTGCGTCAACCGTCGCCCGGAGCTCAGCACGCCCGCGCGCCCTCGATACCAAGCGGAGCGTCGCGGGTAAACTGAACCGGATCTCGAGAAGCGCCGGTCAATCGGCTTCCCTCACCATTCGGCCAAGGAGGACGACTGCATGTCGCCTGCACCCACGTCCGGTTCGACCTCGTCGACGTCGCCCGCCTCCCTCGTGAAGGATGGTCTGCGTTCGGCGATGTCGATGGCAGAGCGTGTGAGTTCGACGGCTGCGGCGAAGGTCGCCCCGGCGCGCGGACGCACCCCGGGTGAAGGTGGCACACCGCCCGTCCTGCCGGTGGTGCTCGACTTCACGCTCTCGGGGTACGCGCTGGCGCGGGCCTTCCACGAGCGTTACGACCTGACGAGTGTCGCCATCGTGCCGCTCCACACCCCGGCTGTCGGTGACTCGAGCCTCTTCCACGAGGTGCGGGTGCTCGGTCACGAGGCTCTGACGAACCATCAGCTCGTCATGGACGAGCTCGTTCGTGTGGCCGCAGCGCACCCAAACCTCACCGTCATCCCGTTGACGAACAACGACAGCTACGTGCAAATGCTCTCCGCCCAGCGCGACTCGCTCGGCGCGAACGTCGTCGTCCCGCACGAGTCCCCGGAGATGCTCGTGCGTATCTCGGACAAGAACCACTTCAACGCCGTCTGCGCCGAGGCCGGCGTCCTCACCCCCGGCACGGCTGTGCTCGACTTCGGTGCGGGGCGTCCCAGCGCGGCTGAGGTGACGTTCCCGTTCCCGATCATCGTCAAGCCTGCTGACTCCGCGCTGCACAACAAGCTGACGATGCAGGGCAAGCGCAAGCTCTACGAGATCGACGACTCCGCGGCCCTCGAGGACCTCATCGACCGGCTTCACGCCGCCGGCTTCACCGGCGAGATGCTGGCGCAGGATCGCATCCCCGGTGACGACATCCTGTCGGTCACGATCTATCGGGCACGCAACGGTGAGGTGACGCTCGCGCGCACCTCCAAGGTGCTCCTGCAGGATCCGCGTCCGGCGTACCTCGGAATCCCGGACGTCCAGGTCGTGCAGGACATGCCCGACGTCGTCGACGCCTCCGTTCGCATCCTCGAGACGGCCGACTACTACGGCTTCGCGAACCTCGACGCCATCCGAGATCCACGTGACGGCTCGGTCAAGTTCTTCGAGGTCAACCCGCGCTACGGACGCAACTGTTACTACGCCACGGGATCGGGCGCGAACATCGCCGAGCAGCTCGTGACCGATCTCGTCGAGGGCCGACCGATGGCCGCACCCGCACTCGAGAACGAACTCGTCTACACCGTGCTTCCGCCGCGTGCTCTGCAGCGCCTGCTGCCCGAGGGCAGCGACCGCAGCCTCGTCGAGCGTCTCGTCAAGGCCGGCCACTGGGCCGACCCGCTCAAGTACGGCGGCGAGCGCAACCCGAAGCACAAGGCGTATGCACACGCCGCGGCCTGGCACCACGCCCGTGCTTACCGCGGTGCGCCACGCGTCATCGGCGGCTGACCGCCCGCACCGGCGCGTGACTCCCCCGCTGGACACCGGCGGGAGGGGTCGCGTCCAGCCGTCATAATGGCCGGGTGCATGTCGCCCTCCCCATCGTCCTCCTCGTCGCCACGACGATTCTCGGAAGCCTCGTGGCCCGGCGGGTCGGGCTCTCCGGTCCTCTGCTGCTGACGGCGGTCGGGGTCGCGCTCTCCTACGCCCCCGGCGTGGGCGAGGTCCACCTCGACTCCGAGGTCGTTCTCCTCGGTTTCCTGCCGCCGCTGCTGTACGCGACGGCGCTGCGCATCTCGCTCGTCGATCTGCGGCGCGACGTGTACCAGATCATCCAGTTGTCGGTGCTGCTCGTGCTCTTCACCGCGATCGTCGTCGGACTCGTCTCCTGGTGGCTCATGCCCATCGGTTTCGCGGCGGCACTGGCCCTGGGCGGTGTCGTCGCTCCCCCGGACGCCGTCGCGGCCACCGCCGTCGCGCGTCGCATCGGGTTGCCACGCAGGCTCGTCGCCGTCCTCGAGGGTGAGTCCCTCTTCAACGACGCGACGGCCCTCGTCACCGTGTCCACGGCCACGCTCGCGCTGCAGCAGTCCGTCACGCCGCTGAGCGTCGGGGTCGACTTCCTCGTCGCGACGGTGGGCGGCATCGCGATCGGCGTCGTCGCGTTCCTCGCCATGGCGTTCATCCAAAAGCACGTCAAGGACACCCCGACGAGCGTCGCGCTGAGCTTCATCTCGCCGTGGGTGGCCTTCCTGCCCGCCGAGGAGATCCACAGCTCCGGCGTCATCGCCGTCGTCGTCATGGCCGTCCTGCTGGGCTACAAGGCGCCCTACATCCAGACGGCGCAGGCTCGCGTCTCCGAGCGGATGAACTGGGATTCGGTGCAGTTCATCCTCGAGAACATGGTCTTCCTGCTCATCGGTCTGCAGGCGGCGACGATCATCACCGACGTCATCGAGTCCGACATCGGCCTGGCCCGTACGAGCGCCTACGCGCTCACCGTTCTCGCGACGGTCATGTTCATCCGGCCGGTCTTCATCATCTTCGCGGCGTGGCTGGGCCGCGTGGCGAGATGGGATTCGCGTCCCCTCTCCCTGCGTGAGGGTGCGGTCGCCGGTTGGGCCGGCATGCGCGGCGTCGTGACGCTCGCCGCCGCGTTCCTGCTCCCCGAGGGCGCCACCCCGCATCGCGAGACGCTCATCTTCATCGCGCTCACCGTGACGATCGGCACCCTCGTCCTCCAGGGCTTCACGCTCGGCACGGTGGCGAAGGCCATGAAGCTGCACGCCCCCGATCCGCGCGAGGACGCCCTCGCGGCGGCCCAGGTCGTCCAGGCCTCCATCGACGCCGGTGAGGTGGCGATGCACAAGGCACTCGAGGATCCGCGGCTCGCCGACACCCCTGAGCCGATCATGAAGTCGCTCGAGAAGCAGGGCATGCGCCGCGCCAACCTCATGTGGGAGCGCCTGGGCAGCAGCGATGTTCTCGGCCCGACGCAGCAGTACCGCGAGATCCGTCAGCAGATGCTCGCCGCGGAGCGCAACAAGGTGCTCGAGATGCGTGATCACGGCCTCGTCGATCACGAGGTCATCGACAACATCCTCTTCCAGCTCGACATCGAGGAGTCGATGATCCTCACGGCCGAGGATCGCGACGCTGTTCTCGGGGAGACCAGACCCCTCCTCACGCCGGAGGGCCGCCGAGGCGACTGCGAGCACCTCGTCGAAGCCGCTGACTCCAGCGCCGCGCCGCAGTCCCACGAGGGATGTCAGACATGCCTCGAGCAGGGCATGAAGTGGCTGCACCTGCGCATGTGCACCGCGTGCGGGTTCGTCGGGTGCTGCGACTCATCCCCGGGTGCACACGCGAGCGCTCACTTCCGCGACACTGCCCACCCCGTCATGCGCTCGTTCGAGCCCGGCGAGGCATGGCGTTGGTGCTTCGTCGACGGCCTCCCGGGCTGAGCCGGCCCGCCCGATAGCCTGGGTCGCATGACCGAACTCGTCCTCGCCTCGCAGTCGCCCGCCCGCCTCGCCACGTTGAGGTCGGCCGGCATCGAGCCATTCGTCCTCGTCTCCCACGTCGACGAGCAGGCCGCACTCGACTCCGCGGGCGCGGATCACGGGCCGCTGGCCGCCGAGGACGTCGCCCTGCTGCTCGCGCACGCGAAGTGCCAGGCGGTCGCCTCCCGCTTCGCCGAGGGCGACGTCCCCGACGACGCGCCCGAGAGCGCGCTCATGCTCGGCTGCGACTCGGTGCTCGAGTTCGAGGGCCGGACGCTCGGCAAGCCGGTCGACGCGGGCGACGCTGCGGCCCGCTGGCGGGAGATGCGCGGTCGAAGCGCGACGCTGTTCACGGGGCACTGGGTCATCGACGACCGCGAGGACGGCACGAGCGCCACGTTCGGGGCGGTCTCGGGCACCGAGGTCCACTTCGCCGACATCAGCGACGCCGAGATCGAGGCGTACGTCGCCACGGGCGAACCGCTCGCCGTCGCCGGCGCCTTCACGATCGACGGACTGGCCGGCCCGTACGTCGAGCGCATCGAAGGCGACCCGCACACCGTCGTCGGGATCGGTCTGCCGCTGCTGCGCGAGATGCTCGCCGAGATCGGCGTCGAGTGGCACACCCTGTGGAACCGACCGCGCGGATGAAACGTCCCAGGACGGCCCGCCGGTTTGGCACACTGTCACCAGCACATTCGGGGAGGACGAGGATGACGACATCACGCGCGAGGAAGGCGCTCGCAGCGACCGCCGTCACCGTCGGGCTCGCCACGACGAGCGCCGCACCGGCGTGGAGCGCGCCGAAGTTGGCGGACGGTAACGGTTTCACCACGGGCGGCAAGAGCATCGACCTCCGTGTGGCCTCCGGCGACGGCACTCCCCTCGACCCGGGGATGTATCAGACGACGTTGCCCGTCGACGAGACCTCCCGCTACGCGTCCATTTCCCGGGGTGAGGGCGAGCGCCTCCAGATCGGCGTGCTCGGCTCGGCCACCTGGAAGAACAACGCGTGGAGCGTTTCCGACGGTTCGCAGGGCCTCGAGATCAAGCTGACCACGCCGGACGGCGAGACGACCTGCGCCACGTCCACCGACTCCCTTTCCACCACGGGCGCCCCGGGCCTGCTCAAGACGAACGTCGCCGTTGACCCCAAGGCGTCGAAGCGCATCACGGACTCGGGCGATTCGGCCGACGCGTGTCGCAAGGCCACGTCCTACCGGCTCGAGGTGAAGCGCACCAACAGCGGTGACAACTCCACGCCGATGCCCGTGCAGATCGCGATCGTGCGCACTCCGAAGGTGAACGGCGAGGTCAAGACCCCGAGCGGTGACGTCGAGGCCCTCTCCACCCAGCCCCTCGACGCCTCGCAGGCGATGGAACCGGGCGCCGGTTTCGCGAACGCCACGACGCTTCCCAGCTCCGAAGGCGGGTACACCGTCGAGGCGCAACCGGGACGCCGCATGTTCTTCCGCGTCCACCTCAGCTGGGGCCAGCGCATGTCCGTCGGCTGGGAAGTGCCGAAGAACGGCAGCGGCTACAACCCGACGCAGGACATGAACCTCGATCTGCAGGTCTACAACCCCGCGCTCACCGAGGTGACGGTCTCGGGCTCCGGTTCGAACACCGGGTACCTGTTCAAGTCGACCTCCTCGGGCACCGACCCGAAGCAGCTCGGCGCCTACACGGCTCCCATCGACTACGGCAACGCCGACCGCGAGACGGGCGGCGACGACAGCGTGCAGTGGCAGGCGATGCCGGGCTGGTACTACGTGGCACTCGACGTCACGCCGTCGTCGTCCTCGGACAAGCTGGACGAGTCGAAGACGATTCCGTCGGTCATTTCGGTGCGCGTGCAGGGCAACGCCAACGAGGGCCCCGCCATGGACGTCGCACAGCCGGCCCCTGCCACCCTGAGCACCGAGGGCACCTCGGGTTCGAACCCGCTGCTCTGGGGTGGAGCGCTCGTGCTTGGCCTGGGCGCGGTGGCCGGGTTGGCTTTCGTTCTGTGGCGCCGCGATAACTCCTGACCGCCACGCTTCCCACATGAAAGCAGCGCCCGATCCGGTTTCGGCTCGGGCGCTGCGTCGTACGCCAGGGGCGGGTGATCAGTCCGCCTTCTGCCATATGTAGCTGCCGTCGTCCTGATAGGTGCAGGTGAGTTGCTTGCCGCTCGACGTCGTGGCCACGGACCCGGCATCGCTGAAGTAGCAGGTGCCCCCGGTGCTGGCGTGGTTGGCGTCGTACGCGCCGTCGCCGGCACCCCAGGGCTGCCAGAGCGCGAAGCCGGCGACGAGGGCGGCGAGCAGGCCGGCGGGCGCCGCCATCCACGTCTTGACCTTGCGGCGCTGCGGCACCGGCGCGCCGTCGATGAGCGTCTGCGGCGCGGCGGAGGAGTCAGTGAAGCCATCGAGGGCGCGGGCTGCGGCTCCGGCGTGGAGCTGGACGAAGTCGCCCGAGGACTCCATCGGGGGCAGACGGTCGGGGATGTTGCGGGCGGCCGCGTCGTGCCAGGCGTTCTCGGGGAGCAGGAGCCAGGACATGGCGTCGCGAGCGTTGGCGGGACGCCTGCTGGCGACGGGGTCGGCCAGTGCGACGAGGACGTTCCACAGCGAGTCCGGCACGTCGGCGGGGCGCGGCGGAAGGTCGTCGCGTCGGGTGCGCGTGGTGTTGCCCGGGCGCACGCCGGTGAGCATGTGGATGCCCATCATGCCGGCGGAGTACAGATCCTGGCGGGGGTCGGGATCGTCGCCCTTGGCCTGCTCGGGCGACATGTAGCCCGGCGTTCCGAGAACCATCTCGTTGCTCGTGAGGCGCGGTGCGTCGACGCTGACGGCGATGCCGAAGTCGGTGATCCAGGCCGAGGGCACGCCCATTCCGGTGGCTTCGAGCAGGATGTTGGCCGGCTTGATGTCGCGGTGGACGATGCCGGCGCTGTGGCAGGCGTCGAGACCGTCGAGCATCTGGCGCATGAGTTCGGCGACGAGCGGGTACGGCAGCGCGCCGTGATCCTTGATGAGGTCGGAGATGGAGCCGCCGTCGATGAGGGGCATCGTGAAGATGACGCGCCCGTCCTCACCGGCCCAGCCGAGCGGCGTGACGACGTGGCTGTGCTCGATGCGCATGCCCTGCTCGCGCATGAAGCGCAGGAGCGAGCCGGCGTCCGACTGGCGCAGCAGTTTGGCGGCGACGAGACGGCGCGACTTGTGGTCGTGGACGCGCCAGACGGACCCCATTCCGCCTTCGCCGATCTGGTCGACCAGCTCGTACCGGCCCGCGAACATCTCACCCATGCCTGCTCCTCCCCTGCGTCGAGTCAAGGATACGGATCACGGGCGCGGGCGTGCAGCGCAGCTGTGATTCTCCTTGCGGTCTCGACCTACGACGTCGTCGCTCGCGGCGGGGTTCCTTCGAGCGATGCTGCGGTGTGGCACAGATGCTGCTCACGTCGAGCCGTGCGTGTTCACCACCAAACGTCAGCTGACGAACCGATCGGTGCCGGACCGCCCCTCGCGTCTGTCAATTACGTCGAGGTGGCTTGGTGCACGCGACGACCGAGTTGCCCTTCGCCGCATGGGGACATCTCCAACGCCGGGTCCGTCCCAGCTCTCGTGAACCCATCGATGGACTCGGGAGCGGGAAACTAGTCTGCGCCATCAGTCGGCCGACGCACGCATCGACCCGTCACACAGCGCGGTTCAGCGAATACAACGTCGGCGTTCCGTATGCAGCGGACGTGGCGAACGCCTGATCGCCGTACCCGGCCACAACGATGACGGTCTCGTTGGACCGGTGTGTCGGCTTCCCCGACACGAGCTCGCCCGATCTGTCACAGGCGAGGATGTATGAACCATCGTTACCCCACGCGAAGCCGTCCGAGATGGCGACAGGCGTCCACTTGGCTGCGATGACGGATGCCTTGCCCGAGGTGAGATCAACACGGCGGTTTCCCACAGTGGCCCAAGTCTGGTCAGGCGCAATCCGAGCCGTACCGAGGTATGCCTCCCAGCGCGGCTCCGACGGCGTCGTCCAGCGGGGCTTGAGCGTCTTGAGGTCGTACGCCCGCAGCGCTACGTTCCGCCACGTGTTCCACGCCAGAATGAGCACTTCGTCCGTGACAGCGACCACCCCGCCGGGCGTGGCGTCCTTGGGGCCCTGCAACTTGACGGGCTCGGGCTCTGGCTTCCCGGACTCGAGCTTCCATGCCTGCGCCCCGGAATCGACCACCAACATGCGGTCACCGATTGTGCCGAAGCACGATGCCTTGTCCGGGATGTCGAACGGAGCCAGGCCTTTCTTTGTCAACCCGTAGAACCGCCGTCCGCCAGTGCCGATCCAGGCACCCAACAAGCCGAAACCGACACTCGCGTCCTCCGTGGTGAAGGCGTGATCCGCGAAGGAAACACCGGTTCGAAGCTCCCAGCCGAGAAGGCGCTTCGGCGTCGCCACGAAGACGATGAGCTTGCCGTCCCGGTTCAGGATGAACGGGCCGTCCGTGACGATCTCGCCTACTTCGAGCGTTTTGCTCCACCGTCTGCGGCCATCGCGCGCACCTGCCACCACGACCTCGACGGCTCCGGTGCCCGGAGGTTGGGTGAGCACGGCGAACATGCCGTCACGCACATCGACCTGCGGCTTCGGATCGGCGACGTCTTCGACCGACCAAACTGCCTGCTCCAGCCATCCCGCAGGTGCGTTCTGCCCGTTAGGAAGTATCACCGAGCGAGAGGGTGTCGTCGAGGCTGGTTCCGGGGGCCGCTCGTCATCGCCTGCAGTGGCGAGTGCCCACCCACCGCCTGCCAGTGCAAGCGCACCGATCGCGCTGCCGCCGACGAGCAGGGCGCGCCGCGAAGGTGCCACGTCATCGCGCTTGAACCGATTGCTCCAGCCACGCCCGCCCGGCTGCCGCGGCTCGGTGCTCCACGCACTCAGGGCTGTCGGGGGTGCCGACACCGGGTCAGAGTCCAGGTTCGGCTCCTCCGCCGGAGTCACTGCACCGTCCGCACCCACGTTCACCCACACATCCGTGCCCGCTCCGTCGCGCAGGTGCGCCAACACCGGCCCCTCGATTCGAGCTCGGTCCTGCGCGTGAGCCACGAGGGCCGCGGCTGGATCCGCGCCGGGAGGAAGCTCAAGCGGTGTTCCGTCAACGAGGGCTCGCCCGCCGTCGACGACCAGGTCGAGACGCGTCACAGGTCAATCCTCGAGGCCACGGGCAATTGCTGCACCAACGGCGAGCCACGCGCGTTGCGTGCGCGGAGCCAGGTCGTCCCACCTCAACCATTCGCGCGCCATCGCCGGGTCGTGCGGGATGGTCAGCACCTCACGGGCCATGCCCTCGAACCGCGGGGCGACCTGCTCGGGTGCTGGGTCGTTCGTCGAGGCGTGCGACACGACGATGACCGCGTTTCGCGCCAGTTCGGCTCCGTGCCCGCCGGCGGCCGTGAGCGCCTCGAGCAGCAGCTTCGCTGATTCGCAGTGCTTCGGCGTGGTGGCAGTAGGCACGACGAGCGCGTCGCTGTGATGGATCATGCGCAGCCAGTTCGGTGCCGACTCGTCGTTGCCGGAGTCGAACACGACAACCCGATAAAAACGACGAAGCAACTCCTGGATCGCATCAAACTCAGCGTCGTCGAGCGCCTGGTCGCGCGCCAGCTTCTGCGGGCGGGACTGCAGAACGTCGTAGCGGTCCGTCGTCTGGTGGTGGGTGAAGCGCGCCATGTCAGCCGCGCGCTCCGACCCGTCAAAGGTGGGTAGCGCGGCGATGAGGTCTTCCTTCGTGGCACCGTGCGCGGCGTTCTCCGTCTGCCAGCCGGCGGCACCGCGGAAGGTGTTGTTGTCGTCGACCAACACCATGCCGCCCCCGAGGCGAGCAAACATCGCGGCAAGGTACAGCGATGTCGGCGTCTTGCCTGAGCCACCCTTACCGTTGGCGACGGCAATGCCCTTGGGCCGGGTCCACACCTTCGAGACGGCGATCTTGTCCGCTTCCTCGGCCTGCTGTGCCTGGCTCGGGCCACCAATGCCGAACTGGGCGAGCACGCCCGCGAATCCGCCGACGGGGGCTGGGGTGGGCGTCTCGGTGCGGTGCTTCTCGATGAACGTGTGGTCAAAGGGCCGGTGTGCCTCAGGCGCGCGCGGCTCTGGCGGAGCGAACACAGGTGTCGCTTGAGATACGTCGGACGCCTTCGCGGCCGGCTGCGGGCCTGGCAGGGGGCGGACTTCGGCGTTGGCCGCCCACGCCGAGCGCAGGGACGTCACGATGTCACCACCGTCCTTCCAGCCAGTGGCCGCCGGCGGGTCATCATCCGCCGGTTCTGGTGCTCTTGGCGTACTCGCGCCCTCGGCCGAGTGGAGACTCTGCATAGTGCCAGCGGCTGGCTCTGCTCGGGAAGGCTCGGTGGCAGATTCGATCCCGCGCGAGTTGGCAGGTTCGCCCGTGTCCGCGGACCCTGCGTCGGACGCGGTCGGTTCGACGCGGCCTGCGCTCACTTCACCGTCCGTGATGACGAGGGGAAACACTCCCTGATCGTTGCGTACTTCGATGTGCACGCTCTCGCCGGGTTTCGATTCAGCACTCGCCATCTCCTTGGCGGCTCGCACGGCGATGGTGTGCGGGTTGGCTCCCGCGGGAACATCGATGGAGCGGCCGTCGAGGGCAACCTCGTTACCGAAGACGGTTAGGTGGTGCGACGCCATAGTGCAGTTCTCCAGTGTGGTGACGGCATCGCCACGAAGCACGGGCGATGCGCAGGTGGGGGTCGCCGTCAGTGTGCGGCGCGCTCGGCTGCCCAGGCTGCGAGCGTAGGGTGAGTGACAGCGTTCGTGCCATCCGGGTCGTAGTGGATGACCTGACCGTGTGAGCCGTTCGGGCCGGGGTTGCAGTCGAGCAGGTCGAACGCTCCGGTCCCGTAGTCGTAGAACGGCACCCACCCCTTGACGAAGTCACCGTCCTTGACGCATCCGGTGCCGGGTTCGATGTTGCGCTCGCTCGGGTCGAGGTTGCCCTCCTCGACGACGTCTTCCCACAACTCGAGGAGTTCTTCGGCTGCCTCTACGGACTCCTCGATCGAGCAGAATTCACGATCGTCGGTGCCGTCGTGCCACTCCAGAACCCTTTGGTACGCGCTCGGAACCTCGATTCCGAGGGATGCCTCCAGGCTCTCGAGCTCATCCGGATCGGCAGCATCGTTCCAGACGAGCTCCTCGCGCGTCGCGATCCGCTCAAGGTTGGCCAGGAGCTGCTGGTCGTCGGTCATGCTGGTATCTCCTCGTCGACGTGATGTGTGGGCATGGGGAGCGCCGGTCACCCGAGGCGGATCGGCGTTCCGGGAGGCGTGTCTTTCACTTGGTTGTACACCTGGGCGTTGAAGCTCCAGTAGACGTCCATGTCGTTGACCTCCATGTTGGCGATGGTTTCTTCGCCTCCGAGGAACGCAGGAACCTTCAGGCCGATGCAGTCGGTGAATCGCAGGCCGAAGATCTGCAGGGCTGCGAAGGCTTCTTGCATCACTGCTTCTTCAAGGAATTCGACGGCCCCGGGGTCGTCGAGGAGGAAAGCGACGGTACCGGCGTAGTCGGTGAGGGGGCTCGCTTCATTGAACGCACTGTCCGCCCGCAGCGCCATGTCTTCGCCGTCGAGCTGCACCCGGCAGAAGTGACGGCCGCGCCAGTCGAAGGCGAAGGGGGTGAGCTCACTCGCGCGATCGCCGAAGAATTCGTACAGGTTCTGCTGCGCGAGTTCGGCAGATGCCGCGTTGTGGAAGCGGAGCAACCCGTTGTTGAACGTCGCTCCAGCAACGTTGCGTTCGGAGAGAACCCCGTCGAGGAGAGTCGCCTCGTAAGGTCGCGTGTCGGCGTCGGTGGCCGTGAGTGTCAACGACATGAGAACCTCTCGTGTTGCGGGCAGTTGGGTCGGCCGGGCGAACTCGGAACGCCGCTGGGCCGGAAAGCCGACACTAGCAGGGTGGCACCCACACGCCGGGACAGATTCACCGCCCGACCGGACCAAGGAAGCAAACGGATCTTTCCCGCGCTGAGTCGGCCACTCGTCGCACGAGCGTTCACCTCCACCTCGAATGCCGTTCGCTGAACGGGTCCTCTCCCCCGCCCTCGGTACTCTCTTCTCCTGAAGAAGGGGATTGGACATTTCGCCGCCCCTGATTACGCAACCGCGCACCAACACTACGATTCACCGAACGCTCCAACCACTGCACATTCGACTCCGCATCATCCAAACCGCCAACCTGCACATCACGCGGGCGATCGAGAGCGAACGCACACAACACCCCATCACTCATGGGCCACCTCAGAGATTGCGCTGACGCTCCTGCTCCAACCACGCCTCATACCGCGCCGACCCATACGGGCCCGCAGGCACACTCGCACCCGAAACCTCCGCAGGAGGCAACTTCCCCAGCGCACGACGACGAGCCAAACTCGTCCGCTCAGAACGCCGATACGGCAACAAACCCTTGAACCCATCCGGCAAATCCACGCGCTCATCCACCTCAAAAACCGGCAACGCCGAACTCAACCCCAACACCCGCCGCAACAACCCCGCATCAGCCACCAACTCATCCTCAAAATCCTGAGCCGACAACCCCAAATCGTTATACGCAGGCCAAAAACGATACGCAGCCATCTTTGCAATATTCTGCAACAAATTCTTGACGCCCACGACGCGATCATGCGCCCAATATTCATCACAATTCATGTCGGAACCGTTGATAAAGCGACGCGTCACTGGGAAGCCCAGCGCTTTGGACGTCAGCTCCAGCCCCAAATCATCCGCATCGCACGGATCAAAAAACAACCGCTCCCAACCCGGCAAGCTCAACACCTGAGCACACCAATGAAGCGCGCCGCGCTCCATCCCGCGCGCCACCAGACCATCCTTGCCCTGATCCTCGGTCGCCTGGGCACGCATCAACGCGACAGCAACGTCGCGCTGCCCCATCACCGTCGCCAACATCGCCACATTGCGGCACCCCTCAGCGAAACCGGCCTCGGTCGCCAACTCAGAACGAATCTCCGGACCCAAATACTCATTCGCCAGCCGTGAAATGCTCCGATCCCACAACGACAGGGCCTCATCCACACACGCTAACGTCGCCGGGGGAACCTGGCTGTACTCCTCCCACTTGATACCGCGAAACCAACTCACCGCGCCGCCCCCGCCACAAACTCAGTGACCTGCGTACCCGTACCAGGCCCTCGGAAACTTCCGCTCTTGACGAAAGGATTCACAACTCGCCGCCCCTGATTACGCAACCGCGCACCAACACTACGATTCACCGAACGCTCCAACCACTGCACATTCGACTCCGCATCATCCAAACCGCCAACCTGCACATCACGCGGGCGATCGAGAGCGAACGCACACAACACCCCATCACTCATGGGCCACCTCAGAGATTGCGCTGACGCTCCTGCTCCAACCACGCCTCATACCGCGCCGACCCATACGGGCCCGCAGGCACACTCGCACCCGAAACCTCCGCAGGAGGCAACTTCCCCAGCGCACGACGACGAGCCAAACTCGTCCGCTCAGAACGCCGATACGGCAACAAACCCTTGAACCCATCCGGCAAATCCACGCGCTCATCCACCTCAAAAACCGGCAACGCCGAACTCAACCCCAACACCCGCCGCAACAACCCCGCATCAGCCACCAACTCATCCTCAAAATCCTGAGCCGACAACCCCAAATCGTTATACGCAGGCCAAAAACGATACGCAGCCATCTTTGCCATGTCCTGCAACAAATACCTCATGCTCGTTACCTGATCGCTCGACCAATACGAATCCCTGGTCGCATCAGAGCCAGCAATGAAGTACTGAGTCACCGGAAAGCTAAGAATCTCAGACGTCAGCTCCAGCCCCAGATCATCCGCATCGCACGGATCAAAAAACAACCGCTCCCAACCCGGCAAGCTCAACACCTGAGCACACCAATGAAGCGCGCCCCTGCTCAACCCGCGCGCATGAATGCCAGGAATGCCTTCCTCATAGGTCGCCCGAGCGCGCATCAACGCGACAGCAACTTCCCGCTGCCCCATCACCGTCGCCAACATCGCCACATTGCGGCACCCCTCAAAGAAACCGGCCTCGGTCGCCAACTCAGAACGAATCTCCGGACCCAAATACTCATTCGCGAGTGCTGAAATGCTCCGATCCCACAACGACAGGGCCTCATCCACACACGCCAACGTCGCCGGGGGAACCTGGCTGTACTCCTCCCACTTGATACCGCGAAACCAACTCACCGCGCCGCCCCCGCCACAAACTCAGTGACCTGCGTACCCGTACCCGGCACGTCGTATCTTTCGCTCTTGACGAAAGGATTCACAACTCGCCGCCCCTGATTACGCAACTGCGCACCAACACTACGATTCACCGAACGCTCCAACCACTGCATATTCGACTCCGCATCATCCAAGCCGCCCACCTGCAAATCACGCGTGTGATCGAGATCGTACTTACGCAACTCCTCGCGAATGATGCCCTCGTACTGGCTCTTACTGAGTGAACCAACACGACTGCTTTCAGCCCTCACAGCCGCAGCCTCGATTTTCGCCTGGACATCGGCCGGAACCTTCATGCGCTCGAATTCCCTCGGCATCGATCCCCCCGAAACACGCTGCGCGTACGCCCTATCCGCAAAGTCTGACATCACCCGCGCACGGGTGGACGTGCGGGGCGCCTTCTCCTTGACATAGGTGACATCACCCTTCTTGTCGATTGCGTCGTTGAGACCGTCCACCTTCTTGGTGAACTCCGCCCTCTGCCCCTCGCTCCACTTGTCACGAGGGCGGAGAAGAACCTCGCCCTCCTTCGGCACATAGCTCGGATCGGCTGCGGCCGGCAGGTGTCCATTGCCGCTACCGGAACCACCACCCGGCGGACGCGTCGTCGCCACTTGCTCTTGACGCGTCTTGAGAAGGGTCGCGAAGTCACGCTCCGGGCCGAAGCCGGGGATGCCACCCGGAGCGCCCCGGCGCACCGCCGCGGTACCGTTCTGGTTGCTCACAGCGTGAGCGGTTGATGACTTACGCTCCCACGGTTCCACAACCGCGTCGCCCGCCGCTCGAACATAGGGGGACACCTGGTTGTTGAACCTCGTGATCGTGGCGCGAGCGCGATCGACATGCGGCACCACGCGATCCATCACTGGGTTGGTGACGCGATAACCCGCCTGACGCGTTGCGTGACCCACATCATCGATCTTGAACGCAACCGTGTTCATCGTCTTGGTCACCGCGTCCGTTGACGTCTTGACGACGCGTTCAGAGGCTCCCAACTTCGTGGCAACCTGACCGGCTCGGCCGACGACCCTGCTGGCCCTACCGGCGACAACCACTGCTCGGCCACCACCCACGCCCGGGATGAGTGTCTGCAGAACATCACCAGTCAGCATGCCCGCCGCCTTGGCCGGGTTGCGCTTCCACTCCTCGACGTTCAGCAGAGCGGTGCCAACCTGCTTGAGCCGCGTCCGCGACTCCTTCGCCCGCTCCGGCATGAGCACAGTGGCCACTGGGCTCGTCGCCACGGCTACGTCGAGGGCAAGGGTGCCGACCCCCTTCCACGTGCTCGAGAACGTTTTCCAGTCAAACGGATTCAGCATGGCCTTCAGGCCCGTCACCGTTCCCTTGACGCTCTCCCACAACCCCGACCCGAACGACTTCACACCGTCCCACACGTCGCGGTACCACGGTTTGTCCCACTCGGCCACCTTCGCCCAGGGCAGGTCACCGGCACCTGCCGCCGAGTCGAGCACTTCCTTCGTGTAGCCGTAATGCTGCTCACCGTTCGGCGCTTCCCCGCCGTCAGCTCCCTGCTGGCGGTAGCGCACACCTCCGTAGATCGCAGCGATCGCGTTCTGACACGTGATCTCGGCCGCCGTATGGTCAGCGGCCAACTGGTTCATACGCCCGACAAGGGCCTGCTGCGCCTTGACCTTGTCCTCGTCCTTCTTCCACTCGTCATCGCCCTCGATGGACTTGTCGAAGTTGGCGATGTCGGTCAACAGCGTCGTCTTGCGCGCCTGCAGCGTGCGCTCCGTCTTCGCGTACGCCTCCAGCGCCTTGGCAACGGTCTCGGCATCTGTCTTGACCGAGTCACCATCGGTGATGCCGGGCTTGAGCGCAGCCGTCAGGGTCGCGGTGTCAGGCGATTTGAAATGCGCCGCAAGCTTCTGCCACTCCTTGTGGATCGTCGTGGCCGTCGTCGAAATCTTCGCACCCTGGGTGCGAATCTCCTTCGCCTGTGTCTCGAGCCCTGCCGCATTCGCCAGGACCGGCAGCTTGCCCGGATAGAGGCCTGAATCAGTCACTGCCGTTTCCCTTCGCAGCAGGTGCCTGGGCGGGTGTGCCCTTCGGTACGTTGTCCCCCACGCCGTCGGTCTTGTCGAGCGACACAATCGAGGAATGTGCCATCTCGTCGTCGCCCGACGCGATGTAGCCCAAGGCTTCGGCCAAGCCGCTGCGGGCGTTGTTCGTCAGCGTGCTGATCGACTGAACGTCCGTGTTGTAGGCGTGCGCTACATAGCCGTTGATCGCGGTGGCGACAAGGGTTGACTTCGAATCCGTCGCGGCAGCCTGCGTGGCTTTGCCCATCGCTTTGTTCGCCGCGTCGTAATCCTTCATGTCCGTCGCGACGTTGTTGGACACGACATTGCACTGGCTGACATCCACGTCATAACTCACGGTGTTCCCTCCCTGCCGCACGACCACGACTGAGACGCGTGGGGCGGAGCATCTGCGCACCGAGCCCCACGCGTCTGCGCCGCATCACCCGATGTTCGAAATGGCCGTTCGCGTCTTCGACTGCGTCGTCGTGGCCGTCTGGTCGTTGGTCGACAGCGTCGACTTCACGAGGGCAATGATGCCCTTGACCTCCGTCGAGGCGTTCTTCCAGCGAGTCTCGACGTGCTGGTACTCGTCAGAGGCGCCGTCCATCTGGAAGTCGGACATCGCCGTGGAGACCTGACGGTCACGCTCGCTCATCAGCGTCTCCAAGCGCGCAACGATGCTCTGGATGTCGCCCTGAACATTCGACGACGCGTCGGTGTCGAAAGAAATACGGTCAGAAGTTGCCATGCGTTGTCAGTCCTCTCTCGTCCGGTCAGCGGTTGGCGCTGAAGCGCGCACCATCGAAGTTGGCGTTGCCCTCGCTGCGCGACCAGTCATCTGCCGCGTCCTGGTCACCGGTCTGCGTGGCGGTGTTCATCTCGCTCTGGCCCTGGTTGATGGCCGACAGCGAACTGCTCAGGTCGTTCGTGATCTCGTCGACGCGCTGCTTGAAGGAATCGAACTTGGCACGCCCGGCACCGTTGAACTTGCCCTCCATCGGACTCGCAGCGTCGACCAACTGGCGCACGAGGCGGACCAGTTCGTCGGAAGAACCTCCCGTCGATTTCGTCAGCGTTCCCAGAGCGTCACTACCCATGTCGAACTTCATGTTTGCCATCCCTCCTCGAACTTGCGTTCCCACTCACGCGGACGGAAACGCCTCTCGGTGACTATACAAACCGATCCATAGGGGCGAAATCAATCGGATGGATACACAGTCCACCTTCTGGCGGGCGCAGGCGGGAATGGTTGAAATATCAACTCAAAACGCGAGCGACCGCAATTGGTCGCCACCCCGAGAGGTCGCCTACGATGCGCGAGTCAGAGGCGTCGTCGTCGCGGGGAAGGATCGGGTGTGCGCAAGTTCGACCAGCAGATCGTCGAATCGGTCACCCTGCGTCGTGGTCGCCTGCGTAACGCTTTCTTCTTCGGGCCGGAGCGTTGGCGCCGACAAGCCCAAGACCACGTCAAGCCACTCGTGTTTGGCGTCATCGCCGCCGCCGTGCTCTGCGCGGGCTGCGTCGCCACGTCCTTCGTCGCAAACCTTCTCGACAAGCAGGCTCAGCAGGAACGTCAGCGCAACGCGCCCGTCGTGACGAATTCGCACGCGCCCTCACCGGCATCATCGACGACGAGCCGTGCCGGTACGACTTCGACCTCAGGAAGCACCAGGTAGCCATGGCCCCCACTCTCACCCGCGTCACCGTCTCCGGGGTCGGCAAGAACGCCGAGCTGCTCCTGCCCAGCGATCAGCCCATCGCGACGATCCTGCCGCGCCTGAGCGAAATCGTCGGCGACCCGCGCCGAGGTAGCGACGAAGCGACGCGCACGGTACTCAACCGAATGGGCGGGCCCGCCCTGTCGGAGCGCTCGACTCTGGCCGACGAAAACATCGCCGACGGCGCATGGCTCTACCTGACCAGCACGCAGGACGCGCTACCGGAGCCCATCGTTTTCGATGTGGCCGATGTCGTCGAGGACGAGCTTCCCCCGTTGGACACCGAGAACCGGTGGAGCGCTCCCGGACTCGTGAGCGCCGCGCTGGGCGCGTCATGCTTCGTCATTGCGTTGTGGCTGCTCTCCACCTGGCGCCCTGAGTTCCTCGGTCGTGGCGCGGCCGTCCTCGTCGTCGTCTGCCTGCTGGGTGCCGCCGCACTGTCCCGGCGCTTCACCGTGCACAGCATGGCCCTGTGCACCACAGCCCTCGTCGCCACTGGCCTTTACGCACACTCAGTTCGGCCCGATGCTCCGCACGTAATCATTCTTGCGGCTGCGGTGATCGGCGGCGTCCAACTGGCGCGCGAAATCCATCGCCGTTCCTATCGCGGGGCGGTAGTGCTCATCTCCACGATCGTCCTCGTCGCCGTGACGTGGGCGGGAGCCTGGCGTCTGCCGGTGGATCATCGCACCGGCGCGGCGTGCGTCGGCGTCGCATGCGCCTTCCTCCTCGGCCTCGCGCCACGCATCGCGGTAGCGCTCGCCGGCTTGAACGCACTCGACGATGCGAGGAGCAACGGCGCGACGCTGCGGCGCGACGTGGTCGTCACCGTTCTCGCCACTGCGCACCGCGCGCTCGCCTCATCGCTCCTGTGGTTCGCCGGCTCGAGCGTCGTCGCGGCTGCCGTCGTCACGCGAGGGGTGAACGCGACCTGGCGTTGGGACCTGCCGCTCATCGCAGCCTGGGGCATCCTGCTGCTCCTGCGATCACGCCACTTCCCGCTCGGCATCGAACGACTCCCCCTCGCGTTGACCGGCGTCGTGATTCTCACCCTCGTCGGTGCGGCACTCGCCGACCATCTCGAGCGATCGACGATTGACGGGATCGTCATCGCCCTGCTCGTCCTCGCCGGTCTCATCAGCCTCGCGGGCCCCCACCTGCGAGCGCCGGCTCACGTCACTGCTCGTGGCCGACTTCTGGCCGATCGCATCGAAGCGGGGGTCGCCCTCCTCGTCGTGCCGCTGCTCGTCGGACACTTCGGCGTCTACTCCGCTCTCACCCAGACCTTTCAGAAGTGACCCGTCCCGAGGGAGAAGGTATGCCCACACGCCGCTCCGACCGTCACGCCACGCCCCTCGAACACCCCGCCGGGCCCCGCCTGCGGGCCGCCCTCGCCGCCACCGGCAGGTTGATCGGACGCGACTCCTTTCCCCAGACGCTCGTTGCGGCAGCCGCCGACATCCAGCATCCCATCGCCACCGGCCGACGCATCGTCGTGTGTTCACCCTCAGAGGGCAGCGGAGCGTCCACCGTCGGGATGGGCCTGACGCTCGCCGTACACACGCTGCGCGACGACCTGGTCGCCACCATCGATCTCGCGGAGTCGCCCGGAGGTCCACGTGGAGACGACGACAGACCGGCGCTCACCCCCGCCACCGCCTTAGGGGCCCTCGCCGTCAACGAGCCGGCAACGCGCGACGACTTTCGTCGCACCATGCGCCTTCAGCCGCACGACGACGTCGTCATCATGCGCAAACCTCCTGGCGAAGCCGACCTCAACGGTGCCGCCGTCCACGCCCTCGTGGCCGGGTGCACCCGGCACTGCGGTGTCACCGTCGTCGTCACCCCGCCCGGGCTGGAAGATGCGCGAACGGTTGAAGCTCTCGCGAGTGCTCACGCCGCCGTCGTCGTCACCGATCGGCACGCAAACGAGGAAGGGGTGGCCCGGTCTTTCGTTTCGCTGTTGAGGCACCTCCACCCGAACCTGCCTTTCGTCGAGGTGATGAACGAACCGGCGAGGTTGCGCCGACGCGAGCGCAGAGAGCTCGGGAGACACGCGTGCGCACTGCGGCACGCGCCGACTCTCTCGCACGGGCAGCCCACCTCGTTCGCCTCATTGCGTGAACGCGAGACGGCAGAGATCCTCACGCTGACCGCCCGAGCCATGAGGCTGTCTCGCGCCGGAAGCATCGCCGTCGAAGGAGGCTCCGCATGACGTACGACGTCGTCCACCGCCCCGCACGCTCCACTCAGCCACTTGCTCTCGGTGAAAAGCACGAACTCGAACGCGCACCCGTCATCGACCAAGAGGGAAGCAAAACCAATCTGCTGACGCTCGTGCCCCTTCTGGGCGCCGCGACATCCATGACCGTGATGATGCTGTTCCGCGGATCACCGTTCGCCGCCGTCGGGGCGCTCATGATGATCGTCACGGTGCTCGCGAGTGTCGTCCTACTGTTCACCCAGCGTGGCAAAGCCCGCCGCGAGCGCGAGCACAAGCGCGACGCCTATCTCGAATACCTCGACGACAACCGTCGCCACTACCGCGAGGACGACGAGCGACTCAAGCGTGAAGCGCGAGTCAACGCTCCCGCATTCGACGCCCTGCCCACCCTGATCGGCGACCCCGCGCGCCTGTGGGAGCGCCGTCGCACGCACAGCGACTTCCTGACCCTGCGCCTCGGCACCGGCGAGCGCCGCGTCCGCACGATTGAGATGCGCAAGCAGGAGTCCGGAATCGAACGCCCCGACTTCTTCCTCGATTCAGAAGCGCGCAGCGTTGCACAACGTTACGAAACGTGCCCCGGATTACCGTGCGAATTCGACTTCGACTCACGGGGCGAAATCACGGTGCTCGGGCCGCCCGACCTGGCGCAATCTGTCGTACGGGAGTTGATCTGCCGCACTGCCGCTGCGCACTCCCCGGAGGATGTGCATCTGGCCGTTGTGGTGCCGCCCTCCAAGCGCGATGCCTGGGAATGGGTCTGGCTTCTGCCCCACGTGGCAGACCAAGAACGCCCGACAGCCCTCGGCCCGACGCGCCGCGTGTACTCGTCGACGGAGACACTCGCGGCCGATCTGCGCCGCGACCTCAACAAACGGTCCCGTCGGGTGGCCGAGGCGCGCAAGAACACCCGGGACGTCTCGATCGGCATGCTGCTGCCCCGCCTCGTCGTCATCGACCTCACGGGTGAGGGGCCGGCGACGGCGCTCGCCTCCCCGGACTCCAGCCTGAGCGCCGCCCAACTCGGCGTCACCTGCGTCCGCCTGATCGACGAGCGCACCCACGAGCCGGATGAAGTCGCCGCCCGATTCACCGTCAGTGAGAGCGTTGACGGCGACGCGTCCGGTTTCCAGGTGACCTACGAGAAGGTGGGCCACGCGGACACGACTCGCGGCAAGCAGGACTTGCGCGCTGAGTGGGTCGACGTGGCGCAAGCCGAGGCCGTGGCTCGAATGCTTGCTCCACTGCGACTTTCGCCTGATTCACTCGAGTACAACGACGTGGCCGACGCCGCCCGATACACCGAGATGCTCTCGCTCACCGAGTTCACCGCAGACGAGATCCGCGAGAACTGGCAACCGCGCTCTGATCAGGACTTCCTGCGCATACCGCTCGGCCCGGACTCCGAGGGAAAGCCCGTGCTGCTCGATCTCAAGGAATCCGCTCAACTCGGCATGGGACCGCACGGTCTGTGTGTCGGCGCCACAGGTTCGGGCAAGTCGGAGCTCTTGCGCACCATCGTTATCGCGCTCCTGACGACCCACGCCCCGGAGCGGCTCAACATGGTGCTCGTCGACTTCAAGGGGGGTGCCACGTTCGCCCCCTTCGAAGGAGCCCCGCACGTCAACGGCATCATCACCAACCTCGCTGAAGACCCGTCGCTCATCGACCGGGTGCACGACTCGCTGGCTGGCGAGATCCGTCGTCGCCAGGAAGTGCTCAAAGCCGCCGGCAACATCGCCAACATCACTGACTACGAACTACATCGACGCGAGGCGCAGGAGCGCGGCGAGACGTGGACTCCGCTTCCCCACCTGCTCGTCATCATCGACGAGTTCGGCGAGTTGCTCACCGCGCAGCCCGACTTCATCGACCTGTTCCTGTCCATCGGGCGCATCGGACGCTCGATTGGCGTCCACCTCATGCTCTCGAGCCAGCGCATCGAATCCGGCAAACTGCGTGGCTTGGAAACCTACCTGTCATATCGACTCGGCCTTCGCACCCTTTCCGAGGCGGAGTCACGCACCGTGCTCGACACCCCGGATGCGTTCAACCTCCCGGCTATTCCAGGGTACGGCTACCTCAAGGTCGACACGTCTGTCTACGAACGGTTCAAGGCCGGATTCGTGTCGGGTCCGTTCACCGCAGCTCAGACAACGGCTGACGCAGGCACGCCAACCCCACGAGAGGCGCCTGTGCTCCGTGCGCCCTTCTACGTGGAGGAGCAACGATCCGTCGTCCAGGCTCTCGATGCCGAAGAGAACCACGACGAGCCCGAAGAGGCCACGGCATCCGAACGCACAACTGGAACGACGGTGCTCAGTCACCTCGTTGATGTGTTGCGCGAGTTCCCTCGAGCGACCCAGGAAATCTGGCTTCCGCCGCTGAGGAATCGCATGGCCCTCGATGACGTCACCGGCGCGCGCCAGATGACGAGTGTTGGAGCCGTCGCACCCATTGGGGGAGGCCTTTCCATACCCGTGGGGATGCTCGACGACCCATCGCGTCAGTGGCAGGACGTATGGTTCGTCGACCTCAAGCGCGCAGGTGGCAACATGGCCGTGATGGGTGGACCTCAAACGGGGAAGACAACGGCGTTACGGACGCTGACACTGGCCGCGGCACTCACACACTCCCCGAGCGAGCTCGCGTTCTACGGCATCGACCTCAAAGGCAGCGCACTGCTTTCCCTCGAGCAACTACCCCACGTCGGTGGCGTCGGGGTGCGGACGGTCCGCGAGAACGTTCGCCGAACCGTCGAAGAGGTGCACGCCATGCTGGTGCATCGAGAGCGTGTCTTCCAGCAGTACGGCATCGACTCCGTGGAGTCGATGCGGGCCATGCACCGCGACGGGCGTCTGGCCGAGCTTCCCTCTGCCGACATCGTCCTGCTCATCGACGGGTACGGACAACTGGCCGACGAGTTCGAGGAGATCGAACCCCTCGTCCACGAGTTGCTCGCACGCGGATCGGGGTACGGCGTTCATGTCATCGCGACCGCGACCCGTTCGAACGAGATCCGCATCTCCCAACAGTCGTTCTTCGGAAACCGGATCGAATTCCGCCTCACTGAGCCAGCCGAATCTGCCTTCGGGAAGAAGCGGGGTGAGTCTCTGCCTGCCAACCGCCCCGGACGGGCGCTACAGAACGACGAACTCATCGGCCACTTCGCCCTGCCCCGGTTCGACGGCATGAGCGACACAGAGGGAATGAGCGAGGCCTTCACCGCCATCGCCGATCAGCTCGCCCAACAGCACTCTGACTCTCCTGTGGCGCCCGTTCGCGTCCTGCCCCCTCAGCTGGCATTCGAGAAAATGCAGCCGGCACCACGCGGCGGAGTGCTCGCTCTGGGCCTGCGCGAGCATGACTTCGCGACGCAGTACGTCAACCTCTTTGGCCGGGATCGGCACCTGCTCGTCATGGGCGACTCTCAAAGTGGCAAGACGAACCTGCTGCGCAGCATTTGTCGTCAGCTCGTTGCCGAGGCTTCACCGGATGACTTGGTTATCGCGCTGTTCGATCCTCGCCAGGAATTGGACGGTGCGGTTCCGGAGGATTTCCTCGGCGGGCATGCCAAGAGCCCCATGTTGGCACGGAACCTCGCGGCGGCCATCGGCAAGGAACTGACGACCCGTGTGCCGTCGGACCCCACGGCCAGCGGCCCGGTTCAGACCCCGACGCCGCGGATCGTGCTCGTCATCGATGATTACGACGTCCTGACAGCAGGTGGATCCTCGCCACTTGCTGAACTCGCTCCCTACGCCTCCATGGCGCGCGAGGTCGGTCTGCACGTCATCATGACGCGCAAGGTGGCCGGAGCCGCTCGCGGGATGTACGAGGGATTCACCGCAGCCGTGCGCGAATCGGGTGCAGCAACCCTCCTCATGGACGGCGACCGTACCGAGGGGGCTCTCGTGGGCGGCATCCGGCCTCGCCACTTCCCGCCCGGTCGGGGCATGTACATCCAGGGCGGACGTGCTCCCCACGTCATCCAGGTCGCCTACGACGCCGAGCTCGACACATCGGAGGAAGACTTTGAGTAATCGCTTCACGGTCATCACGCTCAATGCACCCGACCCTGCACAGATTGCGTGGGCCCTTGCCCAGGTCGACCCGCAGTTCGTTCTCGCTGTCGACCCCGGATCCGAGCGGTGGGAGGTCTACGACGAGGAACAGTCCCACCTGCTGTTCACGATCGACGAGCCCTACCTCGTGCAAGTGCCGGGTGAGATCGAGCGACTCTTCGGCTCGAACGTGGGCCTCGATCTCAGCGCCCTGCCCGAAGAACCTGCAACCTACTGGCAGGACATCAACGTCACAACTCCAGGCCCTGGGGAGAGCGCGGCGGCACAATTCGCCGAGCTGGCAGCACACCTAGGGCTCGGCACCGCCGTCGACCACCAACCCGTGCCCGTTCACCTCGGCGCCCCCGATGCCGTACTGCGCCCCGAGTGGAGGATCTGAACCATGGGCTTTGCCAGACGAGTCAGTGGGCACACGACTGTGCTGTATTCCGAGGCGCCCGTCGTCGGTCACATGCAATGGGTGTCCAAAGCGATCAGCGAAGCGAAGGCAGCCGGCGGCGGCCTGGTGCTCCTCACGCCGGACACAACGAAACTCACGCGGCCTATGGCACACCTGTGCGATGTACTCGGTGTCATGTGGGTCGTCGACGACGGACGCGGCGCCCTCTACGTCGGAACGACCGGCCAGCGTGTCCATGAACGGGACGGCCACTACTTCGCGGACGACGCCCTGCACGAGCAGTACTCGCGTCAGGGCTCGGCGCAGGACATCGGCGGTGTCCGGGTGCAAGCAGAGACGCTCATGCCGAGGCGCACGAACATCCGGGTCGGAGGGCTCGCAGAAGCCGTTTGTCGAGCACTGAGCGGAGCGCAGCCGCTCGGCTGGGGTGTGCAGGAGCCGGTCACCCAACCCTGGTCGGTTCCCGATATTTCGTCACGGTACGGGCGCGCGAACGCAGACGGCCACTTCCTCCACTTCGTCGGCCCGCGCCCCGAGGGTGAACGCGGCCAAGTGAACGGCTCCCTCGAAATCCAGAAACCCCGGGACGGCATTGTGGAGCACATCGAGGCGTCGGTCGCCCTGCCAGCGCCGTGGTCGGACGACGAGCGGTTGGATTTCGCGCGTTCGCTGCATGCGATGCAGGTCCGCTGGGCTCGCGTTTACCACGTCGTGGGAACGGACCCTGCTCTCGTGCCGCCGTTGTTCCTCGGGCTACCTGTGCCGAGTGTGCTCATCTTCGGCGCAGAAGCCCTCACCGGCCGCGATGCACACGAATACGGTGAACTGGCGCTCATGCACGGAGCCCTTCGCTACGAGGTGATGAGGGGTGGGTCCGCCCCATCCCTCACCGTCCTCCTCCGGGACGAACCGCGGGAGGGAGTCCCCGCCCCAGCCGTCATCATGGAGGCGATGTATCGCGCCTTGATGCCCGAAGTCGGCTGATGGGTTCACCCCCACGTGCCGCCGCGAGCAGGTGCTCGCGGCGGCCACACCGTCAGTTGAAGTCGTTCGGGTGGGGGCCGATGCGACCGTCGGAGCTGTCGAGGTCACTGATGGCGAACAAGTCGTCCTCGGTGAGCCCGAAGTCGAACACGTCGAAGTTCTCGGCGATGCGGCTCGGCGTCACCGACTTGGGAATGACGACGTTGCCGATCTGCAGGTGCCAACGAATGATGACCTGCGCGACCGTCTTGCCGAGTCGCTCCGCGATGCCGTCGAGCACCGGGTTGGTGAGGATGTCGCCGCCCTGACCGAGCGGACTCCACGCCTCGACCGCGATGCCGTTGGCAGAGCAGAAGTCGCG
Source organism: Dermacoccus sp. 147Ba (assembly GCF_004151355.1). NCBI lineage: Bacteria > Bacillati > Actinomycetota > Actinomycetes > Micrococcales > Dermacoccaceae > Dermacoccus > Dermacoccus sp. 147Ba. Next base: position 147,926 of record NZ_SEHL01000004.1, read on the forward strand.
CACGGCCTTCTGCTGGAACTTCGGGTGCAGCTCCACCTGGTTGATCGCCGGGAACTCGCCCGTCTCGTCCTTGAGGCGCTGCAGGTGCTCGGGCTCGAAGTTACACACTCCGACGGCGCGCACGCGCCCGGCGTCACGCAGCTCGAGCATCGCCTTGAACGTCTCGACGTAGGTGTCCTTCTCCGGAGTGGGCCAGTGGATGAGGTACAGATCGAGCGGTTCGACGGCGTCCTTGCCGCCCAGGCGCTCGATCGAGGCGTCGAACGCCTTCTTCGTCGCCTCGTAGCCCTGATCCTCGTTCCACACCTTCGTCGTGAGGAAGATGTCGCGGCGCGGCACGTCCGCACTCGCGATAGCGGCGCCGGTACCGGCCTCGTTCTCGTACACCTTCGCGGTGTCGATGCTGCGGTAACCGACCTTGATCGCCTCGCGCACGGCGTCGGCGGCCTGGTCGTCCTCGACCTGCCAGACGCCGAAACCGAGCTGCGGCATCTCGACCGTTTCGGAGCCTGCCGAGAGGGAGACGGTGGGCACATTCGTGTTTTCAGCCATGTTCGCGCCAACCCCGAGAACCGCCTTGCTATTCCGCATCGGAGGCATCGATTCGCAACGAAAACTTCTACCGTTGGGTAGCCACGCCGGGCGTTGGGCCGCCCGATATGGTCTCCCCATGGGTTCTGTCACCAAGGTTCTGATCGCCAACCGCGGCGAGATCGCCGTCCGCATCGCACGCGCCGCCAAGGACGACGGAATCACCTCCGTCGCCGTCTACGCCGAGCCCGACCGTGACGCTCTGCACGTCAAGGTCGCCGACGAGGCGTACTCCCTCGGCGGCTCCACCCCCGGTGACTCCTACCTCGTCGTCGACAAGATCCTCGAGGTCGCCAAGACCTCCGGCGCCGACTCCGTCCACCCCGGCTACGGCTTCCTCGCCGAGAACGCGAGTTTCGCCCAGGCGGTCATCGACGCGGGCCTGACGTGGATCGGTCCGTCCCCCGAAGCCATCGACGGCCTCGGTGACAAGGTCAAGGCCCGCCACATCGCCACCAAAGCAGGCGCCCCGCTCGTGCCCGGCACCAAGGACCCGGTGGCCGACGCCGACGAAGTCGTGGCCTTCGCGAAGGAACACGGCCTGCCCGTCGCCATCAAGGCCGCCTACGGCGGTGGCGGCCGCGGCCTCAAGGTGGCCCGCAGCATCGAGGAGATCCCCCACCTCTACGACTCGGCCGTCCGAGAAGCCGTGAGCGCGTTCGGGCGCGGCGAGTGCTTCGTCGAGCGGTTCCTCGACAACCCCCGCCACGTCGAGACCCAGTGCCTCGCCGACAGCCACGGCAATGTCGTGGTCGTCTCCACCCGTGACTGCTCGCTGCAGCGCCGCAACCAGAAGCTCGTCGAGGAGGCCCCCGCCCCCTTCGTCACGGACGAACAGCACGCGGAACTGCTGCGCGCCTCGAAGGCGATTCTCACGGAGGCCGGGTACACCGGCGCGGGTACGTGCGAGTACCTCATCGGCACCGACGGCGTCATCAGCTTCCTCGAGGTGAACACGCGCCTGCAGGTGGAGCACCCCGTCTCGGAGGAGGTCACCGGCATCGACCTCGTGCGCGAGCAGTTCCGCATCGCCCGCGGCGAGGAACTCGGCTACGACGACCCCACGCCGCACGCGCACTCCATCGAGTTCCGTCTCAACGGTGAGGACGCCGGCCGCGGCTTCCTGCCCGCACCGGGCACCGTCGAGACCTTCAAGGCTCCCAGCGGCCCCGGCGTTCGCGTCGACTCCGGCGTCGTCTCCGGTGACGTCATCGGTGGCGCCTTCGACTCGATGCTCGCCAAGATCATCGTCACCGGCCGCACCCGCAAGGAAGCTCTCGAACGTTCCCGCCGCGCGCTGGCCGAGACGGTCATCGAGGGCATGCCGACGGTGCTTCCCTTCCACCAGGTCGTCGTCGAGGATCCTGCGTTCGCACCGGAGTTCACCGACTCCCCGGACGACGCGTTCAGCGTTCACACGCGCTGGATCGAAACAGAGTTCGACAACCAGATCGCCCCGTTCGACGGCTCCCCGGAGGCCGCGGCCGAGCAGGCTGCCCGCCAGAACGTCGTCGTCGAGGTCGGCGGCAAGCGCCTCGAGGTCTCGCTGCCGGGTGACCTCGCCGTCGCGCCCGCCGTAGGCAAGGGCAAGTCGGCCGGCCGTCGCACGTCCCGCAAGAGCGGCGGTGGCTCCGCCGCCAGCGGCGACTCGCTCACCGCTCCGATGCAGGGCACCGTGGTCAAGGTCAGCGTCGAGGACGGCGCCACCGTCTCCGCCGGTGACACGATCGTCGTCGTCGAGGCGATGAAGATGGAACAGCCCATCACCGCTCACAAGGACGGGGTGGTCACCGGCCTCAAGACCGCTGTCGGCGAGACCGTCACCGCGGGCAGCGTCATCGCGGAGATCAAGGACGCCGAGTAAGCATCTTGAACGTGTGTTGGCCCGAGCCGTTGCGGCTCGGGCCTTCACACATTCAAGGGAGAAAACGTTCACTACAGACGCGCACGCGCCTGCGTGTGCGGATCAGTCCTGCGGGGCGGTTCCCTGGAGCACCGTACGCAGCGTGGCGTCGATGTAGGCGCCACGTTCCTCGGTGCGCACGGCGAGCGCCGACAGCACGATGCCCTCGATGCTGGCCACGGCGGTCTCGGCGCGCAGGCGGGCGTTGTCCGTCGTCGTACGGCTGACGATGCCTTCGACGATCGTGACGAGCTCACCGCGCCACTCCCCCACGGCCGGAACGAGTTCCGGTGACCGCAGGGACTCGAGCGACAGCTCGAGGATGGCGATCATGAGCGCGCCACCGTCGTCCGTCACCCATCGTTCGAGCAGGGCGGTGGCGAACGGCGCGGTGATCATCGGGTCGCCGGACACGTCTGGGAGCGAATCGCCGAGCGCACGCACCTCGTCGGCCAGGCGCGCCCCGACGTGGCCCGTCAGCCCCGCGAGCAGCGCGGCGCGGGTGCGGAAACTCACCGAGCACGTGCCCTCGGGAAACCCGGCCTGACGATCGACGGCGCGGTGCGTGAGTCCACGCAGACCCGACGTGGCGAGCACCGCCGTCGCAGCGTCGAGCAATGCCTCACGCCGTGGCTGGGGCTCACTCGTGGCGGCGTTCGTCGAGGTCATGTGGGATCAGATGATGTCGCTGCTGTGCAGGCGACGTGCGGCCTCCGCGATCGAGCCCGTCATCGACGGGTACACCGAGAACGTGTTGGCGACCTGGTCGACCGTCAGGCGGTTCTGCACCGCCATACCGATCGGGTAGATGAGTTCCGAGGCCTGCGGTGCGACGACGACGCCGCCGACGATCGTGTTCGACCCCGGCACCGCGAACAGCTTGACGAAGCCGTCGGTGATGTTGCGCATCTTCGCGCGCGGGTTGGTCGACAGCGGCAGCGTGACCGTGCGCGCCTCGATCTTGCCCTCCTCGATGTCCGTCTGGCTGTAGCCGACGGTGGCGATCTCGGGGTCGGTGAAGATGTTGGCCGTGACACCGCGCAGGTTAAGCGGCTGCACCGCGTCGCCGAGCGCGTGGTGCATGGCGACGCGGCCCTGCATGGCGGCGACGGACGCGAGCGGGTACACGCCCGTGCAGTCACCTGCGGCGTAGATGGCCTGGGCCGTCGTGCGCGAGACGCGGTCGGTGACGATGTGACCCGACTCGGTGAGGTCGACGCCCGCGGCCTCGAGGCCGATGCCCTTCGTCTGCGGGATCGAACCGACGGCGAGGATGGCGTGGCTGCCCTCGACCTTGCGCCCGTCCTCGAGCGTGACGATGACCTTGTCGCCCTCGCGCGTTGCGGCCATGGCACGGCTGCGGTTGAGAACCGTCATGCCGCGGCGGCGGAAGACGTTCTCGATGACGGTGGCGGCGTCGGCGTCCTGACCGGGCAGCACGCGGTCACGCGACGACACGAGCGTGACGTCCGAACCGAGGCCCAGGTAGGCGTGCGCCAACTCGGCACCCGTGACACCGGAACCGACGACGATGAGTTTCTCGGGCACCTCGGTGAGGTTGTAGATGTGCTGCCACGTGAGGATGCGCTCACCGTCCGGCTTGGCCGAATCCATGATGCGCGGGCTCGTACCCGTGGCGAGCAGGATGACGTCAGCGCGGATGTCCTCGGTCTCGCCGTTGTCGAGCTCGGCCTCCACCCAGCCGTGGCCCTTGATGCGGCCGATGCCGCGGCGAATGCGCACACCCACACTCTCGAGCTGTGCCTGGATGTCGCGCGACTGGGCCTTCGCGAGCTTCATGATGCGCTCGTTGACCTGCCCCAGGTTGGCGTGCGCGTGCTGGTCCTCCTGCGACGCGTCGAACCCGACACCCAGACGGCCGGCCGCCTCGAAGCGCGACAGGAAGTCGGACGTGGCGATGAGGGTCTTGGAGGGGACGCAGTCGGTGAGCACCGCAGCACCACCGAGACCGTCACGATCGATGACGGTGACCTGCGCACCGAGCTGAGCGGCGACGAGCGCGGACTCATAACCGCCCGGGCCACCACCGATGACGACGACAGACTTCTTCCGAGAGCTCACAGACCTATCAAATCACTTGACGTCAAGATAAATCGAATCCCCGATGAGGACTCTCACCACCCATTCTCGCAGACTCCGCCCACCGCGTTCGGTTCCCCGCTGTCGGTGGGGAGCACTACCCTGAACGACGTGAACGCGCAGAACGAGCAGAACGAGCAGACGAGCCTCTCCCCCCTTGCCGACCCTTCCGTCGACCCCTTCGAGGTCGCGCGTGACGCCGCCCGCGTCATCCGCGAACGCACGAGCGTCGAGAAGCACGACGTCGCCCTCGTGCTGGGCTCCGGATGGGGCCAGACGGCCGATCTCATCGGTGAGGTCAAGGCCACGGTCGACAACACGGACGTTCCCGGTTTCGCAGCCGCCGCCGTGGCCGGCCACTCCGGTCAGATGCGCTCCATCGAGATCGAGGGCAGTGGCAAGCGTGCTCTCGTCTTCGGTACGCGCACCCACTACTACGAGGGCAAGGGCGTGCGCGCCGTCGTCCACGGCATGCGCACGGCTGCGGCGGCCGGCTGCGACACGGTCGTCCTGACGAACGGTTGCGGCGGACTGCGCCCCGAGTGGGCGCCGGGCACGCCGGTGCTCATCAGCGACCACATCAACCTCACGGCCACGTCGCCGCTCGAGGGCGCCACCTTCGTCGACCTCACCGACCTCTACTCCTCGCGCCTGCGTGACGTCGCCCGCGGCGTCGACGCCGACCTCGACGAGGGTGTGTACGCCCAGTTCCCCGGGCCGCACTACGAGACGCCCGCCGAGGTGCGCATGGCCAAGACGCTCGGCGCCGACCTCGTCGGCATGTCGACGACGCTCGAAGCCATCGCCGCGCGTCACGCGGGCCTCGAGGTGCTCGGCATCTCCCTCGTGACGAACGCCGCCGCCGGCATCAGCGAGAACCCCCTGAGCCACGAGGAAGTCATCGAGGCCGGTCAGGCCGCCGCGGCGCGTTGCGGCCAGCTGCTCTCCGGCATCGTCCGCGCACTCTGATCCCCTCGACCCGCCCGAAAGGCACCACGCGATGAGTCTCGAGAACCTGCTCGCCTCGGCCCGATCCTGGATCGCCGACGACCCCGACGCCGCCACCCGCGCGGAGCTCGAGGCCGTCGTCGCGCGCGCCGAAGGTGGCGACGACGTGGCGGCCGCCGACCTGGCCGACCGCTTCGCCGCGTTCCTCGAGTTCGGCACCGCGGGCCTGCGTGGCGCGCTCGGTGCGGGGCCGAACCGCATGAACCGCGTCGTCGTGCTGCGCGCCGCGGCCGGGCTCACGCGGTACCTGCAGGATTCGCTGGCACGCCGTGACGTCACCGTCGTCATCGGCTTCGACGCCCGCCACAACAGCGACGTCTTCGCCGCGGACACGGCCGCTGTCGTCACGGCCGCGGGTGGGCGAGCGCTCGTTCTGCCCCGTCCGTTGCCGACGCCCGTTCTGGCCTTCGCGATCCGACACCTCGGCGCCGACGCCGGCGTCATGGTGACGGCCAGCCACAACCCGCCGCAGGACAACGGGTACAAGGTCTACCTCGGCGACGGCAGCCAGATCGTGCCGCCGTCCGACGTCGAGATCGCCGCGGCGATCGACACCTTCCCCACGGCCGCGTCGGTCGCTCGCGCCGAGGACGGCTGGGAGACGCTCACCGACGAACTGGCCGCCGACTACGTGGCGGCCTGCGGGGCGTCGGTCGGCGCACCCGCCGCCGAGCTCTCGATCGTGCACACCGCCCTGCACGGCGTCGGTTCGGCCACGCTTTTCGAGGCCTTCGAGGCGGCCGGCTACGCCCGCCCGCGCCCGGTCGCCTCGCAGGAGCAGCCCGACCCCGAGTTCCCGACCGTCGCCTTCCCCAACCCGGAGGAGCCGGGCGCCATCGACGCGGCGCTTGAGCTCGCTCGCGAGACCTCCCCGGACCTCGTCATCGCCAGCGACCCGGACGCCGACCGGTGCGCCGTCGCCGTGCCCGACCCCAAGGCGGCCACCGACGCCGACCCGCAGGGTTGGCGCATGCTGCGCGGCGACGAGGTCGGCGCGCTGCTCGGCCACCGTGCTCTCGGCCTCATCACGACCGGAGCCGCCACTGGTGCTGATGGCGGCCCGGGCGTCGTCGCGAACAGCATCGTCAGCTCGCGGCTGCTCGGCGCGATGGCCCGGGCCGCCGGCGTTCCGCACGAGGAGACCCTCACGGGCTTCAAGTGGATCGCACGCGTTCGCGACATCGCCTACGGCTACGAGGAGGCGCTCGGCTACTGCACCGCTCCGGCGGTGGCCCGCGACAAGGACGGCATCAGCGCGGCCCTCGCGGTCGCGGAGCTCGCCGCCGGTCTCAAGGCTGACGGCCGCACCCTCGTCGACCTGCTCGACGACCTGGCTCGCGAGCACGGCGTGCACGCGAGCGACTCGTTCAGCATCCGTGTGAGCGACCTCGCCCTCATGCCCGCGCTCATGGGGCGCCTGCGCGAGCAGCCCGCAACGCAGATCGGCAACGTCGTCGTCGCAGCCTTCCACGACCTCGCGAAGGGCGACGGAGGCCTGCCGCCCACGGACGGTCTGCGCTACCTCCTGGCCGACGGCACCCGCGTCATCGTGCGCCCCAGCGGCACCGAACCCAAGGTCAAGGTCTACCTGGAGGCCATCGCTCACGTCGACGGCGACGACCTCGCCGGCGCCCGCACTCAGGCTGCCGAACGCCTGGCGGCCACGCGCGCGGCGATGGAAGCTCTCACGGCGCTGTGACGCAGGCTCGATCGTCCTCTCCCCTCGCCCGCGTCGTCGTCGTGTCGGGGCCTTCGGGCAGCGGCAAGTCGCGCTTGGCCCGGCACCTGGCGGCCACGCACGGGTGGGCCTTCGTCAACCTCGACGACTTCTACAAGGACCACGACGCTCCCGACCTACCCCGCTTCGCGAACGGCGAGATCGACTGGGACCACCCGGGCACGTGGAACGAAGAGGCTGCTGCCGTAGCGCTCGACACGCTGTGCCGCGAGGGCACCGTGAACGCACCGACGTACTCGATCTCGCACAGCCGCGCCGAGGGCACCCACCCCGTGCACCTCGACGGTGCGCGTTTCGTCGTCGCCGAGGGCATCTTCGCCCCGCACGTCATCGCCGGCCTGCGTGAGCGAGGGCTCCTCGAACAGGCCTGGTGCCTGCGTCGTAACCGCTACGTGACGGCGGCTCGACGTTTCGCTCGTGACCTTTCCGAACGACGCAAGCCGCCGGGCGTCCTCGTGCGCCGTGGATGGCGGCTGTGCCGTGACGAGCCCTCCATCGTCGCCGCTCACATGGACCTGGGTGCCGAACCCGTCTCGTTCCGTCAGGCGGTGCGACGGGCGTCTGCGCTCCAAAACGGCTGAACTCCGTTGCCCGCCGGTGTCCGTCCAGGCCGATAGGGTGATCGCGCACGATCAACTGGGAGGAACATCACCGTGAGCAACTGGGGTCAGCAGCCGCCACCCGGCCCGTACGACGGGCAGGTGCCGGGCGAAGGCGCGGGCCAGTACGGCAGCCAGGACAACCGCACACCGTGGGGCGGGCAGAACGGCCCGGCGAACCCTGGTTGGCAGGGTGCGCCCCAGCAGCAGCCTTACGGGCAGGGCGCCTACGGCCAGGGCGGTTATAGCCAGGGTGGTTACGGCGCGCCTCAGAATCCCTACGGTCAGCCCGGGTACGGGCCCGGCCAGGGCGGCTTCGTTCCCCCCGGCCCCGCCTTCGTCCCGCAGGCGGCCAAGCCCGGCGTCATGTCGCTGCGTCCTCAGAACGTCGGCGACATCTTCGACGCCGCCTTCCAAACCATTCGCGGTAACCCCGGCGGGTCCGTGGGCACGGTCCTCGTCGGCGCGCTCCTCGCTGCCATCCTCTCGGCTGCGTTCGTCATCACGGGTGCGATGAACAGCTCGAGCGCCGACGGCACTCCGGACACGGCGGCGCTGGTCGTCATCGGTCTCGCTGCGCCGATCGCCGGGCTCGCCGCCATGGCGTCAGCCGCCGGTCTCGTCCACGTGTTCGCCCAGGCCGTCATGGGCCGCCGCGCCACCGTCAGCGCATCGCTGCGTGTGGGAGTGCGGCGCATGTGGTCGATGCTCGGCGTGGGCTTGCTCATGGTTCTCATCATGGTGGCCGTCATGGTGCCCCTGATCCTGGCGATCGTCCTCGCTGCATCGCAGGACAACGGCGGCCCCATCTTCCTGGCCGTCCTCGTCGGCATCGCAACCATCTGCGCCGTGGTGTGGGTGGGCATTCGCCTCTGCTTCGCCGGGCACATCGTGGTCATGGAGAAGGCTGGCCCCACCACGGCACTGCGGCGGTCGTGGCAGCTGACGAAGGGCCGCTTCTGGCGCACTCTCGGCATCACCATCCTCGCGCAGCTCATCGTCTCGGCGATCAGTTGGGTGGTGCAGTTTATTGTGTCCCTGATCATGCTCATCTTCCTCGGCGTGAGCCTCGCGGGTGCCTCCAACGGAGGGGAGGTGTCCGATGCGAGCGTCGGCGCCGCGATCGCGGCTGGTGTGCTCGCCGTCGTCTTCACCCTTCTGTCCTATGCCCTCATCTACCCGTTCACGACGAACGTCACGGGAGCCCTGTACGTCGACGCGCGCATGCGTGACGAAGGCCTGGCGAACCAGCTGATGCAGCTGCCGTCGAACGCCATGGCCGCCAAGGTGAAGCTCACCGACGGGGCGCTCGACTTCCCCTTGCCGGGAGCCGGCGCCCCGGGTGGATTCGGCCAGGCGCCGTACGGCGCTCCCGGTACGGGTCCGATCGACTACCGCTGACCTTTCGCGCGGACGTGCACGATGGCCGACTCGCCTCCCCTCACCCCTGACAGCCCGACGGCGCGCCGCTGGCTGTCCGAGGAGTTGGCGAAGCCGGAGTATCAGGACAACCCGTCGCTGATCGAACGCCTCATGAAATGGCTGTCCGAGCACTTCGGAGGCGGCGTCGGTGTCGGTGGTGTCTCGATCCCCGCGTGGCTGATCGCCGTCGTCCTCCTCGCCGTCCTCGTCACGCTCTTCGTCGTGTCGTGGCGTCGGCATCGCCCCAGTGCGCGCGTCGAGAAGGACGCGAGGCGCAAGCGTTCGGCCACCGTCTTCGACGCGGCCCGCCTCGAGGCAGGCGACTACCTCGCCTGGGCCCGCGAACTGCGCGGGCGTGACGACGCTGCGGCGCTGCTCGCTGCCTACCGTGCGCTCGTCGTGCGGGCCGAGGACGGCGGCCTGCTCCTTCTCGACGACGCGACGACGGTCGGGGACGTCACGCACGTCCTGCGCGACGCGCTGCGCCGTCGGGACGTGCAGGAGCCGTCGTTCGGGGTGCCCGAGGCAAGCCACGCATTCGAGTCGGTGCGCTACGGCCACCACACGCCGACGACCGCGCAGGTCGACGACGTCCTCGCTCTCGAGGCTCTCGTAGGCGAAGCCCCCAGTCCGAGCGGAGCCGCGCGATGAAGCGCCGGCCCAACGGGTTGATCGTTGGTGTGCTCACGCTGAGCGTCCTTCTCCTCGTCCTCCTCGTCATGACGGCGCGCCCGCACACGAACACCCCGCTCGACCCGGACAACCCCTCGCCTCACGGAGCTCAGGCCGTTGCGCGCGTCCTGGAGCAGCACGGGGTTGCCGTCGACCGAGCCGGAAACCTCGACGAGCTGCGTCGTGGCAACACCGGCGACGAGACGACGGTGTTGCTGACCGACGAGTTCCTCATTCCGCACGACGAGCGGCAGGACTTCCTCGCGTCGGCCCGCACGGCCGGCACCCTCGTCGTTGTCGACCCCAGCGACAGCCTGCGGGAGTCGCTGTTCGACCAGGAGGCCGACGAGTCAAAGAACGGGCCCGTCTACGCCGCCTCGGCCGGGGACGGCAAGAAGATCGTCGCGATCAACGACCCCACGCTGCTGACGAACGCGTCCGTCGACGACGGTGACAACGCCCGCCAGGCTCTGACCAGCCTCGGTGAGCGCCGGCGCATGGTGTGGATCTCGACGTGGAACGGCGCAACCGGCGAGCGGACCGGCCTCGACTGGCCCGCCTGGAAGACGCCGCTCACGTGGGCGATCGGGCTGTCGGTGCTCTTCCTCGTCGTCCTGCGCGGGCGACGCTTCGGTCTACTCGCGCTCGAGCCCATGCCGGTGACGGTCAAGGCCGTCGAATCGACACGGGCCCTTGCCTCCCTCTACCGCCGCTCGTCAGCACGGGATTCGGCCGCGAGCGCCCTGCGCGACGGCACCGCCTCCCGCGTCGGAGCCGGCCTCGGCCTGGCTCAGGGACGCCGCTCCCCCGACCTCGTCGCGGACGCCCTGCGAGCTCGCGGAGGCACCACCACGGAGGGCGACGACGGCGCAAAGACCCCGAACGTCCCTCACGACCTGGCGGAGCGGCTCACCGGGCCGCCGCCCGAGAACGACAAGGCCCTCGTCGAGCTCGCCCGAGAACTCGACCGCCTCGAGAAGGAGATCCTGCGATGAGCGAAGCACCCCGTCCCAGCCACGACGAGGCCCGTCACGTGCTGCCGCGTTCGCACGACGATCAGAGTCAGCGCTCGACGAGCCCGTCGTCCGACCTCCCGTCGGCGCAGGAGGCCCGGGCCGCGCTCGACGAGGTGCGCCGTGAGGTGGCCAAGGCCGTCGTCGGGCAGGACGCCGCGGTGTCGGCGCTGCTCGTGGCGCTCCTGGCGCGGGGGCACGTACTGCTCGAGGGCGTGCCCGGTGTCGCGAAAACGCTCCTCGTGCGTTCGCTCGCCGAGGCGCTGTCGGTCGACTCCAAGCGTGTGCAGTTCACGCCCGACCTCATGCCGGGCGACATCACCGGCTCGATGCTCTACGACGCGGGGACGTCGGCCTTCGAGTTCCGCGAGGGCCCGGTCTTCACCAACCTCCTGCTCGCCGACGAGATCAACCGCACGCCTCCCAAGACGCAGGCCGCGCTGCTCGAGGCGATGGCGGAGCGTCAGGTCTCGGTCGACGGGCGGACGTACGCTCTGCCGACGCCGTTCCTCGTCGCGGCAACCCAGAACCCCGTCGAGTTCGAGGGCACCTACACGCTGCCCGAGGCCCAGCTCGACCGCTTCCTCATGCGCATCACGCTGCCCGTGCCGGAGCGCGACGCCGAGATCGAGATCGTCCGCCGTCATGCACAGGGCTTCGACCCGCGGCGCATGCAGTCGGCCGATCTGCGTGCCGTGGCAACCCCCGCTCACCTCGAAGCCGCGTCGCGCGCCGTCGAGTCGGTCCGCGTCGACTCCGACGTGGCTGCGTACATCGTCGACCTGGCCCGGGCCACGCGCGGCTCTGCCGCAGTCCAGCTCGGCGTGAGCCCACGCGGTTCCACCGCCCTCATGGCCGTCTCGCGGGCCTGGGCGTGGCTGAGCGGCCGCGACTTCGTCACCCCGGACGACGTGCGCAGCCTCGCGCAGGTGACGCTCGCCCACCGCATCGTGCTGCGCTCCGAGGCCGAGATGGACGGCCTCGACGCCGCGCAGGTGCTCGACCAGGCCGTGAGGTCGGTGGCCGTCCCGCGCTGAGGCCCTGCCCCCAACACCCCGACGTCCCACTGACCACAACGATCCCGTGAGGAGGTAAGCCGTGTATCTGAGATGGCCCGCAGTCGCCGCAATGGCCGCGGTCTGCCTCGTCGTGTTCGTCGTGCCCTCGACGCAACTCGTCCTCGTGTGGTTCGTCGTCGTGGCGCTCCTCGCCGGCCTCGACGTCCTCCTGGCGCCGCGGCCGTCGTCGTTGCAGTTCGAGCGCCGCCAGCCCGATGGCGTTCGTCTCGGCGAGGAAACCGTCTCGCACCTCGTCGTGACCAACCCGACGTCGCGTACGTTCCGGGGCGCCGTTCGCGACGTCTGGTCGCCCGGAGCCGGCGCCCAGGACGACCGTAGCGTGTTGAACCTCGCCCCCGGCGCGAGCGTCGACCACGTCGTTCACCTGCTCCCCACGCGGCGCGGAATGCGCCCGAACGACGCCATCACGGTGCGCTCGGCCGGTCCGCTCCGGTTGGCCGGTCGCCAGACGCGCCTCGACGAACCGGGCCTGGTGCGCGTGCTGCCCGCCTTCAGTTCACGCGCCCACCTGCCGAGTCGTCTCGTGCAGCTTCGCGAGATCGAGGGACGCTCGCTGGTGCGCGCTCCCGGCAGCGGCAGCGAGTTCGACTCGCTGCGCGACTACGTTCGCGGCGACGACGTGCGCAGCATCGACTGGAGGGCCACGGCACGACGCCGCGCTCCCGTCGTCCGGACGTGGCGGCCCGAACGCGATCGCCGCGTCTCGATCCTGCTCGACACCGGGCGGCTCAGCGCAGGGCGCCTCGCCGACACCACACGCCTCGACGCCGGCATGGAGGCCAGCCTCCTCCTGGCCGCTCTGGCCGGTCACGCCGGCGACAACGTCGAATGGACGGCAGGCGACCGTACTGTTCTCGCGCACGTCCCGCCGACGAGCGGTCGCAATGAGGCGGTGCGGCGCATGATGCTCGCCATGGCTCCGCTCGAGTCACGCCTCGTCGAACCCGACTGGTCACGCCTCGTGCAGGAAGCCACTGCCGACGCGCGCCGCGGCTCGTTGCTCGTCATCGTCACGCCGTTCGAACCCGCCGCGGTCGAGGAATCCCTCGTTCCGCTGCTTCCGGCTCTGGCCCGCGAGACCCGGGTCGTCATCGCCTCCGTGGCCGATCCGGAGGTGGGCGCCATCGCGGCGAAGCGCGACAACGTGCGCGACGTCTACGGAGCCGCGGCCGCCGAACGACTCCGGCACCGCACGACGACGATGCGCGCGGCGTTGGAACGTCACGGCATCTCGGTGCTGCACGAACCACCCGAGCGCCTCGCGCCGGCCCTCGCCGACCACTACCTCGTCCTCAAGCGCGAGGGCCGCCTGTAGCGCCGGTCAGCCGGCGACGAGTTCGTCCTCACGCAGGCGGGCGTCGACGTCACCCGTCACACCGGCCGCCACCGCGCGGCGACCGAGGATGACGACGTACGCGATGAAAGAACACCACGCCGTGAAGCCGATGAGCAGGCGCACCGGCGTGGGCAGCCCGGACGGCGTGACGAAGGCCTCGATGAAGCCGCACAGCGCCAGAACGGCGACGAGGCCCATCGCCGCAGTGAACGCCGTGCGCATCTCCGCCGCGAACGCGTCGGCGCGCGAGCGGGGGCCCGGTTCGATCCACGACCAGAAGCCGCGCAGACCGATGCCGGCGGCGACGAAGATCGACGTCAGTTCGAGCATGCCGTGGGGCAGGATGAGGCCGAAGAACAGCGAGAGCCGGTCGTCGGAGGCCATGAGGCCAGCGGAGACGCCCGTGTTGACGATGTTCGACCACAGCAGGAGCGGAATGGGAAAACCGAGGGCGCCGAGGGTGATGCACAGGGCCGCGACCCACGCGTTGTTCGTCCAGACCCGGAACGCGAAGTCTTGGGCCGCGTAGGAGGAGTAGTAGTCCTCGAAGTCGTGCCGCGTCAGCTGCGAGATCTCCTCCGGGCTGAGGACGCTCGAGACGAACGCGGGGTGCGTCGCCGTCCACCAGGCCACGAGCGCCGTCAGCACGACGAAGGCGACGCCGACGCCGGCCCACCAGCGCCAGGCGCGGTAGCAGATGGCCGGAAACGTCTCGAGGAAGAAGCGGGCGAACGCCCCCGGATCGGCCCGGAAGTCGCGCGAGGACTTCACCCGGGCACGGGCGATGATCGTCGAGAGGTACTGCGTGAGAACGGGATCGGCCGACGTGGACTGCACGAGCGAGAGGTGTGACGCCGCGCGCTGGTAGAGGTCGAGCATCTCCTCGGCCTCGGTGCCAGTCAGGCGCCGTTTGCGCCCGAGTTCGTCGAGACGGGCCCACTCCTCGCGGTGCGCTGCGACAACGGCTTCCACATCCACGCTCGTACTCTACGCACCGGCTGCGGCCAGTAACCTGTTCGCGTGGCACACGTCGACGATCGGGAACTGCGCCCGCTGCGGGATCTCACCGGCCCGGCGCAGATCACCGGTGAGGCGGTCGCTCTCGACCTGCCCCCGGCCGGCGTCGGCATGCGCATTCTCGGCGTGATCATCGACCTCATCGTGTGGGCGGTGACCTTCTTCTGCCTCAACTGGGCCGCGCTGAAGCTGGTCGGCACCGCCTCGGATGCGGTCCGAGCAGGGTGGAGCATCGTCGTCCTCGTGACCTCCTTCGTGCTCCTGCCGACGGTGGTCGAGACCCTCACGCTCGGGCGTAGCCTCGGAAAACTCATTCTCGGCATGCGGGTCGTGCGCACCGACGGCGGCGCCATCTCGTTCCGTCACGCTCTCGTCCGCAGCTTCGTGGGCTTCGTCGAGATCATCGGCACCGCAGGCATGGTCGCTCTCGTCACGGCCACGCTGACGAGCCGCGCGAGGCGACTCGGCGACCTCGCGGCCGGTACCTACGTCGTGCGTGAAACCCGAGGACTCACGCTACCGCCGCCCGCCCAGATGCCGAGGCAACTCGCGGCGTGGGCTGACTCCCCCGCCGTCGTCAGCCCGCTACCGCAGGACCTCGCGGCACGGATGGCCCTCCTCGTGCGCCAACAGCACGTCATGCGTACCCCGGCGTTCAACGCCGTTGTGACGCAGACGCTGCGCGAGGTCCTCCCGCATGTGCAGCCGCCTCCCCCGCCGGGCCACGACCCCTTCGCCGTTCTCGTCGCCGTCAGCGTCCTGCGTCGCGACGCCGACGCCCGCCGCATCGAACGCGACGCGCGCATCAGGCGCTCCGTCCTCGGACGCTGACCCGTCTGAAACGCGAACGACGGCCCGTTTCCCCTTGAGGGGAAACGGGCCGTCGTGTTCGTGCGGTCGTCAGCCCTGGCCGCGTGCCACGGCGTAGGCCGGCTTGATCACGGTCATGATGATGTCGAGTCGCTCGTCGAAGCCCACAAACGCGGACTTCATCGCGTTGACGGTGACCTTCTCGAGGTCGGCCAGCGTCCAGCCCGCCTCGCGGACGAGGCCCGTCATCTCCTTCGTCATCGACGTGTCGCTCATGAGGCGGTTGTCGGTGCTCAGTGCGACGCGGAAGCCCAGCGCGAGCAGCAGTGAGATCGGGTGCGAACGCAACGAGAAAGCAGCGCCCGTCTGGAGGTTCGACAGTGGGCAGACCTCCAGCGCGATGCGGCGGTCACGCACGAACGCGGCGAGGCGGCCGAGGCGAACATCGGCTTCCCCCGCGCGCACGCGGGCCGGGAGCGCGGCACGTGCCGGTTCGTCGAGTTCGCCGTACTCCACGCCGTCCACGCTGATGTCGTCGGTGATGCGCACGCCGTGGCCGAGCCGCTCGGCGCCGCAGTACTGAATGGCCTCCCAGATGCTCGGCAGACCGAACGCCTCACCGGCGTGAATCGTGAAGTGGGCGTTCTCGCGGCGCAGGTACTCGAAGGCGTCGAGGTGGCGTGTGGGAGGGAAGCCGGCTTCGGCGCCGGCGATGTCGAAGCCGACGACACCCTTGTCACGGTAGGCGACGGCCAGCTCGGCGATCTCGACGCTCTTGGCCGCGTGACGCATCGCGGTGAGCAGGGCGCGCATCACGATCGGGCGTCCCTGGCTCTCGGACTCGCGGGCGCCGGCCTCGAAGCCGGCCAGCACTGCGTCGACGACCTCGTCGAGACCAAGTCCCTGTTCGATGTGCAGTTCGGGCGCGAAGCGCACCTCGGCGTAGACGACGCCGTCGTTCGCGTGGTCGAGGGCGCACTCTCGGGCCACGCGCTCGATGGCCTCGCGCGTCTGCATGACGCCGACGGTGTGCGCGAACGTCTCGAGGTAGCGCTCGAGCGAACCGGAGTCCGCGCTGTCGCGGAACCACGCGGCGAGCGATGCCTCGTCGGCGGCGGGCAGGGCGTCGTAATCGGTCTCACGGGCGAGTTCGAGCACCGTGGCCGGGCGCACGCCGCCGTCGAGGTGGTCGTGGAGAACGACCTTCGGCAGCCGCGCGATGACGTCCTCGCTCAGGGTGCTCTTCGTGGTCTCGTCGCTCATGCGTTCGTTCCTTCGTCCTCGCGGCCAACCGTTTCGGGCGTGAACGCCGGCAGGCAGACGGCAACGTACTCGGCGCCGTCGGGGCCGACGGTGTAGCGAACGCGCTCCCCCGCGCGAGTGACGACGCTCTGGCCGGCCTCGACCTCGAGCGTGCCGCCGTCGTGCTCGACGCGCACCTGACCAGCGAGCACGAGCGTCACCTCGTCGAACTGGGGCGTCTGCGCCGGCTCGTCCCACCCGGCAGGCGCCTTCATGTGAGCCACGGAGACCGCGCGCTCGCCGGTTGACGCGACGCCCACGTGTTCGTCGATGATCTTGCCGCCGGGTACGGGAATGCGCACCGGCGTGGTGAGGAGTTCAGGCATGCGGTCAGCCTAGTGCTCCGCGGCGGTCCCACTTGCCACGCGACGCCACCGTGGAGACGGGCGAAGCGGCGTCCCCCTGAGTGGCTGCGTTTACTGCGGTTGGTGACGGTGCACCGTCACCAACCGCAACCAACGTAGCCGGCGAGCATCGTCAGCTGATGCGCTCCAGCACGATGTCGCGCGGCGTGAAGTCACCGATGTTCGCCGAGATCTCGTAGCCGCCCTCGAGCGCAGCGACGGCGCGGTCGAAGCGCTCCGGGGTGTCGGTGTGGAGCGTGAGCAGCGGCTGGCCCGCCGTGACGTGGTCGCCCGGCTTCGCGTGCATCTCGATACCGGCGCCCGCCTG
Source organism: Dermacoccus sp. 147Ba (assembly GCF_004151355.1). NCBI lineage: Bacteria > Bacillati > Actinomycetota > Actinomycetes > Micrococcales > Dermacoccaceae > Dermacoccus > Dermacoccus sp. 147Ba. The sequence goes on from NZ_SEHL01000004.1 coordinate 165,188, forward strand.
CACCGGGTCTTCCTTGCGCGCACGACCGGCGCCGAGGCGCCACGCGCTGATGCCGACGGCGAGGGCGTCGAGCTTCGTCAGCACACCGGACGACGGCGCGGTGATGACGTGCGTTTCCTTCGCGGTGGGCAGCGTCGCCTCGGGGTCACCGCCCTGGGCGCCGAGCATCGCGCGCCACTTCGTCATGGCCCGGCCGTCGGTGAGCGCCTTGCGCACCGCGTCCTCGTCCTGTGGGCGACCGGCCGCCGCGAGCATCTCGACAGCGAGCGCCACGGTGAGGTCGACGACATCCTTGGGGCCGCCACCGGCGAGCACCTCGACCGACTCGCGCACCTCCAGGGCGTTGCCTGCGGTGAGGCCGAGCGGCGTCGACATGTCGGTGAGCAGCGCGACGGTGTTGACGCCCACGTCCGTGCCGAGGCCCACCATGGTGCGCGCAAGCTCGCGCGCGTTCTCCTCGTTCTTCATGAAGGCACCGGAGCCGACCTTGACGTCGAGCACGAGCGCACCTGTGCCCTCGGCGATCTTCTTGCTCATGATCGAGCTGGCGATGAGCGGGATCGCCTCCACCGTGCCGGTGACGTCGCGCAGCGCGTAGAGCTTCTTGTCGGCCGGCGCGAGGCCGTCACCGGCTGCGCAGACGACGGCGCCGACGCGCTCGAGCTGACGCATCATCTCGGCGTTCGTCAGGGAGGCCCGCCACCCGGCGATGGACTCCATCTTGTCGAGCGTGCCGCCGGTGTGGCCGAGGCCGCGACCCGAGAGCTGCGGGACGGCGACGTCGAAGACCGCGACGAGCGGCGCCAGCGGCAACGTGATCTTGTCACCGACGCCGCCGGTGGAGTGCTTGTCGGCCGTCGGCACGGACAGCGACGAGAAGTCCATGCGCTCACCGGAGGCGATCATCGCCTTCGTCCAGCGGGCGATCTCCTCGCGCGACATGCCGTTGAGCAGGATCGCCATCGCCATGGCGGCCATCTGCTCGTCGGCGACCGCACCACGCGTGTAGGCGTCGATCATCCAGTCGATCTCGTCGTTCGAGAGGGTTCCGGAGTCACGCTTGGTGCGGATGAGGTCGACGGCGTCGAACGCTTCGTGCGTGGAGTTCGCGGGGGTCATGAATCACCTTTCAGGGTCGCTGCTGCGGTGGCGACGGCACCCAGGTTGGGGGCGCCGAACGCGTGGGGAAGGAGGTCGGTGAGCGGCAGCGGCGGCCCACCGTCCATCTCGATGAGCATGTCGGGGCTCGCGTGCTCGAAGAGCAGCTGACGGCATCGGCCGCACGGCGTGATGGGCGTGCCGTTGCCGTCGACGCACGAGAGGGCGACGAGCAGTTCGCGCTCCGCTTCGTGGTCGAGCACCGGGCCGTCACCGCGGGACTCGCCCGTGCCGTAGAGCGACGAGACGAGGCCGCACTCGGCACACAGGACGACGCCGTAGGCGGCGTTCTCGACGTTGCAGCCGGTGAGGATGCGACCGCGCGTCGTGAGCGCGGCCACGCCGACCGGGAACCGGGAGTACGGCACGTACGCCCTGGCGCAGACGGCGACGGCCTCGCCGCGCAGCAGCTCCCAGTCCACAGAGTCGGGTACCTGTGTCATGTCGAGGCCGCCTTTCACCTTGAGGCCGTCTGGAGACGTGCGACGCGTGTCGCACCGAGGGGGGAGGCTGAGCTTGCGAAGCCTCCCCGCCGGAAGACGCGCTAGACAGCCGTGTCGCACCGAGCGGGGCGGCTGAGCTTGCGAAGCCTCCCCGCCGGAAGACGCGCAGAAAAACTAGCCTGCTTCGCCCTTGCGGTAGATGGCGCCGTCGGCGGCCGGCATCCGCAGGTGTTGGCTGGCGAACGCCATGACGAGGAGTGTGACGACGTACGGCGCTGTGGCCGTGAGGTTCGGGTCGATCGTGTCCGATCCGAAGTACCACATGAGCACGAGCACACCGGCGACGGCGAGGATGACGGCGTGGAGCACGCGCTTCTTGACCGCCATCCACACGGCGCCGACGAGAACGCCCGCGCCCACGAGGAGCAGCAGCGCGTGGACCTGGTCGCCACCGCGCAGCTGGAGCGCCTGGGTGTAACCGAAGAGCAGTGCGCCGAGGGCGGTACCGATCGGCATCCAGTTACCGAAGATCATCGCGGCCAGACCGATGTAGCCGCGGCCACCCGTCTGGCCCTGCTGGAACCCGTCGGAGGCAACCATCGCGAGGAAGCCACCACCGAGACCGGCGAGACCACCGGAAACGACGACGGCGATCGTCTTGTAGAGGTACACGTTGACGCCGAGGGTCTCGGCCGCCTGCGGGGCCTCACCACAGCTGCGCAGACGCAGACCGAACGAGGTCTTCCACAGGATGAAGATCGTGCCGATGACGAGGCCGATGGCGAGCAGCGTGAGCAGCGAGACGTCCTTCGTCAGACCGGCGAGGATGCCGGCGACATCGGAGACGAGGAACCAGTGGTTCTTCTCGATGTCGACGAGAGCGCTCGACCCGGGAAGGGTGACGCTCGCGACGTCGGGCAGGCTCGGGCTCTGGGTGGGGCCACCACCGGGCAGTTCGGAGAAGAAGCGCTCGGCGAGGAACTTCGTCAGGCCCGCACCGAGCAGGTTGATGGCCACACCGGAGACGATGTGGTCGACGCCGAAGAACACGGTGGCGATGGCGTGGAGCAGGCCGAAGAGCATGCCGCCGAGGATGCCGCCGAGCACGCCGGCCCACGGGCCGTAGTGGTAGGCCGCGAAGGCAGCGCTCCACGAGCCCATGATCATCATGCCCTCGAGACCGATGTTGACCACACCGGCCCGCTCGGACCACAGACCACCGAGACCGGCGAGGGCCAGCGGCACAGCGGCCACGAGGGCCGCAGAGATGGCGTTCGAGGAGTCGATGTCGTTGACGCCGGTGGCGACGCGAAGGATCGACAGGCCGAGAACGACGGCGACGAGCGCGAGCGGAAGGAGCGCCTTGCGCGGCAGCCCGAGCGTCCGCTTCGGCTGGGTTGCGGTAGCAGCGACGGTGCTCATGCGGTGGCTCCTGCGGTCTTGCCTGCGGCGAGTTCGGCGGCGACACGTCGAGCCTCGATGCGCTTGTCCCAACGACGCACGAGTTCGTACGCGATGACGACGGCGAGCACCATGACGCCCTGGATGATGTTGACGAGCGAGGCGTTGACGCCCGCGTTGATCTGCAGTGCGTTCGACTGACCGTTGAGGTAGGCCCACAGCAGCGCGCCGAAGCCGATGCCGATCGGGTGGTTACGGCCGATGAGCGCGACGGCTATGCCGGCGAAGCCGAGGCCCGTCTGGCTGTTGGAGCCGTAGTTGAAGTCCTGACCGAACAGCTGCGGCATACCGACGAGGCCCGCAACGGCGCCCGAGAGCAGCATCGCGGTGATCGTCATCTTCTTGACACTCACACCGGAGGCGACGGCGGCCGACTCGGACGAGCCCGTCGCGCGCAGGTCGAAGCCGAAGCGCGTGTGGTTGATGACGTACCAGTAGGCGATGCCGACGAGCACGGCGAGGATCGTCAGACCGAAGATCTGGCCCGTGGCGGTCTGCGCGAGCGCCGGAACGTGCGAGCTCTCCGGGATGTTCTTCGTGTTCGTCGCGTTCGAGCCCTCCCGCTTGTCGGCGACCTTGAACAGCAGCCAGGAGACGACGCCGGTGGCGATCGAGTTGAGCATGATCGAGCTGATGACCTCGGAGACGCCGCGCGTCACCTTGAGCACCGCGATGATGCCGGCCCAGGCGGCACCGACGAGCATCGCGAGCACGAGGGCACCGATGACGTTGAGGAAGCCAGGCAGCCAGCCCTGGCCGGCGAAGAGCGCGGCCGCGAAGGCTGCGACGCGGTACTGGCCGTCGACGCCGATGTTGAACAGGTTCATCCGGAAGCCGATGGCCACGGCGATACCGGAGAGGTAGAGGACGGCGGCGTCGTTGACGATGGCCTCGGCGACGCCCTGCATCGGCGTCGACAGGAAAACCTGCCAGACCGGCCCGACGGCGTTGCCGAGGGCGAGCAGGACGATCGAGGTCAGAACGACCGCGATCGCGATGGCGAGCAACGGCGCAGCGACAGCCACGCCGATCCTTCGGAGCGTGGAGTTCATCGTGCAGCTTCCTCCTGCGCATCGACGGTGGTGGCGTTCTCGGGGGTGTTGGCGCCCGTCATGGCGGCACCGAGCTGCTCGGCGGTGACGGTCTTCGGGTCGAACTCACCCGAGAGCTTGCCGCGCAGGATGACGCGGATTGTGTCGGACAGACCGATGAGCTCGTCGAGGTCGGCCGAGATGAGGAGCACGGCGAGACCCTCGCGGCGGGCGTCCTTGATGTGGTCCCAGATCGCCGACTGGGCGCCGACGTCGACACCACGGGTGGGGTGGGCGGCGACGAGCACGCGCGGGGCGTGCGACATCTCGCGGCCGAAGATGAGCTTCTGCTGGTTACCACCCGAGAGCGAACCGGCGGTGACGTCGATGCTCGGCGTACGCACGTCGTAGGCCTCGACGATGCGCTGCGTGTCGTCCTTCGCGGCCTTGGGCGTGAGACGCCAGCCCTTGCTCGCCGGCTCCTGACGCTGGTGGCCGAGCATGCGGTTCTCCCACAGCGGCGCGCCGAGAAGCAGGGCGTGGCGGTGACGGTCCTCGGGGATGTAGCCGATGCCGTTCTCACGGATGCGACGCGTGGGCCACGCCGTGATGTCGTCGTTCTCGACGACGACGGTGCCGGCGTCCGCGCGACGCATGCCGAGGATCGTCTCGACGAGCTCGGCCTGGCCGTTGCCCTCGACACCTGCAATACCGAGCACCTCACCGGCGTGGATCGTGAGGTCGAGGTCGGACAGCAGCGCGGGGCCACCGGCCGGATCGGCGAGCGTGACATCGGTGATCTGCATGACGACGCGGTCGGTGACCGTCGACTCCTGCGTCTCGGGCGTCGGCAGCTGCGAACCGACCATGAGCTCGGCGAGCTGTTTGCTCGTCACCGACGAGCTCTTGACGCGGTCGATCGTCGTACCGCGGCGGATGACGGTGATGTCGTCGGCGACGCCGCGCACCTCGTCGAGCTTGTGCGAGATGAACAGGACGGTGAGGCCCTCGGACTTCATCTCCTTGAGGTTGCCGAAGAGTTCGTCGACCTCCTGCGGCACGAGCACGGCCGTGGGCTCGTCGAGGATGAGGATCTTGGCGCCGCGGTAGAGAACCTTGAGGATCTCCACGCGCTGTCGGGCGCCGACGCCCAGGTCGGCGACCATCATCTCGGGGCGCACGCCGAGGCCGTAGGCGTCGGAGATGCGCTTGATCTCGTCACGGGCCTTGGAGCCGATGCCGTGCAGCTTCTCGGCGCCGAGGACGACGTTCTCGAGCACCGTGAGGTTGTCGGCCAGCATGAAGTGCTGGAACACCATGCCGACGCCGGCCTTGATGGCGTCCTTCGGCGAGGAGAAGGAGACCTCGTCGCCGTTGATGCGGATCGTGCCTTCGTCCGGCTTCTGCACGCCGTAAAGGATCTTCATGAGCGTCGACTTACCGGCACCGTTCTCGCCGACGATGGCGTGGATCGTGCCGCGCTCGACCTGCAGGTGCAGGTCCTTGTTGGCGACGACGCCGGGGAATCGCTTCGTGATGCCGTCGAGGTCGACGGCGAGGGCCCCGCTCGGGGGCGCCGTCACATCGGCGACGGCGATGCCGCTCACGCCGGTGGGCGCTTCGGGGGTGTCGGTGGTGTCGATGACGCACACTCCTGGTCAAACCGTCAAGGTCCGGCACGCAGGATACCCGCATGCCGGACCTTGAGCCGGTGTGGAACTACTTGGACGGGGTCGGGGAAACCTTGACCTTGCCGTCGACGATCTCCTTCTTGGCGTCGTCGACAGCCTTCTTCGCCTCGGCCGACAGGTGGTTGCCCGTCGTGGCCAGCGAGACGCCGTCCTCCTTGAGGCCGAACTCCTTGTTGCCGCCGGAGAACTTGTCGTCCTTGACGGAGCCCACGAAGTCCTCGACCGTGCCGGAGCAGTTCTTCATGGCGGAGGTGAGCACCGAGCCGGCGACGGACTTGTCGGCCGTCAGGGCCTGGTCGGAGTCGACACCGATGGCCCACTTGCCCGCGGAGTGCGCGGCCTGGATGACGCCGTCACCCGACTTGCCGGCAGCGGCGTAGACGACGTCGGCGCCCTTCTGGAACATCGAGTTGGCCGAGGCCTTGCCCTTGTCCGGAGCAGCGAAGCCGCTGAAGTCACCGGCCGGCGTGAGGTACGTCTTGTCGATCTTGATCTTCGGGTTGGCGTGCTTGGCGCCCGCGAAGTAACCGGCTTCGAACTTCTGGATCAGCGGAACGTTGACGCCACCGACGAAGCCGATGTGGCCCGTCTTGCTCATCTTCGCGGCGGCGACGCCGGCGAGGTAGGACGCCTCGTGCTCCTTGAAGGTGATCTGCTCGACGTTCGTGCCCTTGGAGTCGGGCGACGCGTCGTCGATGATGGCGAACTTCACGTTCGGGTACTTCTTGGCGACGGTGCCGATGGACTTGGCGTAGACGAAGCCGACCGCGACGATCGCCTTGTTGCCCGACGCTGCGAGCTGGCTGAGACGGTTCTCGCGAGCCTGGTCGTTCTCACCCTCGCCGGCCTCGGCGGTCGTGATCTTGAGGTTCGGGATCTTCTTCTTCGCCGCTTCCATACCCGCGTACGAGGCGTCGTTGAAGGAATGGTCACCACGACCGCCCACGTCGAAGGCGATGGCGGCCTTGAACTCGGAACCCGAGGAACCGTTGCCGGAACCGCCGGGGGACTTGTCGTTCGAACCACAGGCGGCGAGGCCGGCCGTCATAGCGACGGCGGCAGCGATGGAAACAACCCGCTTCACGGGGCACTCCTTGGGTTAAGCGGCGCGAGGGCCGTCGAGCAGATCGGGCGTCGCAGTCACGACTGCCAACCCACCAAGCGTACCCGCGAGTCACAGGGACAATAAGGGCGGATGACGAGTGGTGACCTAACCGTTATCCACCGCCCGGATTCCTTCGTGTGATAAGTGCTCAGCGACGCACCGGAAGAGGTGGGTCGGCCACGATGAGCAGCGGCGCGGAAGCGTGCGGAACTCCGTCGTCCGACCCCTCCCCCGCAATCGGCCGCCCGGCCTCGAGGTCGTCGCGATGGATGGCAGCGCCCACGCGCTCGTCGAGAACCTCGACGAGCGGCTCGACGAGCGGCTCGGGAATGCGCCACAACCCGCGCAGGCGCAGGACGACGCCGGGCGCTTCGGGGGCCAGATCCGCGAGGCAGTCCGCGAGCGCGTCCCAGTTGTGCCCGAAGTGATCGGGAAGGCCGAGCTGTTCGGCGAGGGTGCGCATCAGCCCCTTCTTGTCGACGACGCCGTTCAACGTCACCTCGGCGAACGCCCACCCGGAGTCGGCGCAGATCGTTCGCAGTTCGTCGGCCGTCGGGCCCACGAGACCGCGCGGCACCCAGCCGCCACGCCCCGCCGTCACGAGGTCTCGCACCGCTGCGGTCGTCATCGCACGACCCTCCTGAACGTCTCGTAATGATCGTCCGTGTAATACATCGTGCCGTCCTTGCCCGTGACGATCCTGCGCGCCCCGCGGTCGGACGAGCCCGGGGTGCTCACCGTGTACTCGTGATACCAGCCGGACGCCTGGCGCGGAAGGATCCGTTCGCGATTGCCGAAGACGACGCCGTCACGGCGGTAGGGGTAGGGCCCACCGTCGTCGATGAGCGCCACCGTCTCTCGAGCCTGACGCGGCAGTTGCGACAGACGCACGGTGGCGAGGCCGTCCTCCCCACCCCTCGCCTGCGACGACGAGGGTGAAGAACTCGAGCCGTCCGACCCGCCCGAGGCGGAAGTGTCGCTGCCGTAGCTCTGCGCTGTGAACGGCGAGGGCGCGGGCCCGGACGATCGGCCGTCATCCGAGCCACGCGAGAGCAACGCGATGGCGGCAATGAGGGCAAGCAGCAACAACGCGATGGTCGCGATGCGCTGACCGAGCCCTGCCTGTGGCAGTTTCGGGCGACTCAGCGCCACCATCTCCTCGTGTCGTCGAACGAGCGGATCAGCACCGGCTCAGAACACATCCTGCGGGACGTACTTGCCCCAGACCTCGCGCAGAGCATCGCTGACCTCGCCACCCGTGGCGCCGGCGACGTGGGCGTCACGCATGGGCCACAGGACGTTGTCGTTGCCCTGCGCGGCCTTCTGCATCTTCTCGAGGGCTGCGTCGACGACGCTCTGGTCACGGTTCTTGCGCAGCTGCGCAAGCCGCTCGCACTGCTCGGCTTCGATGGCCGGGTCGACGCGAAGGGGCTCGTAGGGCTCCTCCTCGTCGAGCTGGTAGCGGTTGACGCCGACGACGACGCGCTCGCCGTGGTCGATCTGCAGCGCCACGTCGTAGGCGCTCTTCTCGATCTCGGTCTTCTGGAAGCCCTCTTCGATGGCCTTGACGGCGCCGCCCTTGTCCTCGACGGCCTGGATGAGCGCGAGCGCCTCCTCCTCGAGGTCGTTCGTCATCGACTCGACGACGTAACTGCCTGCGAACGGGTCGACGGTCTTCGTCACGTCGGTCTCGAACGCAAGGATCTGCTGGGTGCGCAGGGCGAGGCGGGCCGCCTTGGCCGTGGGCAGAGCGATGGCCTCGTCGTAGGAGTTGGTGTGCAGGCTCTGCGTACCGCCGAGCACGGCGCCGAGGCCCTGCAGCGCGACGCGCACGAGGTTGACCTCGGGCTGCTGCGCGGTGAGCTGCACGCCTGCTGTTTGGGTGTGGAAGCGCAGCATCTGCGACTTCGGGTTCTTCGAACCGAACTCCTCGCGCATGATGCGCGCCCACAGGCGCCTGGCCGCGCGGAACTTGGCGACCTCCTCGAGCAGCGTCGTGCGGGCGACGAAGAAGAACGACAGGCGCGGGGCGAAGTCGTCGACGTCGAGGCCGGCCGCGAGCGCGGCGCGCACGTACTCCTTGGCGTTGGCCAGGGTGAAGGCGATCTCCTGCGCGGGCGTCGCTCCCGCCTCGGCCATGTGGTAGCCCGAGATGGAGATCGTGTTCCAGCGCGGAATCTCCTTGTGGCAGTACTCGAAGATGTTCGAGATGAGGCGCAGGGATTCGGCCGGCGGGTAGATGTACGTGCCGCGCGCGATGTACTCCTTGAGCACGTCGTTCTGGATCGTTCCGGTGAGCTTGGCTCCCGGGATGCCCTGACGTTCCGCGGCGAGCTGGTACATGAGCAGCAGGCTCGAGGCGGGCGCGTTGATCGTCATCGAGGTGGAGACCTCGTCGAGCGGCAGGCCGTCGAAGAGAACGAGCATGTCGTCGAGCGAGTCGATGGCGACGCCGACCTTGCCGACCTCACCGTGCGCGAGGGCGGCGTCCGAGTCGTAGCCCATCTGGGTCGGCAGGTCGAAGGCGACGGAGAGGCCGCCGGTGCCGTTGGCGACGAGCTCGTGGTAGCGCTGGTTGCTCTCCCGGGCGGTGCCGAAGCCGGCGTACTGGCGCATCGTCCAGGGGCGACCGGTGTACATCGAGGGGTACACGCCGCGGGTGAACGGGTACTCCCCCGGATTGCCGAGTCGTTCGTCGGCGTTGAACCCCGAAAGATCGTTCGCCGTGTACACGGGCTTGAGCCCGAGCCCCGACTCCGTCATCCGACTGCGATCCGTTGCGCCACTCATAGCCGCACCTTATCCGGCGGACCGGGCGCGAGGGGCCGAAGCTATTGGCCCTGTGGAAGGTTCAGCCGCGGCGGGCTCGCGTGCGCAGGGCTTCGTTGAGATCACGCACGAGGCCCGGCCCCTTGTAGATGAAGCCGCTGTAGACCTGGAGCAGGTCGGCACCGGAGTCCATGAGCGCGAGACCGTCGTCGGCGGACATGATGCCGCCGACCCCGATGATGGGCAGCTGAGTGCGGCTCGCGAGGAACCCGACGACCTCGCGGGCGCGACGCGTCAGCGGGGCGCCCGAGAGACCGCCGGCCTCGGACGCAAGGGTGAGGTCGGCGCGGGCGAGGCCGTCACGCGCGAGCGTCGTGTTCGTGGCGATCAGGCCGGAGACACCCGAGCCGTGGGCCACCTCGAGCACGTCCTCGAGGGCGTCCTCGGTGAGGTCGGGGGCGATCTTGACGAAGACGGGCGTGGGACGCGCGCCGCGTTCGGCCGCGAGGTTGCGCTCGCGTGCGGTGATCGACTGGAGCAGTTCGAGAAGCGGCGCCTTGTCCTGCAGGGTCCGCAGGCCGGGCGTGTTGGGGCTGGAGACGTTGACGGCGAAGTAGTCAGCCAGGCCGCTGAGACGCCCGAGCGACGTGAGGTAGTCGCGTGTGGCTTCCTCGACGGGCGTCGTCTTCGTCTTGCCGAGGCTGACGCCGACGGGAATGGAGAGGTTGCCGCTCGACCGTGCGCGACGCAGTGTGGCCGCGAGCGCCTGGGAGCCGTCGTTGTTGAACCCCATGCGGTTGATGAGGCCGTGACTGGCCTTGAGGCGGAACAGGCGCGGCTGCGGGTTGCCTGGTTGCGCCTCGGCGGTGACGGTGCCGACCTCGACGTGGCCGAAGCCCAGCGCGCCCCAGGAGGTGACGGCGACGCCGTCCTTGTCGACGCCGGCGGCGAGGCCGACGCGGCCCGGGAAGCGGATCCCCGCGATCGTCACTGCGTCGTCGGGTGCGCCGAGGGCTGCTCCGACGACGTCGGCGATGAGCCCGGCGGCGGGCAGCGAACCGAACTGCGCCATCGCCTGGAGGGTCGCGTGGTGTGCGGCCTCGGCGTCTCCCCCGCCGATGCGGAACAGGGCCGGGCGCATGGCGCGCTCGTACCCGTGGGTGAGGGTCGCTCGGCGGACGGCGTCGAGATCGAAGTTCATACGTTCATTGTCCCCGAACGGCCGCGTGTGGCTCCACTCGGTGGATCAGGTGAGGTCTTCGCGGCCCGTCAGTTTGAGCTGTTCGACGACCTGCTTGACGTCCTGCGCCCGCTCGCGGGTGGTGACGAGCACGGCGTCGACGGTGTCGACGACGACGACGTCCTCGAGGCCCATGGCGACGACGGTTCGACCGGAGCGTGGAGCCACGACGCCCGTCGCGTCCTGCATGACGACGAGTTCGCTCTCACCGAGCACCTTGACGCCGGGCGCATCCGCCGATTCGACGAGCAGCGACGCGAGGGACGCGAAGTCGCCGACATCGTCCCAGGAGAAATCTCCCGGAACGGTGGCAACGCGACCGTCGACGGCGGCGGGCTCGGCGATGGCGTTGTCGATGGCGATCTTCGTCAGGCGCGGCCACAGCTCGGCGAGACGGAAGGGGTTGGCGGCGATGATCCGCAGGTACTCGGCCAGGCGGGGCTGGTAATCCTCGATCATCTGCATGAGCGTTGCGGCCTTAACGACGAACATGCCGGCGTTCCAGGAGTACTCGCCGACGGCGACGTACGCCTGCGCCGTGGGGCCGTCGGGCTTCTCGACGAAGGCCTTGACGATCGTCGCGTCGGGGGCGCCTTCGATGCGCAGGTTCGCGCCCGCCCGGATGTAGCCGAATCCGGTGGACGGGTAGGTGGGCTTGATGGCGACGGTGACGAGGTAGTCGTGGCGCGCCACCTCGACGGCTTGGCGCACGGTGGCCTCGAAGATGTCGGTGCCGCCGACGACCTGGTCGGCGGCGAACGAGCCGAGAACCGCGTCGGGGTCGCGCTGGGCGAGGATGGCCGCGGCGAGCCCGATGGCGGGCATCGATTCGCGCGGGCTGGGCTCGACGAGCAGGTCGTCGTCACCGAGTTCGCTGAGTTGCTCGCGCACGGCCTCGGCGTGCGCCGCACCGGTCACGATGAGCAGGTTGTTGCCGCACAGCGGCTTGAGGCGGTCGACCGTGCCCTGAAGGAGCGAGCGACCCGAGCCCGTGAGGTCGTGCAGGAACTTGGGCGAGTTGGCCCGCGAGAGCGGCCACAGGCGCGTGCCGGAGCCCCCGGCAGGAATGACGCCCCAGAAACCTGGAATCGGACCGTGCTGCGCTTCGTGCATGGGCCTAACGGTAATGGACTCGGCATAGAACCCCGCTTCAGGCCTACCGATGAGCTCAGGCGGGTTCACGTGCCGATCACCTTCCGGTGCGCTCATCGTTCATCCCTTCGCCAAGCACGCGCCACGTCACAGGGCTGTCATGAGCATGTGCGCATCGCCATCGTGACCGAGTCGTTCCTTCCCACCCTCAACGGCGTCACCACGAGTGTCTGCCGGGTGCTCGACTGCCTCGCTGCTCAGGGTGGCCACGAGGTGCTCGTCGTGTGCCCCGGCCCTGCGCCGTCGAACTATCTCGGGTTCGCCGTGAAGACGGTGCCGAGCGTCACCGTCCGCGCGTTCCGCGTGGGCTTGCCGACGAAGCAACTCGAGCAGATCCTGCTGCAGTTCGCACCTGATGTCGTTCACGCCGCCTCGCCGTTCGGGCTCGGCGCCCGCGCGCTCGCCGCTGCACGCAACCTCGCGATCCCGAGTGTGGCGATCTACCAGACGGACATGCCGAGCTACGTCGCCCAGCACGGTGGCGTGCTGGGCGACTTCGCGCACCGCACGTCGTGGCGCTGGGTGCGTCACCTCCACTCGTTGGCGGATCTGACGCTCGCGCCGAGCAGCGCAGCCACTGCCGAGTTGGCAGAACACGGCGTACCGCGCGTTGCCCTGTGGGGTCGCGGGGTCGACACGGCGCAGTTCGACGCCACGCTCAAGACCGACCCCCAGGTGCTCGCCCTGCGTGAACGACTCGCGCCCAACGGCGAGGTGATCGTGGGTTACGTGGGTCGACTCGCACCGGAGAAGGAACTGCACCGTCTCGAGGAGATCGCCGGCCTGCCGGGCATCAGCATCGCCATCGTCGGTGAGGGCCCTGATCGCGACGACCTCGAACGGCTCCTGCCAGGTGCCCACTTCCTCGGTCGCCAGGAGGGTGCGACTCTGGCGCGCAGCTATGCGAGCTTCGACGTCTTCGTCCACACCGGCACGAAGGAAACCTTCGGTCAGACGCTGCAGGAGGCGATGGCGAGCGGGCTGCCCGTCGTGGCGCCAGCGGCCGGCGGGCCGCTCGACATCGTCAAGCCCGGCGTGACCGGCCTACTCTTCGACCCGAGCACGCCCGGCGCGCTGCGCCGCAGCGTCGGCTCGCTCGTCGCCGACGAGGCGATGCGCGAGCGCATGGGCGCCTCCGCAGTCCGCAAGATGGCCGACCGCTCCTGGGCTGGCATGACGAACAAGCTGCTCGACTACTACGGCCACGTCACCCGCCCCGCGTGGGCCCGCGCGGCCTGACCTCGCGCCGAGTTTCCGCGGCCCCACCACCGACGCCGAAGGGCGCGACGAGACGTGTCGCCCCGCGCGCCCTTCGGCAGTCATGGAGTCGGGCGTCAGGCGTCCGGCTCGCCGACCTCGAACAGGATGCCTGCGAAGATGACGGCCGAGTTCTCGGGCGTCAACAGGTCGTCGGCGTGCGGGTCACGAATCTGCTTGTCGCTGGCCATGGGTTCCTCCTTGGCTGTCGGCTTTCGCGGTCGCGAAGGCGCTGAATCGGGCGGATCGAGCCGGCCCACGGGGCGGGCCCAACGCCGAAAGCAACGTATCGAGGTCCGCGGCGAGAATGCATCGACACACCAACTGTCACCACCCCGAACGACCTACCAGGCAGAGAGAGCGCCAACCCGCTCGCCGATCACCGGCCGCTCGGGCGCGAATCACACGCCGGTAGGCACGGCAGCTGTTGCGGGCACACCCCACCCGCCGGGGATGTCCTCCACGAGGTGCCAGTGGGGCCGGTGATGGTAGGAACGGCCGCCGTTCGTGCCACGGCTGAACAGCCAGGGCGTCACGACTTCTCGACCAGGATTCAGAGCGTCACCGATGTAGCCGCCCCAGTAAGAGAACGTCGAGTTCGTGATGAGCAGACGGGGAGCGTGAACGATCGCGCGCAGGTCCTGCTGGACGTCACCACCGCCGGCCGTGGTGGGGGCGATGTCCGCCAAGGCACTCAGGTGCGTGGAGCACCAGTCGACATCGTCCGACACGAAGACGAAGCGATCAGGGGCACCGAAGCGCTCGATGGATTCCGTCACCGCCTGCAGGACGTAGCTCCTCGTGTCCATACCGAACTCTCGGCGATGAGCTTCGACCGAGAAGTAGTCACCGCGCCGCACGTTGACGACGAAGTCCCCCGCAGACAGACCCCGCGGCCGGGCGTCGAGACCCGATCCGGGCATCAGGTGGTCGCGGATGTAGGGGGCCAGTGCATCGTCGTCGAAGTGCGGAGGTTGGGTCTTCGGTGCGGGCCACCAGGGCGTCACGCGCTGGTCCGTGAACCGCACGTCCTTCTCACCGATGAAGTACGCGTCGCGCAATGCAGGGAAGAGATCGAGCGCGGGACGACGCGATTCGTGCAGGAGTACGTGCCGGTCCTCCCCCGCAGCCGGCCCCTTGGACGCCCACAGCCCGACGAACAGCAGGTTTCCCAGATTCATCCAGTCCGGCACCCAGGCCACGGGGCGCCCCCTCCGAACGGTCTTGAGCGCTTTGGCCCGGATGCGGTCTCCCATGTGGCAACCCCCACAATCATGTCGGCGACGTCCTGACCGCGCCGCTATCTTGGACGTGATACCCAAACACGTTGCGGCGCAAGAAGATACGTTAGACGAAACACTCGATCACCTAAAGTTGACCGGCGCGCACTAGCCCGCTTCGTCCTTCACGCCGCCGCTCGCCAGACGAACTAGACTGGTCGGCCTGCACCCCAGCCGCTCACACCCAGTGGAGCACCGACCGTTTGGAGCCCCGATGCACTTCGACTCCCGATGGAAAGGGGCCTTCGGAATCGGCCGGTACGCCCATGAAACGAGATCTCGGTTCGCCCAGCCGGTCGAGGACATGAGCGCACCGGGGGACCCCGTCAGCGCTACCGGAATCGCGGCCTGGGAAGCGCGGACCGCGTGCTCCGGCCTGCGACGCAGAGACGAGTTCCTGCTGTCACCGAGCTTCACCCCGTCCGTTTCCTGGCGGGGGCCTCAGGCTGTGACCGTTCACGACCTCATTCACCTGGACATCGCCGAAGAATCCAGCAGCGCCAAGAGGGCGTACTACGAGTACATCGTGAAGCCGACTGTGCGCCGCAACGCTGTCACCTTCACCGTTTCGCACTTCTCCAAGGAGCGGCTCGTGGAGTGGAGCGGTGTTGACCCTGAACGCGTAGTGGTGACCGGGAACGCCGTCGCGGACGCCTTCAGCAGGAAGGGTCCGACACACTCAGCCGGGCACCCCTACGTCCTCTACGTGCGCAACTCGAAGCCCCACAAGAATTCGCCCCGGCTTGTCGAGGCCCTCGCACGCATGCAAGAGCGGGACGTTCACCTGTACCTCAGCGGGGAGGCCGACGAAGCTACGGTGCGCGCAGCCGTCGCGTTCGGCGTCACTGATCGTGTGCTGTTCACCGGAGGTATCCAGGACGAGGAACTGGCGTCCTACTACCGTGGCGCTCTAGTGGCGGTCTTGCCGTCCCTCTACGAGGGGTTCGGGATTCCTGCCATCGAAGCGATGGCCTGTGGCACCGCGGTGGTGGCGTCGGAGACTACCTCGCTCCCCGAGGTAGTGGGCGACGCGGGGCTCCTCGTTGACCCGTTGGACCCCGAAGCAATTGCTGCCGCCCTCGACAAGGTGGTCCGCGACAAGAGCCTTCACCACCGCTTGGTGAGCGCTGGCCTCGAACGGTCGAAGAAGTTCTCCTGGGACGACATCACCCGGCGAATCGAGACTGCGCTCGCGCAGGCTCGGTAGTTACCCGACGTCCTACTAGGACGGCCGATCGTCTGATGGGTCGAGCAAACGTGGTTGCGGCACCTCGCCGTCGCGCACCCATGCCACATGGGCCGCAACGCGCCCCACGCGATTGACCAGTTCCCGAACCAGTGCGCGTGGCGCCGGAAGCTCGCCTCGTCGTGCCAGAGCGATGTGCTCAGGGACGAACAGTGCGAGCTCACGCATCAGATTCCGCAACGGCAGACGCTCAGCGAAGTCTTCTGGGAATCGGTACCAGACGAGGAGTTCAGCCATGGCCGACCGATACATCTTCCGCAGCTGATCCCGCGCGTTTTCCGTCTCGCGGAAGTACAGGAGCATCCCCGGCGCCGAACCTACGCACGCGCCGCTTCTCGCGGCACGGTAGCTGAATTCGATGTCGTCCATTCCGTACGCGGGTAGCGCTTCGTCGAAACCTCCGCATCCGAAGTACGTACGGCGTGTGACACCGAAGTTGCACCCTCGGATGGCCAGGCCCAGCTGACTCGGATAGGTGCCCGTAGCACTGACGAATGCTGAATCTTCCCTGAAGGGGTCATCCAAGCGACGGGTCGGACCTCCCACCAGATCGAACGACTGAAGACCGTCGAAGGCGCCTTGGAGCCAGTTCGGGCCGACAACATCGTCGCAGTCGCAGAAGGCGATCAGCCGACCGCGGCTGGCGATGACTCCGAGGTTACGCGCGCCGGGAAGTCCGCGCCGCGCTCCGGAGTCAACCACCCTTAGCGGAGCGGGGAAACCCTCGGTGCGCGCTTCGACCAGCGAACGAGTGCGGTCCGTGGAGCCGTTGTCCGACACCACGACTTCCCACGCGAAATCGACTACCTGCTGCGCCAGAGCGTCCAACTGCGCCTCGATCGTTGCGGCACCGTTGTAGACGCACATGACGACAGTGAGTTCCACGGGAACCTCGTGCGAACTGTGGGACACAGTTTCCTCCAAGATCAGTCCTCAGCCCTACATCGAGGCACGTGAGCGCTATTTGCCTTCGTCGGCGCCACAGGGAAAGAAGTCGGCCCTGCGCCCACCGATGCGGGCGCAGGGCCGAGGATTCCTACGACTAGGTCAGTGGCGAACCTTGGCCGAACGGAAGTCCTTGTTCAGCTGGCTGATGACGTCGAGCGGAATCTCCTTCGGGCACGCCGCGGCGCACTCTCCGATGTTCGTGCAACCGCCGAAGCCCTCGTGGTCGTGCTGGTTGACCATCGACACGACGCGGGCGTCGCGCTCGGGCTGGCCCTGCGGCAGCTCGCCCAGGTGCGTGATCTTGGCACCCATGAAGAGCATTCCCGATGCGTTCGGGCAGGCCGCGACGCACGCGCCACAGCCGATGCACTTCGCGGTGTCGAACGCGCGGTCCGCCTGCGGCTTCGGCACGGGCACCGAGTGCGCCTCGGGGGCAGCACCGGTGTTGACCGAGATGTAGCCACCGGCCTGAATGATGCGGTCGAAGGCGCTGCGGTCGACGACGAGGTCACGCACGACCGGGAACGCGTCGGCGCGCCACGGCTCGATGGTGATTTCCTCGCCGTCGCTGAACGAGCGCATGTGCAACTGGCACGTCGTGGTGACCTCGGGGCCGTGGGCCATACCCGAGATCATCATTCCGCACATGCCACAGATGCCTTCGCGGCAGTCGGAGTCGAACGCGATCGGCTCCGTGCCCTCGGCCTGCAGCTGCTCGTTGAGCACGTCGAGCATCTCGAGGAACGACATGTCCTCGCTGATGTCCGAAACCTTGTAGGTCTCGAAACGCCCGGCGGTAGCTGCGTTGTCCTGACGCCAGATCTTGAGAGTGAGGTTCACTTGTAGCTCCGCTGCTTCAGTTCGATGAACTTGTAGACGAGGTCTTCCTTGTGCAGCACGGGGTGCTGGGGGGCTCCGTCGGAGTCTTCCCCGTCCATACCCGCGTACTCCCAGGCCGCGACGTAGGCGAACTCGTCGTCGTGACGCAGTGCCTCTCCGTCCTCGGTCTGGCTCTCGGCGCGGAAGTGACCACCACAGGATTCGCGGCGGTGCAGCGCGTCGATGCACATGAGTTCGCCCAGCTCGAGGAAGTCGGCCACGCGGCCGGCCTTCTCGAGCGACTGGTTGAGGGTGTCGGCCGTGCCGAGCACCTTGACGTTGCTCCAGAACTCCTTCTTGAGGTCGCGGATGAGGCCGATGGCCTTCGTCAGACCCTCCTCCGTGCGCTCCATGCCGCAGTACTCCCACATGATGCGACCGAGCTCCTTGTGGAAGCTGTCGACCGTGCGCTCACCGTTGATGGAGAGGAACTTCTGGATGCGGTCCTCGACGGCGCGACGGGCCTCGAGCACGGCCGGGTCGTCGTCCGTGATCGGCTCGAACGGGCCGTCGGCGAGGTAGTTGCGGATCGTGTTCGGCAGGACGAAGTAGCCGTCCGCGAGGCACTGCATGAGCGAGCTCGCACCGAGACGGTTGGCACCGTGGTCGGAGAAGTTAGCCTCACCCGTGCAGTACAGGCCGGTGATCGACGTCTGCAGGTCGTAGTCGACCCACAGGCCACCCATCGTGTAGTGCACGGCCGGGTAGATACGCATCGGCGTCTTGTACGGGTCCTCACCCGTGATCCGCGCGTACATGTCGAACAGGTTGCCGTACTTCTCCTTGACGGCGGCCTCGCCCATGCGCTCCATGGCAGCCGTGAAGTCGAGGTACACACCGCGTCGCATCTGGCGCTTGTTGCCGTGCTCGTCGACCTCGTCGACGAGCGGGCCGACGCCGCGGCCCTCGTCGCACATGTTCTTCGCCTGACGCGACGCGATGTCACGCGGCACGAGGTTTCCGAAGGCCGGGTAGATGCGCTCGAGGTAGTAGTCGCGCGCGTCCTCGGGGATGTCGCGCGGGTCCTTGTCGCAGTCGGCTTCGTTCTTCGGCACCCAGATGCGACCGTCGTTACGCAGCGACTCCGACATCAGCGTCAGCTTCGACTGGTGGTCGCCGGAGACGGGGATGCAGGTGGGGTGGATCTGCGTGTAGCAGGGGTTGCCGAAGTAGGCGCCCTTGCGGTGCGCGCGCCACGGAGCCGTGATGTTGCAGCCCATCGCGTTGGTCGACAGGAAGAAGACGTTGCCGTAGCCGCCCGTGGCGAGCACGACGACGTCGGCCAGGTGCGTCTCGATCTCACCGGTGACCATGTCGCGCGCCACGATGCCGCGCGCACGACCGTCCTTGATGATGACCTCGAGCATCTCGTGGCGCTTGTACTCCTTGACCGTGCCCTTGGCCACCTGGCGCTCCATGGCCTGGTAGGCACCGATGAGCAGCTGCTGGCCGGTCTGGCCCGCGGCGTAGAACGTACGCGCCACCTGCACACCACCGAACGAACGGTTGTCGAGCAGACCGCCGTACTCGCGGGCGAACGGAACACCCTGGGCGACGCACTGGTCGATGATGTTCGTGCTCACCTCGGCGAGGCGGTAGACGTTGGTCTCGCGGCTACGGTAGTCGCCACCCTTGACCGTGTCGTAGAAGAGGCGGTACGTGGAGTCACCGTCGTCGTTGTAGTTCTTCGCGGCGTTGATGCCCCCCTGCGCGGCGATGGAGTGCGCGCGACGGGCCGAGTCCTGGTAGAAGAACGTCTTGATGTTGTAGCCGGCCTCACCCATCGTGGCGGCGGCCGACGCACCGGCGAGGCCGGTGCCGACGATGATGACGTTCAGCTTGCGGCGGTTGGCCGGGTTGACCAGCTTGTTCGTGAACTTGTGCTGGGTCCACATCTGCGCGATGTCGACGTCCGGCGCCTTGGTGTCGCGGATCGGCGCGCCCTCGGTGAAGAAGGCGGAAGCGTCGTTGCGCTTGGCCGAAGTGGTGGTCTGCTCATCCATGGGAGTACTCATGTTTCTCGTGTCTCTCCTAGCTCAGATGATGCCGAAGAGGATGGCAAGCGGCGGAATCAGGAAGCCGATGACGACGATCGCCGCAACGGCGTGCGACACGAGCTTCGCGTTCTTGCGAGCCGACGGGGTGCCCGTGAGGCCCAGCGTCTGCGAGGCGCTCCAGATGCCGTGCATGAGGTGCATGCCGAGGGCCACCATCGCGAGGACGTAGATGAGGGCGACCCACCACAGCTGGAAGCTGTCGTGCACGAGTCGGTAGGGGTTCTCGGTCGTGCCACCGTCGAAGTTCACCTTGGGGAGGGTGAACTGGATGAGGTGGAAGACCACGAACAGCAGGAGGAAGAGCCCGCCCCAGCGCATCGTCGGCGCGGAGATGCCCTCGATGCCGCCCACGCCGGGCTTCTTCACGGCGTACCGCTGCGAACGGGCCTTGCCCGAGCGCTGCCAGAGCTTGACAGCCGAGTACACGTGCGCGACGAGCGCGAGCACGAGGAGCACCTCGGCGAGGATGAGTGCGCCACGGTGCGGGAGCATCGGCTCACCGATCGTGCGCAGGTGATGGGCGTATTCGTTGAACGCGCTCTCGCCCACGAGGAGCTTGAGGTTGCCGTACATATGCCCGAGGACGAAGAGCACAAAGAAGATTCCCGAACCCGCCATGAGGGTCTTCAGGAAGATGGTGCTCCCAGCCTTGCCGGTCCGCTTCGCGGGGAGAGTATTCGTTGCCACGCAGGGCACTTTACGCCCCTGAAACACGCCGGGGACGGCCGGGGTTCCCACCGCAAGCAAATTGTGACCCATTCCACTGATCGGTGAGTGAGCCACGAAGAGGCTGAAAGAGCCCTGGGAGTGGATCAGCCCTCGAGGGCGAATCGCTCCACCGGGGCCCACACGCCGTCCTCGTCCTGCAGGTAGAGGTGGAAAGCGTCGACGACGAAGCTCGCTTCGAAGTGCTTGTTCTCCTCGAACGCCCGGTCCAGGGCGTCCTCGTCGAGGTGGTGGGCGATCGTGACGTGCGGGTGGTAGCGGAACTCGAGTGGACGCTCGACAGGGCCGCTGCGCACTGCGGCTTCGAGCAGCTCGCAACTGCTGACGCCCTGCGCGAGTTGGACGAAGACCACCGGGGAGACGGGCCGGAACGTGCCCGTGCCACGAAGGATCATCTCGAACGGCTCGGTGCGCGCAGCCACGTCACGCAGGTGGGCCGAGAGCGCCTCGAGGGTCGTTTCGCCCTGCTCCCCCAGGTCCGTCGGGGGCATGAGCGTGACGTGCGGCGGGACTGCGTCGGCCTGCGGGTCGCCAACGTCCCGGCGCATCTGCTGCAGCGCCGAGAAGTAGGGCTCCGGGACGGCGATCGAGACGCCGACGGTCTTCACGACCTCGCTCCTCAGCGGGCTGCCGGGACGAGCCCGACTGCGTCGTACGCCCTGGCGAGCGTGGCCGAGGCAACCTCACGTGCGCGCTCGGCGCCCTGCGCGAGCACACGGTCGAGCTCCGCGCGGTCATCCATGTACGTGAGGTAACGCTCGCGGAACGGGCCCTGCACCGACGTGACCACGTCGGCGACCTCACCCTTGAGTGCGCCGTACTTGTTCTCACCGGCGAAGCGCTCGACGAGGACGTCGATGCTCTCGCCCGAGAGCGCCGAGTGGATGCGCAGGAGGTTGGCGATGCCCGGCTTGTTCTCCGGGTCGAACGCCACGTTGTTGTCGAGGTCGGTCACCGCGGACTTGATCTTCTTGAGGTTGACCTTCGGCTCGTCGAGCATGCTGATCGAGGCCTTGGGGTCCTCGTCCGACTTGCTCATCTTCTTCGTCGGATCCTGCAGCGACATCACCTTGGCCGTGCCCTCGGGGATGTACGGCTCCGGCACGACGAAGGTCTCACCGAAGCGCGAGTTGAAGCGCTGCGCCAGGTTGCGCGTGAGCTCGAGGTGCTGACGCTGGTCCTCCCCCACCGGCACGGCCTGCGCGTCGTAGAGCAGGATGTCGGCGGCCATGAGCACGGGGTAGGTGAACAGGCCGACGCTCGTGTTCTCCTGGCCGCGCTTGCCGGCCTTGTCCTTGAACTGCGTCATGCGCCCGGCTTCGCCGAAGCCGGTGATGCAGTTGAGCACCCAGGCGAGCTCTGCGTGCTCACGGACGTGGCTCTGGACGAAGACGGCGGAACGTTCGGGGTCGATTCCACCGGCGAGGTACTGCGCCGCCGTCGCGTAGGTGCGCTCACGCAGCTGCGTCGGATCGGGGTTGACCGTGAGGGCGTGAAGGTCGACGACACAGAAGTACGGAGTGTAGTTCTGCTGCAACGTCACCCAGTTGACCTGCGCCCCGAGGTAGTTACCGAGGTGCAGCGAATCTGACGTGGGCTGCATTCCGGACAGGATGTGCGGGCGCTCCTGGCCCGCCACGAGGGGCGAGGTGTTCTCGGACATGGCGCCATTCTGACACTCGCCGTGAGCGCTGTCGCATCCGAGCAGTGTCGGCAACGGTGTGCGGGCGGATCGCCGGGCGTTCGACTATGTTGGGATCTGTTGGGTCACCCCCGGTTCCAGGGGCACGAGGAGGTCGCATGCTGGCACGCCAACGCCAAGAAGCCATCCTGCGCGGCATTGAGGACGACGGTGGCGTCCGCGTCAGTGAACTCGTCGAGAAGCTCGGCGTCTCCGACATGACGGTGCGCCGCGACATCGAGTTCCTCGCCGGCAAGGGCCTCGTCCTCAAGGTGCACGGCGGCGCCACCGCGATCGGTGACCACACGATCGACGAACCGGGCTTCTCCGTGAAGTCGGCGATGAATCCCGTCCAGAAGTCCGAGATCGCCCGCACTGCGGCGAGCCTCATCGGCCACGGGCAGACCGTCGCGGTGAGCGCCGGAACGACCGCCTATGCCGTCGCCGTCGAGCTGCGCCCGGTCAAACGACTCACCGTCGTGACGAACTCGCCTCGGGTCGCCGAGCTCCTCTACGACCCCTCGCGTGAGGACCAGACCGTCGTTCTCACCGGCGGTGTGCGTACTCCCTCGGATGCTCTCGCCGGCCCCGTGGCCAACCGAGTGCTGGCGGACATGCACGTCGACACCCTCATCCTCGGCATCCACGGCATCGATCTCGACGCCGGCCTCACCACCCCGAACCTCCTCGAAGCCGAGACGAACCGCCTGCTCATCGCGGCGGCCAAGCGCATCATCGTCGTGGCCGACCACTCGAAGTGGGGCGTGATCGGCCTGTGCACCGTCGGTTCGCTCGACCAGGTGGACGTCCTCGTCACGGACGCCGAGTTGGACGTCGAGGCTCGTCGTCTCGTGAGCGACAAGGTCGGGCAACTCATCGTCGCCCAGTGATCCGCTACGTGGCGCCGCACTTCGTGCGGCTGGACGGCGGCCTCAGCGGCGGTTCAACCCGTTTATCCTGAGCGGGTATGTATGACTCTTCACCTCGCCGGCGGCAGCGCCCGCGGCACCAGGAGCTCGTGTGACTGCCCTTGATCTCGTGCGCATCATGCGCGCCAACCTCAAACTGCTCGCTCTCGCTGCCTTGATCGGCACGCTGCTCGCTGCGGGTTACACCCTGACGCGCCCGACGCTCTATTCCGCCAGCTCAACGGCACAGGTCATCGCGGGAAACTCGATCGACGCCAATTCCGCCGTGCTGTCGCAGCAGCTGTCGACGGGCCGCGCCGGCTACTACGCACAGCTCGCGAGCAGTTCGGGTGTGGCGAACCGTATCGCCGAGGAGTCGAAGGGCAGCCTGCGCGCCGGCGAGTTCTCGGTGGTCGGAGCCTCCAGCGAGGGGTCTGCGACCCTCACCTTGACCGCGTCCGCGGCGACGCCCGCCAAGGCTCAACGCGCCGCTGACCTGGCCCGCACAGCGCTCGCCGACGAGGCCAAGTACCTCGAGACGGTCGGCACGGAGGCCAAGACATCGGTCTACCGTGTCTTCCCCCTGACGGCGGCTGCTCGCCCGTCTGCACCGTCGTCACCGAACTGGATGCGCAACCTCATGGCAGGCGCTGCCATCGGTCTGCTTGCCGGGATCGTCCTCGTCGTTCTGCGTAAGCAACTCGACTCGCGCATCCGCCACACGAGCGAGGTCGAAAAGCTCACGGGCTCCGGTGTGCTCGGCGTCATCCCGAAGGCGCCGACGCTCCAGTCGAGGCGTCGTGGTGGGCTCGGTGAACTCGGTACGACGGCCGAGGCATTCCGCATGCTGCGCACGAACCTGCGGTACATCTCCACCGAACGGCCACCGCGCTCACTCGTCATCACATCGGCCATGCAGAGCGAAGGTAAATCGACGGTCGCGGCCAACCTGGCACGTGTGCTCTCCGCAGCCGGCCAGAGCGTGGTGCTCGTCGACACCGACCTTCGTCGTCCCACCGTCCACGAGACGTTCGACCTCGAGAACCTGGTCGGTCTCACCGAAGTGCTCACCGGCCAGGCGCCGCTCGCATCGGCGATCCAGCAGGGCGACCACAAGAACCTCGCCGTGATCACCTCCGGCCGCGTGCCCCCGAACCCCTCGGAACTGCTCGGTTCGCGCCGTATGAGCGCGGTCATCGAAGCCCTGGGCGAGGAGTACTTCGTCGTGCTCGATGCTCCCCCGCTACTACCCGTCACCGACGCCGGCCTCCTCGCCGTCGCCGCCGACGGTGCCGCCGTCGTGTACCAGCACGGCCGCACGCACCGCGAGCAGGTCGGACTGTGCGCCAAGATTCTCGAGCAGGTCGGCGCGCACTACTACGGCTCCATCCTCAACATGACCCCGCCCAAGCAGATGGGCAGCACGATCTACGGCTACGGCGCCGGCAACTACGGCGGCGCCACTTACGGTTACGGCTACGGCAGCAGCGAGGATCCTTCGGCGGCCACGGCGCCCACCCCGTCCCCCGAGGTTCGCGACCTGACTCTGACGGAGGGACGATCGTCCGCGGATCTGCCGGGCAAGGAGGACGCTGCACGTCTGAGGCAGCCTGCTCCTCAGGCCCCGACGCCACCTGAGCCCGCGACTGCGGTTCGCGCTCCGAGCGCCCCTTCCCGAGCGGGAGCCTCCGAGGCGTCCGGGCCGAATGTCGCTCCGCATGGTCGGCAGTCCGGGGAGGCACCCAGCCCCCAGGGGCCCCGCACCCGCCGCGCCCGACGTCGAGCGGATCTCGGCGAGTGACCAGTTCTGCGCCGAGCGTCATCATGAATTGAGGGAGCGGACACCGAACCGGTGTCCGCTCCTTCAGTTTCAGGGCCCCTGTTGTCGGCCCCACCGTGCCGGCTCGGGATGTTGGTCTCAGCTCGTGCCTTACCCGCGTTCGTTCATCATCTCGTCGATGACGGCGTCGAGCTTCGCGTGGAAGTGCGCCTCACCGAAGCTGGCCGCATGGTCGATGATCTCGTCGGCGTCCCAGTCGTGGGCCTCGATCTCGTTGAGCGCTCTGGCGATGTCGGCCGCACGCGCTTCGTCGAAGAACACCCCGGATCGTCCTTCGACGACGCTGTCGAGGTAGCCGCCGGCGCGGAGCGCCGCGACGGGCTTACCGAAGACCCCGGCTTCGAGGGGCGTGAGCCCGAAGTCCTCGAAGGACGGCGCGATAACCGCGCGCGCGTGCCGGTAGGCCCAGCGCAGCTGACGGTCTCCCACGTTGGAGACGATGCGGACGTTGTCGGGGGCCTGCGCCTGCAACTGCGCGTCGAGCGGCCCGGCGCCGACGATGAGGAGTTTGTGGTCACGTTCGCGTACGGCCTCGATGGCCTGGTCGACGTTCTTGTAGGGCATGAGGCGCGAGACAACCAGGTAATACCCGTCGGCCACCCACTCCTCGATGTCAGGAAGCGGCTCCAGCAGCCCGTCCGGGCTCACGCCGAAGGGCGGGAAGACCACCTCGGCGTCGAAGCCGTAGGCATTCTTGATTCGCTCCGCGATGACCGTCGAGTTCGCCAGGTACCGATCAGCGCCGGCAGCGGCGCGCTTGTCCCAACGCGACAGCGCCGGGGTGAGAGCCGCGAGGATCCACCCGATGAGGGAGCGATGGGCGTCGGCACCGAGGTAGTCGTCGCGGCGGTAGAGCCAACGGGCCGGCGAGTGGCAGTAAACGAGCTTCTGCCCCGTGGTCCGGAAGCCGTGCGCCCAACCGCTCGAGGAGGCCACGAGGACGTCCGCGTCGACGCGGACGCGACTCGATGCCCACGCGAGCAACGGCAGCGCCGCGCGGTGGTGAGTGCGCAGGAACCGGATGCGGTTCAGGGGCGACGTGACGATCGTGACGTCACGAAACTCCGGATACGTCGTCTCGGCGTTGTAGAGCGTCGTGTAAAGAACCGCATCGGGGAACATCCGCGTGAGAGCGAGCACGACACGCTCCGCTCCCCCGCGCTGGGTGATGTAGTCGTGCGCGATCGCTATACGAGGGTTGGTCATACGGCCTCCAAGGCTGCAGCCACGGCAGCCGCCGGCTGCACCTTCGGCTGCTGCCAGCCTGTCGTCGGTGGTTCCCCCCACTCTGCAAGGTCATATCGTGCCCAGCAGTCACGCACCCACGTCGGTGGGTTCGGGTGCGTCACCCAGGCGGGGAGGCCGCGCGTGGCGGCCTCGAGAGTGCCCGTCGAGAAGATCGAGACGACCGGGCGGCGCATCTCGACGAGCGGGAGCCCACTCGTCTCGAACGTCACGCCGCGCTGGCGCATGACGCGATGGAGCGCTCGCGAGACGAGGTCCTTCTCGTTCGGGTGCGGGCGGTAGTCGCTCTCGACCTCGCGGGCGAAGCGAAGGTAGGTGGCGAGGGCCTCACGCCGCCCCAACTCGGTGCCGTGCAGCTGGCCCAGGACGACGGGACGTTCGTCCACGACATCAAGGGTCGGTGCGGCCGCTGCCTGCCAGAGCAGTTCGGAGCCGACGACGTCGACGGTCACGTCGGGGCGCCGATGGGTCCACACCTCGGCGTCGGCGTCGCACCACGCCAGAACCCGAGCGCCCGTAGAGGCTGGTGGCGACCAGGGCGTGAGCAGGCCGTGCTGAACGAGGAAGAACGGGACATCTCGCTCGAGCGCCCAGGTCTGGATCTGCTCGCTGAGGGGCAGGTACGCACCGAGGGAGGCCACGGCTCGAATCGTTTTTGGCAGCATGTCCGCAGTCGTGAAGTCGAGGTCCTCACCCGCGTAGGCCGCAGGGATCTCGATGCCCGCGGGGGCCAGACATGCCGTCGTGCTGGGATCGAGGAAACGCAACGGCTCTCGAATTGCGGGGTCATAACTCGGGGTCGACCTGTCGAGGACGACGAGAACGCGCGGATCATCGGGGAGATACAGGCGCGCCGCGAGACCACCCGAAGAGTTGGATGGCCGTGCCGTATTTTTCAGACGTCGCATTCCGCGTTCGGCGCGGCGCTGAGAATCGGACCACCTGCGCCACTCGTGCAGGTCCTCGTGTTGCAGGGTCACCCGGGCATTTTAAGCCCCAACGGACGTCGGCACTACCGCCCAGTTCGGACGTGACGCGGACCGCACCCGCATACTGAACGCGTGATTCTGCCGCCGTCGCGCCCAGGCGTCCTCCTCGAGGCCCCGACGCTCGTTCTTTCGCCGCACCTCGACGATGCCCTTCTCAGCGCGAGCACCTTCGTGCTCGGCCCCCCGTGCGACGTGTGGACGGTGTTCGCCGGTCGCCCCAATCCGCCGCGCACGACGGATTGGGACGTAGCGTGCGGCTTCCCCGACTCGGACGCCACGATGGCCGCCAGGCTTGCGGAGGACATCGCAGCGTTTGCGGGAACGCCCGCGCGCGTTCGCCGGCTCGACGCCTGGGACGGCGCGTATGTCGAGCGCGACGTGCGAGCCAGGCAGCTGGGCGAGGTTCGAGCCCAGATCGAGGAATGGCTGGACACGCAGGCGCGGGACGCGGTCCTCCTGGCGCCTGCCGGCGCCGGCGTCGAGGTGCCCGATGCTCCGTGGGCTGGTCTGCAGCGACGCGTCGGCCGCAGACGCTTGAGTGTCGCCGCCCCGGTCGGCAGCAACGGCAACGGCGAGGAGAACCCACGCCTCGAGCCGACGACGGCGGGGACGGCACAGGCACGCGGCGCCGGCGCGACGCGCCCCGTGAGGTCAGCGGCGCGGACGGTTGGCCGATTGCCTCTCGCCCTGGCGGGACGGGCTCTGCACGCCGAGTACACGCTCCGTCGTCGCCGCGCGACCGCGGGGGGCCGCCTGGCGCCGAACCCCGACCATCTCGCGCTGCGCGACCTCGCCCTGGCCCTCGCGGCGGAGCGCCCCGACACGCAGGTCGTGCTCTACGAGGAGCTGCCGTACCTGTGGCACGGCTCCGCGGACGACGCCGTTGCAGAACTCTGCGACAGTCGCGACCTCGTCGCCACGCCCTGGAGCGAGCAGGTCGACACCGACGCCAAGTTCGCCCGCCTGCGCGCATACACGTCCCAGATGCCGGTGATGGACACCGCCGGCCGTCTGCTCGCCGCGAGGCATCTCCCGACACGAGAGCGTTACTGGCTGCTCACGCCGTCGTCGAGGCCGACGCCGAGCTGAGGCGTGACCGGTCGGCGGAGCACGCGAAAGGTCAGCATGCCGACGGCCTGGCCGAGACGCAGCCCGGTGCGGGAGGCCACCGCGCGTCGGACCTCACCGTCGGTTCCCGGCAGTGCAGCCCTGGCGGCGAGGGCCGGCATCTTCGAGAGGTCGATGAACCAGTTGGGGTCGCGCAGATGTGGCGACGCCGACCACAGCGCGTGGCGCGCGCACAGCGCGATGTGCATGCGCCCGGCGTCGTAGGCACGCTTGAACGCGGCGCCGTCGGAGGCCCGTCGCCGCTCGGCCAGAGCCATGCCGGAGTGGCGCGCGATCGCGCGACCACTGCGGACGATGCGAAGTGCGAGGTCGTTGTCCTCAGCGCCGGGGAAGAACGTCTGGTCGAACCCCTCCAGCTCGAGGAAGACCTGGCGGGTCATCGCACACGCACCGCCCATGAGAATCGGGTAGTCGTGATCGGCGGCATCGATCGTCAGGGCCGGGTCGGAGCCAGCGTCCAAGAGATGCCACAGGTGTTCTCGTCCCCGGTCGAACTCGGCAGCGGGAACAGGACGCACGACACCGTCGACGACCGGGACGGTGTGCAGTGCGTCGACGGCCGAACGAAGGAAGTGCGGCCCGACGCAGTCGTCGGCGTCGACGAAGACGATCACGTCACCCCCAGTGGCCGAGACCCCGACGTTGCGCGCATAGGAGGTGCCCTGCGCACGATGCGCCTCGACGACGCGCACATCGAGGCCATTGCGACGCCATTCGGCCACGATCGACTCGGGCGACCGGCTCGAGCGGTTGTCGACGACGACGACGTCGAAGGCCGGAGCCTCCACCTGAGCGCACAGGGCCTCCAGCTGGAGAGGCAAGGTCGCGTGAGCCTCGTGGAAGGCGATGACGACCGAGAGGCGGGGTGGTTGCGCGCGTTCGGTCGGGCGTGACATGCGCCTAACTTATCCTTGCCGAATGCCTGAGTTCACCCCCGCAGTGATCCCCGCACGGGGCGGATCCAAGGGCGTCCTGCGCAAGAACGTCAAGCCGCTGCAGGGCAAGCCGCTCATCGCCTGGACGATCGAGCAGGCCCTCGCGACGCCCGGTGTCGTGCCCTACGTCTCCACCGAGGATGACGAGATCGCTGCGGTCTCCCGGGCGGCTGGGGCGCGCATCATCGAGCGTCCCGATGAGCTGGCACAGGACGACACCGCCTCCGAGCCCGTCATCGAGCACGCCATCGACGTCGTGACGCGCGAGGAGGGGCGCAAGCCGGAACAGGTGATGTTCCTCCAGGCCACCTCTCCCCTGCGTCTGGCCGGAACGTTGGAGCGCTGCCTGACGGAGTTCGCGGCCTCAGGCGCCGACTCGATGGTGGGCGTCGTTCCGGCGGAGATCTTCCTGTGGAGCGGCGCGCCGGCAGTGCGGGCGCATTATCCGTACGAGGCTCGCCCCCGGCGTCAGGACATCACGCCGGAGCAGATGCGGTACCGCGAAACGGGCTCGCTCTATCTCACACGGACAGAGATCTACGAGCGCCACCACAACCGTCTCGGCGGCCGCATCGAGTTGTTCGTCATGGATCCGCTCGAAGGTATCGACATCGATGCTGAGGAGGACTTCGTCGTCGCCGAGCACCTCCTCCGCCGCGCAGCGGAAGAACGAAGCGTTCCCGAACTCTGAACGGCGCGAAGCCGATTCGGCTCCCCGCCGTCGTGGTCATGCAGCGCTAGGACGCTCGGTAGAATGCACCTCGGGATGCTCGCGGATCAATGTCGCGCATCGCGCGCAGGAAACCCGACGCTTGGAGAAGTATGACGACGATCGACCGCCTCACCGGGCCCTTCGTGGTGGCGGGCCAGGAAACCATCCTGGCGTCGCTCAACAAGATCGGCGAGAACAAGGCGGGCATCGCCTTCTGTGTCGACAGCCGAGGCATCCTCATCGGCTCCTTCTCCGACGGTGACTTCCGCCGGTGGGTGACACAGGCCTCCCCCATCGACCTTCAGCGTCCTGTGTCGGACGCCATGAACCCCGACTGCGTCAAGGTCGCCTACGGTTCCGAAGCCGATCACATCGCTGCGGCCTTCCGGCCGGGCGTCGAGATCGTTCCCCTGGTCGACGAGCGCGGTCATGTCATTGGGGTGGCGCGTGAGGACGCCGGCCCGATGCGTATCGGGCGGCACGTCGTGGGCGAGGGTCACCCTTCGCTCGTCATCGCCGAGATCGGCAACAACCACCAGGGCGACGTGGACCTGGCGAAGCGACTCGTCGACCTCGCCAAGGAATCCGGTGCCGACGCGGTGAAGTTCCAACTGCGTGACCTCTCCACGCTCTATCGCCAGGGAGACGTCGCCTCCAGCGCCGGCGAGGATCTCGGCCCGCAGTACACGATGAACCTGCTGGCCAAGTACTCCCTCACGCCCGAGCAGATGATCGAGGTGCTCGATCACTGCAAGAGCGTCGACATCGATGCGTTCTGCACGCCTTGGGACGAGCCGTCGCTCGAGGTGCTCGCCGACTACGGTCTGCCGGCACTCAAGATCGCGAGCGCCGACCTCACGAACCACACCTTGCTCCGCGCCTGCGCGGCGAAGCATCTGCCTTTGCTGGTGTCCACAGGCATGTCGACCGAGGACGAGATCGCCGCGAGCGTCTCAGTGCTGCAGCGCGCGGGCGCGCAGTTCGTGCTCCTGCAGTGCCAGTCGACCTACCCGGCGCCGTACAAGGACGTCCACCTGCGCTACATGGATCGCCTCGCCGAACTCGGTGAGTGCCCGGTCGGGTACTCGGGTCACGAGCGCGGCATCCACGTGCCGATCGCGGCGGTGGCGCGCGGCGCACACGTCATCGAGAAGCACTTCACGATCGACAAGACGCTCGAGGGCAACGACCACCAGGTCTCGCTGCTTCCCGAGGAGTTCGCCGAGATGGTGGCCCGCATCCGCGAGGTGGAACTCGCGCTCGGTAACGGCGAGACGCGCGCCGTCTCGACGGGCGAGCTAATGAACCGCGCGAACCTCGCGAAGTCGCTCGTCGCCACGCGCCCGCTGTCGGCCGGCGAACAGATCACGCGTGACGCGGTGAGCATCAAGGCGCCGGGGCGCGGATTGCAGCCCAACCGCCTCGAGGAGCTCGTCGGGCGCACCCTGCGTCGTCCGATCGAAGAAGGCGACTTCTTCTACGCCACGGATCTGACGGACGCCGTCGCCGAGGGGCGGGCGTACTCGTTCAACCGCCCGTGGGGCCTGCCTGTGCGCTACCACGACGCGCGCAAGCTGCTCGGCACTGGCGAGCGCGCGACGAACCCGGACTTCCTCGAGTTCCACCTGTCCTACCGCGACGTCGAGATGGACGAGCGGGCCATCGGCGAACTGTTCGGCTCGAAGTTCACGGGCATGTTCCACACCGTCCACTGCCCCGACCTGTACGCAGGCGACTTCATCATCGACCTCGCGAGCAGCGACGATCAGGTGTGGGAGCGCTCGATCCACGAGGTGCAGAAGGTCGTCGGGATCACCCGCGACCTCGGTCGCTGGTTCGACGGCACGGACGAGCCGGTCGTCATCTGCACGATGGGCGGCTTCACGCGGGACGCCTTCGACGCTCCCGAGGCACGCACGGCGAAGTACGAACGCATCGCGCAGGCGCTCGAGCGCATCGACGACGACGGCGTGCGCCTCACCGCGCAGACCTTGCCGCCGTACCCGTGGCTCATGGGCGGCCAGCAGCACCACAACCTGTTCATGGACGTCGACGACACCGTGTGGTTCTGCGAGCAGTTCGGCCGACGCCTCACGTTCGACCTGTCGCACTCGAAGCTCGCGGCGAACTTCACGCGCAAGCCGTTCAGCGAGTACCTCGAGAAGCTCGCGCCCCTGACGGAGCACCTGCACATCGTCGACGCCGAGGGCGTTGACGGCGAAGGCCCCCAGATCGGTGACGGCGAGATCGACTGGCCCACCACGGCGCAGCAGCTGGACCGCCTCGCGCCGGGCGTGCCGTTCATCCCCGAGATCTGGCAGGGTCACGTCAACAACGGCGAAGGCTTCTGGACGGCGCTCGAGCGCCTGGAGACGTGGTTCTGAATGACTGACGGCCCTCCCCCCACGGCCAGCGGCCACGTGGAACCGTTGGCGCTGTGGATCGCCCCGGTCTCCAACCTCGCCGGGGTGGCCAGGCACATCATCGACACCGCTCGCGCTGGATTGCCGGGATGGCGGCTCGTCGTCGCAGCGCCGGAGGGGCCTTTGCTCGATGAGTTGCGCGCGCTCGGCTGCCCTGTCGTGCCGTTCGAGGTCGACCAGCCGGTTAACCGGGCCGTGGCTGACCTGCGCGACATCATCGGCAAGCTTTCGCCGACGATCGTGCACTCGCACCTGGCCAAGGCGGACTTCCTTTCCGCCATGGCGACTGTCGGCATGCCGGTGACTCTCGTGTCGACCGAGCACCACATTCCCGAGGACCCTTCGGCCCTTCACAGTTCGCGAACGAAGGCCGTCACCCGCCAGATGGCGCACCACGCGCGTATCCGACGCTTCACCCACCTTCTCGCGGTGAGCGACTCGACGAAGCGTGACATGCTGCGCTACTGGAAGCCGAGCGTGCCCATCACGGTCGTCAAAAACGGCGTCGACCGGCCTGACGCCGTGCTCGAGCGCCGACCCGGCCTGCGGCTGCTGTCGCTCACTCGGCTCGACCGTGAGAAGAACCTCGAGATGACGCTGCGTGTCTTCGCCGGCGTCCTCGCGAAGCACCCCGAAGCGACGCTGACGATCGGCGGTACCGGGCCCCTCGAGAACGAGCTTCGCGCTTGCGCCCGCAAGCTGGGCGTCGACCACGCCACGACCTTCGCCGGATTCATCGACGCGAACCGTGCGATGGCGGAGCACGACGTTCTGCTCCAGCCTTCGCGAGCCGACAATCTCTCCTACACGCTGCTCGACGCCGTGGCCGCAGGCATGGGCGTCGTGGCGAGCAACATCGGTGGCAATCCCGAGATCCTCCCCGGGCACGCGCTCGCTTCCCTCGATGACGACACGGCGATGGTCGATGCCGTCGTCGAGCAGGGTCTCGATCTGTCGCGGCGTCCCTGTCTTCCGGAATCCATCCCGACGGTCCGAGAGATGGCGGATCAGGTTCTGCAGGTCTACGCGGGCCTTCAGAGCAAGAAACTTCCGAGCGATCCCCCTCCCGGCGGGCGCCGCATCGCGCTGCTGTCCAACCAGGGCGAAATCGGCGGTGGCGAAGTCATGCTCCTCGCCATCGCGGAAGCCGCCCGAGAGTTGGGTCACGACGTCACCGTCGCCGCACCCGCGACTCCGTCCAAGGTCGCCGACACGGCCCGCGCGGCCGGCTTCGTGGTCGAGCCCATCAGGGGCGAGGGCGCCCGCTCGTACGCCCAAAATCTTCGTTCGTGGGCGCGTCAGCATGACGCGAACCTCCTCTGGTGCAACGGCCTTCGACCGGCGTTCGCCACGGCCGGCCTCCCCCGCCGTGTGGTCCACCTTCACCAACTGCCCGCAGGGAAGACAGCGTTGGCTGCCCGTGCCGCGCGGCACGGAGCACTCGCGACAATCGTGCCGTCCCACTTCGTGGCCGAACGGCTGCCAGGCTCGAAGGTCCTCGAGAACTGGGTCGCGCCAGTTGAGGTGGTCCGTACAACGCCACCCCGGGTTCCTCGCGTCATCGGCTACCTCGGGCGCCTGTCCGATGACAAGGGCGTGGGCGTGCTCGCCGAAGCGGTCGAAAAGGTGATCGCTGACGGCCATGATGTCCGGCTACTCGTCGCCGGGGAGGCGCGCTTCGTGGACAGAGCAACGGCAGCACGCATCGAAGCCAGCCTCAACCGACTCGGTGACCGCGTCGAACGACGCGGCTGGATGGATCGGGCAACGTTCTTCAGTGAGGTCGACTTGGCCGTATTCCCCTCGGTTTGGGAAGAGACGTTCGGTCTCGTCGCTGCGGAAGCCATGGCCGCGCGGTGCCCGTTCGTCGTCTCCGACGCGGGCGCCCTGCCTGAGGTTGTCGGCGCCGACTACCCGTTCGTCGCCCGCGCCGGGAACCCCGATGCACTGGCGGATGCACTCGTTCGCGCGTTGGGAACAGATGGAACGTCGGTGACCGAAAGCTCTTACGTTCGGTGGTTTGAGCGCTACTCACCCGAAGCCGGGCGAACACGCCTCTCCGTGCTCTTGGACTCCGTTCTCGGGGAGGTGCAGCGCTCATGACCAGCGCCTCCCTCGTCATCCCCACACGCGGTGGCGCCCAGCGGCTACCCATCCTCTTCGACGCCCTTCGCCACCAGACCCACACCGATTGGGAGGCCCTCGTCGTCATCGACGGCGACATCGACGACTCGGCGGCCGTCGTCGAGCGTTACGGCGACCTGCCGCTGCGTGCCGTCGTGCTTCCGGAGAACCGGGGACGCGTTTCCGCGCTCAACGCCGGCTTCGAGGCAGCCGAAGGTGATGTGCTCATCCGGTGTGACGACGATTTCGAGCCGGCCCCCGGCCATGTCGCAGCCCACGTGGCTGCCCACGAAGCACACGTCTGTGGTGCCATCGGCCTGCCCCTCAACATCGCGCCCGAGAATGCGTACATGCGTGTCTACGGACGTGACGCCGACGAGCGCAGCCGACGCGACGCCTATGCCACCGCGCCGGACGAGCGCTGGAAACTGTGGGGCGGTAACACGTCCGTGCGGCGCGAGACCTTTGCCGAGCTCGGCGGTTTCGACACGCGCTATCGGGGATACGGTTGGGAGGACGTGGATTTCGGTTACCGGCTCCACAGTCTCGGGCTTCCGATCGAACTGGTGCCCGACGCAGAAGTGCGTCACCACATGGCGTCGGTGAACACCGTCGCTCGCGCGAACCGTGCTCTGATGTCGGGCAAAGCCCGCCACACCTTCGACCGCCTTCACGGGCAAGGGTCGTCCGGCTCGTCCCTGCGGGCACTCTCCTCGCCGTGGAACGCGGCCGTCGTCGCTGCGTCGCGAACGATGACACCCACCACCACGCCCGTCATCGCCGAGGCTGTCGACCGCCTCATCGGCCCGCTGCCGAACAGCATCGGCCGCAAGCTGGTCGCCCTGACGGTCGAGGCTGCCGGGGCGTCCGGCTACCGCTCGGGTCAGGACCGAACATGACCTCGGCAACAGGCCCGGCAACCCCGGCAAAGCGCTCGATGATCCAGGACGTTCGCTACCTCCTCGGCACGTTCACCCCTGCCGATCGACGACGCTTCGTCCTCACCGGCCTCGTACAGTTCGTGCTCGCAGCGATGGACCTCCTCGGCGTCGCGGCGATCCTCCCACTCATGCAGATCATGATGGGAGCGCCCCTCGACGAAGGAACCCTCGGCGCCCTGCATTCGCTGCTCGGCAAGCCTTCCCAGCACACCTTCGTGCTCCTCCTGGCCGGCGGGATGATCGCGACCTTCGTCCTGAAGGCCGTGCTGGCCCTCTGGCTCACGTGGTGGAGCGCGCGGTACGTGGCCCGGCTGCAGACACAGACTGCTCGTCGGCTTCTCGGTGCCTACATGTCGGAAAGCTTCCTCACGCACCGTCGCCGCAACACGGGTGAGCTCATCCGGAACGTCGGGACCGCCGTCACCGACGCTCACGCGCGTGTTCTCGGCGGGTTCCTGTCCGCCCTGAGCTCGTTGCTGTCCATCGTCCTCATCGTGGTGCTCTTGCTCGTGGTCTCCCCTGTGCCGACGCTGGTCGCCGTGCTCTACTTCGGTACCGCGGTTCTCCTCCTTCAGCGTCTTCTCGGACCCGCGAACCGCAGAGCGGGCAAGGAAGCCCAGCACACCTCCTGGGTGAGCAGCCACGCTCTCGTCGATGCGATGCACGGCTTCCGCGAGGCTGTTCTCCACAACGCCCGCGGGTACTTCGTCGACAAGTTCGACGTCGCGAACCGCCGAACCGCAGAGGCATCGATGCGGGCCAACTACTACTCGACGCTGCCGAAGTACGTCCTCGAACTCGTGACGATGGTGGGACTCACAACCTTCATCGTGGTCACGATCCTCACCGGTTCTGCGGATCAGGCGATGCCGACGATGAGTCTCTTCGTCGCGGCGACGGTCAAGATGTTGCCGCTCATGGTCGCTCTGACCGCGACTTTCGGCTTCATCCGTGTGGGCAGAGAGGGTCTCGCCATCACCGTCGACTCGCTGCGGAGCCTCGACGACGGCGTCGCGCGGGCTCCCCGACGTCAAGGCTCTGCCCCGGCCATGGCCCGGGGAGGTGGAGCCATCGCGGTGCATGACGTGAGCTTCCGCTACCCCGACGGTGACGCCGATGTCCTTTCCCACATCTCGTTGCGAGTGCCTTCCGGCTCGTCCCTCGCCCTGTGCGGTATCAGTGGTTCGGGCAAGACGACTCTCGTCGACATCATCCTCGGCCTCATCACCCCCACCTCGGGGACGGTGACGTTCAACGACGTGCCGACCGACACGGCAGGTGACGCGTGGCACGACATCGTCGCTTATGTCCCTCAGGACGTCTACATCACCGATTCGACGTTGGCGGGCAACGTGGCCTTCGGCCTTACGGCGGAGGAACGTGACGAGGCGAAGGTGCGCGAGTGTCTCGAGCGTGCGGCCCTCGGTGGCCTGCTCGACAGCTTGCCCGAGGGCTTGGAGACGCTCGTCGGCGAACGCGGTACGCGCCTCTCGGGCGGTCAGCGCCAGCGCATCGGCATCGCCCGTGCCTTGTACCGTGACCCGCAGGTCCTCGTGCTCGACGAAGCCACCTCCGCTCTCGACAACGAAACGGAACACCAGATCACGGCCACGCTTTCCGCTCTGCACGGACACATCACCACGATCCTCGTGGCGCACCGCCTGTCGACGGTGCGCGATGTCGATGCCCTGGCCTTCCTCAGCGAGGGGCGGGTCGCCGCGCTCGGAACCTTCCGGGAGGTCGTGGAGGCCTCGCCCGAGTTCGCGCGACTCGTCGCTCTGGGCAATCTCGACGGTAACGGCGCGCGCGACGACAGCGCCTCCACCTCGTAGGACTACGCCGAGGCCACGTCGCGAGTCGCCTGTAGGTACGCGTGCCCGAACTCGTTCGACGGCTCGAGCACTGCGCCCTCGGCCCACTCGTTCCACGCGTTGATGAAGACAATGCGCTCGTGGACGGTCCGCTCTGACACCGCCTCGGCCGCAGCGAGGAGCCACCGTCGGTAGAGGTAGGGGTTCGCGCCGACCCACAGGTGTGCCGACTCCTGGCGGCGAGGTGTGTTGTCCCACGCCGTCATGACCCCGGGGAAATGGTGATCCGCAATGTCCGGAAGCCGCCGGATGTCGTGTCTCACCATGCCCCAGTACGACAGGAGTTGCCCGGTGAATCGTCGGGAGACCTTCGCGCTGACGCCGCGGGCGCCCACGTATTCCTTCGAGTGCGGTGGGAACGACATGGTGCCGTCCAGGCATTCACGCGTCGGCCCTTCGAGCGCACCGTACTCGACCCCGACAACGAAGAGCTCCAGCCCGTGCTCACGCGCCGTCGCACGCCACTGCTTGAGCACCGACACGAAGTTCGGGATCGAATCAGGTCGGTAGACGCTGACGAGCTTCTTGCCCTGGACCGTCATGTAGTCGTTGTGCAAGAGATACGGCAGAGCATCCTCGACGAAGCGTTCAGCGGGCACGTTCGCGTAGTCCTGTTCCAGGAGAACAGACCGGGTGTCCCCGTCCCACGATCGTGTCCAGTTCTCGTTGGCCCACATGATGCTGAACGGCTGCTCGAGCTCACCCGCCTTGATGTGCAGGTCCAGCGGGAGATCGAGAACGCGACGCCCCGAGAACCAGTAGTGGTAGTACATGAATGCTTCGACGCCCGCTTCCTTGGCCAAGCGCGACTGAGCGGATCGCGTGCCGTCGAGGCGGAGATCGTAGAAGCCGAGGTCCTCCGGCAGCTTGGGCTGAAAATGCCCCGGATAATTGGGAACCGCAGATGCGACGTTCGTCCACTCGGTGAAGCCCGGACCCCACCACTCGTCGTTCTCGGGAGTGATGTGGAACTGCGGCAGGTAGAAAGCGACCAACCGAGGGTGAAGTCGTTTCTGGGGTGCGGATCGGACCTCGCACGACTCGACGATCGGAGCGTCACCCGCTTGCGCCAAAGTGGCCAGCAAGGTGAGGAAATGGAATTCGTCCGGGACGAGCTCCGGCGACATGCCCAGCCCGCGCAACCCCTGGAGCAGGAAAGCTCGACACGTTAGGTTCAACGACTCAGGCCGACGCTCCGCGATGCCCGACGTTTCCCACTGGCGATCGCGAAGCACGCTCCGCACCCAACGCCGGTGGGCGGACGACGAACTGACGAGGGCACGAGTCACGCCTCCGACGTGCGGATCGGCGCACGCCTCCAGAGCGTGGGCAGCCTCGCCCTTGGCGGCGTCGAGAACGACTGTGGCTGTCTCGTATCCGTTCAACAGCCCCGAGTTGGCTGCGGCCAGCAGGATCTGGGTAGGCGACCAGCCGTCGGGCGTGAAGCGTGCCCAAGGTGAGGACGAGGTCACGAGGTCCACCACGTCCACATCGCCACGCTCGGCTGGCGCCGGCATGCCGCGGTCGAGCCAGATGATGACGTGGGCGTGCCGAGGCGTCCGCTTCACCGTCCGCCATCCGGCAGGAGCCAAGGACGAGCTCCGCCGCTGAGGAACAAACATCAGACGGCTCGCCGAGCGCCCCCGGAGGGCCAATAGCTTCGCCCTGCGGGCGGCCGCGTTCCGGGTTGCGCGCTCGTTCCGCGGGTTTACAGCGTCACGAATCAGCCCAAGGCTCTCGCGTACACTACCCATGGGTTCTCCGTCCCCTCGAGGAGTTGTCAGTCACCACAAACTTTCCAGCTGCTTCGCACGGTGGGTGAGTGTGTGCTCGGCGAGGGTGCGACGACGTGCCGCTTCCCTCAATGCAACGAAGCCTTCCGGTCTTGCCTCCGCTCGGCGGGCGATCTCAACGAGTTCCTCGGCGTTCTCGAACACCAACACTTCCTCGCCAGTAACGTAAACCTCGCTGACGTCGGCTCGGTCCACGAGCTGCACGCCGCCGCTGCCGGCAGCCTCGAACGTGCGCATCGTGAATCCGTCCTGGTCGCCGTGAATGTTGAGCGTGGCAATCGAGTTCCGCATGATCGCGTGTGCGACGGGTCCCGGCGTGTCACGACCGTTCGGCAAACCACTGGAGGAAAGGCGCCACGTACGAGCACGATCGAAGGGATGGTCCGACCACCCGCGTCCCCACGCACGCACCGGGATTCCTGCCTCGTGCAGGGCAAGAAGCGCGCCGTGACGCTTGGGAGATGGCGCGCCGAGAAAGCTCACGACACCGATTCCCTCGGTGCTCGCATTGGGCTCGGCCGTGTCGTCATAGCCGAGCGGAACGTGGAGTGCCTCGATCCCCTCGGCCACCAAAGCCTGCACGTCGAGTGGGCTGTAGCTCGCGATGCGCGCGTACTTCGAAACGAGCGAAGCATCGAACGCCGTCCTCCGCATCTCGTCGTACATCCACACGACCACGGGTCGCCCACCTGCGGACGCGACCTGCCAGAACTCCTCCGTGAGCGTGTCGCCGCGAACGACGAGGACGACGTCCGGCGCCACGTCGCGGACGCGCTCGGCCGCCCGCCGTGAAGAGGTGTCCGCGGATTGGTGCGCGTCGCCCCCGACGAGCTTGGTCGGCAGCTCGTAGCGCAGCTTGTTCCAGACCTTCTCGGCCGTCGAGTCAACCGCGTCGTAGCAGTACGTCACGGCGTCGTAACCGAGCTTCTCGAACGCTCGCGCGATCGCTGCGTGGTAGCCGTGGAAGCTCGGCGACACGATGAGCATTCGCCGCGTCATGCGGTCACTCCCAATTCACGCGCGGGCACTCCCCCGACAACAGCGCCCGCAGCAACGTCACTAATCACCACGGCACCAGCGGCGACCGTGGCCCCGTCCCCGATCGAGACACCGCCCAGCACGACGACGTTCTGGCCCAGGAACACGTCGTCACCAATGGTGATCGGTCCCGTCCCGTGAACCTGGTGTCGGTCGCGGCGGTCGTGGTCGGTCGTCGAGACCATGACGTTGTCGGCGAAGACGCAGCCGCGTCCGATGACCACGGGGTCGATCGAATGCAGGTGTGCGCGGTGTCCGATGTAAGTGTCGTCTCCGATCCGCAAGGCCGAGACCTCGTTCTCCGTGGCAAGCCACGCACCGTCACGCACCAGCACGTCGTCGCCGAGGTGGATGCGATCAACGCCCCGGAGATACAGGGGTGCCATGATCACGCTCCCCGCACCGAGCCCGCCGAATG
Source organism: Dermacoccus sp. 147Ba (assembly GCF_004151355.1). Taxonomy (NCBI): domain Bacteria; kingdom Bacillati; phylum Actinomycetota; class Actinomycetes; order Micrococcales; family Dermacoccaceae; genus Dermacoccus; species Dermacoccus sp. 147Ba. The sequence continues at coordinate 205,677 of NZ_SEHL01000004.1, forward strand.
CTCGACGCAGAATCGGCGCCCGGAGTTGGGCCCGGCGATAGCGCAGGCCGGCGCCCTTCTCCACGAGAAGTTGTGCCACGTTCATCGACGGTTCCTCCAGGCATGACGGACAAGAGAGATCTGACGCTCGTAGCCGCCGCGGGCGTCCACGTGGCGCCCAGCGAGCGCACGCGCCGAGTTCCACGCAAGGTTGACCACGGCCGCGGAGCCGAGCCCGAGGGCGAGGCCGGGCCCGCCGTGCCACTTCTCGTGGTAGCGCAGACGCGCGTCCATGAGCCACTGCGAGCGCCGAGCAGAATCGGACGATCCGCCACCGATGTGGCGAATGAGTGGGGCGGGCAGAATGACGGTTGGGAGGCCGCGACGATGCAGGCGGCGCTGGAGGTCGACTTCTTCACAGTTCATGAAGAAGTCCTCGTCGAAGCCACCGACTGCGCGGAAGGCATCCGCCGGCATGAACAGGCAAATGCCCGTTGCCCAGTCCGTCGGCATGGCCACTGGCGCGTCCCACGAACTGAGGTCGTTACCGAGTTGCTTCTCGAACCACGGCCGACCGTGGAAGCGCGCAAGCGGCTCGAGGTTCTCGAGGACGACGTGGCGTGGGCGCGGCCAGAGCCGTCCGACGCAGCGCGAACCGAACGGCTCCTCCACGCGGGTGGCGACGACGGCCGGCATCCATGGCTCCGCGCCGTCGACCAGCTCGGCGAGGAAGCTCTCCTCGATCGTGATGTCGCTGTTGAGTACGAGCAGGAGATCGTGCTCGGCAACCGCGACGCCGGAGTTGACCGCCGAGCCGAAACCCCCGTTGCGGTCGCGACGAACGACGTCGCACCCGTCGGCTGTGAAGGGCTCAGGGGACGCGTCATCACTGACGATCACCTGAACGGCTCCTTCGTAACGCTGTGCGGCGAGCTGCGCGAGGAGATCACGCGTCGGTTCCGGGGCGCCGTAGTGCGGCACGACGATGCTGAGCGCCGGTCTCACAGTGTGGCTCCTCGGCTCGGTGACGGCTGGTGCTTCTTGGGTGAGGTCTGCTCCGGATCGACGAACTCGAGATGCTGCCAGGCCCACACGTCGTCACGCTCGATCGGTGTGCCGAGGCGGTACGCGACGGCGATGCCGAGGATGAGGAAGGCAGCAGGCGTCATGAGGGTCTCACCGAGCTTCCACGCGCAGACCATCATGGCGATCGTCGCGCCCTCGGCGACGAGCAACTCGCGACTGATGTGCAGGCGACGATCGAGGAGCCCGACGCCGAGCAGGAGGAACGCCCCTGTGACGATCCACAGGTTCGGATAGCCACCCTCGACGAAGGCCTGGACGTAGGAGTCGTGGAACCACTGCGGTCGCGTTCCGATGACGACCTGGCCCTCGTTGAGCCCGAGTCCGTACCAGGGAGTGATGTCAGCCTTTGACTGCATCGCCAGTTCGACCTGTTCGCGATACCAGTCACTTCCCGTGCGATCACCGAACACCTTCGACTCGGCCAGGTTGTTCACCGCCCACGTCAGGGTGACGAGGCCGAGGGCCGCGTAGATGAGCCGATAACTGACGCCCACCCGATTGCGGAACGCCAACCAGGCAAGTGCTCCCAGGTAGGCAGCGATGGACGTGCGCGATCCCGTGGCGAACAGAAGCCCGAAGGAGACGACGATCCATGCGAGGCTCGTGAAGCGACCTCTCAAGGCCAGGAGCCCGAGAATGCCCCAGACGACGTAGTACAGGCCCGCGACGTTCTTGTCGCCGTAGAAGCCGGTGAGATACGGGGGATAGTTGTTCGGTGTGAGGCCGGCGTAGAAGAGCGGAACGTTGACCACGGCACCCAGGCACCCGCCGATGACGAGCGAGCGCACGTTGATGCGCCCCGTGGCCAACACGGAGCACAGGAGCAGAAGCAGGGCGAACTTGCCGATGCGCTGCGTCCAGGGCTGGCCGTTGAGCATCGACACGACCACGAGGAACACGAGCAGCGCCATGCCGAGGAGAAAGAGCAGGCTGCCCCATTTCACCTTCAACGTCGAGGGCCGAAAGACACCCACGGCGATGACCGCCACCGCCGCGGCCACACCGCCCGGCAGCGTCGCGGTGATCGGGTAGCCCGCCCACATGAAGAGGAACCCGAGAAGGCAGTCGAGCAGCACGATGGGGCCGGCGAAGGTGCGCACGCTGTGCCCGACGGCCAGGAGACGCCGCTCGAGGGCACCGGATGGGGCGTCGTGGACGGACCTGTGCTCCTCCATCGCGCCCGGCTCTGCTGGGTCGCGCACGCCTGGGCTATCACCCCTGACGCCGCCGCGGACGTTCGCACCGCCTCCGTCTGAGAGAAGGCGGCCCCACGCAGACTCCTGCTCGAAACGGGTCATGCCGTCACCTCGTCGAGAAGGCGGACATCGAGCAGATGCGGCACGAAGGCCTCGACATCGCACCGGACAGCGGTGACATCGACTTCGTGTTCTCCTGCGATGCGGTCCGCGACCTGCTCCGTCGAGGCCGCCCCATCGGCTGCCTGCCAGATGACGTAGCCGTGGACGGACAGGCCGTGCGGCTCGCGGCTTCCGACGCGAAGGGCCCAGAAGCGCTCGTGGGTTTCGTCGTAGGTGACGGCGACGTCACCAGGGATTCGCCAGGTCATCGTTGCCCCTGCTTGCGTCGTCGTCGCGCGGAGCTGACGAGGTCGCCGACGGCTGTGCGCAGACGGAGGCGGTAGGCGTGGGCGTACTCACGGGTCGTCGGTTCGTGCCCCAGATCGAAGCGCAGCAGGTCTGCGTTGACGGAGACGAGACCCCGAAGAACGAGCATCTTGGCACGCACTCCTGTGGCTGCTTCGTAGCGGCCCCACCACTCCTCCCAGCGGCTCTGCTCGCCACGGACGAAGTAGCGCCACAGTGCGTACCCTGGTCGGCTGCGGAAGTTTTCGAGCTGGCCCAGGGCAGCCGCGAGCGCGAGCTCGGCGTCGAATTGCTTCGCGAGGTCACGGATACGACGACGGGTGGCCTCGTCGGAGTCGGCCCAACCCGCCTCGAGGTCACGTGTCGAACCAGACCCGCTGCGTGCGTGGTGAAGAAGGAGAATGAGTCGCTGATCGTCCAAGGAGGGCACCGGACACGGAACCTCGGCGATCGACATCTCCTCGTGCCGACTCCAGAGGGTTTCGAAGGCTTCGACAGGCGACACCTCGAAACCAGGCCAATGCCGGTGCAGGTCGATGAGCCCCAGTTCGTGGCGCATGTTGGTGGCGTGCCCGAACGCCGAGCCCTCCTCGAAACCGGTCAGCCTCTCCCACCCCAGGGTGGAAAGGGCGTCGAGGAACGGAGCCACGTCGTCCGGATGAACGAGGACGTCGACGTCGAAGCTCGTTCCGTGCCCACGCCGAAGACCCTCGTGCACCGCTGCGCCCTTGAGGTGCAGCACGCGGACACCGCACTCCTGCGCCACGAGTTGGACGTAGCCGTGCAGCAACTCGAGGCGCACCCGATCAGGCACGTCGACTGCTGCGCCCGAGGCCTCTGCGCCCTTGCCGTGACCTATCTGAACCATGCCGGTCCAGCGCAAGAGGTGAGGCCGCGGCGGCCGAGCTCGTCGAGAGCAGAATCCCAGGCGCTCGAGTCTGCCCCCGGCACCTCCCACGAACGAGTGATGAAGTCGGTGACAGCGTCCTCACTCGAGAGGGAGGGTAAGGGCGCACCCGAGGAACGCAGCGCCGTGAGGTCAGCGACAGCGTGGTCGATGTCTCCTGCGCGGTGGACGTCCACATGTTCCGGAGGCGGACTCTCCAGAGGCGCTGCACGCCGTGCCGTCTCAGCCAGGTGGGTGAGGGTCATCCGTTCTCCCGTGCCGGAGTTCAGCACGCGCGGCGTGCCAGGCGCGGTCGGATGTTCGACCAGCCAGGCGATGAGCGCTGCGACGTCGCTCACGTGGACGAAGTCGCGCGTTGACGTTCCGTCGCCGTACACGGAGAGGGGACGCCCTTCACGCAGGCGCGCAAGGAAGGCTGCAAGCACGCCGGTGTACGGGTTGTGGAGGGCTTGCCCGAACCCGACAACATTCTGCGGGCGAACGACGTCCACAGGAATCTCGCGGGCGTACTCGCCGAGAAGCTGCTCGCCGAGCGACTTCGTCTCGCCGTAGACGGAGACGGGGCGGTGCGGGTCGCTTTCACGCGACGCGGCCGGCACCGCCTTCGCACAACACGGCTCGGCATAGGAGTCGCCGTGTTCCGGGCAGGAGAAGCGTCCGTTGCCGTAGACAGCTCGCGAGGACATCGCAACGAGGGGCACGCCCCAGGCGCGCGCGGCCTCCGCTGCGCGTCGGGTGCCTTCGACGTTGACGAGCCGGTAACGATCCTGCTCGTACATCGACTGGCCGGTACCGGTCTCAGCGGCGAGATGGACGACCGCCTCGGGGCGATCGAGCCGGCCCCAGGCATCCGGGTCACTCACGTCAGCGCGGATCACTTCGCCGGGAAAGCGCGACGCGGCCGCGTCAGGGTCCGCGTGAACCTGTGCACTGAGCAGATCGAGCGCAACCACGTCGTGCTCAGGCGTGAGCGCCCGAACGAGGTACTGCCCGATGAAACCGGTGCCTCCGGTGATGAGGATCGCCATGGTGCCTTCCGGTCTGACGTACGGGAGAGTCCAGTTTAGGCGTCGTCGAACCACTCCGAAACCAACGGTCTCAAGCGCGGCGCAGGCTTTCCGCGAGCGCGAGGCAATCGTCATAGTTCGGGAGCAGGCCCTGAGCAGCAGCTTCCTCGAGATTCGGCGCCGCGGCGTCCTTGGCCGAGACCACAGGCTCCAGGTCGGCAGGGAGGTCGAGGCCCACGCGGGGATCGAGCGGGTTGATGCCGTGTTCCCCCGTCGGGTTGTACGGCTGCGAGCACAGGTACACGGCCGTCGAGTTGTCTTCAAGGGCGACGAGGCAGTGCCCGAGACCCTCGCTCAGGTACACCGCCACACGGGAGTCCGTGTCGAGTCTCACGCTCTCCCATTCACCGAACGTCGGTGAGCCGACGCGGATGTCCACGACGAAGTCCAGGAAAGAGCCACTCACCGCAGTGACGTACTTGGCCTGTGACGGGGGAACGTCGGCGAAGTGGATTCCACGCACCGCCCCGCGGGAGGAGACGGAGATGTTCGTCTGCACGACGCGCATCTCGTGGCCGATGTGTTCGGCTAGCTTGTCGCCGCGGAAGCCTTCCATGAAGACACCGCGGTCATCGGGGAACTGGCGTGGAGCGACGCGGTAGGCGCCTTCGATTCGCAGCGGCGTGATTTGCACGGGTCAGTACACCTTCGGCATGGGTCGGGGGTCGGACGCGATACGGGTGAGGTACGTGCCGTACCCGCTCTTCTCCAAGGGCGCGGCGAGATCGAGCAGCTGCTCGGTGGTGATCCAGCCGTTGCGCCAGGCGACCTCCTCGATGCAACCGATCTTGAGGCCCTGTTGCTGCTCCACGACGGAGACGAACTGTGAGGCGGTCATGAGGCCCTCGAACGTACCCGTGTCGAACCACGCCGTACCGCGCGGCAGCACCTCGACGGTGAGTGTTCCCTCGTCGAGGTAGGCCTCGTTGAGCGACGTGATCTCGAGCTCTCCTCGCGGGCTGGGCTCCAGCGCCTTCGCGCGCTCGACGACTGTGTTGTCGTAAAAGTAGAGGCCCGGGACGGCGAAGTCCGACTTCGGCTCCTTCGGCTTTTCCTCGAGAGAGATCGCTGTACCGCTCTCGTCAAATTCGACAACGCCATAGGCGGTCGGGTTGGTCACGTGGTAGGCGAAGATGAGGCCCCCCTCGGAGGGGATACGGCGCTGGAGCGCCGTCCCCATTCCCGCACCGTGGAAAATGTTGTCGCCGAGCACGAGGCCGGCACTGTCACCGTCGAGAAATTCCTCGCCGAGGATGAATGCTTGCGCAAGCCCGTCCGGCGAAGGCTGCACCGTGTACTGGATGTTCATTCCCCAGGTGGTCCCATCACCCAGGAGCCGCTGGAACTGCTCCGCGTCATGCGGCGTCGTGATGACGAGGATGTCGCGGATGCCCGCCATCATGAGCGTCGAGAGCGGGTAGTAAATCATCGGCTTGTCGTAGACCGGCATGAGCTGCTTGCTGATGCCGCGGGTGATGGGGTGAAGCCGTGTGCCCGAGCCCCCGGCCAGAATGATGCCCTTCATGCGGTTGAGCATACTGGCCCGGCGATGCCGAAGTCCTCGAAGATCGGGATGGCGCCCGCCCCCCGTATACTTCCCGCCATGCGAGTTCTCGTCACCGGTGGAGCCGGATTCATCGGCAGCAACTTCGTCCACCTCACCCGCACGGAGCGACCCGACGCGCAGATCACGGTGCTCGACAAGCTCACCTACGCGGGTACGACGCGCTCGCTCGACGGCGTCATGGACGACATCACCTTCGTCGAGGGTGATGTGGCCGACCGCGAGCTCGTCGACCGCCTCGTTGCTGACTCCGACGTCGTCGTGCACTTCGCGGCGGAGAGCCACAACGACAACTCGCTCGCCGACCCGTGGCCGTTCGTCGACACGAACGTGCTCGGCACGGTCTCGCTTCTCGAAGCGGCGCGCAAGCACGACGTGCGCTATCACCACATCTCCACCGACGAGGTCTACGGCGACCTCGAACTCGACGACCCGGCGCGCTTCACCGAGGCCACGCCCTACAACCCGTCGAGCCCCTACTCCTCGACGAAGGGCGCGAGCGACCTCCTCGTGCGCGCCTGGGTGCGGTCTTTCGGGGTCAAGGCCACCATCTCGAACTGCTCGAACAACTACGGCCCTCGCCAGCACGTCGAGAAGTTCATTCCCCGCCAGATCACGAACATCATCGACGACGTGCGCCCGAAGCTCTACGGCGACGGTCTCAACGTGCGCGACTGGATTCACGTGGACGACCACAACTCGGCCGTATGGGCCATCATCGAGCGCGGTCGTATCGGCGAGACGTACCTCATCGGCGCCGACGGCGAGGAGAACAACAAGACCGTCGTCGAGTCGATCCTGACGACGATGGGCAAGGACGCCGGCGACTACGACCACGTCACCGACCGTCCTGGTCACGACCGGCGCTACGCGATCGACCCGACGAAGCTGCGTGACGAATTGGGTTGGGTGCCGAAGTACACGACGTTCAGCGATGGACTGTCCGCCACCATCGACTGGTACCGCGAGAACGAATCCTGGTGGCGTCCGATGAAGGACGAGACCGAGGCGAAGTACGCGAAGACGCAGAAGATCGAGAAGCGTTGAGCCGCTGGGTCATCACCGGCGGAACGGGGATGTTCGGCACCGACCTCGCCGCGGTGGTTCGCGAGAGCGGGCACGAGGTCACGGCTTTGGGCTCGGCTGACTGCGACATCCGTGACCTCGAGGCCGCGCGAGCAGCCGCGGCCGGCGCTGATGTCGTCGTCAATGCGGCCGCCTACACCGCCGTCGACGCCGCTGAGTCCGACGAAGCCGCCGCCTTCGCCCTGAACGCCGTCGGTGCGCGCAACGTGGCCCGCGCCGCCCGCGGGGCGGGGGCACGTCTCGTGCACATCTCGACCGACTACGTCTTCGACGGCGGGGACAGCGAGCCCTACGCCGAGGACGCCCCCCAGGCCCCGCGCTCGGCCTACGGAAGGACCAAGGCGGCCGGCGAGTGGGCTGTGCGAGCCGAACATCTCGACGCCCTCATCGTGCGTACCGCATGGCTCTACGGCGAGCACGGCCCCAACTTCGTGGCGACGATGCTCCGCCTTGCGAAGACGCACGAGACGCTGAACGTTGTAGATGATCAGCATGGTCAACCGACGTGGACCCGCGACCTCGCGCGCTACGTCATCGACCTGATCGAGGCCAAGGTCCCGGGCGGGTACTACCACGGCACGAGCAAGGGCTCGACGACGTGGTACGAGTTCACGCGCGAGATCTTCCGCCTGAGCGGCCTCGACCCCGAGCGCGTCAACCCCACGACGAGCGAGGCATTCCCTCGGCCCGCGCATCGACCTGCGAACAGCGTGCTGGCGCATTCAGGCGGTCCACCTCGTCCGGAGTGGCACGTTTCCCTCGCGGCCTACCTCCGGTCGACCTGCCGAGTCGGCGCACGCTAGGCCAGGGTCGCCATCGACCCTCCCACCGGCCGGATGTGACAAGAAACACATCGTTCTCGGAACCGTTCCAGGAGAGACCACTTGAGCCGGGAGCTCCCCTCCCGTCGCCCATTTGGTCGGACGTCATGCTTAACGCGCCCTACAATAGGGACGCAGCTACGACTATCGCGAGGAGCGTAATGAACGCGTCACACCACGGCATCACACGCAGGAGGGTGGTACGAGGCAGCGCCTGGGCTGCGCCGGCCATCGTGGTGGGCGCGGCCGCGCCACGGGCGGCTGCATCCCCGTGCCCGCCGGTCAGCTACACGGTCAACTGGTCGAACCCGAGCTTCGTGCGAACGTCGAGCACAAAGGCGAGCGTCCGGGCCACGAGCCAGAATGCGTCCGCGCCACCAATCACGTTGACGGTCACGGCTTCCTACACAGGCGCGATGAAGTCCGGAACCGAGACTTCCGGTGACGACAGCCTCAGCGCAGTTGGTCAGGTCGGCGGCTCATTCGCCAACGGCCTGAGGATCCAGCAGACCGTCACCACACCGGTTTATTCCACGCCTAAGCGCGCGGCCCGCGGTGCGTACACCTTCGCGTTCACTGGACCCGACGGCAAGCCGGTCAGCGTGTCCAACCTAGCGTTCACCGTGACGGACATCGATAGCACGGCGGGCGATTTCTGGGACGTCGTCGAACTGTCAGGCACCTTCTCATCCACTGCCGCCTCTGGCGTCACTGGCACGGGCACTACCGACTCCCCAGCCACGGCCGCCTCGAGCAACACCGCCTTCGCGGACACGACGTCGAGCGCCGGTAACCTCAACGTCACATACCAGGCACCCACGAGCAGTGTGATCCTCACCTACTGGAACAACGCGCAAAAGTTCTCGGGCGTCGACCGCAGCCAGGGCATATACATCGCGGGCATGACGTTCTCCGCCATCGCGAACAACTGCTGACGCCCCTCGGGGATCGAGTGCCTCACTCCGGTGCTCGGCTGCATAGCCGCCCCGCAATGCGAACGAGAAGGCGGCCCACCACCCTGCACGGGTAGTGGGCCGCCTTCTCGTATGGCGCATCCTGCGTCAGGCCTGCTGCATGGCCTTCGTCAGGTTCTCGTCGATGGCGGCGAGGAAGTCCTGCGTGTTGAGGTAGGGCTGGTCCTTGCCGATGAGCAGGGCCAGATCCTTCGTCATCTTGCCGCTCTCGACGGTCTCGATGCACACACGCTCGAGCGTCTCGGCGAACTTCGTCACCTCGGGCGTCTCGTCGAGCTCACCGCGCTTGGCGAGGCCACGCGTCCAGGCGAAGATCGACGCGATCGGGTTGGTCGACGTCTCCTTGCCCTGCTGGTGCTGACGGTAGTGACGCGTCACCGTGCCATGCGCAGCCTCGGCCTCGACGGTCTTGCCGTCCGGCGTCATGAGGACCGACGTCATGAGGCCGAGCGAGCCGAAGCCCTGCGCGACGATGTCGGACTGCACGTCACCGTCGTAGTTCTTGCAGGCCCAGACGTAGCCGCCCTCCCACTTGAGCGCCGCAGCGACCATGTCGTCGATGAGGCGGTGCTCGTAGGTGAGGCCGCGCTTGTCGAACTCGTCCTTGAACTCGCGCTCGAACACGTCCTGGAAGATGTCCTTGAACGCACCGTCGTACGCCTTGAGGATGGTGTTCTTCGTGGACAGGTAAACCGGAACGTTCCGCTCGAGGCCGTAGTTGAACGACGCGCGGGCGAAGTCCTCGATCGACTTGTTGTAGTTGTACATGCCCATCGCGACGCCGCCCTCCGCGGGGAACTCGGCGACCTCGTAGACGACCTTCTCGCCGCCGTCGGCAGGCGTGTAGGAGATCTCGACCTTGCCGGCGCCGGGAACCTTGAAGTTCTGCGACTTGTACTGGTCGGCGTGAGCGTGGCGACCGATGATGATCGGCTTCGTCCAGCCCGGCACGAGGCGCGGCACGTTGCTCATGATGATCGGCTCACGGAAGATGACACCGCCGAGGATGTTGCGGATCGTGCCGTTCGGGCTCTTCCACATCTCCTTGAGGCCGAACTCCTCGACGCGCGCCTCGTCGGGCGTGATCGTGGCGCACTTGACGCCGACGCCGTACTCCTTGATGGCGTTGGCCGCGTCAACGGTGACCTGGTCGTCCGTGGCGTCGCGGTTCTCGATGCCGAGGTCGTAGTACTTGAGGTCGACGTCGAGGTACGGGTGGATCAGGCGGTCCTTGATGAACTGCCAGATGATGCGCGTCATCTCGTCACCGTCGAGTTCGACGACGGGGTTCTTGACCTTGATCTTCTCCATGCCTGTTTGGCTCCTGACTCTGCGACGTGGATGGTGATACCTCGCCCAGGCTATCCCCTCGACGAGAGTGGCAGAAAGGCGAGCGCGTTCGGCGGCGTGCGTCGGGTTGACGGCGCCACCTCGCACCCGGGCGCGGCGGGATCTTGGGCGGCTGAACCGCCAGCCCCTCCCGGGCGTAATACATAGTTGCACGAGCGTAATTCGTCACCTCAAAACTTTGGCGACCGATCAGTTCGTTCCGTACTCTCTTACTCGACTGTCAGCCCGCGTGGAGGTTCTGTGCGGGGAGGGAACGGCTGAGAAGGACAATCGTCGGTGGAACTTCAGAGTTATTTGCGCGCGCTGCGCAAGCGGTGGCGCATCATTGTCGGCTGCACGCTCATCGCGTTGTCCTTGGCCGCGCTTCTGACGCTTCTCACGCCGAAGACCTACAGCTCGAGCATCCGCTTCTTCGTCTCCACAGCCGATGCGTCGGACAACTCCCAGCTCGCGCAGGGCGGCACGTTCACCCAGGCGCGTGTCAAGAGCTACACCCAGCTCATGACGACGCCGCAGGTGCTCGGCCCGGTGGCCAAGGAGGTGGGCATCAAGGACGGCGCATCCAGCATCGAGCCGAAGGTCGCCGCGAAGGCCGCGCCCGACACCGTCATCATCGACACGACGGTGACGGACACGAACGCCAAGCGCGCCACCGCCATCGCGACGTCTCTCGGCAAGCAGTTCCCGAAGTCGGTCGACGAACTCGAGCGCGTCTCCGCGTCCAAGCCCAGCCCGGTCAAGGTCTCCCTCGTGCAGACACCCACCAAGGGGGTAAAGGTGGGGCCGAGCTGGCCCATGAACCTTCTCCTCGGTGCGCTGCTCGGCCTCCTGGGCGGCACGGCGCTGGCTCTCCTGCGTGACCGCCTCGACACAAAGATCCGCAGCAAGGACGACGTCGAGGCGGCTGCCGAGGACGTCACCGTGCTCGGCGCGATTCCCTACGACAGCGACGCCCCCAAGCACCCCCTCATCCTCCAGGCGAACCCGCACTCCTCGCGCGCCGAGGCCTTCCGTTCGCTGCGCACCAACCTGCAGTTCGTCGACGCGACCGACCACCCTCAGGTGCTCACCGTCACCTCCTCACTGGCCGGCGAGGGCAAGACGACGACGACGGCCAACCTGGCGTTCGCGCTGGCTAACTCCGGCTCAAGCGTGTGCCTCATCGAGGGCGACCTGCGCCGCCCCCGCCTGCTGAGATACCTAGGCCTCGAAGGCGGTGTCGGCCTCACCGACGTCCTCATCGGCCGAGTGGCCCTCAAGGACGTGGCCCAGCGCTTCGGCGAACACCGCCTCATGGTCATCGGTTCCGGCGCCACTCCCCCTAACCCCAGCGAACTGCTGGGCTCCGAACCGATGAAGGCCGTTCTCGACGATCTGCGGGGCCGCTTCGACTACGTCGTCATCGACGCTCCGCCGTTGCTTCCGGTGACGGACGCCGCCGTCCTCTCGCGCCGCACGGACGGCACTGTGCTCGTGGCCGGCGCCGGCATCGTCAATCGCGACCAGATGCTGGAGGCTCTCGACACTCTCGACGCAGTCAACGCGAACGTTCTCGGCATCGTCCTCAACCGCGTGCAACGCGGCAGCCGCGGCAACTACTACGACTACCGCTACGAGTCGTTCGAGAACGAGGAAGCTCCCCAAACCGACCCGGAGGCCAAGGCCGTTGTCGAGGCAACCAGGAGCGGCGCAGGACGCACCGGCGGTGAGCCCGCACCGCTACGCCGTCGGGAGCGCCTGGGCCGATGAGCCAGAGCACGGACACGAAGAGTGCGGCACCCGTTCGCCGCACCCCCCGCGAGCGCGATCGTGCTGTGCGGTACGGGTGGTTCGTCGTCGACCTTCTCGTCGTGCTCATTTCCGCCTACATGGCCGCGTGGGTGCGCTACGACCTCGACGCCACCGCGTCGACGACCCGAGAGATCGCTCTCTTCGGTCTCCTGGCGGTCGTGGTGTATGCGGCCGTCGGCATGGTGATAGGTCCGTACCGTATCGGCCACATGCGAGGTTCGTTCGAGGAGACGTCCGATCTCATCCGCGCGATCCTCGTCACCGCCCTCGTTCTGGCCGTGGTGCGCCTCGTGTTCGGCGCACCCGATGTGCCACGCAGCCTTCCTTTCACCACACCGGTGTTCGCACTGCTTGGCATGTTCACGCTCCGCTTCCTCGTGCGTTCGTGGCGTTGGGGGCGCCAGACCGTGCGCGAGCAGGACGTGCGGGCCATCGTCTTCGGCGCGGGCCACATGGGGCGTCAACTCGTGCGCAATCTCCATCGCGACACGACTGAGGGAGACAGGTACATTCCTGTCGCTCTGCTCGACGACGACCCCGGCAAGCGTCGCCTCAGCATCGACGGTCTTCGCGTCAGCGGCACGCGGGACGACATCACCGATGTAGCCGAGCGCACCCAGGCGAAGGCCCTCATCATCGCGGCGACGACAATGCCCGGTGAAGACCTGCGTGAGATCAGTGACCTCGGCCGCCTGGCCGGCCTCGACGTTCTCATCCTCCCCCCGGTCAATGAACTCTTCCACGCGCCGCGAGGGGCTGACCTGCGCCACCTCAACCTCGAGGATCTCCTGGGTCGTCAACGCATCGAGCTCGATCAGACGGCCATCCGCAACTCCATCGCCGGAAAACGCGTCCTCGTGACGGGCGCAGGTGGCTCCATCGGTTCCGAGCTGTGCCGCCAGATCGACCGGTACGGACCCGCGAAGCTCGTCCTTCTCGATCGCGACGAGTCGGCCATGCACGCGGCCCAGATGTCGATGACGGGCCGGGCACTGCTCGACGACGGCACGCTGGCGCTGTGCGACATCCGCGACCCCGACGCCCTGCGCGTCATCTTCGAGCGCGAGAAACCGCAGGTCGTCTTCCATGCAGCCGCACTCAAACACCTCACGCTCCTCGAGCAGTTCCCAGCCGAGGCCTGGAAGACGAACGTGCTGGGCACGCTCAACGTGCTCGAGGCGGCCCGCGCCGTCGGTGTCGAGACCTTCGTCAACGTCTCCACCGACAAGGCGGCCTGGCCCTCGTCCGTGCTCGGTTACTCCAAGCGCCTGGCGGAGCGCCTGACCGCATCGTTCGCCTCTGCCGGGGACGAGGAGACGTACGTGAGCGTGCGCTTCGGCAACGTGCTCGGCTCGCGCGGTTCGGTCATCACCGCCTTCACCGCCCAGATCGAGCGTGGCGGCCCGGTGACCGTGACCCACCCCGACGTCGAGCGGTTCTTCATGCTCATCCTCGAGGCGTGCCAGCTCGTGCTGCAGGCCTCGGCGATCGGCACCGACGGCGAGGTCATGGTGCTCGCCATGGGCAAGCCGGTAAAGATCGTCGAGGTGGCCCGCACTCTCATCGAGATGTCGGGCAAGCACGACGTGGAGATCCAGTACACGGGGCTGCGCCCGGGCGAGAAGCTCTCGGAGCAGTTGTTCACTCCGGGCGAGCAGATCCAGACCTCCGAGCACCCGCTCGTCTCGCACGTCGAGGTGCCTGCGATCGACGCAGGTGACGTGCGCGGCCAGCGCTTCGACACACCGGCCCAGGCGCTCAACTGGATGGTCGAGCAGTCGGGCGGCCACCGCGATCACGACCCGAGTGCGGACATCGACATCACCGCTGAGGGACCCAATCTGGGCCCCGACACCGCGACGAACGAGCACGAAGAGAGCATCCGATGAACGAGCGCATCCACCTGTCCAAGGCCACCGTCACGGCGCGTGAAGAAGAACTGGTGGTCGAGGCCCTGCGCTCGGGGTGGGTTGCCCCACTCGGGCCGATGGTCGACCGTTTCGAGGCCAAGATCGCCGAGTACACCGGCGTCGCGGGCGCACTGGCGCTCTCGTCGGGCACCGCCGCACTCCACCTGGCGCTGCTCCACCACGGCGTCGCCCCCGGCACGGTTGTTGTCGTCCCGACCATGACGTTCGCCGCTACCACGAACGCCATCAAGTACACCGGCGCAGAGCCCGTCTTCGTCGACGCCCAGGCGAGCGACGCCAACGTCGACGTGGCTCGCCTGATCGAAGCTGTCGATACCCTCCGGGCCGAGGGTGAGAACGTTTCGGCCGTCGTCACGGTGGATCTGTACGGCCGTTCGGTCGACTACACGGCGCTCTCCCCCGCCCTCGCCGAACGAGGCATTCCGCTCGTGGAGGACGCCGCCGAGGCGCTCGGCGCTTCGCTCGACGACACCTCGTGCGGCGCCTTCGGCTCGTGCGCGGCCGTCTCGTTCAACGGCAACAAGATCATGACGACCTCCGGCGGCGGAATGTTGCTGAGCAACGACACCGACCTTCTCGCCCGGGGCCGCTATCTCTCGACCCAGGCACGTCAGCCTGCGCCCTGGTACGAGCACACCGAGGTGGGCTACAACTACCGGATGTCGAACCTGCTCGCTGCGTTGGGCATCGGCCAGCTCGAGCGGCTCGACGCGATGATCGCGCGCCGCCGCGAGATCCGTGACCTCTACTCGGAGGGCTTCTCCGACCTCGACAACGTGCGTCTCCTCGGCCGCGGCGAGGGTCTCGACGACAGCCACGACAACTGCTGGCTCACGGGCGCCATCGTCGAGGGTCGCGAGCCCGGTTTCATCGACCACGTCGTCGAGGGCTTCAACGCCGCCGACATCGAGGCGCGTCACCTGTGGAAGCCGATGCACCTGCAGCCCATGTACGCGGACGCTCGCGCCTTCGGTGGCCAGGTGAGCGAAGGCCTGTTCCACTCGGGGCTGAACCTGCCGTCCGGTGTCGACCTCTCCGACGACGACGTCGCCCGCGTCATCGCCACCTTCCGGGAACTGGTGGCCGGCTGATGCGCCGTCAGCCCCTCCTCAAGCGCGCCACGGACCTGGCCTTGACCGTGCCGGTATTCGCTGCGTCGTTGCCGGTCCAGGCGGGTATCGCGCTCGCAGTGCGCGCGAAGCTCGGCTCCCCGGTGCTCTTTCGTCAGGAACGCCCGGGGCGTGACGGCAAGCCGTTCACGATGATCAAGTTCCGCACGATGCTGCCCGTCGACGAGTCGCGCGGGTGGGTGACGGATGAGCAGCGAATGACATCGTTCGGCGCCTTCCTCCGTTCGACCAGCCTCGACGAACTCCCGACGTTGTGGAACATCGTCAAGGGCGACATGTCGCTCGTCGGCCCCCGCCCGCTGCTCATGGCCTATTTGGAGCGCTATTCCCCCGAGCAGGCGCGCCGCCACGAGGTGCGGCCCGGCCTGACGGGCCTGGCCCAGGTGAACGGACGGAACGCGATCTCGTGGGAAGAGAAGTTCGCCTACGACGTGCGATACGTCGATGACCACGACTGGCGCATGGATCTCGACATCCTGCTCAAGACCCTCAAGAGCGTCATCCGTCGCGAGGGCATCTCCGCCGATGGCGTCGTGACGATGCACGAGTTCTTGGGCCCGACGGTCCCCGCATCATGAGCGCTATGCCGGCGATTGATGGGCGCCGCCGAGGGCAGGTCAGGGGTACCCAGAGGGCGGACGCGCTCGGCCCCCCGGAATGGCTCATTCTTGTCGGTTGGGTCTTTTGCTTGTGGGCGCCCGTGGGGCACGGAGCTCTCACTTATTTGTTCCTTGCGCTGATGACCCTGGCCAGTCTTGCGAGTTGGCAGAGCAAGCGAACGACACCCCCGCTCTGGTTCATGGCCGCCTGGATGATCTTGCTGCTCACAGTCGTGGCCGCGTCTCTCGTCGGAAACCTTCGCCACAACCCTGGGGTTGACCAGCAGACCGTTCAGTGGTTTGGCTCCGTGGTGATCTGGGGAACGGTAGCAGCGTCATTCACTCCGAGGTTTGCGCGCGCCGCCGTCCGTGTCACACTTTGGGCGACCATCTTCTGCTCATTTCTGATGTTCATCTACTCCGCAAGTCGTCTCGGGCTTCCGCAAGTCATACCTTCCGCGATCCTCGACTTTCAGGACGCTGGCATCAGTGACGAGCCAGGCTCGACAGCCATCCGATGGTACGGGCTGTCAACGCTGGCCGCCGGGGCTCCTTTCGCCTTCGCAGCGTTCATGTACGGTGCGGACCAATATCTGCCCTCCAGGAAGATCACTGGACCTGCCGCGCTGTTATGCGGCGCCACAGCGCTGCTAGCGGGTCGACGTGCCATCTTGCTCGTCGTCGTGCTGACCCCGGTGCTGTTCTGGATCCTGCAGAGCGTGGCTCGTCGTCGGCTTCCCCAGAACGCCGGGAGAAACCG
Source organism: Dermacoccus sp. 147Ba (assembly GCF_004151355.1). Classification (NCBI taxonomy): domain Bacteria; kingdom Bacillati; phylum Actinomycetota; class Actinomycetes; order Micrococcales; family Dermacoccaceae; genus Dermacoccus; species Dermacoccus sp. 147Ba. Next base: position 222,326 of record NZ_SEHL01000004.1, read on the forward strand.
CAGCATCCCCTTGAGTGTGGCTCTCGGAGCGCTCGCGCTCCCGCTGGTGGGCATCGCTGTCGCGCGCACGAGTGCCGGAGACATCATGAAGAGCGCAGCAAACGCTGCAATGACGACCTACCTCGGGGTAGGAGACACCTCAGCGCTGACTCTTGACGATGCGGTTCGAGTCACGCAGACACAGGCCATGCTGGAGGCGTGGACGCAGGCTCCTTTGATCGGCCATGGCCTCGGAGCGAGCATCCCGGGCTTCAGCCGCAGCGAAACCAGACCATGGCTGTTTGAACTGCAGTACCACCAACTGCTGTTCAATTTGGGCCTACTCGGTGTGGTGGCCGTCCTCGTCGTTGCGCTCTTGTTCCTCAGCGCCTTCGTTCGCGCGTACCGCAGCGCCCCGGCCCTGCGGGGCACGCTTCTCGCGTCGACCACGGCCGGGGTTGCTCTCCTGATCGCTAACGCCTCCAACCCCTACTTGCAGGCGGTCGGGCACGGCTGGGGTGTAGCTCTCATGGTCGGATCGGTTTGTGCTGCAGAGAAGGTAGGGCAGCGAAGCTCCCCACCGCCAGCACCGAATAGCTCATCACGCTCGCCCAAGCGGCTCCATTCGCCCCCACCAAAGGGATCAGGACGAAGCACGCGACGGTGAGCGTCAGGGCGCCTGCGCCAGCCAGACGAGCCGCGCGCCCCAGATTGCCCGCTCCGTTGATCACTGCCACGTTCAACTGATATACGGCGAACGGAATCGCTCCGATGGCAAGGATCCGTAATGGCCCCACTGCACTGTGGTATTCCTCCCCCAGTGTGATGTCGATCAAAGTTGGTCCGGTAATCCAGAGTGCCGCCGCACCTAGGGCTGTCGCGCACCCCACTACCGCATGGCACTTGAGGAGATGGCCCAACGTGAGGCCCCGTGCAGCCTGCCGGAACAAGATTTGGGACGCGCCAGCCGCTAGAAGCGTGAGTGTCTCGGCCAAGGATGCAGCAGAGCCGTAGACACCCGCGCTGGCGCTGCCGATCGCTACTCCCAGAAACAGCCGGTCAGCGCGCAAGGTGTATTCCTGGCCCACGGTCGTGGCCAGTGCAGGAACGCTGAAACCCACAAGGCTCCTGAGGTCACCGCGTTCGTGTTCTGCGGCGTCCAGTTCACCGGGGAACAGGTACGGGGTCTGGTACGCCACCTGAGCCAGAATGCCCACTGCCATCGCCGCGACAGCGACATATACATTCAGATGCCCCGCCAGGTGGGCTGCTGCCACGAGGCCGAGCTGGATGATGACTGAGCAAACCTCGCCACGTACGGCTTCCCGGTGACGCCCCAACCCGTGTAGCAATTCCCTGCGGAGGTAGGCCCACAGCATTGAACACGCATAGACCGCGAACAGAGCGCAGACACCCCAGTCCACGTGCCCGTCCACCAACCACAGCGTCAGGCTCCCTGCCACGGTGGCGGTTCCAACGTGGGCGAGAAGCAAGGGTCTGGTGGAACGCAGAACACGTCGGGGAGTCAGGCGCGTTCCGTCCTCGCGGCCGACGAGAACACGCGCGCCCGTAGCGGTGCCCAGACTTCCTACCAGCATCAAGATGCTGCCCAGGAAGGTGACGATGACGACGATGCCCCGGTCGGCCGGCCCCAACCACCTGGCGCTGAGGAGAGCGAGAAGCATCGCTGTTCCCGACTGGAGGATCATGGTGCCCACGACACGCGTTTCGGGCCGCGCAGCGAGACCCCTAAGCATCAGGCATCACGCAGGCCTTCCACGTCTCCGCCCAGGCGCGGAAACTGTAGTGCTCCTCAACTGCCTCTCGCGCCCTAGCACTGCGGGCAGCGCGACGGGCGTCGGACCCATCGAGCACCTCAGTCACGGCCTCATACCAGCTGTCTTCGCGCCCCACGGCGATCCCGTCGAGACGCTGCAGCGCAAGTTCGTTGGCGCCCACCGGGGAGCCGACAGCCGGGACGCCTGCGGCACCATACTGCAGAAGCTTGTACGCACACTTGCCCCGGGCGAAGAGCGTGTCTTGCAACGGGGCGAGAGCCACATCTGCCTGCGCCAACTCACCAACGGCCGTCGAGAACTGCCATGGAACGCGGTCCATCATGTTCTGCAGCGGTTCGAGGGCAGGATTGTGCTGAGCCGAGCTGACGAGGCGCAGCCGGGCACCTCGTCGTTCATGGAGTCGCAGCAGATCGTCGATGAGCGGCACGAGATACGCCTCCGTAGAAGCCGATCCCACCCAGATCATTCGTTCCGGTTCCTCACCTGCGGTACCCGTGGAAACCCGATAGTCACGGGGCTCCACGCATGACGGGATGAGCTCCACCCTCCGCGCGTGAGTCGCCGCCCACTCCGCGATGTACTGGCTGCCTGCCACGAAGACGTCCGAGGCCGCAGCGGCTCGCTCGAACTTGGCGGCGCCCCCGAAGAGTCTCCGGTGTGGCGATGAGTCATGAAACAGGGCGTCATCCATGTCGAGCACGCCGTGCCTGGCCTCACGAAGGAGTCGCTCTTCGACCTGCCCCCGGCTCAGCGGTGAGGCCTCCCTGGAGATGAGTACGTTGTCGCGGCTGGAGGCGCGCTCGCGCAGGGACCGTTCGGCCCGGGCCACGGCGATGGGCCTGGAGGCCACGTCCCTGACGCCGGCCGTCGGCAAGCCCAGATATTGATGTGCGTCGGCATCCAGGCCCAGGTGTTTCAACCAGTCGTAGATTCGCACGCGCGTACTGCCGGCCTGAGGCGCGTACGTGGAGTAGACGCTCAGTCTTCGTGTCACGGCAGACACCTCACGTCAGTGCTCGGTCGGCCTCGATAGATGCTGTCCAGACCGTCCCAGATCCGATCGGATCGAAAACGGGAGCGGACGCGATGCATGCCAGCGGTGGCAAGGCGCTGCCGGAGAGCGTGGCTGTTCACAAGTTGCTCGATTCTATCCGCCAGCGCATCGGCGTCGCCGTAGTCCACCAAGAGACCGTCGACGGTGTCCTCCACCGCATCGACGGCACCGGTCGCGCGGGTGGTGATCACGGGCACTCCGGCCGCATTCGCTTCGAGCACCACCAGCGGGTAACCCTCACGCTTCGTCGGAAGGACGAGGACATCCATCAGGGGCATGTACGTCATGGGCTCGTCCACCCACCCGGTGAGAGTGGCTGACACGCCAGAGGCGCGCAGGATCTCTTCAGCACCCTCGGCCTCGGCGTCCCCGATTGCCAACAATTGCACCCGGACGTCCCTGCCCTCCAGGGTCTTGAGCGCTCCGGCCAGTTGATCGAGACCCTTGTCGTGCGTGAGTCGCCCCACGAAACCGACGACGAATGCGTCACGTTGGATGCCAAACGCGGCTCGGCTTGCTCCCACGTCGACAGCGTCACAGATAGCACGAGCCGATTCACTGTCCATCCCATTGCAGGATCCCTCGCCGATCAGGTAGAGCGGTCGCTTGACGCCCGCGCCGCGCAGGCCCCGGCCCACGGAAGGACTCACCACGACGACATGCGTCGCACACGCGATGGCGAGCTTCTCCATCGCCAGGAGAAGGCGGCGCTGCCGTCCTACTGCCCCCTCGAACCGAAGCCCATGAACCACATATATTCTGCGTGGCACTCGCGTGGTCTTGGCAGCGAGGCCCCCCAACAGGCCCGCTTTTGGCGTACCGAGGTTGATGACCGCCGGACGCCATCGACCAAGCCGAACCACCCATTGACCTAGGGCCGTCAGATCTCGCAGAAGCGAGATCTCTCGAGACATCCCAACCGACCCGTGGCCCACGCCCTCGCGAGCAGCCACCGCTTCAAGGTACTCATCGTCGTCTGACACGGCCATGACGTTCCAGCCGCGCTCGCGCATCCCTTTGAGTTGCCCTGGGTAGAACGCCCATAAACTGAGTCCAGACGTGGTTCCGTACACGAGTCGGCGGCCACGCCTTTCCACACGCCCCGCACGGCGGTCAGAAAAGCTCACTCATACTCCTTAATTCCTCACACAACACCGGAGCGCAATCAGTCACGAGCGGCACTGTAGGTTTGCTTCACGCGTCCCGGTACGAGACTAGCGGCAGGGGAAGACCACCATGAAGGCCGTGCACTACCCACGAATCGGCATCATCGGTGCTGGCGGCCACGGGCGCGAAGTCGCGCAGACGGTCGCTCGCGTGAACGGTGCGGACGATCGTTCCCCACGACGTGAACTCGCCGGTTTCTTCGACGACAACTGTGACGACGCGCGCGTCAAGCGCCTAGGGTTCGAGATCCTCGGGCCCTGTGCGTCGGCGGACCTCCCGTGCCTCGTCGGAATCGGCTCCGGAGCAATCCGGCGCACCTTCGACGAGGTCGTCGAGACAGCTCCTCCTACGATCGACATGAGCGCTCTGGTGGGTGACGACGTCACGATCGGGCCAGGCGCCGTGGTGTTCGCGAATGCAATGGTCACGACGAACATCAGCCTCGGTCGCCACGTGCACATCGGCCGGGGCGCTTCGATCGGCCACGACAGTGTCGTGAGGGACTATGCATCGGTCATGCCCCTCGCCTCGATCTCTGGCGGCGTCACGATCGGCGAGGCAGCATTCATTGGCACCGGCGCGCTCATCCGACAAGGCCTGACGATCGGGGCCGGGGCCACTGTCGGGATGGGGGCTGTCGTGCTTCAGGATGTCGCGCCCGGCGCGACCGTGGTCGGTAACCCCGCACGTCAGATCGGCTGACTCACGGCCCGCAATCGGTCGACGACAGCGTCGAGGGACGGCGTGATCTCACGCTCCATCTGGGCGAACACCTCGGGCCCCATCTTGAACGGGTCGACGATGTCTGCGTCGTCGTCCTCGGGGCGTGCATGCACGAGGTGGCGGCGCGCCCCAGCCGCGGCGACGAGCTTGCCCACGCCCGAGCGGCCGCGAGCTGCCTCGACCTCCTGAGGCTGAACGTCGGCGACGAGATCGGCGAAGTCGACGAGCGCGAACGTCTTGCGCAACCCCAACGGCGCCTCCTGCACCACCGCCCGGCGGTGCGCGCGTGTCGCGGTCAGCACGAGGTCGGCGTCCTCGATCATGTCCACGGTGAGTTGCCGCGCCCGGAATGCCGTCGAGTCGATGCCTGCTGCGACGAGGAGCGCCACGGAACCTGGGTCAACCGGCCACCCTGCCAGGGCTCCGGTTCCGGCACTCGTCACCTCGATACCCAAGCCGTCCAGCTCGGCGGCGAGGCGCAGGTGAATGTACGGCGAGCGACACACGTTGCCGGTGCAGACGACGAGGATGCGACCGCCCGGCGCCGGGGGGGAGGGCTCGCTCCCCTGCCCCGCTCCGCGATCCAAGGTCAACGACGCGTCGTCGCCCTGCCACATCCCACCGAGACCGGGCGCGTCGGTCGGGAGCTCCAGACCGTGACGACGCCGCGAAGCCCGGGTCGGCAGATCCGCCCACGGGTCGAACGAATGCGGTGTCTGCTCCTGCTCGTTCTCCCGCCGGGACGAACGCGAACGCGGCTCGTCGTCGAACGGGTCGAAGTCGTCGCTCACGCGTCGGCCTCCCGAGGCTCGACGCCCTCACTCTGAGCCGCCATGCGCTCTGGGGAGAACTCGTGCACGAGCGGTACGACGTCTGCGATCGAATCGCACACGCGGGTCGGCACGAACGGGTAGCGATCCACCTGATCCGGCCTCGTCGAGCCAGTCAGCACGAGAATGCTGCGCAACCCGGCTTCGAGGCCGCTGCGCACATCCGTATCGAGACGGTCACCGATCATGACGGTCGACTCCGAGTGCGCGTCGATGCGGTTGAGTGCGCTACGCATCATGAGCGGGTTCGGCTTGCCGACGTAGTAAGGCTTGACGCCGGTGGCCGCCGTGATCATGGCGGCGATCGCGCCCGTCGCCGGCAGCGGCCCCTCGGCGCTCGGGCCTGTGACATCCGGGTTCGTCGCGATGAAGCGCGCACCGCCCTCGATGAGCCGGATGGCCCGCGTGATCGCGGTGAAGGAGTACGTCCGCGTCTCCCCCAGCACGACGTAGTCGGGGTTGCGCTCACTCATCGTGTACCCGACGTTGTAGAGCGCCGTCGTCAAGCCGGCTTCCCCGACGACGTACGCCGAGCCGCCCTCTCGTTGATCGTGGAGGAACTGCGCCGTCGCGAGCGCCGACGTCCAGATGGCCTCTTCGGGGATGTCGATACCGCTGCCCTGCAGGCGGGCACGCAGATCGCGCGGGGTGTAGATCGAGTTGTTCGTCAGGACGAGGAAGCGTCGACCGGTCTCCTGCAACGCCTGGAGGAACTCCGCCGCCCCCGGAATGGCGTGCTCCTCATGAACGAGCACGCCGTCCATGTCGGTCAGCCAGCACTCCACAGGACTCTTGTTCGTCATGGTGTCATCCTGTCACGCGCAGGCGACGTGAAACCGTCGCCGCGACGACCAGGAGGCGTGGTGCCCAGCACGTCACAGCGTCGTCAGGTCGTAGTCGACGATGACGGCCGCGTGATCGCTCCAACGCTGGTCGTACGCGTCGGCTCGGCCTACCCGCGGATCACGAGCGACGGCCGCGAGCGCCGGGCTCGCGAACTGGTAGTCGATGCGCCATCCGGAGTCGTTGTCGAACGCCTTGCCGCGCCACGACCACCACGTGTACGGCCCCGCGACGTCGCCGTGATGCTCGCGCATGACGTCGACCCACCCACTCTCGGTGAACCGCGTGAGGTAGGCCTGCTCCTCGGGCAGGAAGCCCGCCTTGCCGCGGTTGCCCTTCCAGTTCTTGAGGTCGTTCGGGCCGTGCGCCACGTTGAAGTCACCCATGACGAGGGCCGGGCGGTCGACGAGCTGCGCCATGCGCGCCTCGACGGCGTCGAGGAAGCTGTACTTGGCCATCTGCTTGTCGGTGCCGACCTCCCCGCTGTGCGCGTAGACGCTCACGATCGTCACGGTGTGCCCGTCGATCGTCACCTCGGCCTCGACCCAGCGGCCGACCTCGTCGAATCCCTCGATGACCGTGACGGGCTCAGCCATCGCGTGGCGCGTCAGGATGGCGACCCCCTCACGCCCGGCCGTCGCCGATTCGGCGTGGGCCAATGCGTACTCCTCGAGCGCCGAGCCGCCGAGCGCGGTGGCGAACTGCTTCGGCGTCGCGCGTACCTCCTGCATGGCGACGACATCCGCGTCCTGCTCCGCGAGCCACTCGAGCCCACCTCGACGCTGTGCTGCTCGGATTCCGTTGACGTTGGCCGTGACGACTCGCATACGGTCATCGTTTCAGGTATGCGCGAGGGGTGTCGAACGCGCGAAGGCCCCACCGAAACCGGTGGGGCTTTCCTCGGGGGTCTGCTCAGCGCGCCTCGACGACGGGCCGTCCGAGCGAGTGAACGGTGAAACCCGCATCGGCCCACCTCGCACCGTCGAGGGCGTTGCGGCCGTCGATGACGACCTTGTTCGCCACCTTGGCGGCGACGTCGGCCGGGTCGAGTTCGCGGTACTGCTTCCATTCCGTGAGGTGAAGAACGATCTGCGCTCCGTTGAGCGCTTCGTCGACGGTGTCGACGTAGTTCGGACCGGGGCGGTTGGCCCGGGCCACCGGCAGGGCCTCGGGGTCGTGCACGCGAACGTCGGCGCCGAGTTGGACCAGACGTTCGGCGACGTCGAGCGCCGGGCTGTCTCGGATGTCGTCGGAGTTCGGCTTGAACGCGGCACCGAGAACGGCGATCGGCTTCCCTGCCACGTCGCCGAGGGCGCCCTCGACAAGCGTGACGACACGTTCGCGGCGGCGCAGGTTGGTGGCGTCGACGCCACGCAGGAAGTCGAGCGAGTCGGGCAGACCCAGCTCCTCACCCCGCGCCAGGAACGCCCGGATGTCCTTGGGCAGGCAGCCACCACCGAAGCCGACGCCGGCACCGAGGAACTTGCGGCCGATGCGCTCGTCGTGGCCAATCGCGTCGGCGAGGGCGAGCACGTCGCCGCCCGTGGCCTCGCAGATCTCCGCCATGGCATTGATGAAGCTGATCTTCGTCGCGAGGAACGCGTTGGCGCTGACCTTGACGAGCTCCGCCGTCGCGTAGTTGGTCACGAGGCGGGGCGTGCCAGCCGCGAGCGCCTTGGCGTACACCTCGTCGAGCTTCTCGACATCCGCATCGGCGAACTCGCCCTCGACGCCGTAGACGAAACGGTCGGGCGTGAGCGTGTCCTTGACCGCGAAACCCTCACGGAGGAACTCCGGGTTCCACACGAGACGTGCGTCGACGCCGTCCGTGACGTTCTCGCGGATCGCTTCGAGGACGCGCGGAACCGTGCCGACCGGCACCGTCGACTTGCCGACCGCGATCGAGCCTGCCTTCATGTGGGGCGCAAGTGCGGTGAACGCGGCGAAGACGTAATCCGTGTTGGCCGCGTACTCCCCCGCCCGCTGCGGGGTGCCCACGCAGACGAAGTGGACGTCGGCGTCAGCGGCGGCGCTGATGTCGGTGCTCCAACTGAGACGGCCCGTCTCCGTCATGCGCGTCAGCAGATCGGTGAGGCCCGGTTCGTAGATCGGGCTGCGCCCCTGCGACAGCGCCTCGATCTTCTTCGCGTCGACGTCGATGCCGACGACGGTGTGGCCCAGTTCGGCCATACAGGCCGCGTGCACGGCGCCCAGGTAACCGGTGCCGATGACGGAGATCCGCAAACTCATGCGGGCAGTCTAGGTCGCCGAGTCAGTGCTCACGCGGCGACTTGCGCGCACTCACCGGAAATTCACTCGGGCGTCTCAGCCCAACTTCACGACGCCGAATGCGACGAGTGTGATGACGGCCAGGAGCGCGTACCCCGCGATGTCGACGCTGCGCGAACGAACCTTGATGTCGAGTACGTAGCGCTCGGGAAGAACGGCACGCATCACGGCGCCCGCGAAGAGACCCAGCGACATCACGACCCCGCCCGGACGAACCTGGCCGGCCATGACGGTGATCAGCCCCGCCACGACGAGACCGACGACGACGAGCCAGGGAATCCCGAGGCGGAAACGGGTCACAGGCCTCGCGCGTCGGCGTCGCGCTCCGCTGCCTCGACGACGTTCATGAGCAGCAGCGCACGCGTCATCGGGCCCACGCCGCCCGGGTTCGGGGAGACGAAGCCGGCGACCTCCGTGACGTCCTTCGCGACGTCCCCGGCCACCTTGCCGTCGACGCGCGAGACACCGACGTCGAGCACGGCGGCGCCCGGCTTGACCATGTCCTTGGTGATGAGGCCGGGCACACCCGCGGCGGCAACGACGACGTCCGCGTTCTTCGTGTGCTCCGCGAGATCACGCGTACCGGTGTGGCACAGAGTCGCCGTCGCGTTCTCGCTGCGGCGCGTGAGGATGAGCCCGAGCGGGCGACCGACCGTGAGGCCACGGCCGACGACGACGACCTCGGCGCCCTTGAGCGGCACGTCGTAGCGGCGCAGCAGCTCGATGACGCCCATCGGCGTGCACGGCAGCGGTCCCTCTTCGCCGAGCACGAGCTTGCCGAGGTTGACCGGGTGCAGCCCGTCGACGTCCTTCTCGGGCTTGACGCGCGACAAGAGCGCCACCTCGTCGAGGCCCGTCGGTTGCTGGATGAGGAAGCCCGTGCACTCCGCGCTGTCGTTCAGCTCGTCGATGACGGCTTCAACCTCCTCCTGCGTCGCGCTCGCGGGCAGGTCCTTGCGGATCGAGACGATGCCGATCTCCGCACAGTCCTTGTGCTTTGCCCCGACGTACCAGTGCGAACCCGGGTCGTCACCGACGAGCACGGTGCCGAGCCCCGGCGTCACGCCGCGCTCCTTGAGACGCGCCACGCGCTCACGCAGCTCGTCCTTGATCGTCGCGAGGGTGGCCTTGCCGTCCAGCGTCGTCGCAGTCATGGCCCCAATCCTGCCAGACGCCGCGGGCGCGCGGTCGGCGCTCACACCGGGGTGTGACGGGACGCTCGTGATCGACGTGGGCTCGCGCGTACGGTCGTCGTATGACACGAGCGAACGACCGTGCCGAGCGGCGAGTGGCGTGGCGCGCTCCTGCGCTCGTGGCACTCGTCGTCGGGGTGCTCGTCGTGGCGTTGTTCCTCGTCGTCGACCGCCGTTCGTCAGCCCCGGTCGCCGACGCCCCCTCAACCAGTCTGAGCGGACGCCCCGTGGTGGCCTTCGTCGGCGACAGTTACTCCGCCGGCTCGGAGGCGAGCTCACCGGACAAGCGATGGACCACCGTCCTGAGCGCCGAGCGGGGCTGGAACGAGATCAACGTCGCTGTGCCTGGCATGGGCTACGACGTGGGGCGTCCGACACAGCACTACGCTTCCCAGGTCGCACGAGCCGCAGCGTCGAAGCCGGGCACGGTCATCATCTCCGGCGGATGGAACGACGTCGCCCGCGGCGTGCCGACGGCGACCATCGTCGAGGGTCTGCGCGAGACGCTCGCGGCGGTGAAGAAGCACGTCCCCGAGGCGCGCGTCGTCGTCATCGCACCGATCGGACCGGCGAGTTCTCCCCCACCCGACCTCGTACGGCTGCGCGATGCCGCCGCACCCGTGGTGCGCAACTCAGGTGCGGCGTGGCTGGATCTCGACTTCCCGCTCACCGGTCACCGGGAGTGGATCAGCCCTGACGGCCTGCACCCCAACGACGCGGGCTACAAGCGTCTCGCCGAGCTCACGAACGCGCGTCTGAAGTAGCCCGTCGGCCACCGGAGCGTGCCGCCATGGCTGCCGCCGCAGCGGTGACGACCATGCCGACGACGGTGCGCACACCGACACCTTCGCGCGCCACCGGGTCGAGCAGGTCGATGACGAGCGCCGCGACGAGCTGCCCCATGATGCCCATGAGCCCGAGCACGAGCACGCTGATGTGCTCCGTCGCCCACGCCGACAACCCGATGAACGCGATACCCAGCGGCGCACCCAGCCACGCCCACCAGGGAGCGTCGTGCGGCCACTGCCACTGCGTGATTCCGAGGAGCACGCGCGCACCGGCGAACACCACGAGAGCGATCACGCCGACGAGGAAGTTCTGCAGCGTCGTCGCGTACGAACTGCCCGCCCGCGCACTGACGCGCCCGTTGAGACCCTGCTGGAACTGCGTCATGACGCCCGCAACGATGACGGCCAGCGCCGGCAGGATCGCGATGCCACCCGGAACGTGCTGGCCGCTCACCGTGATGCCGACCCCGACGACGGCGAACGCGCCGGCGAGCGCGCGAGCGGGGGTGATCGGCGTGCGTCCCTTGGGCCCGGCGCCGACGTGGTCGGCGAGCAACCCGCCGAGCGCACGACCGCCGACGCTCGCCACGATGAAGACGGCAACACCGAGAAGCCCGACCGCGCTCGTCTGCACGGCGACGAACGCGCCACCCAGGACGCCGCCGAGGCACTCCCACCAGCGCAGACGTCCGGCCCGGATCGACAGGACGAGTCGCGTGGCGCCTTGGCGCAAACTCGGCACCGCGAGCGCCAGCACGAGCAGTGCGAGACCCGAGCCGAAACTCCAGATGGCAGCGACGAGCGGCTCCGACAGAGGTTCGCCGAGCGTCCCGTTGAAGCGAGCCTGGAGCGACAGGCAGGCACCACCGACGAACGCCGCGGCGAGCGCGAGCGCCTCCGAGGAGGCACGTCGTTCACGCGTCATCGCGTCACCCCTATGGACATGGCGTGTTTGGCTGGAGATGGCGCCGGCGTCGCGATGATCCCCCACCAAACACGCCATCCGGCACTCGCCGGGCCGCGATCAGTGGGCGAAATGACGCGTACCGGTGAAGTACAGGGTGACGCCGGCCTTCTGCGCAGCCTCGATGACCTCGGCGTCACGGATCGAACCACCGGGCGCGACGACGGCCTTGACGCCGGCGTCGAGCAGGATCTGCAGGCCGTCGGCGAAGGGGAAGAACGCGTCCGACGAGGCGACGGAGCCATGAGCGCGTTCGGCGCCCGCACGCGTCACGGCGAGGTTGCACGAGTCGACGCGGTTGACCTGGCCCATGCCGATACCGACCGACGCACCGTCCTTGGCGAGCAGAATCGCGTTCGACTTCACGGCGCGCACCGCACGCCACGCGAACGCGAGGTCACGCATCGTGGCCTCGTCCGCGGCCTCGCCGGCGACGAGCTGCCAGCGCTCGGGATCGTCACCCGTGGTGCGACCGTCCTTGTCCTCGCCCTCGGCGTCGATCATGTCGCGCTCCTGCACGAGCAGACCGCCGCTGATCGGGCGCATGTCGAAACCACCCGCAGTGGGCGCGGGCACCGTGACGAGGCGCAGGTTCTTCTTCTCGGTGAGTACCTCGAGGGCGTCGTCGTCGAACGCCGGCGCGACGACGACCTCGGTGAAGATGTCCTTCACCGTGTCCGCCATGGCCTTCGTCACCGGTCGGTTGGTCGCGATGATGCCGCCGAACGCGCTCGTCGAGTCGCACTCGTGGGCGCGCTGGTGCACGGCCGCGATGTCCTCGTCCGGTGCGCCGACGGCGATGCCGCACGGGTTGGCGTGCTTGATGATGGCGACCGTCGGCACGTCACCGTGGTCGTACGCTGCGCGGTAGGCGGCGTCGGCGTCGACGTAGTTGTTGTACGACATCTCCTTGCCGTGCAGCTGCTCGCCCTGGGCGAGGCCGCTCGCGTCGGCCGACGTGTAGAGGGCCGCCGCCTGGTGCGGGTTCTCGCCGTAGCGCAGGCTCGCGGCCTTGGTGTACGTCGAACCCGTCCAGTCGGGGAAGGTGTCGCCGGTGGTGGCGTCGTTCGAGCCGACGAGGTTCGCCCCCATCCAGGTGGCGACTGCGACGTCGTAGGACGCGGTGTGGACGAAGGCGTCACGCGCCAGCGCGGTGCGCTGCTGCAGTGTGAAGCCGCCGCCGCGCATGGCGTCGAGCACGTCGGCGTACGACGTCGGGTCGGTGACGATGGCCACCGTCGGGTGATTCTTCGCGGCCGCGCGCACCATCGTGGGGCCGCCGATGTCGATCTGCTCGACGCACTCGTCGATGCTCGCGCCCGAGGCGACCGTCTCACTGAACGGGTAGAGGTTCACGACGACGAGGTCGAACTGCTCGACACCGAGGTCCTCGAGCTGCTTCATGTGATCGCTCTTGCGCGAGTCGGCAAGGATGCCGGCGTGCACCTTCGGGTGCAGCGTCTTGACGCGACCCTCGAGGCACTCGGGGAAGCCCGTGAGCTCCTCGACCGCCGTGACGGGGATGCCGAGACCCGCGATGAGCTTGCTCGAACCGCCCGTCGAGACGATCTCCACCCCGGCCTCGTGCAGGCCGCGGGCGAGCTCCTCGAGCCCCTGCTTGTCGTACACCGAGACGAGAGCCCGCCGAATAGGGCGCATGCCGTCACTCATTGATCGAAACCGTCCTGCCGTTGATGGACCAACCTCGTGCGAACCCGCGGACCACGTCCACGAGCATGGTGCGCTCCTCGACCTTGATGCGTTCGTGGAGCGATTCCTCGTCATCGTCGGCGCGTACGTCGACGACGCGCTGATCGATGATGGGGCCTGTGTCGACACCGGCATCGACGACGTGGCACGTCGTACCGGTGACCTTGACGCCGTGCGCGAGCGCGTCCCGGACGCCGTGCGCCCCGGGGAAACTCGGCAGCAGCGCCGGGTGGGTGTTGATGACGGTGTGGCGCGAGAGAGTCTGCGCGCCGAGGATCTTCATAAACCCGGCCGAGACGACGAGCTGACGAGCCGCGACGTCACCGCCGGTGAGCGCGGCGAGGTCGAGGTCGTCGTCGGCATCGCTGAACGCGCGCTCGATGGCGTCGGCGAGCGCCGTGTCCCACTGGCTGCGCTCGGGGAAGTGTCGCGTCTCGACGGTGAAGGTGGGGATGCCGGCGAGGGTGGCGCGCTCGAGGCCGGTGCACTCCCGATCGGCACCGACCGCGACGATCTGGTACACGTTGCCGTGGGCGTCGTCGTCGATGAGAGCCTGCAGCAACGAGCCGCTTCCGGAGACGAGAACGACGACCTGCAGGGGCTTCGACTGCTCGCTCACGCCCCCACCCTATCCCCCGATGTTGAGCGGTCGCAGCGGCATCTGTACCCGGATACCCAGGCAACATCGGCGAGGTTTTCCACAGGCCCACATTCATCGGGAGCATCCTCACCGCCGGCACGCAGGCTAGAAGCATGACTCCCCGTTGGAAGCAGACCCATGAGCGAGCCGTGGCGCTGGCAGAGTCGAGCTACGGCGTTGTGAACCGCGCGCGTCTTAGGCAAATCGGCGTGACACGGGAGGACGTACGCACACATGTCCGCGCCGGACGTTGGATGCAGTTGGGCAACAACACCTTTCGCCCGCCGACAAACGCTTGGTGCCCTGAACGCTCTCCCATCGCTGTCGCCGTCTTCGAAACTCAGGGGCCGGCCTGGGCCGAGGCCTCGAGTGCCCTGATTCTCCACGGTTTGCGAGGCTGGAGCGCGCAGCAGATCGTCGTGGCGCTGCCTCACTACGGTCAGCGCACGTCCTTCCCGCCCGGCACGCGAGGGATGTTCCTGTTCCGGCCACCCCGGCTGTCGCAGACACCGATTCCCCATTCTCATCCCGCATGGGCGTCGTTGCGCGCCGCCGCCATCGCGCGAACGGATCGGGAGGCTGCGACGGTGCTCGCCATGACGGTGCAGCAGCGACTCGCCCGAGCAGACGACTACTGGCAGGCCCTCGAATGCCTCCCCAAACTGCACCGCCGCAAACTCATTCGCGAACTTCTCGGGGACATCACCACCGGGTCCGAGTCGATTGGTGAGATCGATTTCGTTCAGCTGTGCCGCAGACGCGGTCTACCGGTGCCGGATCGTCAGGTTCGACGACGTCACCCGAACGGCTCGTACTACCTCGACGTGCGCTGGGAGGCTGCGAAGCTCACCGTCGAGATTGACGGCATGCACCACTTCCTGGGCGACAACCCGACTCAGGACGCCCTGCGTCAGAACTACCTCACCCTGGGCGGTGACGCCGTGCTGCGCATTCCCGTGGTGGCGCTGCGCACCGATCCGGATCCGTTCTTCACGCAGATCGAACATCGGCTGCGCGTCGCGGGGCTCCTGTGACGCCGATGTTTCCTGGGAATCGCGGGACTGGTGCCGCGGCGCCCGCTCAACATCGGGGGTGGGGGTGGTCAGTCGAGGAAGAAGCGCTGGACGGTGCCCGGGTGCTGGTCGTGCTGGTTCTCGCAAGCCTCGCGCGCCTGGTTGGTGTTCGCACCCCAGAGGCACTTCTGATAATCCATCGTGCGCTCGTACTGAACGAGCGGGGCAACGACCATGGCGATGAGCAGTGCCGTGAGACCGAGCCCGATCATGTTGGGCGCAACGGCCTTGTTCTGGCCGGACTTCTTGAGGTCCTGGATGAAGCGCACCCCGTAGTAAAACGACGCGACGAGCGGGATCACCGCAAGCGCCATGCCGGGCATGGGCAGCCACGACAGGGCGAAGCCGAGGATGAGGTAGCGCAGCGACAGCATGCTGTTGCGCGCACCGACGGGCGCCTTCGGAGTGTCGTTCACGTCTCTCCCAACGAGCGAGGGCCTGGGATTACTCCCGACCTCAGCGGGTTTTTCAGTGGGTGTGGTTCAGCATCCAGTGCCGCACGCCGGCCACCGCGACGGCCGACGGCACGAAAAGGACGGGCAGCAGCACCCATGCGTTCCACCCGGGGCCGACGTAGTCGAGGAGCCCGGTCGAGACACGGGCCGTTGCGAACCACCACACGAGCCACATGACGAGCGTGGCGAGCGCAGCGGCGCACAGAGCCACCGTGCATTTCGCGCGAAGGCTCGACAGCCGTGTCAGCGCGCCGACGGCGTCCCAGCCGATCCAGCCGCCCACTGCGATCGGAACGAGGAGGAAGATCCACGTCCAGGGCCCGACCCCGTCCGGCAGCGCGCCGAGCACCGGAATCATCGGCAGAGTGCCGGGCGTCATCGCGCCGTGCCCGATCGAGACAGCACCGACGTGCACCGACGAGCCGGTGAACCATCCGGCGCCGAGGGCCATGACGTTGGGCAGAGCCAGAAGCTGCGCCGCGACGAGGAGGATGCCTCCGACGAGACCGGGGTTCAGCTGTTGGTGGACGGTCCAGACGCGTCCGCCGTGCCAGGCGACGAGCGCGACGACGAGAACGAGCGAGGCGAGGGCAAGCCAGCGCAGGCCGCGTAGCCCGGATCGGATCGAACGCTGCAGCAACAGCGGTGTGGCGTCGAGGACGAGATCGTCGAGAGCCTTCAGCTCAGGTGAGTGCTCCCGCTCGTGCCAGGCCGTCCATGCCACGCCGGCAGCCGCGACGACGAACGGTCCGAGCAGGAGGGACCACCAGCTGATGTGGCTCGCACCCAACGAGGCAACGACGGCGAGCACCTGAGCCGCAGCGACGTAACCGCCGATGAACGCGAGCAGGATGAGGCGCAGGTCGCGCGCGTGCAGGCGCTCGTCGGGGAACGCCGCGCGAGCGCCGAAGCGAGCTGCCAGAACGCAGAGAAAGGTGAGGACAAGGGGGCTGAAGACGACGCTCGTGCCGTCGACGTTGACGTGTCCGCGGTGCGCGAGCGCCCACAGGTCGATCGTCACGCCGAGCGTGTCGTTCCACGACGAGCTCGACTGCGAGTCGATCGTCCACGCTGCGAAGACCGGCACCATGAGCGCGATGACGACACCGATGGCCGAGAGCGCTCCGTAGCCGAACGCGAGGGGCACGTGCGGGCGTCCCTCGGGCCGGGCGTCCTTGCCGCTCGTCGGCCGTCCGGGGCCGGGCCGCTGGGAAACGCGAGGGTTCTGCGCGTCACGAGGGGGTTTCGCACCGCGGTTCGACGCGTTGCGTCCTCGGTCGAGCTCCGGACGCGACGCTCCCCTGCCGGCCTGGCTGCTCTGCGCTGCACGCTGCGGACGCGCACCGGACCCACCTCGGCCGTCACTCGGACGCGGGGGGCGCGGACGGTTCGAGGAGGGACGTTCGGCGGGATCGGGGCGTCGTGAAGTCATCTCGCCCGTCATCCTCTCAGGCCCGCCTGGGAGCCTCACGCTGCCACGCCGTGGACACACGCGAGCGGGCCGGCGAGACACTCTCACCGGCCCGCTCGGGGCAAGACACCGCTCGGGCGTCAGTTGGCCTGGATGCGCACCGGACGGTCGTCGCCGTAGCTGCAGTCGACGTCGATCGTCTTGATCTTCTGGCCGGGCGAGACTTCGTACACGAGGTCACCGGTCGTGGTGTCACCCTTGTAGAGCGAGCCGTAGCCGAGACGCGAACCGTAGTCGACGTACTTGTCGCTCGGGCTCGTGTTGTCGCTCAGGCGCACCTTGACACAGCTGCTGCTGAAGCGCAGCTCGTCGTCGTCGAGGTTGGTTGCCGAGATGTTGATGGCCACCCAGTGCTTGCCCGCCGCGGGCTTCTGGTAGTCGCTGGAGGACTTCACGTCGTCCGTGACCTTGCTGACCTTGATCGACATCTTGTCGGTCTTGACCTCCTGACCGACCTTGCCGACCTTGGGGCCCGACGAGTCGTCGCCGCCGGAGTCAGCGTTCGACTCCGAGGAGCTCGGGCTCGACGACGAGCTGCTGGGCTCCTCACTCGGGGACGAGGACTCCGACGACTCGGGCGATTCCGAGCTGCTCGGGCTGTCCTCGCTCGGGGCCGCCTCGCTCGAGGAGCTGGACGAGGAACTCGAACTGGTACCACTGGAACCTTCGACCTGCGTGCAGGCGCTCATGCCGAGAGCCATCGTGCCTGCGATTGCGGCGACGCTCAGCTTGCGCGTCATCAACTTGGTCATGTGCCCTTCTCCCTGTTCTGAGTGAATTTCGGACTCGCGCCCGAACGGTGCTGTCGAAAAATTGAGGATGGTGTGCGCTTACTTGCTCACATCGATGCGGATGGCGCGCTGGTCGCCTTGCAGCGAACTGAGCGAGCACTTGACGTCGACCTGCTTGAGCTTCTGACCGGTCGGCACCTCGAACGTGATGTCACCGACGGCGGTGTCGCCCTTCTGCAGAGCACTCGAGTTGAACTTGGTGCCGTAGTCGGAGAAGAGCGAGTCGTCAGCCGTCTGGTTCTGATCGGTCTTCGCGTCGACGCAGAACAAGGTCGAGAAGTTGAGCGGCTTCGACGACGTGTTCGTCACGCTCATGTTGACGGCCACCCAGCGCTTGCCCGCGTCGGGCTTCATGAAGCTGTCGGAGGAGACGGGAACCGGGTCGACGACCTTGCTGATCTTGACCGTCATGTCGCCCGTCTTAGCTTCCTCGCCGACCTTCGCCCGCACGAGGCCCGACTGCCCCTCGGAGCCCGAACCGGGGTCTTCGGAGCTCGACTCGCTCGACGAGCTGGATTCACTCGGCTCGCTCTGCGAACTCGATTCGGGAGCGGACGAGCTCGCCCGTGCCTGCTCGCTCGAGGATTCACTCGACTGCTGCGCTGCCTCGCTCGAGGACGACGACGAGTTGGACGATGCGCCCGACCCGCCTTCGACGCTGGTGCAAGCCGAAGCGGACAGCACCACCGCGGCAGCGGCCGCGAGCATTGCGGAACGTGAGACCTTCATGCCTTCTCCTCCCCCGCCCGGGCGCCATCGCTCGGGATCTCAGGACAAAACTAACTGCACCTGAGACGCGAAGATGGCTCGTTCGGTTCCGCCGGTGATCAATGTTCTCAATTCGTGTCCGAGCAGCCGGAATGTGGACGTTTTTTCGCGCTCGGACACGACAACGCCCGGCCGCCGTCCCCTGCGGGACGACGGCCGGGCGTCGGTGATTCAGTGCGTCACTTGGAGAGGTTGTTCATGATCTCCGTCATGAGAGCAGCCGTCTCGGACGGCGTCTTGCCGACCTTGACGCCGGCGGCCTCGAGGGCCTCCTTCTTGGCGGACGCGGTACCCGACGAGCCGGAGACGATGGCACCGGCGTGGCCCATCGTCTTGCCCTCGGGGGCCGTGAAGCCCGCGACGTAACCGACGACCGGCTTCGTCACGTTCTCCTTGATGTAGGCCGCGGCACGCTCCTCGGCGTCGCCACCGATCTCACCGATCATGACGATGGCGTCGGTGTCGGGGTCGTTCTGGAACGCCTCGAGCGCGTCGATGTGCGTGGTGCCGATGACCGGGTCGCCGCCGATGCCGATGGCCGTCGAGAAGCCGAAGTCACGCAGTTCGTACATCATCTGGTACGTCAGCGTGCCCGACTTCGAGACGAGGCCGATGCGGCCCGGGCCGGCGATGTTCGCCGGGATGATGCCGGCGTTCGACTGTCCGGGGCTGATGATGCCGGGGCAGTTCGGGCCGAGCAGGCGCGTCTTCGTGCCCTTGCTCAGGTTGTAGAACTCGGCCGAGTCCTTCACCGGGATGCCCTCGGTGATGACGACGGCCAGCGGCATCTCGGCCTCGATGGCCTCGACCGCGGCGCTCTTGGCGAACGCCGGCGGAACGAAGATCACGGAGACGTTGGCGCCGGTCTCGGCCATGGCGTCCTTGACGGAGCCGAAGACGGGCACGGACTTCGACTCACCGTTCACGTCGAAGTCGACCGTCTGGCCGGCCTTCTTCGGGTTGACACCGCCGACGATGTTGGTGCCGGAGGCGAGCATGCGCGTGGTGTGCTTCATGCCCTCCGAGCCGGTCATGCCCTGGACGATGACCTTGGAGTCAGCGTTGAGAAAAATCGACATGGAAGTCTGATCCCTTTCAGTTGGCCGCGGCCAGCTCGGCAGCCTTGCGGGCTGCGCCGTCCATGGTGTCCACGACCGTCACGAGCGGGTGGTTGAAGTCGGCGAGGATCTTGCGGCCCTCTTCGACGTTGTTGCCGTCGAGACGCACGACGAGCGGCTTCGTGGCCGAGTCTCCGAGCTTCTTGAGGGCGCCCACGATGCCGTCGGCGACAGCGTCACACGCGGTGATGCCGCCGAAGACGTTGACGAAGACGCTCTTGACCTGGTCGTCACCGAGGATGACGTCGAGACCGTTGGCCATGACCTCGGCCGAGGCACCGCCACCGATGTCGAGGAAGTTGGCCGGCTTCGCCTTGCCACCGGTGAAGTCCTCACCGGCGTAGGCGACGACGTCGAGCGTGCTCATGACGAGGCCCGCGCCGTTACCGATGATGCCGACGTTGCCGTCGAGCTTGACGTAGTTGAGGTCGAGTGCCTTGGCCTTGGCCTCCAGCGGGTCGGCCGCGGCCTTGTCCTCGAGCTCCTCGTGACCGGGCTGACGGAAGTCGGCGTTCGCGTCGAGCGACACCTTGCCGTCGAGGGCGACGATGTCGCCGTCCTCGGTCTTCACGAGCGGGTTGACCTCGACGAGGGTTGCGTCCTCGTCGCGGTAGACCTCCCACAGCTTCTGCAGCACGGGGACGATCTTGGCGCCGGTCTCGGCGTCGAACTTCGCGGCCTCGACGATCTCCTTGGCCTTGGCCTCGTCGATGCCGACGTTGGGGTCGACCTCGATGCGTGCCAGAGCCTCGGGACGCTCCACGGCGAGCTGCTCGATCTCCATGCCGCCCTCCTTGGAGCACATGGCGAGGTAGCTGCGGTTGGCTCGGTCGAGCAGGATCGAGAAGTAGTACTCTTCGGCGATCTTGGCGCCCTGGGCGATCATCACGGTGCCGACCGTGTGGCCCTTGATGTCCATGCCGAGAATCGCACTGGCGTGCTGCTCGGCCTCGTCAGCGCTCTTGGCGACCTTGACGCCGCCGGCCTTGCCTCGGCCACCGGTCTTGACCTGGGCCTTGACGACGGTGACGCCGCCCGACTTCGCACCGATCTGCTCGGCGGCTGCCTTGGCTTCTTCCGGGGTGGTGGCCGTCTGGCCTGCCAGCACCGGAGCGCCGTGCGCCTCGAACATGTCGCGCGCCTGGTACTCGAAGAGATCCACGCGAATCCATCCTCATCGTTGAACTGGAGTGTTCCGTCTGTGACTTTAACGCGCTTTCGACGCGGGTAGTAACCGGGGCTTCCCAGCGTCGCGACGGAGGTCAGGCTGTGGCTGCGGGCTGACCGACGTTGGCCCGCACCCAGTCGACGACCGTGGTCGTCGGGGCACCCGGAGTGAAGATCTGCGCGACACCCATCTCCTTGAGCGGCGGGATGTCCTCCTCCGGGATGATGCCGCCACCGAAGACGACGATGTCGTCGACGCCCTGCTCCTTGAGCAACTCGGTGACCTTGCGGAACTGCGTCATGTGAGCGCCGGAGAGAACGGACATGCCGATGGCGTCGGCGTCCTCCTGCACGGCGGCGGTGACGATCTGCTCGGGCGTCTGGTGCAGGCCCGTGTAGATGACCTCCATGCCCGCGTCGCGCAGGGCACGGGCAATGACCTTGGCGCCACGGTCGTGGCCGTCGAGGCCCGGCTTGGCGACGACGATGCGCAACCGCTCGGTGGCACCTTGCGTGTTCTCGGACATGGTGGGCTCCCTTCGCTCGTTGTTCGAACTGTAACGCGCACCACAGCGGAAAATTCAGTTAGGCGCTATTAACCGAGGCCTGGGTGTGGCGGGCACCACGGCCGCGCCGAAGGTGAGCCACCCACGGCGGTGCTTCAGAGCTTGGTCACCGGCGCGTAGCGCAGGAGCAAGCGCTTGGGTGGGCCGTCGCCGAAGTCGATGTGGGCCATCGCGCGATCACCCTGACCCTCAACGCGGATGACCGTGCCGAGGCCGAAGCTGTCGTGCGTCACCTTGTCGCCGGCATCGAGGTTCGGGATGGCGCGGTTGCCACGGCCCACGGCCGAGTTCTTGTTCGCCGAGAAGGAGCCTGCGCGTCCGCCACTCGACAGGCGCGCGACGGGAGCGGCGCCGCGGCCGATGACGGGGCCGTCATCGTCATCACGCCGCGAGAACCCGCCCGAGCGCGAGCCCCCGCCGTAGCCGGAACCGTAGCCGCGCGGACCCGTGGCGAACGTCGTGCCCTCGCGTTCCCAGTGCAGCAGGTCGTCGGGGATCTCGCCGAGGAAGCGCGACGGGGGGTTGTACTGCGGCGCACCCCAGGCCGAACGCACCGCAGCACGCGAAAGGTAGAGCCGCTGCCGAGCGCGCGTCAGGCCGACGTAGGCGAGGCGCCGCTCCTCCTCGAGCTCCTTGGTGTCGCCCAGCGCGCGCATGTGCGGAAACGTGCCGTCCTCCATGCCGGTGAGGAAGACGACGGGGAACTCGAGGCCCTTGGCGGTGTGCAACGTCATGAGCGTGACGACGCCCTGGTCCTCACCGTCCTCGGGAATCTCGTCGGTGTCGGCGACGAGTGAGACCTGCTCGAGGAAGTCCTCGAGCGTGGCCCCCGGGTAGTTGTCGTCGAACTCGTTCGCGACGGCGACGAGCTCGGCGAGGTTCTCGATGCGCGTCTCGTCCTGCGGGTCACGGCTCTCGCGCAGCTCCTTGAGGTAGCCGGTGCGCTCGAGGATCGCCTCGATGAGCGGGCCGACCCCGCTGCCGCTCTCGCGCACGACCCGCAGGCCCTCGAGCAACTCGGTGAACCCGCGGATCGCGCTCACGCTTCGCGTGGCGATGCCCGGCGCGTCGTCCGGGCGGGCGAGCGCCTGGATATACGTGATGCGCTCCCGCTCCGCGAGCGCCCCAATGCTCGCCTGCGCCCGGTCGCCGATGCCACGCTTGGGGGTGTTGACGATGCGACGCAGGTTGACCGTGTCGGCCGGGTTGGAGATGACGCGCAGGTAGGCGAGCGCGTCCTTGATCTCCTTGCGCTCGTAGAAGCGCGTGCCGCCGACGACCTTGTACGGCAGGCCCACGCGCACGAACACCTCTTCGAGCGCGCGTGACTGAGCGTTCGTGCGGTAGAAGACGGCCACGTCCTTGGGCTTGACGCCGCGGCTGTCCCCCAACGAGTCGATGGTGCGCGCGACGAAGGCCGCCTCGTCGTGCTCGCTGTCGGCGACGTATCCGACAACCTTCTCCCCCGCGCCCTGATCGGACCACAGGTTCTTCTTGCGACGCTCCGGGTTGCGCTCGATGACGGCGTTCGCCGCACCGAGGATGTTCTGCGTCGAGCGGTAGTTCTGCTCGAGCAGGATCGTCGTGGCGTTCGGGTAGTCCTCCTCGAACTCGACGATGTTGCGGATCGTCGCGCCGCGGAACGCATAGATCGACTGGTCGGCGTCACCGACGACGCACAGGTCGGCCATCGGCACGCCCTCAGCCGCGCGCGAGTCGCCCTCGGCGTCGACGGATTCGATGCCGCCCGACGCCTTCTCACCCCCGGCGAGTTCACGCACGAGCACGTACTGCGCGTGGTTCGTGTCCTGGTACTCGTCGACGAGGATGTGGCGGAAGCGGCGCCGGTAGTACTCGGCCACCTGCGGGAACGCCTGCAGGATCGTCACCGTCGTCATGATGATGTCGTCGAAGTCGAGCGCGTTCGCGGCCGTGAGGCGCTGCTGGTAAAGCCGGTAGGCGTCGGCGACCTTGCGTTCCTGGTCGGTCTCGGCGCGACGCGCGGCCTCCTCGGCGTCGATGAGCTCGTTCTTGAGGTTGCTCACCTGGAAGCTGAAGGACTTGGGCGGGTAACGCTTCGGGTCGAGGTCGAGATCTCGGGTGACCATCGCCATGAGGCGCTGGCTGTCGGCGGCGTCGTAGATGGAGAACGTCGACTTGAGGCCCACGTGCTTGGCCTCGCGGCGGAGGATGCGCACGCACGCCGAGTGGAACGTGCTCACCCACATCGCGTTCGCGGCGCGCCCGACGAGCTGCTCGACGCGTTCACGCATCTCGGCCGCGGCCTTGTTCGTGAAGGTGATGGCGAGGATCTGCCCGGGCTGGGCTCCTCGTTCGGCCATGAGGTAGGCGATGCGGTGGGTGAGCACCCGCGTCTTGCCCGAACCGGCACCGGCCACGATGAGCAGCGGCGAACCGAAGTGCTTGACGGCCTGCGCCTGCTGCGGGTTCATGCCCTCGAGCAGGCGCGCGGGGTTCGCGCGGAAATCGGGCCCGGCTGAGGTGTCGGGGCGCCCCCAGTGCGAACCGCGCCCGAGCATCGGCGCGTCGGACTCCTCCGGCGGGACGTCGCCGTCGGCCGAGGGCTCTTCGAGGGCCCACAGCGGCACTCCTGAATCGTCGACCGCAGAGGTCTGCGCGCCCTTCGGCGTGCGTTCCGCGCGGTTCGCCCGGCGCGCGTCGCCGTTGCTTCCGGCGTCGAAACCGGGCAGGGGAAGGTCGTCGAAAAGCCCACTCATGATGGTGCCCAGTCTAGGAGTGAGCACCGACAACGTCGGCCCTCCCCGCGAGAGGCCGTGCGGGGGCTGCACGCAAGGTGGGCGACGACACGTCTCATCGGTGTCATGACGGTCAAAACTGCCGAAAAAGGCGCCTACCCTGGAGGGGTGGACTTCAATGCCCTCCTCGATGCGGTACCGGCTCAGGCCGTCTATGCCCTGACCGGCCTCATCATTCTCGTGGAGAGCATCGGCATCCCCCTGCCCGGCGAGATCATGCTCGTCACTGCGTCCCTTCTCGCGTCGGGGCCGGAGCCGCGCATCAGCATTCACGGCGTGGCCGCCGCCGCCATCGTCGGCGCTGCGGTGGGTGACTCGATCGGCTACTTCGTGGGCCGCCACTTCGGCGATCGCCTGTTCGGCTGGCTCGGCGAACGCTTCCCGCACCACGTCAACGACGAGACGATCGGCTACGCCAAGCACGCGTTCCACCGCCACGGCGTGTGGGCCGTGTTCTTCGGCCGCTTCGTGGCACTGCTCCGCATCTTCGCGGGCCCGCTCGCGGGGTCCCTGCGCATGAGCTACCCGCGCTTCCTCCTGGCCAATGTCACGGGCGCTTTCGCGTGGGCCGGCGGTCTGGCCTATGGGGTTCACTTCCTCGGCAAGGTCGCGGAGAAATGGATGCACAACTTCTCGTTCGTCGGCCTCATCGTGGCCCTCGCGTTCGGCGTCTTCGTCTCCACCGTGATGCGCAAGCGGATCAGCGCCAACGTCGCCGCCTACGCCGAGGCCAAGCGGGCCGCCGGCGAAGAGATCAACCCGACGACCGTCGCCTGACGCTCGGATAGCGAACGCACGGCGAACAGCCCCGCCGCACAAGCGATGTGCAACGAGCACCTACCCTGGAGTCATGACGACTCTGCAGAACGTGCTCCTGTTCGCCCACCTGCTCGGCATGGCCGCGATCATCGGTGGGTACGCCGCCGTCGCCAAGGCACCGCGTGCCGTGCCCGCGATGGTGTGGGGTGCCCGCGCGCAGCTGCTCATCGGCCTCGCGATGGTGGGTGTGGCCTCATCGCAGAGCTGGGAGCTCAACCACGTCTGGGTGGCGGTCAAGCTCCTCATCGCCTTCGTCGTCGTGGGCCTGCTCGAGGTGGCCCAGTCGAAGGAGAAGAAGAACGAAGTGGCTGCTCCGCTCGTCACCGCTGCCGCGGTGCTGGCCGTCGTCAACGTCGCCGTGGCCGTCTTCTGGCACTGATCGACTCACTCGCACGAAGGTGCGCCCCGGTTCGCCGGGGCGCACCTTTCGTCGTCCGAGCCTGGCCGCGATGGGCTGCTCGTGAAGTGCGCACTCGTCGTCACGCCACTTTGGATCCTGAACTCGCCCGGTTGAGGTGCCGACCTGCCGTCACGGCGCATGCGGCTCTCAAGGCCGGGACGTCAGAGAAGGCGCCGCGCCATCGCCCACGACGTGAGCTCGTGCCGGTTCGACAACTGCAGCTTGCGCAGCACGTTGCTCACATGGGTCTCGACGGTCTTGACGGAGATGAACAGCTCCTTCGCGACCTCCTTGTACTGATACCCCCGCGCGATGAGGCGCATCACTTCGCGCTCACGGGCCGAGAGCTTGTCGAGCTCCTCGTCGACCTCGGCCACCTCCCCTGCTGCGGCACCGAACGCGTCGAGGACGAATCCGGCCAGCCGCGGCGAGAAGACGGCGTCACCCGCGGCGACGCGCTCGAGGGCACGCAGCAGGTCGTCGGGTGAGATCGTCTTCGTCACGTAACCGCGAGCGCCCGCGCGGATGACGGCGACGACGTCCTCCGCCGCGTCCGAGACCGAGAGGGCGAGCATCCGTACCGGCTCCCCCGCGTTCGACTCGACGCCCGCACAGGCGCGGGCCACGTCGGCTCCGCCACGTCCGTCACCGCCGGGCAGGTGCACGTCGAGCAGGACGACGTCGGGGCGCTCGCGGGTGATGACCTCGACCGCCTCCTCGACGCTGCCCGCTTCACCGACGAACTCCACGGGCGTGCCCGCCGACGCGGCCTCGAGCAGTTCGGCGCGCACGCCGGCGCGAAACATCCGGTGGTCGTCGACGAGGACGACGCGCAACGGTGCAGTCATGACCTTTCCTCCAGGGGCATCGTGAGTGAGACTTCGAGACCGTCGTCGAGACGACGGATGCGGGCGCTGCCGCCGTGACGTTCCATGCGCCCGACGATCGACTCGCGCACCCCGGCGCGGTCCTCCGCGACGGCGTCGGGATCGAAGCCCTCGCCGTGGTCGCGGACGAACACCTCGGCCACGTCGGCGTTGAACTCGGCGTAGACGGAGACGGGCGGCGCACCGTGCTTGGCCGCGTTCGTCGTCGCCTCCCGTACCGCGCTCACGAGTGCTTCGATCCGCGGGGTCACGGGTGCTTGCCCGGTGACGATGACGTCGACCGGCACGGCGAAGCCGTCCTCGACCGCGTGGACGACGCCGCGCAGCAGTTCCGGCGCGTCGGCCACCTCGGGGGCGTTCTCGTCGTCGGCGAAGAGCCACGAGCGCAGGTCGCGCTCCTGGGTGCGGGCGAGTTGGGCGATCTCCGGTTCGTTCGTGCGGCGCTGGATGAGCGCGAGCGTCTGCAGGACGGAGTCGTGCAGGTGCGAGGCGACGTCGGCTCGGGCGTCGGCCATGGCCTTCTCCGCCTGGTCTCGACGCATGTCGTCCCACAGGCGCAGCCCGAACGGCGCGAGCACGGCCGCCAGCCCGCCGAGCAGGACGACGAGGGCGATACCCACGTCACGCAGACCGGCGAAGCCACGACCCGTCGCGGCCGCCGTGACGAGACCGACGAGCACGAGGAACGCACCGAAACTCAGGCGCAGCAATGACTCTCGTCGACCGAAGTCACTGCTCACCCAGGCTCGTCGGTCGCGGTCGGCCAGGCGTGACCACGCAATGACGAGGCCCGCCGACGACACGAGCAACGGAATGCCGAGCTGAACGCTGATGCCCGAGGTGTCGGCCAGCAGTGCGCCGACGAGCGTGACGATGAGGAATCCGGACGCGAGCAGTAGGCGCGGACGCGGCGTCCGACCGGCCTGCTCGTCGCGCGGCATCGAGAACCACAGGAAGAGGTAGACCGGCAGCCCCACCCACACGAGCGACGTGACAATGACGACGCCCCGCACGGCCCACGCCGAGACGCCGAGGTGGCGTGCGATACCGGCACAGACACCGCCGAGCCAGCCTGCTCGCGGCAGGCGCTCGAGCGGAGGTCGTTCGTTGACGTCCGGCCAGTGCGCGGGCAGCACGCGTTCGGCCCCCGAAGGGGCCGAGGTGCTCTGCTGCGTCGTCATGACTCCATGGTGTCGCACGCGCGAGCGCGAGCGCCCCTTTCCCGGGGTCGCCTCGGGGAAGTTCAGGGTCGCGTCAGGGTTGCTCCCCCTGCCGGTGGACCGCGAGCACGCGGCAGGCTGGGGGCATGAACGAGACGGCCACCCCGAATCCGCGGGAAGACGAGCGCACCGGAAGCAGTGCGCGCGGCGCGACAAGCGCCGCGACGGAAGCGGGCTTCGACCGCTTCATCGAGACGTTGCGCGACATCGACCTGCGTCGCGACACCGACGGCGGGTGGCTCGGCGGTGTCTGCGCCGGCGTCGGGCTGCGACTCGGCGTCGCGCCGTTGCTCGTGCGCGCGGTGGCCATCCTGCTCGTGCTGTCAGGTGTCGGCCTGGTGGTCTACCTCCTGGCGTGGAGTCTCGTGCCCGACCTCGCCGACCGCGTCGTGCTCGACGAGGCCCGCCGCGGCGACAGCGGTATGCCGATGGTCGTCCTCGTAATCACCGCGCTGGCCCTCCTCGTCACGATGCCGTGGGGCTTCGGTTTCGAGTTCCTCGGCAACACCGGCCCCGTGATCTCCCTCGTTGCACTCGGGGCCCTGGCGTTCGTCGTCGTTCGTCGCGGCCGCAAGGACGAACCTCTCCCCCATGACGCGACCTACGCGCCGACGCCCGCACCCGGCGGGAGCAACACCGTGGCAGAACCACCCGTGACGGGCTACGGATTCGACGGCGACGCCACCTCGAGCTCGGTGCCGTTCATCGACGAGCGCCGAAGCGCCCGGGAGCAGTTCCGGGCGGCTCGGGCTCACCACCAGCAGAACAGCCTCACCGCCCAGGAGGCCCGCCGCGCGAGCAACGCCGAACGCCGCGCCCGCCGACGCCGCACCCGGTTGCCGTTCGCCGCCTTCCTCCTGCTCGCCGGCCTTGCGATCGTCCCGCCGGCACTCGGCCTCGTCGGCGGCGTGACGACCGGCGGCGAAACGGCATTGCCCTGGTTGGTGTTCGGGAGCCTTGCCGTCGTGAGCCTCGGAGCCCTGTTCTTCGCGCTGCGCGGCTACCGCGTCGGTGTGTTGAGCCTGCTCGTCGTGCCGCTCATCGCCGTCAGCATCACCTTCGCGTCGTTGCACTCGGCCGGCTACTCGAGTCGCACGAGTTCCCTGTCCGCCCAGCCGACGACGTTGGCCGCCACGCAGTCGTACCACGCCGGAATGGGCACGAGCACGATCGATCTCACCCGCGTCGACGTCGCGACAATGCCCGAGGTCGTCGACGTCAACGCCCGCCTCACCGCCGGGCGCCTGCGCGTCGAGGTGCCGCGCGGCGTCAAGGTCGAACTCACCTCTGTGACGCGCCTCGGGTACATCAGCGCCACCGACGACGCCGGCCAGGTGTTCTACGAGGCAGGCGGTTCGAGCGGCACGGAGCCGACCCGTACGACTCTCGGCTCGGGCAACAAGACGATCCGTCTGAAGACCGACGTCGGAATCGGCGACGTGTTCGTCCGCGTGCGGAGCCAAGCTCCGGCGAAGACGTCGGGTACGGCCTCGCGAACGACGAATCAAGCCTCGAGATCCCACCGATGACCAACCCCACCTCACGAGAGCAGGCGAACGAGCGATGACGAGTTACGACGACTTCAGCTACGGCGCGAGCGCCCCCACGCAGGCCTGGTCGTACGAGCAGGGGGCCACACCCGCACCGGCGAGCGCACAGGAGCGACGCGACGACGAACGTCGTGAAGCCAACATCGTCGGGGCCGTCCTCGCCACGATCGGACTCGTCACAGCCGTGCTCTGCGCGCTCGCGTACGGCGACGTCATCAGCCTGGACTCGCGCTACACGGTGCCCGGCATCCTGCTCGGCATCGGCGCCACGGCCGTCGTGGCCGGTGCGCTGGGGCTCGTCTACGGGCGCCGACGCTGATTCGTGTCCTGGATACGACGCTGGTTCCATCGACGCACACGTTGCCGGACGAACAGCACCATGAGCACCGCCACGGCTGCGGCCACAGCGTCCGCCAGCCAGAACCATCGCGTGCCCACGAGGTTCGCCACCCGATGTTCATGGTCCGCCACCGTGGCAGCGTTCGGCGCCCCAGGGACGTAGCGCACTTCGAGAGGCGGATAGGCGCGGGTACCCGGCATCGGAGGTTGCAGGCCACACCGTGTGTACCAATGGCGGGTGGAATCAGGCCGGTCTTCGTCAAACCCCGACAGCCACACCCACGTGCCGTCGATGCGCACCCCCACATTGGAGACGTAGCGCCGCGACTTGGAGCTCTTGACGCTGACGCGCACGTCCTCGACGTTTTCCACGGTCACGACACGACCCGACTCGGCGAGCGTGCGTGTCTTGGCTTACTCACGCACGACGAGGGCGTGCATTGCCGGAACCCAGAGCAGGCAGATCGCCAGGAGCCCGAAGGCGAGCCACCCGTAGACGGTGCGAGCCCTCACCCGGCCGCCAGTCGCACTCATGGCATATCCGCGAAGGCCCGCACCGCGTCGAGGGCCCACGAGGCCATGCCGCCCTCGGGGTAACCGGGCGCTTCGGGGTCGACGGCGTCGGCGATCGAGAACCACGCCGCGCTCTCGGTCGAACCACCGACGTCGTGGACAACGGGTTCGGACGGCTGCGAACAGGACGCGGTGAACAGCAGGCGCACCGCGTGGAAGTCCTCCACGACGTCACCGCGCCCGATACCCACCCGATGCGAGGACGAGACGTCGACGAGCTCACCGAGCTCCACGTCCTGCCCGGCTTCCTCCCAGACCTCCCTCACGACGGCTTCCGCCGGGTGCTCCCCCGCGTCGACACCGCCACCCGGCAGGATCCACAGACCCGGTCGTCCGGTGGTCTGGGACAGGCGGGTGAGCAGCACGCCACGTTCGCTCGTGACGACCGCGTAGGCGGCGAGGCGCTGCCGCACGAGGTCCGCCTTCTCCGTGGCATGCGCACAGGGTGTGCGGGACGAGGCCGGCAGCGACGTCACCTCGTACGCGAGGACGGCGTCGTCGGCGTCGCTCGTCACGTGGGGCAGCCTGGAGGCCCGGAATCCAGCCTCGCGCAACTGGCGCCGGGGCGCGACGCCCTGGCGCAGCGTTTCCCGGAACACCTCCCGAGTGCCACCCGCGTCATCCGCGGTGAGTCCGACGACGGTGATGCCCGCCCCGACGTTCATCGTCGCCTCTGCAGGTCGGCGGCCCGCGCGTACTCGTCCTCGGCGAGGCGTACGACCTCGGGCCACGCCTGCTTCGGGCGCACGGTGCGGTTCGTGTGGGCCATCGACTCGCGCAGGTCCCGGTCGAGTGCGAGCCGGGTGAGGCCCGCGACCAGCCCCTCATCACCGTCGACGAGCAGGCCGTTCACCTCGTTCTCGACGAACTCGCACACGCCGCTGCTCGTGGGCGCGAGCACCGGCAGACCCGACGAGCGCGCTTCGAGAGCCGCGATGCCGAACGCCTCGAGGCGCGCGGGCGCAACGTAGAGGTCGGAATCGAGGTAGCGCTCGTGCAGTTGCGCACGCGTCATGCGCCCCGGCAGCGACACCCACTCGTGCGCGTCGGCGAGGTCGACAGCGCGTACGAGCTTCGCGCGCAGCTCCCCCTCGCCGGCGATCTCGAGACGCACGTTCGGCGCTTCGCGGTGCACGGCCTTCATCACCTTGAAGAACTCGAGAGGGCGCTTGCGCCGCGCCAGACGCATCGCCGAGATGACACGCACCTCGTCACCGATCCGCGGGCCACCGGGGGTCCAGACGTCCGTGTCGATGCCGTTGGGCAGGACGACGACCTCGTGCCCGGCGCCGGCCATCGACGCCACCGGCCGCGCGGCCACCCGCGACACCGCCGAGAGCGCCGCGCCGTCGGCGGCCCACCGCTTGATGAAGCCCAGCGGACGCAGCAACGGTCCCGCCCAGCTCATGACCGAGTGCCACGTGACCGCGGTCGGGATGCCCATGCCGAGCGTCATCCGGACCGCGTCCATCGAGAAGGGGCTGATGACGCCGATGTGGGCGTGGACGACGTCGAATCCGCCGTTCGTGATGGCGACGCGCAACTGCGAGATGGCCATCGGGTTGAGCGCGACGTCGTACGGCAGACCGAGCGCGAAACGGTGCACGGGGATGCCGTCGATGATCTCCAGGCCGCTGTACTGCTCCGCGTGCGCCGGCGTCACCGTGTAGGCGACGACCTCGTGGCCCTGGGCGACGAGGCGCTGCGCGAGATCGTGCACCTGCACCTCGATACCGCCCAAGCGAGGCAGGTAACAGTCCGACACCAGCGCGATCTTCACGGATGGAAGTCTGTCATGCGCGAGGATGGCACACGATGACCACGCCAGATGCCATGTCCCCCGATGCCACGCCGCGCACGCTTGTCGCCTTCCACGCTCACCCCGACGACGAGGCGCTGCTCACCTCGGGCACGATGGCGAAGGCTGCCGCAGAGGGACACCGCGTCGTCCTCGTCGTCGCCACCGACGGCGCCCTCGGCCTCGCCGACTCCGGCTACGGCGGCCCCGACGAACTCGCCGCCCAACGCTGGAACGAACTCCTCGAGAGCGCCCGCGCACTGGGCGTCGCGCGCGTCGAGACGCTCGGCCACGCCGACTCCGGCATGGGTCCCGAAACCTTCCCCGACCCGCCCGGTAAGCGCCGTTTCATCACGGTCGACGTCGACGAAGCGGCCGAGGCGCTCGCCGAGATTCTGCGCGAGGAGGACGCCGACGTCCTGCTCTCCTACGACGAGAACGGCGGCTACGGCCACCGGGATCACGTGCGTGTGCACGAGGTAGGTGCCCGCGCCGCCGAGCTCGCCGGAACGCCACGCGTCCTCGAAGCCACCGTTCCGCGCGACCTGCTCGTCCGGGCTCTGCACCTCGTCGCGCGCTTCTATCGTTTCCCCGACGACTTCGACATGGCCTCGTTCGAGCGCGCCTACAGCGCCCGGCGTGACATCACCCACCGCATCTCGGTGGGCCGCTTCGCCGCGCAGAAGCGTGCCTCGATGCGCGCCCACGCTTCGCAGGCCAGCGCCGACGGCGACGCCGACCGAACTCTGGCGGCATTCCTGAGAATTCCCCGACCGCTCTACGACGTAGTCTTCTGTCGGGAATGGTTCCGCGACCCGCTCCACAAGGGCCCGGTCGCGCGTGACATCTTCAAGGGCTTGCCACCGCGCGCCGCCCGAACGGACACGAAGGAGTGAGTGTGGGGCGTCAACCTGCCGCGACCGACGCCGAAGGGCGCGCGACGCAGGAAGCCGACCCCACGGCGTTTCCGAAGGCCACCGGCAAGCAGCTGCTGCAGGCCGTGTTCGGCCTCGCCCTCGCCGCGGCGATCCTCGTCTTCGGTCTGCCGTGGTTCGGTCAGACGACGTGGACCGAGATCGGCACTCACCTCGATCGACTCGGGTGGGTCAACGGCCTCGAACTCTTCGGTCTCGTCGTCCTGGGCCTGTGGCTCTACACCTTCACCCTGACGGGTTCGCTGCCCGGTTTGGGCCACGTCAAGGCGCTCATCGTCAACGTCTCCGGCTCTGCAGCGGGCAACCTGCTGCCGGGCGGCGGTGCCGCCGGGGTGGCCGCGACGTACCTCATGCTGCGTTCGTGGGGCTTCGCACGCGCTGCGATCTCGACATCGGTCATCGTCTCGGGCGTCTGGAACGTCGTCGCCCGCATGGCGATGCCGCTGCTCGGCGTGGCCCTGCTCTCCTCCACGGACGCACTGCCCAAGGGCGTGCGCCGCGGGGCGTTCACGGGAGGCATCGTCGGGCTCGTCATCATCGCCGTGTTCGTGGCCATTCTCATCGCGCCGCACAAGACCGAGCGCTTCGGCGCGTGGGTGCACCGCCGCTTCGGCGGACGCGTCAGCGCCTGGCGAGAACAGCGCGGCAAGTCGCGCGTCGACCTGCGTCACGTGCTCGTCGACCAGCGGCGCCGCCTCGCCACGGTGACGGCCACCGGGTGGTTCCCCATGACGGTCGGCGTCGTCGGGTTCCTCGGCGTCTACTTCCTCCTCTTCTGGCGAACGATGGAGGTCGTCGGCGTCGACCTTTCGCTCGGCAAGCTCTTCGCCGCCTACGCCGTCGGACGCCTCCTCACCGCGGTGGGCGTGACGCCGGGTGGGCTCGGCATCACCGAGGCCGGCACGCTCGCCGTCATGGTGGCCTGGGGCGCCGACAAGCCCGCGGCCGCTGCCGGCGTGCTCGTCTTCGCGATCTTCACGCACCTGCTCGAGGTACCGCTCGGCGCCATGGGCTGGCTCGCCTGGTTCGTCATGCCCAAGGTGCCTCTGACACCCGACGGCGCGCCCGGCGTCTGCGCGTAGCCATCACACGTCGTCAGAGGACCGATAAAGCCCTTCACCGCCCGCAAGCGGTGAAGGGCTTCCTCGTGCGGCTCGGCGAAGTGCCGGTCAGCTCTTCGTGAGGCGGCGAACCTGACGCTCGCGGGCCTGGTCGGCGAACCGGTCGTCGATCTCACCCGGTTCGAACGGCTGGGCGAGCGCCTTCTCGACGGCGCGGGCGATGAGCCAGTCGGCGAGGTGCGGGTTGGCCGGCAGGATCGGGCCGTGCAGGTAGGAGCCGACGACGTTGTTCGTACGGGCTCCCTCGTGGCCGTCCTCGCCGTTGTTGCCGAAGCCGGAGCGTACGGAGCCGAACGCCTCCTGCCCCTCCCCCAGCACCGTCGAACCGGAGTGGTTCTCGTAGCCGACGACGTCACCGAACTCGGTGGAGAGCACGACGGGACCGATCATGCGCTTCTCGTTGCCGCGCGTCGTGACGTCGAGGATGCCGAGGCCCGGCAGCGTCTTGCCGTCAACCGTGATGAAGGCCTTGCCGAAGAGCTGGTACATACCGCAGATCATGAGCATCGGCACGCCGTCCTCGGCGAGCTCCTTGAGCTTGGGGCCGATCTTCTCGAGGTCGGCCTCGACACGCACCTGCCCGGAGTCCTGGCCGCCGCCGCCGACGACGAGGTGCGCGTCGTCGGGGAACTCGTCGCCCGGGTTGTGGCTGATGACGTTCGGCTCGTACCCGTGCCAACGCAGGCGCGCCTCGAGGCAGCGCGTGTTGCCGAGGTCGCCGTAGATCGACATCTCACGCGGGTACAGGTGGACGACGGTGACGCGTCCCTTGCTCGGCCCGGTCGGGTCGCCGAGCGTCGTCGGGACGACGTCCATGGCGGCGAGGTCGTCGTTGACGACGGGCTCGACGTTCTCGGGAGTGGGCTGGCTCATTCGGGGGCGTCCTCTCCGATGTCGGGCAGGTCGTAGCGCTCGGCGAGCGTGCGGCGTAGCGCCATCATCGCCGTGTAGGTGCAGAAGATGCGCTTCGGCTCGTTCGGGTGCTCGGCGAGGAACGTGTCGAGCGCGGACGTGAGTTCGGGCTCGACGTGACGCACCTCGACGCCGTCGTAGGCGAGGCGCAACGCCATGTCGTAGGCGCGCACGCCGGAGGTGAGTTCGACGCCGCGCTCACGCAGGGAGGCGAAGTTGACGTCGTAGAGCCACGACACGTCACGCCCGTCGGCGTAGTTGTCGTTGATGGCCACCATGCTCGCCACCGGGCGTCCGCCGTACGTCGAGAGGGCCACGGTGAATCCGGCCGGGTTCTTCACGAGCACGAGCTCGAGTTCCTGACCGTCGACGTCAATGACCTCGCCGCGACCGAACGGCGGCTGCACCGCTTCGAGGGCGCTGACGGCGGTGGCCGGCAGGAAGTCGTCGCCGAGCAGCCGACGCGCCATCGACGTGGCCGCCGTGGCGTTGATCATGGCCGCGAGACCGTGCTGACGCATCTGCATCGGCCCGACGTTGGCGCTGCCGTCGGCGCGGTCGGCGAACGTGACGAGGAACTTGCGATCGTCGATCGGCAGAAGGAGTCCGTCACCGGAGCTCACGAGCGGCTGGACGAAGTCGTCGTCGCTGCGCACGTCCTGTTCCATGAGCTCACCGAGGCGCTCCGCGATCGTCTCGTCGACGCCGAAGTAGGAGACCTCGACGTGCGGCTTCAGCGCGCTCTCGATGCGCGCGACGAACGAGTCGTCACGGTTGAGCACGACGCCCTCGGTGGTCTGCTCGGCGAGCTGACGTAGGAGCTTCGCGGTGTAGTCGATCTCGGCGAAACGGTCGAGCTGGTCTCGTGCCACGTTGAGCAGCAGCGCGTGCGTCGGCTTGACCACCTTGGCGAAGTGCAGGGCGTGCGCCTCGTCGAGTTCGAGCACGGCGATGTCGGCGTCGATGGTGCCGCGCAGCGACACCTCACCGAGCACCGAGGAGATGACGCCGCGCGTGAAGTTCGAGCCCGTGGGGTTGGTGAAGACCTTGAGACCGTGCGCGCGAAGGAGCGCGACGAGCATCTTCGTCGTCGTGGTCTTGCCGTTCGTGCCGGTGACGACGACGACACCCTTCGGGAGGTACGCGAGAGCCGTGGCGAGGAACTTCGGGTCGACCTTCTCGACGACGAGACCAGGCAGGGCGCTACCGCCACCGCGCAGTCTCGTTGCGACGCGAGCCGACTTCCCGGCGAGCACAGCTGCTGTAGTTCGAAGCACCCGCCCAGCCTAGTGGAGGCGACTGACAGGGCTTTCGTCGACGCGCGCGGCGAACCACACGAGCAGCCCCGCCGCAAGGGCGAGGCCCCATCGCACGGCCAAACCGCCGACAAGGGCAGCGACGTTCTCGCCGACGAGCGCCGAACCCCACCCCTGGTAGAGCACGACGCAGCCGGCTGCGCCGCACAGCACGGCCACGAGAGCATCGGTCGACGGGCTGTAGCCGAAGCCACCCCGAAACGTGTGCGCCCGGTTGCCCTCGGCCTCGCTGACGGCCGGGGCGATCGCGCCCGTCCTGGCGAAAGGACGAGCAACCGCCGTCACGGCCGTGACGAGGGCGAGGGACGCGAGCACGTCGCCCGGGCGGTGCCACTGCGCGACGACGATGCCGAGCGACCCGGCCGTCGCAACGACACCGGCTGCGCACAGGACCGCGAGGCGATGCCGGGCGGGTGCGATCCAGATCCAGGCCACACAGGCGCCGAGCACGAGGGCCGCATGCCCGCTGGGGAGCGTCGCGGACTCCTGTCCGAGCACGGGCACGAGGAGACGCCCCAGCACCTGCGCCCCCACGCCGCTGACAACGAGGACGAACGCCCCTGCGAGTGCTCGGCGCCGCAGCGAGTGGCGCGTCAGTGCGACCGCGAGCGCCACGAGCGTCAGCGCAACGAACGGCAGATAGGCACGCGTCACGAGGCCGGAGGCGGGCCAGATCAGACCGCCGTCAGGGCGATCGGCTTCACCGAGCCAGTGCGTGGTGGCCGCAGCCAGGCGCTTGCCGGACGCCGTGGCGCGCAGCGCGACGAGGGCCACGAGAACGAGCAGGCTCCCCACCAGGACGAGTGGCTCGATTCGCTTCACCGGGTCCCTCATCCGAGGTTGTCGTCCGCCGCAGCGCTCACCCATGCGACGACGAACGCCGCGAGCAACCCGGTGACTCCGAGGGCGACGATCGCCTCGGCCAGCTTGAGGTCGGCGTCGAGCGGCCGCACTCCGAGCCCGACGAAGATGAGCCCCGCCGTCATGCTCCCGACGACGCCTGCGGCAGGGCGCAGCGCGTACTTCGCGTCGCGGGTGTGGCGCCGCAACTGGAGTTTGAGCACGAGACCGATCGCTCCGGCCGACCACAGGAGGCATACGAGGAAGGCCGCCCACACGTCGGCCGGGCGGTGCCAGTGCCCGACGATCGTTCCGGCGCCGACGAACGTGGCTCCGAAGGCGGCGAAGGGCACGAGCCACCGTCTGGCCCCGGACGGCGCGACGAGGATCGCCGCGAGGCTGAGGCTCATCGCAACGGTCGAGTGTCCGCTCGGTAGGGAGTTGTCCCACAGGTGCGGGCTCGTGGGCCAGTACGCCTTGAACAGTTGCGTCGTGACGTTCGCTCCCCCGACCACGAGGATCGCGGCCAGCGCGAGACCCGCTCGTTGCCGCGCGAGCGCGATGACGACGAAGGCGGCGAGCAGCGTCGCGACCGAGCCGATCGTGATGTAGGTGAGCGGATCGACGATGTGAACCCACGCCCGCGCGCTCGCACCTGTGCTCATCCGCCCACGCTCGTCCCACACCTGGGCGCGCGCGGTACGGGTGAAGACCCACAGGACGAGGACGAACGACGCCAGTGAGGCGAACGTCATCGTCCGCACGGAGCAGACGAAGCGGCGGACGGGTTCGGTGAGGTCGCTGGGTTCACCGACCGGGGTCGCCCCGTGGCACGCCGACGGCGCGACCACGTGGGCCGCGCCGTCGGCGTCGGGAGCGGGCTGCTGCTCGCTCATCGGTGGGCGCTCACTCCCACTCGATGGTGCCCGGGGGCTTGCTCGTCACGTCGAGCACGACGCGGTTGACGTCGGAGACCTCGTTCGTGATGCGGTTCGAGATGGTGGCGAGCACGTCGTAGGGCAGGCGCGTCCAGTCGGCCGTCATGGCGTCCTCGCTGGAGACGGGGCGCAGCACGATGGGGTGGCCGTAGGTGCGGCCGTCGCCCTGCACGCCGACCGAGCGCACGTCGGCCAGAAGGACGACGGGGCACTGCCAGATGTCGCGGTCGAGGCCCGCGGCCGTGAGCTCTTCGCGGGCGATCTTGTCGGCCGCGCGCAGGATCTCGAGGCGCTCGGCCGTCACCTCGCCGATGATGCGGATGCCGAGGCCGGGGCCGGGGAACGGCTGGCGCCAGACGATGGAATCGGGCACGCCGAGTTCGAGGCCGACCTGGCGCACCTCGTCCTTGAAGAGGGCGCGCAGCGGTTCGACGAGCTTGAACTGCAGGTCGTCGGGCAGACCGCCGACGTTGTGGTGGCTCTTGATGTTGGCCGCGCCGGTGCCGCCGCCGGATTCGACGACGTCGGGGTAGAGCGTGCCCTGAACGAGGAACTCGACGGGGTGTTCGCTGTCCGATTCGGCACCGACGATGTCGCGCGCCGCCTGCTCGAAGACGCGGATGAACTCGTGGCCGATGATCTTGCGCTTCGTCTCGGGATCGGACTGGCCGGCCAGCGCCTCGAGGAAGCGCTCGGAGGCGTCGACGACGACGAGGTCGACACCGGTAGCGGCGACGAAGTCCTCCTTGACCTGCTCGGCCTCACCGGCGCGCAGCAGGCCGTGGTCAACGAAGACACACGTGAGCCGGTCGCCGATGGCCTTCTGCACCATGGCCGCGGCGACGGACGAGTCGACACCACCGGAGAGACCACAGATGGCGCGGCCCTCACCGATCTGCTCGCGCACCTGGGCGACGAGTTCCTCGGCCATGTTGGCGGGCGTCCACTCGGCCTTGAGGCCGGCGCCGTTGAGCAGGAAGTTGCGCAGCACTTCCTGGCCGTGCGTGGAGTGGAGCACCTCCGGGTGCCACTGCACGCCGAAGAGCTTGCGCTCGGCGTCCTCGAACGCGGCGACGGGGGCGCCGGGCGTGCGAGCGCACACCGTCATGCCCGTGGGGGCCTCGCTCACGCCGTCACCGTGCGACATCCACACGGCCTGCTCGGCGGGCTGACCGTCGAAGAGGATCGAGTCGGTGTGGGTGATCGTGGCCATCGTGTGACCGTACTCGCGGCCTCCGGTGTGGGCGACGGTTCCGCCGAGGGCGTGCGCCATGGCCTGGAAGCCATAGCAGATACCGAAGACTGGCACGCCCGCTTCGAGCAGCGCCACGTCGAGCGACGGAGCACCGTCGGCGTAGACGGACGAGGGCCCGCCCGACAGCACGATGGCGGCGGGGTTCTTGGCCAGCATCTCCTCTGCGCTCATCGTGTGCGGCACGACCTCGGAATAGAGGGCGCACTCGCGCACGCGGCGCGCGATGAGTTGGGCGTACTGGGCGCCGAAATCGACGACGAGTACGGGGTGATCCTGCAGGTTGTCGCTCACGCGTTCATCCTATCCGTCGCCACCGACAGGCCTTCCGGCCGTCGGCCCGTCAGCGGCCCGCGAGGTCGGCCTCGACCTCGCGGCTCATCTTGCGCTCGACCCAGAACGACAGGAACGGCACGCACCCGGCGAGGATGACGAGGACCATCTTGCCGAGACCCCAGCGCATCTTGAACCCGAGGTTCGCCGTCGTCGCGACGTAGACGAGGAAGAGCAGGCCGTGCGGCTGCGGCCACCACGCGAGCGCGTCGTTGTGGAACCGGTAGTGCAGCACCATCTCGAGCACGAGCACGAGCAGGCCGATGCCGACGATGAACGCGGCGATCTTGAAGAACTTCAGGGCCGAGCGGGCCTGGTTCACGTCGATCGTGGGCTTGCCCGCAGCAGCGGGCTTCTGGTCGGTCATCGGTCGTCCTTTCGCTCGCCCGTAGGGGGCGTCGTCACGTCGGAAGGGGAATCGTCTTCGCTGGGAGTTGTGTGATCCTGCTCGTTGTTCTCGTCAACACGGCTCTCGTCGGCGGCGATCTCGAGGTGGTGCTCGTCGCGCACGAGCTTGACCCACATGAAGACCGCGAAGACGGCGAACACCCACCACTGGATGGCATAGGCCGCGTTGCGCCACTCGATGTGGGTCGTGCGCGGCACGGGCGGCGGAATGTGCTCTGGGGTGGTTTCCCCCGGCTTCACCCGCGTCGCAGGCTGTTGGTCCGTGGAGAAGATGAAGGCGTTGTAGACGCGGCCGTCCCACTTGTTGAGCAGCAGACCCATGTCGATCGTGCCGATCTGGCCGGGCGGAAGAGCGTCCATCGTCGACACCGACTCACCGGGCGCCAGCGCGCCCTCGACGGTCACGGTGCCCGAGGGCGGTTTCGGGATGTTCGTCGTCTTGTCGACGAAGCCGCGCACGATGGGCAGCCGTGCTCCGGTGCTGTCGACGACGAGTGGGGTCATGACCCACCAGCCGTGCTTGCCCTCGAGCACGCGGCCCGCGACGAGCTCGGTCTTGCTCGTGTCGTAGCGGCCAGTGACGGTGATGGGCTGCAACGACGTCGAGTTGTCGAACGGCGTCTGCGGCTTGATCACCGCGTCGAGCGGCTCGCGCGTGCGCTGCGAAGCCTCTTCGAGCACCTTCTGGTTGGCCTCGTTGTTGGCCGTCCCCCACTGCCACTTGCCGAGCCAGATGAACGCGGCAACGAGCACGAGCATGAGCGAGAACAGCCGCACGAAACGGGGTTTCATCGCGGTCTGGAGCACCCCACCAGGGTACGCGCCGACGCGCGGTGCCTACGTCGCGGGTGTCCGTGCCACCGTCGGCATG
This sequence comes from Dermacoccus sp. 147Ba, assembly GCF_004151355.1. NCBI lineage: Bacteria > Bacillati > Actinomycetota > Actinomycetes > Micrococcales > Dermacoccaceae > Dermacoccus > Dermacoccus sp. 147Ba. Next base: position 263,003 of record NZ_SEHL01000004.1, read on the forward strand.
CCGAGGACTACGGGCTGGCCGGGCACCCGGTTCGGCTCGCGTTCGAGCCGGACGTACGCCTCGCCCTGAGCCGGACGCTCGTCGCGCTCGCCCTTGGCCGGCCACAGCGAAAAGGCACGCTCGGCCTGAGCCGTGATGGTGAGCGACGGGTTGACGCCGAGGTTCGCGGAGACGGCCGTACCGTCGACGATCGACATCGTGGGGTAGCCGTGCACGCGCTGGTAGGCGTCGATGACGCCGGTCTCCGGGCCGTCGCTGATCGGGGCGCCGCCGAGGAAGTGCGCCGTCATGGGCACGTCGAACAGTTCGTTCCACGTGCCACCCGCGATGGCCTCCTTGCCGCTGACCCGCTCGAGACGGTCCGCCATGCCGCGGATGGCCTTGTGGCCGCCCGGAATCCACGTCGGGTTCGGCTCACCGTGGCCCTGACGGGAGGTGAGCTTCCACCCGCGGCGCGTCTTCTTCGGGGAGACGATGAGCGAGTTGTCGACCGTCTGCATGACGAGCGCGATGATGGTGCGCTCGCTCCAGCCCTTGGGGACGACGGCCTTGGTGAGCATGACCGGGCGGCGCGCGAACTGCTTGACGAACTCGACGACGCGGTTGCCCACGTCACCGGGAATGAGCAGCGTGGAGAACAGGCCCATGGCGTTCGAGCCGCGCCCGTAGCGCACGTTCTCGACGTGGGTGGTTTCGTCGACGTGGAAGCTCGACGTGATGGCCACGCCGTGTGTGAGGTCGACGCCCTCGGGCAGCTGCGTGGCGGCGGCACCGCCGAGCTCCTCGGAGTTGGTGCGGGTGAGGTGACCAAGCGTGCGCGACAGGCGCGGAAGCTTGCCGTCGGCCTGCAGCGAGTGCAGGAGGCTCTGCGTGCCCCACGTGCCGGCTGCCATGACGACGTGCTGCGCCGTCACCGTGCGACGGTTCTTGCGCACCCAGGCGCCGGTGGCCTCCGTCGTGATGCGCCAGCCCTCATCACCGTTCGGGCCGAGCGGCTCGAGGTCGACGACTGTACGCATCGGCTCGATGCGCGCACCGGAGCGTTCGGCGAGGGGCAGGTAGTTCTTCGCGAGGGTGTTCTTCGCACCGACGCGGCAGCCGACCATGCAGTTGCCGCACTCGGTGCACCCGGTGCGCTCCGGGCCCTCTCCCCCGAAGTACGGGTCGGCGACACGCTTTCCGGACTCCCCGAAGAACACGCCGACGGGCGTCTTGCGGAACGTCTCGCTCACGCCGAGTTCTGCGGCGACATCGCGCATGAGCTGCTCGACCGGCCCCTCGCACGGGTTGGACTCGACGACGCCGAGCATCTTCTTCGCCGTCTCGTAGTGCGGCATGAGTTCTGCGGACCAGTCGGTGATGTGGGACCACTGCTTGTCGGCGAAGAACGGCTGCGGCGGCACGTAGAGCGTGTTGGCGTAGTTGAGGCTCCCGCCGCCCACACCGGCCCCGGCGAGGATGACGGCGTCAGGGATCTTGTGGATGCGCTGCACGCCGTAGCACTTGAGCGCGGGCGCCCACAGGTAGTTGCGCACGTCCCAGCTCGAGGTGGCGAAGTCCTCGTCCTCACGGCGCGGGCCGGCCTCGTAGACGAGGACGTCGTAGTTCTTCTCGGCCAACCGCAGGGCGGCGACGGAGCCGCCGAACCCCGAGCCGATGACGACGACGTCGTGATCGAAGCCGCTCATGCGACACCTCCTCGCTTCATGAGGCGCATACAGACCGTCATCACCTTGGCGAACTGCTTCTGCGATATGCCCTTCGGCACGCCGAAGCCCTGGACGTGCTGCACCGTGACGTTCTGGATGTCGGTGTACTTGCGGATGCCCTCGGCCCCGTGACGGCGGCCGACGCCGGAGGACTTCATGCCGCCCATCGGCGCACCGTTGCTCGCGTACGCAGACGCGTAACCCTCGTTGACGTTGACGGTGCCGGACTGGATACGGGCGGCGATGGCGCGGCCACGCTTGACGTCCTTGGTCCAGACGGACGCGTTGAGGCCGTACTCGCTGTCGTTGGCGAAGGCGACGGCCTCGTCGTCGTTCGCGACCCGGTAGACCGACACGAGCGGGCCGAAGGTCTCGTCGCGTCGGCAGCTCATGCCTTCGGCAACGCCGTCGAGCACGGTGGGTTCGTAGACGAAGGGCCCGACGTCGGGGCGCGCCTTGCCGCCCGCGAGCACCGTGGCGCCCTTGGAGACAGCATCCGCGACGTGCTCCTCGACGCGCTCCAACTGCTGCGCGGCTATGAGGCTGCCCATGTCGGCTCCCCAGCCCACCTCGGTGCTGAGCTTCATCGCCTTGACACGGGCGAGGAACAGGCGGAGGAACTCGTCGGCGATGGCCTCGTGGAGCACGAGGCGCTCGATCGAGATGCACAGCTGGCCCGCGCTGGAGAACACCGCGCGCTGGGCGCCCTCGGCGGCGCGCTTGAGGTCGGCGTCCTCGGCGACGTACATCGCGTTCTTCCCGCCGAGCTCGAGCGACGCCCCGATGAGGCGCTCACCGGCGTCGCGTGCGACCTGACGCCCGACGTTCGTCGAGCCCGTGTACATGACGTAGTCCGCACGCTCGAGGACCGCGCCGCCGACGGTGGGGCCGTCGCCCAGAACGATCTGGAGGAGCCCCTCGGGCAGACCGGCCTCGTCGATGAGCTCGACGATCTTGAGGCAGGTGAGAGACGCCTTCTCGTCAGGACGAAGGACGACGGCGTTGCCGGCAGCGAGGGCGGGCAGGGCGTCGGTGATCGTCATCGACAGCGGGTAGTTCCACGGCGCGACGACGCCGACGACGCCCTTGGGGCGGTAGCCCGTGCGGGCCTGCGTCAGCACCGGCATGGCGCCCGCACCCTTGCGCTCGGCGAGATAGCTCGGTGCCTTCTTCGCGTAGTGGCGGCACACACCGGCGGTGTCGAGAATCTCCTCGAACGCCTGGATGCGGGCCTTGCCCGAGTCGAGCTGGATGAGGTCGAGCATCTCGCTCTGGTGCTCGAGCACGAGGTCGTGCAGGCGTTCCAGGAACTCCACGCGCTCCTTGACGGGCGTCGCGGCCCACGCGGGCTGAGCCGCACGCGCCGCCTCGTAGGCGCGCTCGACGTCGGCGACGCTCGACTCGGGCAGCGACGCGACAACCTCACCGGTGAGAGGCGTCGTGCGCTCACGCTGGGGCGCGTCGGCGGCAGCAGTGACGCGGTGGCTCATGCGCTTCGCCACGTCCTGCGCAACGCGGACGGCGGGCGAAGATGCGGTCTGAGAAGTCATGGATCCACCCTAGGACGGGCCACCGACAACGTCCTTACTTTGAAGTAAGTCAGTGGCCGTCGTCCCAGGATGCGAGGCACCGCGGGCATGACGGAGGGGCTCGACCTGCCGGTCGAGCCCCTCCGTCGTGAGTGTGCCTCAGGAACGCTGGTACGGCGCGACGACGACCTCGACGCGCTGGAACTCCTTGAGGTCGGAGTAGCCGGTGGTGGCCATGGCGCGCTTGAGGGCACCGACGATGTTGGTGGTGCCGTCGGCGCCGCGGCCGGGGCCGTTGAGGATCTCCTCGAGGCTCGCCACTGTGCCCACCTCGACGCGCTCACCGCGCGGCAGCTGGCTGTGGTGCGCCTCCGGGCCCCAGTGGAATCCGCGACCGGGCGCCTCGGTGGCGCGAGCCAGCGCGGCACCGAGCATCACGGCGTCCGCACCGCAGGCGACGGCCTTGACGATGTCACCGGAGGTGCCGACGCCGCCGTCGGCGATGACGTGGACGTAGCGGCCACCGGACTCGTCGAGGTAGTCGCGACGGGCTGCGGCGACGTCGGAGAGGGCCGTGGCCATGGGCGCGTGGATGCCGAGCGTGCGACGCGTGGTGTGGGCCGCGCCGCCGCCGAAACCGACGAGCACGCCGGCCGCACCGGTGCGCATGAGGTGCAGCGCTGCGGTGTACGTGCCCGCACCACCGACGATGACGGGAACGTCGAGTTCGTAGATGAAGCGCTTGAGGTTGAGCGGCTCGGCGTCGCCGGAGACGTGCTCGGCGGAGACCGTGGTGCCGCGGATGACGAAGACGTCGACGCCGGCCTCGACGACGGTGCGCCAGTGCTCCTGGGTGCGCTGCGGCGTGAGGGCGCCGGCGACGGTGACGCCGGCGTCACGGATCTCCTTGAGGCGGTCGCGGATGAGCTCGGGCTTGATCGGCTCGTCGTAGATCTCGCGCATGCGGGCGACGGCTTCGGCCGGGTCGACCGTGGCGATGGAGGCGAGTTGCGTCTCCGGGTCCTCGTAGCGCGTCCACAGGCCCTCGAGGTCGAGCACGGGCAGACCGCCGAGGCGGCCGAACTCGATGGCGGTGGCGGGCGACATCACGGAGTCCATCGGCGCTGCCATGACGGGCAGGTCGAAGTGGTAGGCGTCGATCTGCCACGACGTCGACACCTCGCGGGGGTCACGCGTGCGGCGCGACGGCACGACGGCGATGTCGTCGAGTGAATACGCGCGACGGCCGCGCTTGCCCTTGCCGATCTCGATCTCAGTCACCCACCCAGCCTACCTGCGGGTGCCCGCTTCCCCACAAGCGCGGAATGTCGCGCAAGTGGGGACCAACCGCGCACGTCTCTTCCCATTCGTGCGAGATCTCGCGCATGTGGGTATGCCCGCCTCAACACACGAGCGCCTCACCTTCGTCGTGAAGGTGAGGCGCTCGAAAGTGGGCCGAGGCGTCGTCAGCGGATCGAGTAGTTCGGCGCTTCGACGATGCCCTGGACGTCGTGGGGGTGCGACTCCTTGAGGCCGGCCGCGGTGATGCGGACGAACTGGCCGCGCTCCTGCAGCTCGGGGATCGTGGAGCCACCGACGTAGAACATCGACTGGTGGAGGCCACCGACGAGCTGACGCACCGCGTTGCTCACCGGACCCTTGTACGACACGCGACCCTCGATGCCCTCGGGCACGAGCTGGTCGTCGCTGATGACGTCGGCCTGGAAGTAGCGGTCCTTGGAGTACGACTTCTTGCCGCGCGAGCTCATCGCACCGAGCGAACCCATGCCGCGGTAGGCCTTGAACTGCTTGCCGTTGATGAGCACAACCTCGCCCGGCGACTCCTCCGTCCCGGCGAGCAGCGAGCCGACCATGACGCAGGACGCACCGGCGACGAGGGCCTTGGCGATGTCACCGGAGTACTGCAGGCCGCCGTCACCGATGACCGGCACACCGGCGGGGCCGCAGGCCTGGGCGGCCTCGTGGATCGCGGTGACCTGCGGAACACCGACACCCGCGACGATGCGCGTCGTGCAGATCGAGCCCGGCCCGACGCCCACTTTGACGGCGTCGACACCGGCGTCGACGAGCGCCTGGGCGCCCGCGCGGGTGGCAACGTTGCCGCCGATGATCTGGACGTTCTTCGTGGCCGGGTCGGACTTGAGCTTGCGGATCATGTCGAGCAGGAGGCGCGCGTGGCCGTGCGCCGTGTCGACGATGAGCACGTCGACGCCGGCGTCGATGAGCGTCGTCGCGCGCTCCCACGCCTCACCGAAGTACCCGACGGCGGCACCGACCATGAGGCGACCGTCGGCGTCCTTCGAGGCGTTCGGGAACTGCTCGGACTTCACGAAGTCCTTGACCGTGATGAGCGCGGCGAGGCGACCGTCGCGATCGACGAGCGGCAGACGCTCACGCTTGTGCTGACGCAGCAGCGCCGTGGCGTCCTCGTTCGAGATGTCGACGGGCGCGGTGATGAGCTGCGTCGTCATGACGTCGCGCACCTTCGTGCCGGCCCACTCGGCGACGGGCGTGAAGCGCAGGTCGCGGTTGGTGATGATGCCGATGAGCTTGTTGTCGCCCTCGACGACCGGCAGACCGGAGACGCGGTACTCGCCGCAGATGGCGTCGAGCTCTTCGAGCGTGGCGTCGGGGCCGATCGTCACGGGGTTGGTGATACGGCCCGTCTGAGTGCGCTTGACGAGGTCGACCTGGTAGGCCTGATCCTCGATCGACAGGTTGCGGTGCAGCACGCCCATGCCGCCCTCGCGGGCCATGGCGATGGCCATGCGTGCTTCGGTGACGGTGTCCATCGCTGCAGACACGAGAGGGATGTTGAGCTTGATCTCGCGCGTCAGCTGCGCGGTGGTGTCGACCTCCGAGGGGATGACATCGGTCTCCCCGGGAAGGAGAAGGACGTCGTCGTAGGTGAGACCGAGCGTCGCGAATTTCGGGGGAATCTCAGTGCCGTTGTCAGAGCCGAAAGCCATTCACCGATTCTAGGTCACGCGCACGCGTGCCCAGCGCCGCGCGCTCAGCGTTGTGCGCATTCTCACCTAGCGCGTCGGCGTGGCGGTTTCGTTCGGCACCGGCTCCGCCGTAGCGCTCGGCTCGAGAGGCGTTGGGGACGCCTCGATCGACGGCCTCGGCATGAGGTACCTGAACCGGTTGCGCGTCTTCTTCTCCGCCTTCGTCAGCGCACCGCTGCCGGAGGAGGCCTTGTGTGAGCCGCGCGTCGACCTCGGGGAAACGCTCGAGGTGGGGCGAGGGGTCGGCTTCGTCGTGGAGGACGAGCCCGAGGAACTCGAGGAGCCCGATATGCCTGTCGAACCCGAGGGACCGGTGCTCGGCGACGTCGTCGACGAACCTGGGGTGGACGGCGTGCTCGGCTTCGTGGTCGTCGGCGGCTGCGTGGACGACGGCGAGGGCGGCGTCGTCGGACGCTGCGGACGCGTCGCGCTCGGCGCCTGCGTCGGTCGGGCGCCCGTGTTGGGCCGGTACGTCGGTGTCGAGGGGCGCTGACGATCGATTCGGGGCGCGGCGACGACCGAGCGGTCGAGACCGGTACGGCGCTCCTCGACCCGAGGCCAGGAGTCGCTCGGCGCCGTTTCCTTCGCTGCGGTGGACGTGCGGGGCCGCTCAGCGCCCTCGGCGTGGCCTTCCGTGCGATGAGGCAGCGCCTCAACACGCTTCTTCGCGGGCTTCTGCGGCACTGCGGGTGCATCGGTCGCCGTGGCGCGCGGCACCTCATCGGCCAGCACGGAGGGATTGTGGGCCTTCGTCGAACTGAGCGTCAAGGAGTCGAGGGACGGCAGGCGTCCCCAACCGACAGCGGCGGCGACACCGGACAGGGACAGCACGAGACCCGCTGCAGCGGCCGTGGCGCCGGTTCGCACGCGGGCAGCCGGGGCCAGGCCCCACCATCCGCGGCCGAGAGCAGCAGCCACTCGGCCGTCGCCCGAGGCGCTGTACGTGCCGCCGCGCCGGCGCGGCGCGGCCGTGACAGATCCGGGCTCGACGGACTCGGCCTCATTGGGCACCGAGTAGGCGGCGCGAGCCGCCCGCGTGACGCGTCGGGGCTCGACCGTGAACGTGGCCTCGGCCTCGTCGTCGATGTCCTGCGCCCAGGCGGCGAGCATGTGAGCGACATCGTCCGACTCGTAGGTGCCGGCGTCGATGTTCGTGTCGGCGTTGGACTCGTCCGCGTCGAAAAGGCGTGCGCCGAGGACGTCGAGGAGTCCGTCGTCGCGGGCGATCTCGAAGAGGTTCGTGTCGCGGGATGCGTCGTTCACGTGGCTCACCTCAACTCCTGGCCGGAGGCGTCGTGCAGCTTGCGCAGCTTCGCGAGCGCGCGGTGCTGGGCGACGCGCACGGCGCCGGCCGTCATGCCGAGGCTGCGGGCGGTCTCCTCGGCGGAGAGGCCGACGGCGACGCGGAGCGTCAGGATTTCGCGGTGCTGTTCGGACAGGCCGCCCATGAGCATCGAGAGGCGCTTGGCGGTGTCGCCGCTGACGGCCATCTCCTCGGGGCCGGTCGACAGGTCGACGCCCTCGGGGATCTCGTCGGTGGGCACAGCCGCGCGGAAGGCGCCTCGCTGCACGTCGGCCACCTTGCGCGAGCAGATGGAGTAGACGAAGGCCTCGAAGGGGACGCCGCGCTCGACGTAGCGCGGAAGCGCCTGCAGGACAGCCACGCACACCTCCTGAGCGGCGTCGGCGGCGAGTTCACGCGAGGCGCTGAAAGCGCCGAGACGGGCTGACGCGTAGCGCAACGCCATCCGGTGAACGTCGTCGAGGAGTTGGTGTCGTGCTGCCGGATCGTTGTCCTGAGCGGCAGCCACGAGGTCGCGCATCGGCGCTTCCTCGGATGACATCGGGGTGGACGGTAGGTTCGTTACACGCGCTCGGGCATGGGACACCTGGGGCCAGGAGGCCCCTCCCATGTATCCACCTTCGAGCGCCATGGCCTACTCCCGTCACGGATGTGCGCGGTTCACGGTCAGCGGTTGCGGCCCCCACGGTAACCACACCACGGGGTGCACGGCGAGTTCGGTGCGAGAATGTGGCCATGAGCTCACCCGTAGACGTTCCGATTCGCGACGAAGCCATCAAGCTCGGTCAGCTGCTCAAGTTGGCCAACCTCGTGGAGGACGGCGCCGAGGCGCGCATCGTCATCATTGAGGGCCTCGTGACGGTCGACGGCGAGGTCGACACGCGCCGTAGCGCCCAGATTCCGGTCGGCGCCGTGGTGTGCCTGGAGGACGAGTGCGTGCGCGTCACCCGGCGCTGACAGCCGAACACAGGCGCCTCCGCATCGCCATGTAACCAGGGCCACTCGCAAAGCCGCGACCCTCTCCCCAAACGAAACCGGGCCACGCGCAAAGCCGCAACCCCTCGCTCAACGCACCCACGTTGGAAGCAGACCGCGCAGAAAGACGCCCCTCCCGCGAGCTTGCTCGTGGGAGGGGCGTCTTTCAAGCCCCGAAGCGCTGTCGCACCTAGCGCGCGGGGTTCCGGGCGAGCCTGCGAGCCCGGAACCCCGCGCGCCGCAAGACGGCGCGATGGAGATCAGTGCGTGTGGCCGTGACCTGCCGCGGGTGCCTCTTCGTCTTCCTTCTTCTCGACGACGAGGGTGTCGGTCGTGAGAACCATGGAGGCGATGGAGGCGGCGTTGGTCAGTGCGGAGCGCGTGACCTTGACCGGGTCGATGATGCCGGCTTCGACGAGGTCGATGTAGTCGCCGGTGGCGGCGTCGAGGCCCTGGCCGACGGGCAGTTCGCGCACCTTGGAGACGGCGACGTAGCCCTCGAGGCCGGCGTTCTCGGCGATCCAGCGCAGCGGCTCGGCGATGGCCTTGCCGACGAGCGTGGCGCCGGTGGCCTCGTCACCTTCGAGCTGGAGGGAGTCGAGCGCGGAGGCGGCGTGGATGACGGCGGAGCCACCACCGGCGACGATGCCTTCCTCGATGGCCGCGCGCGTGGCCGCGATGGCGTCCTCGATGCGGTGCTTCTTCTCCTTCATCTCGACCTCGGTGTGTGCACCGACGCCGATGACACAGACGCCGCCGGCGAGCTTCGCAAGACGCTCCTGGAGCTTCTCGCGGTCCCAGTCGGAGTCCGTGCGCTCGATCTCGGCCTTGAGCTCCTTGACGCGGCCCTCGACTGCGTCGCCCTGGCCGGCGCCGTCGATGATCGTCGTGGAATCCTTCGTCACCTGGATGCGGCGAGCCTGGCCGAGGACGTCGAGGTCGGCGGCCTCGAGCTTGAGGCCGACCTCCTCGGCGATGACCTGGCCGCCGGTGAGGATGGCGATGTCCTGCAGCATGGCCTTGCGGCGGTCACCGAAGCCGGGGGCCTTGACGGCGACGACGTTGAACGTGCCGCGGATCTTGTTCACGACGAGCGTTGAAAGGGCTTCGCCCTCGATGTCCTCGGCGATGATGAGCAGCGGCTTGCCGGACTGGACGACCTTCTCGAGGACGGGCAGGAGGTCCTGCACGTTCGAGATCTTGCCCTGGTTGATGAGGATGTAGGCGTCCTCGAGGACGGCCTCCATGCGCTCGGGGTCGGTGACGAAGTACGGCGAGAGGTAGCCCTTGTCGAACTGCATGCCCTCGGTGTACTCGAGCTTCGTCTCGGCGGTGGAGGACTCCTCGACCGTGATGACGCCGTCCTTGCCGACCTTGTCGAACGCCTCACCGATGAGGCCACCGATGGTGGCGTCCTGGGCGGAGAGCGAAGCGACCTTGGCGTAATCGTCCTTGCCGTCGACCGGGCGCGCGTTGGCGAGCAGCTGGTCGTTGATGGCGGTGACGGCCTTGTCGATACCGCGCTTCAGGCCGGCCGGGGCCGCGCCAGCGGCAACGTTGCGCAGGCCTTCCTTGACGAGGGCCTGGGCGAGAACCGTGGCGGTCGTCGTGCCGTCACCGGCGACGTCGTTCGTCTTGGTGGCGACCTCCTTGGCGAGCTGTGCGCCGAGGTTCTCGTACGGGTCTTCGAGCTCGACCTCACGGGCGATGGTGACACCGTCGTTCGTGATGGTGGGGGCGCCCCAGGACTTGTCGATGACGACGTTGCGGCCCTTCGGGCCGAGGGTCACCTTGACGGCGTTGGCGAGCGCGTCGACACCGCGCTCGAGCGACTTACGCGCGTCGTCGTTGAATTCGAGGGTCTTGGCCATGATTCAACCTCTCTGGTTGATGCCGCGCGAGGCGGCGTGGAACGGGAGCCTGCTGCGTGAGTTCACGCGCGACTGGAGGGAACGCAATGCCCCGGCGGGCCGACGTGGGCCACGGCCGGGGCATGCGCGCACGGAGTGGGATCGTCAGGCGACGACGGCGAGCACGTCGCGGGCGGAGAGGATGAGGAACTCCTCACCACCGAACTTGACCTCGGTGCCGCCGTACTTCGAGTAGATGACCTTGTCGCCCACAGCGACGTCGACCGGAACGCGGTTGCCGTTGTCGTCCACGCGACCCGGGCCCACGGCGATGACCTCGCCCTCCTGGGGCTTCTCCTTGGCGGTGTCCGGGATGACGAGGCCGGACGCGGTGGTCTGCTCGGCCTCGACGGACTTGACGACGATGCGGTCTTCCAGCGGCTTGATGTTCACCGACACGGTGGCACCTTCCTTGTTGCGACGGTCCGCTCGAGCGGACGTGACGGATGCTTGTCCACCCCTGCCCACGCCACGTGGCGTGGCATGACAGCGCGCAGTGCCGCCTCGCCGTCGCGGGGGTCGAGGTGACGTGCTCGCTGGCACTTACCCAGGGGTGAGTGCTAACTCCGAATTTATTGCTCGCTTAGCACTCGGTCAAGCCGAGTGCCAGGTGGAGGGTCGGCGTTCGCTCAGGGCGCACAGGCGGGGCGGCTCTTGGTTGGAAGTTCGCCTGAAAGAATGAGCCCATGGATGCCGCCGCCGCGCACGCTCTCATGTCCGACGAGGGTCGTGAACTGCTCGCATCGCTGCCGCCCTACGACGAGAAGAACGCCGTCGCGCTCACCTCCCGATTGCGGGATCGGGGCTACTCCCCCGAACTCGTCGCCGCCGCGCTGACGCAGAGCCGATTGCGAGCGAAGGCCGTCACGAAGTTCGGCGCGAATGCCGAGCTGATGTTCTTCACCCCGGACGCCCTCGAGCAGGCCACTCGCTCGGCCGTGGCGGCTCTGCACGCCGAGCGTCTGCGGTCGTCCGGCGCCTCACGCGTGGTCGACGGCGGGTGTGGCATCGGCGCGGACGCCGTCGGTTTTGCTCGTGCCGGCCTCGACGTCATTGCCGTGGAAGCCGACCCGACGACGGCCGAACTCGCTCGCCACAACCTGGCGCCCTACCCCGCCTCACGCGTGGAGACGGGGTTGCTCGAAGACCTCGCACCCGAACTCCGCCGGGAAGCCCCGGACGCCGCGTGGTGGTTCGACCCTGCCCGGCGCATCCCGGGCGTTGCCGACATCCACGGCCGAACCAAGCGAACCTTCTCCCTGGCCGCGCTCTCGCCCGACTGGGAACTCGTCCAGCAACTCGCCGCTGATGCCCCGGCTGCCGGCGCCAAACTCTCCCCCGGCCTCGCGCACGGCGACATCCCGCCCGACTGCGAGGCGGAGTTCGTCTCGTACGCCGGCGACCTCGTCGAAGCGACGCTTTGGTGGGGCCAGGCCGTTCGCGACGAAGGCACGACGGCGACGATCGTGCGGCCGACCGACAAGCGCGCCGACGGTTCCGCCAACGCAGACAGCAGCGGCGACAGCGTCGAGCTTCGCCACGTCACGAGGCCCGACGCTGCCGACGCCTCGGGGGCCCTCGCGCGTCGCGCCGACCTCGGCGCCTTCTTCTACGAGGCCGACAAAGCGTTAACGCGTAGCGGTCTCGTCGGCGCGTTGCTCAACGCCGTCGACGGGCGCGAGTTCACGGCCGGGTACGGGTACGTCACCGCCGACGCGCTCACCGACATCGGTCTTCTCGGGCGCGCATACCGGGTGCTCGACGCCGTTCCGCTGCACGTCAAAACACTCCGCTCCTACCTGCGCACGCACGACGTCGGACGCCTCACGATCAAGAAGCGCGACGTCGACCTCGACGCCGACGCCCTGCGTCGCCAACTGAAGCTCAAGGGCTCCCGGGCCATGACAGTCGTGCTCGTCAACCTCGACGGCGAGCGTGCTGCCCTCGTCGTGGAGCCTGCCTGACCTGACCTGCCACAGGTCGCACCTGGACGACCGCCGCTGCCCCCGAACTGAACCCGCCCCCCTGACTCAAGGGGCTGGAGCTTCAAACAGCGCGCGAAGTCACGAACAGGCCGAGTCGCCCACCTTGTTGTCACCGACGGCAACCGGCAGCGTGCCGCCCGCCTTGGCCTTGCCCGCAAGGATGTCCGCGAGCGCCGCGAACGTCGACGGCGTGTTGCCGTACGTCGCGAGACCGACGGCTCCGGCCGGTCGCGAGGCGAGGACGTACGGGGTGTCGAGCGCGACCTGAACGCCGGCCTTCGTCGAGGAACCGGCACCCGAACCACCAGCGGAATCGGCTTCCGAGCCGCCGTCGGCCGACGCCTTACCTGCGTTGTACGACCCACCGGCGATGAGCGAGACGCGTGTGCCGGACGAGCCGACCGTGATGCCGCGGGCCGTGAGGGCCTTCGTCAGTTCCGCGCGGTCGGAGGTCGATCCGCCGTCGAGGCGGACGCTCTTGCCGACGAGCGGCTTGTCGCATGAGCCACCGAGCTGGGTGATCGACTCTCGCGCGAACTGCTCGGCGTCCTTGCCGTGCGCGCCGACGACGTTCGTCGCCGGAGCCTTGACCTGCTGGTGCCGCGTCGTCGCGACGATACGGGCAGCCGATTCCACGAGCCGTTCGCGCGTCAGCTCACCCGAGGCCACGGCCTTCTCGATGGCTGCGACCGACGCGGTGGCGTTGGCCGGCATGAGCACGACGTCGGCGCCCGCCTTGAGCGCGGAAACGGCTGCGGCACCGCCCTTGTCGAACTTCTTCACGATGGCGCCCATGTTCATGCCGTCGGTGACGACGAGGCCCTTGAAGCTGAGCTTGTCGCGCAGTTCGCCCGTGAGCACCTTGTTGGACAGGGTCGAGGGCACGTTCGGGTCGATGTCCTTGAGCACGATGTGCGCCGTCATGACGGCGGGCGCCCCCGCCTTCACGGCGTTGGCAAACGGCACCCAGTCGCGCTTGGTGAGCGCCGAGACCGGCTGCGACTGCACCGCGTAGTCGACGTGGGTGTCCGTCGTCACCGAGCCGTGGCCCGGGAAGTGCTTGATGACCGGCACGAGACCGGCCTCCTGGAAGCCCTTGACCTGCCCGTTCACCGCGCGCGAGACGCGCTGCGGGTCGCTGCCCGGCGAGCGGACGGCGATCGTCGGATCCTGCGGGCCGACCGTGACGTCCGCGTCGGGGGCGAACACCATCGTCACGCCGAGGGCTCGTAACTCCTGGCCCTGGCCCTTGGCGATCTTCGCGACGAGTTCGGCGTCATCCGCGGCGCCGTACGCCATACCGCCGGGCAGCTGCGTGACGGGCGCCTTGATGCGCGCGACGGGGCCGCCCTCCTGGTCGATGCCGATGACGGCGGGCCACGAGCGTCCCGTGTCCTTCATCGCCTGCTGCGCGGCGGAGGTGATGGCAGGCAGGCCCGCCGTGACATCCTGCGGCACGTTGTCGCCCATGATGATGACGCCGCCGAGGCCGTCCTTGCGGATCGCTTCCGCCGCGGCGTCGCGCTGAGAACCCGGGTAGTACCCGACGATGACCTGCCCCGCGAGCTGCTTCGTCGTGAGCTTCTCGACGTCCCTCTTCGCCTGGGCGAGTTCGGCCTGCGTCGGCAGTCCGGCGTCGGCGCTCGTCCGATTTTGGCCCTGGGAGGAGCTGCCGGACCCGCTCTTCGAGGAGCTCGAAGCGCCGGTCGAGGGCTTGTCTCCGTCGGGCGAGCCACCGCTGCAGCCGGCGAGGGCGAGCGCGCCCGTGGCGGCGAGCGCCGTCAAGCGCACCCGAAGCGTGGTCGTGGCAGACATCGTGGTCGTCATCCCATCACCTGTCCGATCGGCATCGAGGAGTCAGCGGGCACATCGAGCGCGGACGGCTCGATGCCCTTCGCGACGAGGTGTGCCCCGAGCGTGGCCACCATGGCGCCGTTGTCGGTGCACAGGCTGAGTTTCGGCACGCGGATGGCGATGCCGGCCTTGCCGCAGCGTTCTTCGAGCAGCGCACGCAGACGGGAGTTGGCCGAGACGCCGCCGCCGACCATGAGGTTGTTGCACTCGTAGTCGCGGCAGGCCATGACCGCCTTCTTCGTGATGATGTCGACGACGGCTTCCTGGAAGGACGCGGCGACGTCGGCGACAGGTACCGGCTCCCCGGCGGCTTCGCGGGTGGCGACCCAGCGCGTCACGGACGTCTTGAGGCCGGAGAAGCTGAAGTCGTAACGGTGCTTCTGGAGGTCCTTCTTCGTCGAGAGCCCGCGTGGGAACGCGATGGCCTTCGGGTCTCCGCCCTGGGCTGCCCTGTCGATGTTCGGGCCGCCCGGGTAGGGCAGGCCGAGCACGCGGGCGACCTTGTCGAACGCTTCGCCGCACGCGTCGTCGATCGTGTTGCCGAGGCTGCGCACGTCGGTGGCGATGTCCGGCACGTAGAGCAGGTTCGTGTGCCCGCCGGAGACGAGCAGACCCATGGTCGGCTCGGGCAGCGGGCCGTGGTCGAGGATGTCCACGGCCACGTGCGCGGCGAGGTGGTTGACGCCGTACAGCGGCTTGTCGAGGGCCACGGAGAGGGCCTTCGCGGCGGCGACACCGACCATGAGCGCGCCGGCGAGGCCGGGCCCGACGGTGACGGCGATGGCGTCGACGTCGGTGAGCTTCACTCCGGCGGTGTCGCACGCGCGACGCAGTGAGGGCAGCATCGCCTCAAGGTGGGCGCGGCTCGCGATCTCGGGCACGACGCCGCCGAAGCGGACGTGCAGATCCATGCTGCTCGCCACCTCGTTGGCGAGCAGGGTGGTGCCGCGCACGATGCCGATGCCCGTCTCGTCGCACGAGCTCTCGATGCCGAGAACCAGCGGCTCCCGAGTCGTGGTGATGCTCATGAGGTCTCCAGGAGTTTGCGCATGATGACGGCGTCGACGTCACCGGGTTGGTAGTAGCGGCGGCGCAAAGTGAGGCGCTCGAAGCCGGATCGTTCGTAGAGGCCGAGGGCGGGCTCGTTATCGGCGCGCACCTCGAGCAGGAGAGCCTCGGCGCCGGTCGCCGCCGCGGCGTCGACAAGGTGGGTGAGCAAGCGTTTTCCGACGCCTGTGCCGCGGGCCGCATGGGTGACGGCGATCGTCATGACGTCGGCCGCGCTGCCGCCCGCGTCGAGGCCGGCGTAGCCCAGCACGGTCTCGTTCGCGTCCTCGTTACCTGCGACGGCGACGACGTACTGGCGACGCGGGCGCTCGGCGAACTCGGCCCACCACGTCGGTTCGCTCCACGCGTCGTGATCGAATAGTTCGGCGTCGAGACGCGCGAGGGTCTCGATGTCCCGCCAGGTCGCGTCGCGCAGGCGGACGCTCGCCGGGGCGTCGGTGGTCGTGGCGTTCACTTGCCGAGGACCCGGGCGTTGGGCGCGGCCGCGGCGGGTACGGCGTCCGGGCGACGTAGGTAGAGCGGCTCG
>NZ_SEHL01000005.1:0-263162 GCF_004151355.1 Dermacoccus sp. 147Ba
GAAGAGAGTACAGTGACTTCTTACTGAGATCGCCCCGATGCGCTGCGAAACGGGTTCCGTTTCGCGGAGTTGGAAAATCGTCCAACTGTGGTGAGGTGGCCCGTTTTGCCCGTCACGTCGGGGGATTGTCGGCCCCGAGTGCGCGCAAAGCGGCGTGACGGGACCTTGGCCCCCACTTTTCGATCTGGTGGAAATGAGGGGCACTTTGGGGTGTGTGGCCCCTCCCTGTGGGTGGAGGGTGCGTCCCCAGTGGCTGGAGTGGGCGTCATCGGTTCGTCGAGTGGTCCGACCGACAGGCGGTGGGCCTTCTCCCCCATGCTTCATCAGATACGAATGGACCCCCACCCAGGGCGACTTCGTCGCTGGTCCCGGGCGGGGGTCCATTCGTATCTGGCGGTGGCGGTGGGAGCCGTCGTGACGCGCGGGGCTCGCTGTCGCTCGCTCGCGCGTCACTCCTCCCAAATCCCCCGTGCTTCATCAGATACGAATGGACCCCCACCCAGGGCGACTTCGTCGCTGGTCCTGGGCGGGGGTCCATTCGTATCTGGCGGTGGCGGTGGGATTTGAACCCACGGTGGAGTCACCCCCACACACGCTTTCGAGGCGTGCTCCTTAGGCCGCTCGGACACGCCACCGCCAGAAAGATTACAACAGTGGGTCACTGAGTCAAAAACGGGATGACCGGGGCGTGAGGAATGTCGGAAGCCGGCTGGTGATCAGGAGCAGCTGGGTGAGGCGGACGGCTTCTCCGCGGCCTTCTCGAGCGTCGGGAACTGCGGGCCGACGACAACATCGACACCAGCGCCGTCGCGCCCGTCCTGGACGAGCTTCGCGCCCGGGACGCGTGGCTCGACGTACTTCTTGGCGTTCTGGGCTCCGCCCGGACCGAACCGAATCTCGCCCACGTTGGAGATCTTCTTCTTGTACGGGTCGTTGCTCACCGTGCCGACATTGAAATCGTACGTGCGCAAGGCGTCGGCGGCGTCACCGGCAGCGCCCTTCGGCCCGCCCGCGTTGTAGACGTTGACGGGGAACGTGGCCTGAGGCGGCAGCGATGTCGTCGTGCCGCTGGGGCACTCGCCGGCCTTCGGCTTGCTCGGCTGGGACATGAACGTGGCGGCGAAGACGACGGAGCCGATGACCAGGAGGGCGCAGAGCGTCAGGATCGCCAACGAGCGCCGCTCGCGCCGACGGCGGGCACGCTCGAGACCGTTGTCGCGGACGTAGCTCACAGCGAAAGCACCCTGGCGTGGAACGTGGAACGCTGCTGCAACGCGGCGCGCAGGGCGCGGTGCAGGCCGTCCTCGAGGTACAGCTCGCCGCTGTAGGCGACGACGTGCGCGAAGATGTCCCCGTAGAAGGTCGAATCCTGCGAAAGCAGCGCCGAGAGATCGAGCGTGGCGCGGGTGGTCGTCAGATCTGCGAGGCGGACGACACGCGGCGTGATCGGCGACCAGTCCTTGGGCGTCACGAGGCCGTGGTCGGGGTAGGGGCGCGAGTCGCCGACGGCCTTGAAGATCACGGCCTCATTTTATGCGCGTCGTCTACTGCGCGTGCACACACGCGCCGGATATTGTCGCCGCGTGAGCGAAAACAATCAGCTTGAAGCCATCCGCACGGGTTACGCCTTCGAGGGCGGCTCGCTCGACCTCGGCGCTGCCGTCGACGCAGGCACGGCAGCACCAGACGTCCAGGTGCGTCTGCCGCTCGCGATGATGAACCGTCACGGACTCATCGCGGGAGCCACCGGTACCGGTAAGACCAAGACCCTCCAGCTCATGGCCGAGCAGCTCGCCACGAACGGCGTGCCCGTCTTCATGGCCGACATCAAGGGCGACCTCTCGGGTCTGGCCGAGCCAGGCGAGTCGAACGACAAGGTCGCGCAGCGTGCGTCCGACGTGGGTCAGACGTGGGAGGCGAAGGGCTTCGAGGTCGAGTACCTCGCGCTGGGCGGTCAGGGCAAGGGCGTGCCGGTTCGTGCCACGGTCACATCGTTCGGCCCGACGCTGCTGTCGAAGGTGCTGGGCCTCAACTCGACCCAGGAGTCGAGCCTCGGGCTGATCTTCCACTATGCCGACAGCCAGGGTCTCGCACTGCTCGACCTCAAGGATCTGCGCGCCGTCATCACTCACCTCACGTCCGACGAGGGGAAGGCCGACCTCAAGGAACTGGGCGGTCTCTCGTCAGCCACGGCCGGAGTCATCCTGCGCAATCTCATCGCTTTCGCCGACGGCGGCGCCGAGGCGTTCTTCGGTGAGCCGGAGTTCGAGACCTCGGACCTGCTGCGTACTGGCGCCGACGGTCGCGGCATCATCACCTGCCTCGAACTGCCGAGCGTCCAGGAGCAGCCGACGCTGTTCTCCACGTTCCTCATGTGGATGCTCGCCGACCTGTTCCAGGAGCTCCCGGAAGCCGGCGACCTCGACAAGCCGAAGCTCGTCTTCTTCTTCGACGAGGCGCACCTGCTCTTCGACGAGGCGAGCAAGGCGTTCGTCGACCAGATCGAGCAGACCGTTCGTCTCATCCGCTCCAAGGGCGTCGGTGTCTTCTTCGTCACGCAGACCCCGAAGGATGTCCCCGCCGGCGTTCTCGGTCAGCTCGGTAACCGGGTGCAGCACGCGCTGCGCGCGTTCACGCCGGACGATCAGAAGGCGCTCAACGCCACCGTACGTACCTTCCCGAAGAGTGGGTACGACCTCGAGGAGCTCCTCACGACGCTCGGCACCGGCGAGGCCGTCGTCACGGTGCTCTCCGAGAAGGGCGCGCCGACGCCCGTCGCGTGGACCCGCATGCTCGCACCGACGTCGAAGATGGCCCCGGCGAGCGAGGAGACGATGGACCGCGTCATCGGCGCCTCCGCCATCGCCTCGAAGTACTCCGAGGCCGTCGACCGCGAATCCGCGTACGAGCGTCTTCAGAACAAGTTCGCCCAGGCTCCCGCCGAGGGTGACAACGCCGAGGAGAAGCCCAAGGCCGCTCCGAAGGAAGCAGCGAAGCCGAAGGAGGAGCCCGGCATGGTGAGCCAGGTCGTGCGCTCCAGCGCGTTCAAGTCGTTCATGCGCTCCGCGGGCACACAGATCGGCCGCGAGATCACCCGCAGTCTGTTCGGTACGGGCCGCCGTCGCTGACGCGCCTTCCCCACGGACGAAGCGGGCCGCACCTTCGGGGGTGCGGCCCGCTTCGTTCGTTGAACCGTCGAGGTGAGGCGTGAACTGCGACGTCAGCAGCTCGGTGTCGGTGAGGAGCCCGGGGCCTTCGTCGCCTGCGAGAGCGGGGCCACCTTGCCGCCCTTGAGCCACTTCGACCCGAGGTAGAGGCGTACGTCGCGTCCCGTCATGCTGACGTTCGCCTTCTCGTCCTGCAGAAGTCGCGAGCCGGGGATGCTCATCTGGACGCGCTGGGCGTCGGGCAGGCCCTCCTCGTCGTAGACGATGACGGCCGTGTCGTCTGGGTAGTAGGCGCGATCGTTGGCCTTCGCCTCGCTGTGGAAGCCCTGCTTGGCCAGCTGGTTGCTCACCGTCGCAGCGAGTCCGCTCTGGAAGGTCGTGTTGAACACGGCCACCTTGACGTCCTTGATGGGGCGCGGCGGCTGCGGCGTAAGCGTGAAGTCGTTGCCGATGACGACGTCGACCGTCGGGTCGGCCCGTTCGTCCTGGTACAGGTTGGCGTGCGGGATCTGAGTGGCCAGGTTGAGGGCGATCGTGCGCCCGGACTTGCCGTACCGGATCTCCGCGTACTTCGGTGTCGGCCGGTCGTCGGCGAGCGGGTCGTTCGCCACCTCGAGCAGATTGAGTCCTCGCCATCCGAGGCGCCTGGCGACTGTGGCCGCCTCACCCTTGGAGTCACTCGCGTTGTACACGTTGGCGTACATCGTCGGCCAGGCGACGGTGCGAGACGGCTTCGGGTTGCCGGCCGGGCAGGTGGGCGCAGCCTTCTTCTTCGGCTCTTCCTTGCTGCTGCAGGCCCCCAACGTCACCGTGAGCGCCATGGCGAGGCAGGCGGCGCCCGCAGCGCGGTAACGAGGCATCGGCAGGCTCCTGTTCGACCTTGGAGGGGCGGGTGTCATCGCACGCGCGATGCGTCGTCAGTCTACCGGCCCCAGGAGCGCTTCCCCGGGTGCGCCACGGCGGCACGATTGGGAGTTGAACGCAGGTTTGCAGTAAGGTTTCCGGCGGAGGATTCGCATAGTGGCCTAGTGCGCACGATTGGAAATCGTGTTGGGGATGAAACCCCTCATGGGTTCAAATCCCATATCCTCCGCCACACAGCGATTGGCCCCGATACTTCAGAGTCTCGGGGCCTTCGCGTGTCTTGGGGCGACGTGGGAGCCGGGTGTCGCCAGAGGTCGCGGGGCTGGCACCATTGGTCGGTGCCCTCCGCTTCGATGTTCCGCGACTTGCCACGCCCCGCGAAGTGGATGCTCACCAGTCTCGTGTTCGACTTCGTCGGCACCGGCCTCATCATGCCGTTCGCCGTCGTCTACCTCCACGAGGTGCGCGACTTCTCACTCCAGACGGCCGGTGTTCTCCTCGCGCTACCCGCCATCGTGGGGTTGCTCGCTGTCGGACCGGGCGGTGTGCTCATCGACCGCTTCGGTGCGCGCCGCGTCGTCATCGCCGCGGTGTCGCTCGAGATCGTGGCGCAGGTGCTCATGGCCAACGCGCTCACCGTGCCCGTGGCCGCGACGTCGCTCGTCTGCTCCGGTTTGGCTACAGGTGTCATCTTCCCGGCGGTGCAGGCGATGGTCGCCACCGTCATGCCCACCCACCAACGTCAGCACTACTTCGGGCTCAGCTTCACGCTGCTCAACCTCGGCCTCGGCATCGGCGGGATGCTGGGCGGTGCCGTCGTCGACGTGGAGCGTCCCGGGACGTTCGAGCGCATCTACTACATCGACGCGGTCACGTTCCTCATTCCGCTGATGCTCTACCTCGGCCCGCTGCGGCGCTACGGCGGCCCGGTGGCGCACGGCGCTTCGTCGGGCGACGACGGCGCGATGCCGGTCAGCGGCGGGTACCGACTCGTGCTGCGCGACCCGGCGATGCGGCTGCTCGTCGTGCTCGGGTTCGTCACGGCGTTCATCGGTTACGCCCAGTTCGGCGTCGGGTTCCAGGCGTTCTCGCGGACGGTTGCGCACATCTCCACCCAGGTGCTCGGGTGGGCGTACGCCGCCAACACGGCCGTCATCGTCGTGGCGCAGCTGTTCGTGCTGAAGTTCGTCGCCGGACGCCGACGCACGCGCGCGCTGCTCGTCATGTGTGTGCTGTGGGCGATCTCGTGGAGCGTGCTCGGCGTTGCCGGCCTGGCGGGGGAGTCGAACGTCGTGCTCGCCTCGGTGCTCGTGTGCGCGTCGGCCGCGATCTTCGGCGTCGGTGAGACCTTTCTGCAGCCGACGCTTCCCGCGATGGTCAACGACCTCGCCCCCGACCACCTGCGCGGCCGCTACAACTCGGCCTCTGCCGGTGCCTTCCACATCGCGGAGATCGTCGGTCCGCCGTTCGCCGGCCTGCTCATCGGGCACGCACTCGCCGGGTGGTACGCCGTCGCGCTCGTCGCGGGATGCGCCGTGGCTGCGTGGGTGACGATCGTCGTCGAGCGACAGCTGTCGCCGAAGGTCAACGGCGTCGGCGTGAGCGCGCCGGAAGAGATCGACGTCGAGGGCGAGATGGCGCTCGAGGTGCAGCGCGCGAAGCTCTCGACGGAGTGACGCTCGGCGTTGCCGTAGTGCGATGGCCCGGGCGGCGGTGTGCGCTCGCGCGCGGAGTCTGCCGGGGCATGTAAGCGCCCCCCACGTACCTGGAAGAGCTCTCCTACCCTTGCTGCATTCCTGCCCTGGGGGAGTTCGGAGGGGTACCACCACGTGGGGGGCTTGCTCGTACTCTACCGGGCACCCGGCGGCGTCCGCGAATCGCATTCCCCGCCCCGATGATGAGCGGTCGCCGCGGCCCCTGTGCCCGCATGTCCAGGAAACATCGGGTTGTCGGTGGCCACTACTAGGCTGACGCCATGACAACGGCCCTCTACCGCCGCTACCGCCCCGAGACGTTCGCCGACGTCATCGGCCAGGAGCACGTCACCGAACCGCTGATGCAGGCACTGCGCACCGGGCGGGTCAATCACGCCTACCTGTTCTCCGGCCCGCGCGGGTGCGGAAAGACGACGTCCGCGCGCATCCTCGCGCGCTGCCTCAACTGCGAGCAGGGCCCCACGCCCACGCCGTGCGGGGTGTGCGATTCGTGTAAGGCGCTGGCGCGCGGAGGTG
Source organism: Dermacoccus sp. 147Ba (assembly GCF_004151355.1). NCBI lineage: Bacteria > Bacillati > Actinomycetota > Actinomycetes > Micrococcales > Dermacoccaceae > Dermacoccus > Dermacoccus sp. 147Ba. Next base: position 6,263 of record NZ_SEHL01000005.1, read on the forward strand.
CGGGTTCGGTCGACGTCATCGAGATCGACGCCGCGTCGCACGGTGGTGTCGACGACGCCCGTGACCTGCGTGAGCGCGCGTCGTTCGGTCCGGCGAGCAGCCGTTTCAAGATCTACATCATCGACGAGGCGCACATGGTGACGCCGCAGGGCTTCAACGCCCTGCTCAAGATCGTCGAGGAGCCGCCGGAGCACGTGAAGTTCGTCTTCGCGACCACGGAGCCGGAGAAGGTCATCGGCACCATCCGTTCGCGCACGCACCACTACCCGTTCCGGCTCGTGCCGCCGAAGAAGCTCACCGATTACATGGAGCAGCTTCTCGACGCCGAGGGCGTGGCTACGGAGCCGGGCGTGCTGTCGTTCGTCACGCGCGCGGGCGGCGGTTCGGTGCGTGACTCGTTGTCGGTGCTCGACCAGCTCATCGCGGGCTCCGGGCCCGAGGGCCTCACGTACTCGGGTGCTGCGGGCCTGCTGGGTTTCACCGACGACGAGCTGCTCGACGGCATCATCGAAGCCTTCGCTGCGGGCGATTCCGCGGCCGTGTTCCGTCAGATCGACCGCGTCATCGAGTCGGGTGCCGACCCGCGTCGGTTCGTCGAGGATCTTCTCGAGCGCCTGCGTGACCTCATCGTCGTGCGGGCCGTGGCCGAGGGGGCGGGCGCCGTTCTGCGTGCCGTCCCGGAGGACCAACTCGAGCGGATGCGCAGCCAGGCGGCGTCCTTCGGCGACGGCGCGCTCTCGCGGGCGGCCGACGTCATCAACGCGGGGCTGAGCGAGATGACGGGTGCCACCTCGCCGCGTCTGCAGCTCGAACTCATGTGTGCGCGTGTTCTGTTGCCGGGCATCGCGGGGCTCGACGGTTACGCGGCGCGCCTCGACCGCATGGAACGACGCCTCGACATGGGCGAACTGCCGCCGCGCTCGCCGGCCGGCCCGGTGCAGCACGCGCCGGCTGTTTCGCCAGGTGGCCCGGCTCCTGTGCGTCCGCCGAGTGGTGCTGCCGCTGAGGCACCGTCGGCTGTGCCGAGCGAAGAGCCACGCGCTCAAGCCGACCAGGCCGATCGGAGTGCTGCGGCGCGTGACGACGGTCCGCGCGGTTCGGGTGCCGAACGCGGGGGTGAGGCCGAGCGTCAGGGCCAGCGGGCCCAGGCCGCTGCGCGCGACGACGAGGCCGCGGGTGCTCCGTCGGGCACGAGCGGCGGTGTCGACGAGACCGAGCGCGAGCAGGTGCAGCGTCAGTTCGAGCAGTCCCAGCGGGCCGGTGGCCCGGGGTGGCAGGGCGAACAGGCGCAGCAGGCATCGCAGTCCCAGCAGTCGCAGGCGCCGCAGCAGCCGACGTCGGCATCCGGCGGCGGGCGCGGTGGCATGTCCACCGACGACATCCGTCGCGCATGGCCGGACGTACTCGATCGCATCTTCCGCATCAAGCGCGTCACGTGGACACTGCTGAGCCAGAACGCGCAGGTGCTCGAGTTCGACGGCGCTCGCCTCGTGCTCGGAGCGTCGAGCAGTGGCCTTGCGGCCACCATGTCGCGCGGGCAGCACCCCGAGGTCGTGCGTCAGGCCCTCATCGAGGCCATCGGTGTCGACGTCACGGTCGAAGCGCGCGCGATGAACGGCGGTGCGCCACAGGCGCAACCGCAGAGTGAGCAGCCCGCCGAGCCGTGGCAGTCGCCGTCACAGGGCGGGGGCTCGCAGGCACAGCGGGGGGCCGCCCAGTGGAACTCGCCGTCGGCGGGCTCCGACCAGGGCGGCCAGTGGAACTCCCCTTCGCAGGGCGAGCATTGGATTTCGCCGAGCGACGGCGCTCAGGCACGTGGGCAGCAGCCTGCTCCGGCCGAGCCGCCCTCGAGCGCCCCGGCGCAGTCGCAGGGCAAACCCGGCGGTTGGCGCGAACGGACGGGCTACCAGGGTTCGGGCACGACAGGTCACGTTCCTGTCGATCCCGCGCAGGCCGGTGACCCGCCCGCGCACGGCACACCGCGTGAGGCGGCCACGCCGTCACAGGACGCCGGTCTCGCCACGGCGGCCGCGCGCAGCAGCGCGTGGGGCTCCGACTCCGACGGCGACTGGTCGTCGCAGGCCGCGCCCGCACCGGAATGGGCAACCGGTAACGACGGGCCGGCGCAGCCGTCATCGACTGCCTCTGCCACGCCCTCACCGGCGCCCGAGGTCGACGTGGGCCCCGCTGACGCCGACGAGCCGACTCCTGACTGGATGGAGGAGGAGCCCGAAACCGACGTCGAGGCGGTCTACGACCCGCTGCCGCCCAAGTCGGAGCTCGGGGCCGGAGCCGCGCATGAGACTGCCGGCGTCGAACCCTCCGGTGACTCCGCGTCCGACGAGGCGACCCCCGACGGTCAGGCGGCTGCCGCAGCCGACCCTCAGGCCACCGGGCACCTCGCGTCTCCCACGCCCCAGCCCACGCAGGGCGCGGTCGACGACGGACGAACTCTCACGCCGCGTCAGCGCGCTGAGAAGGCAGCCCGGGAGGCAGCGCAGAAGCAGGAGGATGCGCGTCGCGTCAACGGCGGCTCGGCGTACGACGACACGTCGGCGAGCATCGACGACGAAGACATCGAGAACTCCGATGCGGTCGGCCTGCCCGTCATCAAGTCGGTGCTCGGCGGCACGGTCATCAAGGAGGAAGGCCCCGACCAGGGCTCGTGATGATGATGTCCGGGCGGCTCGGCACGCGGTTGATCGGAAGTCGGCGCAATCGTTCGCGCCGAACTGACCCTGTGAGGGGCAGAACCGATGCTCTGCTGCGCGACCGGGATGACGGCAGCGGCCCGCACGCGTGTTTTCTCAAAGCGGCTTTCACGTTCACGCTCGAGTGCGACCTCCCCGCGCCGGAGGCGTGGAGCCGTGTGGCCGACAGCGAACGTCACGGTGTGGCGGTGCCGTTCACGAACGTGAGCGGCCCGAAACCTGAGAACCTGCGCGTCGGTTCGCGGCTCGTGGCACGAACGGCGCTCGGTCCGTGCGGCTTCGACGACGTCATGATCGTGCGCGCCGCCGAACCCGGGCGCCTGCTCGTGTTCGAGAAGGTCGGCCGAGTCATCGGGGGAGTGGTCGACGTCCGTTTCACGCCGCTTCCCGCCCTTACCGATGCCCGCGGCATGACCCGTCCGATTTCCACGGGCGGTGTTCGCCCGGACGCTCCGAGCGCTGACGGCGGGAACGAGCTCACCCGCGTCGAGTGGCGGCAGACGATCGCTGTGCCGTGGCTGCGAGGTCCGCTCACCCCACTCGGCACGTTCGCGGCCACCCTGGCTTCCCCTCTCGCACGGCGGGGTTACGAGCGCGTCGTCGCGCGGGTGCTCACGGGTGTCGGTGGCGGCGCGTAACCTTTCTCCTTGTGTACGAAGGCGTTGTTCAAGACCTCATCGACGAGCTCGGTCGTCTGCCCGGCGTCGGCCCGAAGTCGGCTCAGCGCATCGCGTTCCACCTGCTCGAGGCCGACGAGGACGACGTGCGGCGCCTCGCCGAGGTGCTGCTACGCGTCAAGGAGACGGTGCACTTCTGCGAGATCTGCTTCAACGTGGCCGAGAGCAACCTGTGCCGCGTGTGCGCTGATCCGCAGCGCGACACGACGATGATCTGCGTCGTCGAGGAGAGCAAGGACGTCGTCGCCATCGAGCGCACCCGAGAGTTCCGTGGGCGCTACCACGTGCTCGGCGGCGCACTGAACCCGATCGAAGGCATCGGGCCGGGCGACCTCCACGTCACCGAACTCATGGCGCGACTCGGCGACAGCACGCTCACCGAGATCATCATCGCGACCAACCCGAACCACACCGGCGAAGCGACGGCGAGCTACCTCGCGCGCCAGATCGGGCCCATGGGCATCAAGGTGAGCAGGCTCGCGTCCGGCCTGCCGGTCGGCGGCGACCTCGAGTACGCCGACGAGGTGACGCTCGGCCGCGCTTTCGAGGGCCGACGCGTCTTTGCCTGACGCTCTCCGAACCGTCCGTTCGCGGACTTCCGCCGAGGTCGGCATCCGCCTCTCGAGCGACCGGTCGCTTACGCCCCTTGACGCATCGTGAACTCGTAGGTTGAGGTCAGGCGCGTCCGATCGGAGTGACGCATCGCGCACCCGAGGGTCGTCGTGGAACAAGTTGCCGACGGTATGTGGCTGGGGCGCGGTACCGATGTCAACTGGATGATCGTGCGCGACGGCTCCGATCTCACCCTCGTCGACGCCGGGTACCCCGCAGACATCGCGCGCCTCGAAGCGGACCTCCGCAGCATCGGCCGCGGCCTCGGAGACATCCGGGCCGTCCTCGTCACGCACGCGCACATCGACCACATCGGTGGGCTCCAGGGTTTGCTGAGCCGGCACGACGTTCCCGTCCTCATGGCCGCGCAGGAGCTACCGCTGGCCACCGGCGAGCAGGAGAAACCCGGCTCGGGCTCGGAGCTCGTGCGGATGGCGTGGCGCCCCAACGTCGCCATGTGGCTGGGGCGTGTCATCCGAAGCGGCGCGCTGCACGACGAACCCCTGCGGGGCCCGCAGACGTGGAGTGACGGCGGCCCGCTCGACCTGCCCGGACGGCCGGTACCCGTGGCGTCACCCGGGCACACGCCTGGTCACACGGCGTACTTCTTCCCCGAGCACGGCGTCCTCGCGACGGGTGACGCCCTCGTCACGGCGCACCCGCTCACCGCGGCGCACACCCCGCACCTCCTGCCGTCGGTCTTCAACGCCTCCGACGCCGGAGCTCTGGCCGCGCTGGACGCCCTCGCAGCCGTCGACGCGGACGTCATCGTCCCGGGCCACGGCGACGTGTGGCGCGGCCCGGTCGCCCGTACCGTCGACCTGGCGCGTTCCGTACCAACCAGCATCTGAGCGTCGAAAAAACGCGCGGGGCGCCATCACTACACTCGAAAGCGCCCGAAGCAGTCGACCCCCGGAGCAGCACTGTGAGCCTCGTCGTCCAGAAGTACGGCGGTTCGTCTTTGGCGGACGCCGAGAGCATCAAGCGCGTCGCCCGCCGCATCGTCGACACGAAGAAGGCCGGCAACGACGTCGTCGTGGTCGTCTCGGCCATGGGTGACACGACGGACGAACTGCTCGACCTCGCCGCCGAGGTCAGCCCGGCCCCGCCGAGCCGCGAGATGGACATGCTCCTCACCGCCGGCGAGCGGATGTCGATGGCGCTCGTGTCGATGGCCATTTCCAACCTCGGCCACAGCGCACGCAGCTACACCGGTAGCCAGGCCGGCGTCATCACCGACGCGCAGCACGGCAAGGCCCGCATCATCGACGTCACGCCGGGCCGCATCACCGAGGCCATCGGCGAGGGCCACATCGTCATCGTCGCGGGCTTCCAGGGCGTCAGCCAGGCCACGAACGAGATCACCACCCTCGGCCGTGGCGGCTCCGACACCACCGCCGTCGCGCTCGCCGCCGGCATCAAGGCCGACGTGTGCGAGATCTACACGGACGTCGACGGCATCTTCACCGCCGACCCGCGCATCGTGCCGACGGCCCACAAGATCGACCGCATCACCAACGAGGAGATGCAGGAACTCGCCGCGTCCGGCGCGAAGGTGCTCATGCTCCGCTGCGTCGAGTACGCCCGCCGCTTCGACCTTCCCATCCACGTGCGCAGCTCGTTCAGTCATCACGAGGGCACGTGGGTCGTGAACCAGAAAGAAGGAGACTCCGTGGAAGACCCGATCATCGCCGGTGTGGCTCACGATCGCAGCGAAGGCAAGATCACGATCGTCGGCATCCCGGACAGCCCCGGCCGCGCCGCCGCCGTGTTCAAGGCGATCGCCGGTGTCGGCATCAACGTCGACATGATCGTCCAGAACGTCTCGGCCGGTACGGAGAAGAAGACCGACATCTCCTTCACGGTGCCCAAGGAGGACGCCGGGCGCGGCGTCGAGGTGCTCAAGGCGATGCAGGACGAGCTCGGTTTCGAGCAGCTGCAGTACGACGACCAGGTCGGCAAGCTCTCGCTCGTCGGCTCCGGCATGCGCAGCAACCCGGGCGTCTCGGCCACGCTGTTCCAGTCGCTCGCCGACGCCGGCATCAACATCGAGATGATCTCCACGTCCGAGATCCGCGTCTCCGTCGTCACGAGTGACGACGAACTGGACGAGGCCGTGCGCGTCGTCCACAGCGCCTTCGGCCTCGACGCCGACGGCGAAGCGGTCGTCTACGGCGGCACCGGCCGCTGAGGCGCCCACCCCAAGACTTGTGTGAGGGCGCGTCGCGCCCGGAGGAGAACGAAATGGCGAAGGAACTCAACATCGGCGTCGTCGGTGCCACCGGCCAGGTGGGCGGCGTCGTGCTCGAACTGCTCGAGGAACGAAACTTCCCGATCAAGAGCCTGCGCCTGTTCGCGTCGGCGCGCAGTGCGGGCAAGCACGTCACCTTCCGCGGCGAGGCCGTGACGATCGAGGACGCCGCCACGGCCGACCCGAGCGGCCTCGACATCGCCATCTTCTCCGCAGGTGGCGGTACGTCGAAGGAACTCGCGCCGAAGTTCGCGGCGGCGGGCGTCACCGTCATCGACAACAGCTCGGCGTGGCGCCTCGACCCCGACGTTCCGCTCGTCGTCTCCGAGGTCAACGGCGAGGAGATCGCGAACGCGACGAAGGGCATCATCGCCAACCCGAACTGCACGACGATGGCCGCGATGCCCGTGCTCAAGCCGCTGGCCGACGCCGCCGGCCTCAAGCGCCTCGTCGTCTCGACCTACCAGGCCGTCTCCGGCTCCGGTGTCGCGGGCGTGCGCGAGCTCGCCGAGCAGATCCGCAAGGGCGCGGAGGCCGACCTCGAGAGGCTCGCTCTCGACGGTGAGGCCGTCGACCTCGGCGCGCCGAACAAGTACGTCGCCAACATCGCCTACAACGTTCTTGCGATGGCCGGCTCGGTCGTCGACGACGGCACGAACGAGACGGACGAGGAGCAGAAGCTGCGCAACGAGTCGCGCAAGATCCTCGGGCTGCCCGACCTCGCGGTCGCCGGCACCTGCGTGCGTGTGCCCGTGTTCAGCGGCCACTCGCTGTCGGTCAACGCCGAGTTCGAGCGCGACATCACGCCCGAGCAGGCGCGCGAACTTCTCGCCGACGCCCCCGGCGTCGAGCTCACCGAGGTGCCGATGCCGCTCGTCGCCGCCGGCAAGGACGCGAGCTACGTCGGGCGCATCCGCCAGGACGGTTCGGTTGACGGCAACAAGGGCCTCGTGCTGTTCATCAGCAACGACAACCTGCGCAAGGGTGCCGCGCTCAACACGGTGCAGATCGCAGAACTCATCGCTGCCGGAGAGTAGTTTCCCAGGCTGCGCGCCTATGCTCGAAGGCGTGAACTCGACTCAGTCGCAACGTCCCACCCTGGCCGTCGTCGGCCCCACGGGGCTGGTCGGTCAGGCCGTGCTCGAGATCCTGTCGACCCGCGTCGACGCCTGGGAGGACGTGCGTCTGCTCGGCTCCGACAAGGACGCCGGGCGTCGCCTGCTCGTGGGTGCCGAGGAGGTCGAGGTCGAGGCGCTCGACAGCGAGAGCTTCTACGGCGTCGACGTCGTCATCTTCGCCACGCCGCCCGAGGTCTCGGCCAAGTGGGTGCCGTTCGCGACGGCGGCGGGCTCGCTCGTCGTCGACACGTCCGAGGCCTTCCGTGACGACCCCGAAGTGCCGCTCGTCGTGCCCGAGGTCAACGCGCGCGCCATCGACAACCGGCCGCGCGGCATCGTCGCGATGCCCTGCGGCCCGGCCATCATCATGCTGCCGGTGCTCGCCACGCTGCACGAGCACTGGAATCTCACGCACGTGACGGCGACGTCGCTGCAGGCCGTCACGGGTGCCGGCCGCGCGGGCGCCGAGCGGCTCTTCGCGGAGGTGGGCGCCCTCACCGGCAACCCGCGCGTCGGACAGATGCCCGGTGACGTGCGCCGGTACGTCGCCGACCTACCGGACGACTCGCCGTTCCCTGCGCCCATCGTGAGCAACGTCGTGCCGTGGATCGGGCGACACTCCGGCCGCGGGTGGGCCAGCGAGGAAACCGACATCAAGCACGAGCTGCGTCATGTGCTGCAGCTGCCGAACCTCAAGGTGGCGGTGACGTGCGTGCAGATCCCGATCGTCACGACCCACATGTCGACGCTGCACGTCAGTTTCGACAAGAAGGTGACGCCGAGTGACGCTCGTCGTGCCATTACCGAGGGCGCGAACGGCGCCATCGTCATGCCCGACGAGGAGGGCGTCGACTGGCCCACGCCCGTCGACGCGATCGGTACCGACCCGGTGTGGGTGGGGCGCGTGCGTCAGGTGGAGAACAACCCGCACACGCTCGACTTCATCGTCTGCGGCGACAACATCCGCAAGGGCGCTGCGCTCAACGCGCTGCAGCTGGCCGAAATGCTCATCGGCGTGGGCCCGTACGCCGTGCGTGAGGACGACGGAGCGCCGGCGGCTCACTGAGCGGCGTCGCTCGCAGGCACAACCGTGTCAGGTCAGGTCAGTCTCCGGCGTTCGACCGAGTTGCCGTTCGAGTGAGCGCTGACGCCACAGTTGCCAGAACACGAACGGGGCGAGCGCGAGAACGATCACGGCCAGTGCGTCCCGCAGACCGAAGCTCTCGCCGCCGGCGACGGTGGTCACCAGGCTGAAAAGCATGACGAGAGGGCCGAGCACCAGTGTGATTGCGGTCAGTCGCCGCGAACCGCGCTCCTCGAGGAGCACGGCGCGCTGAAGGTCGCGCTCATGCGGATCGTCGAGCCTGCGACCCGCGTGCGTTGCCCTCATGATGCGCTTGCGTTCTGCGGTGGGCATCGCGTCGCGTTCACCGAGCAACCGCGACGCCTCCATCCGCGTCATCTCGCAAGGTGGGGTGGTGCCGTTCTCGACGGTCATCTGAAGTACTCCTTCGTCAGCCCGAGCTTGCGCTCGAGGGCGTTCCGGCCAGCACCTTCTCGGTGGGTGAAAGCGGCCACGCCCATCATGCTTACGAAGGCGATCCACGCGGGGACGTCGGTCGGGTCCAGAGCGACGCGCCCGACCTGCAGCACCGCGAGGACGAGGAACACCCAGCGAGCCCAGATGCGCCACCAGCGGGCCTTTCCGAGAAGAGCGATCTGAGTGCGCAGATCGTCGGGGTCCGTGAGCACCTCACCGCGATTCAAGGCCCGGTTGATGCGGCCTTTCGTCGCGCTGTCCGCGCACGTGAATTCGTACTGAAGCGTGGCGATCTCGCCCTTGGACAACTGGGGGAGATTCGGTGGGGCGTCTCGCATGCCTCGACCATAGGCCCACGTCCTCGCTCAGAGCAGGCCCCCGTCCAGAGACTGCGGTTCGAGGTGCGCCTCCCATAACGTCACGTTCTCGGATCTCAAATAGGAGATATGGGCGTGCGAGCGTACGCTCGACCAGGTGAGAATGGCCGACCGTGACGGCCTCGGGGCGCTGCGAGCCCGAGGCATCTTCGTCGCGCTTCTGAGTTTCGTCGCAGCGATCCTGTTCGCCGGAGCGGCTGCTCCCGCAGCCCACGCCGCGGAGAACGACCAGCTGCCGAAGACGCTGCGCGTCGGCACCGAGGGTGTCTACCCGCCGTTCAGCTTTCACAAGGGTAGCGAACTGACGGGCTACGACGTCGATTACTTCCGCGAGGTCGGTAAGCGCCTCGGCGTGAAGGTGCAGTTCGTCGAGACGCCCTGGGATTCGATGTTCGCCGGCCTCAACTCGGGCCGCATCGACATCATCGCCAACCAGGTGACGAAGAACGAAGAGCGCATCGCCCAGTACGACCTGTCGTCGCCCTACGTCACGACCACGGGTGTCGTCGTGACCAAGAAGAGCGACAACAGCGTCAAGAAGCTGGCGGACCTCAAGGGCAAGAAGTCGGCCCAGAACATCACCTCGGACTGGGCCAACACGGCGAAGGGCGCCGGCGCGAACATCGTGTCGGTCGAGGGCATGGACAAGGCCGCCGCCCTCGTCGAACAGGGGCGGGCGGACGCCTTCGTCAACGACGAACTGGCCGTGAAGTACTACCTCGCCACGCACCCGAACTCGGATCTGAAGATCGCCCTGACGACCGAGGACAAGAGCGAGTCGGTCTTCACTGCCCGCAAGGACACGAACATCACTCCGGCCGTCAGCAAGGTCATCGACCAGATGGAAGCTGACGGCACGTCGAAGAAGCTCTACGACAAGTACTTCACGACGAAGGCCACCGGTCAGTCGACTTGGGACGTCATCAAGGAGAACTTCGGCTCGATGCTCCTGGCAACGGTCAAGGTGACGATCCCGCTCACCGCCGTCGCGTTCGTCGTCGGCCTCGTGCTCGCGCTTGGCGTCGCCCTCGCACGTCTCAGTTCAAACGCTGCCATCTCCTGGCTGGCCCGCGCGTTCATCTCGATCTTCCGCGGGACGCCGCTGCTCGTGCAGTTGTTCATCATCTTCTTCGGCCTGCCGGAGCTCGGCCTCAAGCTCAACCCGTGGATCTCGGCCGGGATCGCCCTGTCTCTCAACGTGGCTGCCTACGCCGCCGAGATCATCCGCTCGGCGATCCTGTCGGTGCCCAAGGGGCAGTGGGAGGCCGCGGAGACGATCGGCATGAGCCGCTCCACGGCACTCAAGCGCATCGTCCTGCCGCAGGCGTCACGCGTTGCTGTTCCGCCGCTGTCGAACACGCTCATCTCGCTCGTCAAGGACACGTCGCTCGCCGCGACGATCGGCGTGACCGAGGTGTTCCACCAGTCGCAGATTGCGGCCGCTCCGACGGGCAAGTTCCTCGGTCTCTACATCACGGCTGCACTCATCTACTGGGTTCTCTGCTTCGTCCTCAGCATCGTTCAGACCCGACTCGAAGACCGACTCGGAAGGCACGTGGCCCGATGACCGATCACACGACCACCCAAGCGACCGGCCCCCTCGTCGAGATCACCGGTCTGCGCAAGGCCTTTGGCGGCACCACGGTGCTGCGCGACATCGACTTCACGGTGCCCAAAGGCTCGGTGACGGTGCTCCTCGGACCGTCCGGTTCGGGCAAGACGACGGTGCTGCGCTCGCTCAACGTGCTCGACCTGCCGGACGCCGGCGTCGTGCGCATCGGCGACGCGAGCGTCGACTTCTCGGCGGTGACGCGCGGACGTGACGGCCGCGCCCGCGGCGAGTCGGCCAAGAGCGTCGCCGCACTGCGCCGTCAGAGCGGAATGGTCTTCCAGCAGCACAACCTCTTCCCGCACAAGAGCGCGCTCGAGAACGTCATCGAGGGCCCGGTCGTCGTGCAGGGTGAGCCGGTGCGCGAAGCCGAGGAACGCGGTCGGGAACTGCTCGCCAAGGTCGGCCTGGCCGACCAGGCGGACAAGTACCCGTACCAGCTCTCGGGCGGTCAGCAGCAGCGCGTCGGCATCGCCCGAGCGCTCGCCCTGCGACCCGAACTGCTCCTATTCGACGAGCCGACCTCGGCCCTCGACCCCGAGCTCGTCGGGGGAGTGCTCTCCGTCATGCGCGAACTCGCCGACGAAGGGCGCACGATGTTCGTCGTCACGCACGAGATCCGCTTCGCCCGCGACGTGGCCGACCAGGTGCTCTTCATGGATGGCGGCGTCGTCGTCGAGCTCGGAACGCCGGCCGAGGTCATCGACGCCCCGCGGATGGAGCGCACGCAGACGTTCCTCAAGCGCATCCTCGACCCACTCAGCTGACGCTGCGCTGGTACGCGAACGCCCCGACCCTGCTCGAACGAGCGGAGTCGGGGCGTTCGCCGGTGCCAGAGGATCAGAGGCCCTCGGTGCTGGCCGTGTCCGGGCCGCCGCCCGGACGCGTGCGCTTGAGCTCGTAGAACGACGTCACCGGGGCGAGCGTGGAAAGGCCGTCCCAGATGGCGAGGCCCTCCTCCTCGTTCGGCATCGCGTTGAGGACGGGGCCGAAGTAGCCGCGGCGCTCGCCGTCGTCGTCGGTGAAGACGATGACCGGAACGCCGGTGTCGTCGCCGACGGCGTCGAGCGCGGACTGCATCTCGCTCTCGAGGTGGGCGTCCCACGACGTGTCCTCCGCGGCCTTCGCCAGGTCGGCGGGCAGACCGGCGTTGGAAAGGACCTCGGTGACGAGGGCGTCGTCGAACTCACGGCCAGCGGTGTGCACCTCACGGCCGAAGGCCGAGTACAGGTCGATCGTCGAGGCGCCCTGCTCCGCGGCCGCAGCGATGATGCGGTGAACGCGGTGGCTGCCACGGTGACCCTCGGAGTGCGGGTTCTCGTTGGGGCCGTTCTCGTCCAGTTCGTCGTTCTTGATGGCAAGGCTGAACGGGCGCCACGTGATCTCGAGGTCGCGCTGCTTCTCGACCTGGAGGAGCCAACGGCTCGTGATCCAGCAGAAGGGGCACGAAGGGTCGAAGTAGAAGTCGATGCGCTGCATGCTCGTGAGACTAGCAACGCCGGCTGAACGTGCCGACCGCTCTAAGCCTGTGAGCTTTGGCCCGATCTGTGAGCTGCGCAGCTCACACACCGGACCGCAACTCACATGTCGAGGTGAGCCACTGTCAGCGGAAGGCCGGCTCGCCCGTCAGTGCGTTGCCGATGACGAGCTGGTGCACCTCGCTCGTGCCCTCGTACGTCATGACGGACTCGAGGTTGCCGGCGTGACGGATCGGCGAGTACTCGGTGGAGATGCCGTTCGCACCGAGGATCGTGCGGCACTCGCGCGCCACGGCAATGGCCTCGCGGCAGTTGTTGAGCTTGCCGAGGCTGATCTGCTCGGGCGTGACACCGTCGCCGTCCTTGAGGCGGCCGAGGTGCAGTGCGAGAAGCATGCCCTTGCTCACCTCGAGCGTCATGTCGGCGAGCTTGCCCTGCGTCAGCTGGTAGCCGCCGAGCGGCTTGCCGAAGACCTTGCGCGACTCGGCGTAGTCGATGGCGGTCTCGAGGCTGTCGCGGGCCGCGCCGATCGATCCGAAGACGATGCCGAAACGCGCCTCCGACAGGCAGGAGAGCGGGCCCTTGAGACCGCGCACCTCGGGGAAGACCGCGTCGGCGGGCAGGCGGACGTCGACGAGCGACAGCTCGGCGGTCACCGAGGCACGCAGCGACATCTTCTTCGTCACCTCGGTGGCCGTGAAGCCGGGAGTGTTGGTGGGCACGACGAAACCGCGGATCTTGTCGTCCGTCTGCGCCCAGACGACGGCGACGTCGGCGACGCTGCCGTTCGTGATCCACATCTTCGTGCCGTTGAGCACCCAGTCGTCGCCGTCGCGCTTGGCGAAGGTGCGCATGCCGCCGGGGTCGGAACCGAAGTCCGGCTCGGTCAGGCCGAAGCACCCGATGGCCTCGCCCGCGGCCATGCGGGGCAGCCACTCGTTCTTCTGCTCCTCGCTGCCCCAACGCCAGATCGCGAACATCGCGAGGCTGCCCTGCACCGACACGAGCGAGCGGATGCCGGAGTCGGCCGCTTCGAGCTCGTGGCAGGCGATGCCGTACGTCGTCGCCGTCGAACCCGCACAGCCGTAGCCCTCGAGGTGCATGCCGAGCAGACCGAGATCGCCGAGGCCCTTCGCCAGTTCACGCGCAGGCACGGTGGCCTCGTCGTACCAGGTCGGCAGGTGCGGGCGCACCTGGTCGTCGCAGAAGCGACGCACGAGGGCCTGCACCTCACGCTCGTCCTCGGTGAGCAGACCGTCGATGCCGAGGAGGCGGTTGAGCTGGGGGTTGCGCGAGAAGTCACTCATGAATCCATCGTGCCTCACCTCACCTCGACGCCGCGGCGGACTTCTTCGCCCGATTGGTGTTACACCCTTGTCACGGGCGTTGGTGAAACGTAATACTTGGACCGTGAGTGAGACCGCGAGTGCCGAGGCCTGGGTGCGCGACCTGCGTCCTCTCAGCGCGCGCTCCGCTGCCCTCAGCCTGCTGCTCGGCGCGGAGCCGCCCGAGCTTCGCGGCGCCGACCTCGTGCGTCTCGGGGAGACCTTCGGCATCAGTGGCCCGACGATGCGCGTCGCGCTGTCGCGGCTCGTCGCCGCCGGTGAACTCACGACGGCCGACGGCGTCTACGCACTCACCGACCGGCTCGCCGCGCGCCAGAAGGCGACGCTCGCGCAACTCGCCCCGGCGACAGAACCATTCGACGGCGGGTGGGTGACGGCCGTGGTCGTCGGGGCCGGCAGTCGAAGCGCGAGCGATCGGGGAGAGCTGCGTCGGGCCATGAGCGCGGCGCGCTTCGGTGAACTGCGTGAGGGCGTGTGGATGCGCCCGGACAACCTGACCGGGGCCCGCGTCGAGCGCGACGAACTCGTCCACCTCACTGCCATTCCCGATGGCGGTGAAGTGGCCGCGAAGGCCCTCGTCGCCCGCTTGTGGAACCTCGACGAGTGGGCCGCTCGCGCCGAGGCACTCGTCCGCGCCTTCGAGAACCCCGACGTCGACGAGGCCACGCGTCTCGCCGTGGCTGCGGCCACCGTCCGCCATCTGCGCAGTGACCCGATGCTGCCCGAGAGCCTGGCCCCGAAGAACTGGCCGGCGCAGCGTCTGCGTCGCACGTACGACGCCTACCGCGCCGAACTTCGCCGCACCGTCGGCCTCAGCCCCCACCCCTACGCCGCCGCCTGATCCGAACGAGGAGAGACCATGCAGACCCACGAGGTGCTCAACCAGTCCACGCCGCTCGAGGACTACAACCCGGCGGCCTACCCCGTGCTGCGCGAAGCGCTCGAACGGGCGGATGCGGGCGAGTCGCTCGCCGAACTCGTCGAGGTCGGTGTGCTCGCCGGTTCGAGTGAGGCACTGCGCTGGGGCGACCTCGCCGAGCGCAACGTGCCGCGGCTGCACACGCACGACCGGTTCGGCAACCGAATCGACGAGGTCGAGTACGACCCGGCCTACCACTCGCTCATGGAGCACGCGACGCGCTTCGGCCTCCACGGGGCGCCGTGGGCCAGCGACGACCCGAACGCGCACCTCGTGCGCGCGGCGAAGTACTCGGCCTGGATCACCGCCGACGCCGGGCACGGCTGCCCGATCACGATGACGTACGCCGCCGTTCCCGCACTGCGCGCCGACGAGGAACTGGCCGCGCGCTACACGCCGCTGCTCACGGCCCGCGGCTACGACCCGAACCTCGCCTACGCGCCGACGAAGCCCGGAATCATCGCCGGAATGTCGATGACGGAGAAGCAGGGCGGCTCCGACGTGCGCGCCAACACGACGAGCGCCACACCGCAGCCCGACGGCACCTACCGCCTCGTGGGCCACAAGTGGTTCACGTCGGCCCCGATGTCGGACATCTTCCTCACGCTCGCCCAGGCACCCGGCGGCATGACCTGCTTCGTCGTGCCGCGCGTGCTCGAGGACGGATCGCGCAACCCGATACGCATCCAGCGCCTCAAGGACAAGCTCGGCAACCACTCCAACGCGAGCAGCGAGATCGAGTACGAGAACGCCGTCGCCTACCGCCTCGGCGACGAGGGCCGCGGGGTCCGCACCATCATCGAGATGGTCAACGTGACGCGCCTCGACTGCGTGATCGGCAGCGCGACGATCATGACGCAGGGCGTCCAGCGCGCCGCCCACCACGTCACGCACCGTGCGGCGTTCGGCAAGTCGCTCATCGATCAACCGCTCATGCGCAACGTCATCGCCGATCTCGAGATCGAGGCCGAGGCCTCCCTGACGGTGGCGCTGTGGCTCGCAGGCCTCACCGACAAGGCCCACGCCGGTGACGAGCGCGCGGCCATGCTGCGCCGCATCGGTCTCGCCGTGAGCAAGTACTACGTGTGCAAGCGCGGGCCGTCGCACGCCGTCGAGGCGCTCGAGTGCTTCGGTGGCAACGGCTACGCGGAGGATTCGCGGATGCCGCGCCTGTTCCGTGAGTCGCCGCTGCTGTCGATCTGGGAGGGAAGCGGCAACGTCGCCGCGCTCGACACGTTGCGCGCCATTGCCCGTCAGCCCGAGTCGCTCGAGGTTCTCTTCGACGAACTCGACGCCGCTGCCGGAGCCGACGCCCACTTCGACGCCTACGTCGCCGAGCTCAAGAACGAGTTCGCCGACACCGGCGACCTCGAGTACCGGGCACGCACCGTCGTCGAACGCCTCGCCCTCGCGCTGCAGGGCTCGCTGCTCGTGCGTTTCGGTCACCCGGCAGTGGCCGACGGCTTCACCGGCTCGCGCCTCGCCGGCGTACCAGGCAACGCGTTCGGCACCCTCGGACGCGGCGTCGACACCGCGGCGATCATCGAGCGGGCGACGCCGAAGGTCTGACGCTTAGGCTCACACCATGCGAATTGCGGTGATGCAGGCGAACGCGACCGTCGGGGATCAGGCGGCCAATCTGCGGGCGATCGACGAGGCCGCTGCGCGGGCGGCCGGTGAGGGTGCCGACGTCCTCGTCACGCCGGAACTGTTCGTCAGCGGGTACGCGCCGCTGTTGCTGCGCACCGTCGATCCCGACGCCGAGCGCGGCATCCTCGCGGAGCTGGGCCGCATCGCGAAGCATCGCAAAGTGGCCCTCGTCGCGAGCTACCCGCAGGTCGAGGAGCTCGCCGAGGAGAAGCGGCGTCAGTACATCTGCGCCGTGCTCTTCGACGCGAGCGGTGAACTCGCGGTGACGTACCGTAAGGTGCACCTGTTCGGCGACGACGAACCGCGGGCCTTCGCCTGCTCCGAGGCCCCGCCGACGACGGTGGAGCTCGCGGGTCTGCGGGTGTCACTGCTCATCTGCTTCGACGTCGAGTTCCCCGAGGCCGTGCGCGCCGCCGCATTGGCCGGGGCCGACGTCGTTCTCGCGCCGACAGCGCTTGCGGCCGGATTCGATGACGTACCGCAGGTTCTCCTGCGCGCCCGTGCCCTCGAGAACGGCGTCGCGCTGGCGTACGCCAACCACACGGGGGAGGAGGACGGGCTCGTGCTCGGTGGCGGCAGCGTCATCGTCGGGCCCGACGGCGGTCTGCTCGCGGAGGGCGACGACGCACCCCGCATCATCCTCGGCGACGTGACGCGCGACGACATCGACGCCGCTCGCCGTGAGGTGGACTACCTCGGCCGTCGCCGCCCGACGACGTACGCCGCCTGGGAGCGCGACGGCTGAGCTTCTCGGACCTCACATTCGAACAGGTTGAAGACGATGGTTGCTCTCGGAGCAACGTCCGTCGCCTTCTTGTGGCATCGTGGGTTCGCGCGGATCGGCAGTCGACCGCCGAAGGGGTGAAGGTGACATGACAGCAGTGACCGAGTTTCCGAGTGACGGGGCCGCGAAGCAGCCTCCGATCACGATGCTGAACCCTGATTTCCCCTTCAGCTACGACCACTTCCTCGCACACCCTGCCGGCCTCGGCAGCGTGCCCGAGGAGATGTACGGCGCCGAGGTTGCCGTCGTCGGTGGCGGTGTCTCGGGCCTCGTCGCGGCCCTCGAACTCATGAAGATGGGCCTCAAGCCCGTCGTCTACGAAGCCGACCGCATCGGCGGGCGCCTGCGCTCGGAGAGCTTCGCCGCCGCGAAGGACGTCACGGTCGACCTCGGCGGCATGCGCTTCCCCGAGTCGAGCAAAGCGCTCTACCACTACATCGACATGGTCGGCCTCGAGACGGAGGCGTTCCCCAACCCGCTCTCGGAGGTCACGCCGAGCACCGTCGTCGAGCTGGGCGGCGTGAAGCACTACGCCGAGACACCCGCCGACCTGCCCGAGTTCTTCACCCACGTGGCCGACGCCTGGCGCGCCGCGGTCGAGGACGACGCGCAGTTCCTCGAGATGCAGACCGCCATCCGTGAGCGAGACGTGCCCACGATCAAGCGCATCTGGAACGAGTTCGTGCCGCGCATGGACGAGCAGACGTTCTACGGCTTCATCGCGGCGAGTGACGCGTTCAAGAAGGCGGGTTTCGCGGCGCGCGAGGCGTTCGGCCAGGTCGGGTTCGGCACGGGTGGTTGGGACACCGACTTCCCCAACTCCATCCTCGAGATCCTGCGCGTCGTCTACACCGACGCCGACGACCGTCACCGCCGCATCCTCGGTGGCGCCCAGCGTCTGCCGGAGGGGCTGTGGGCGTACGAGCCGGCCGAGATGAAGCACTGGCCGGCCGGCACGTCGCTGCGGTCGCTGCACAACGGAGCTCCCGCGGGGGAGGTGCGCCGCATCCGCCGCGCGGAGAACGGCGACATCGAGATCTCCGAACGCTGGGGCCGCAAGGCGACGTACAAGGCGGCCATCACGAGCTGCCAGTCGTGGCTGCTGTCGACGCGCATCGACACCGAGGAGGCCCTGTTCTCCCCGGAGATGTGGATGGCGCTCGAACGCTCGCACTACATGCAGAGCTCGAAGACGTTCGTCATGGTCGACCGGCCGTTCTGGAAGGACAAGGACCCGAAGACCGGCCAGGACGTCATGTCGATGACGCTCACCGACCGCCTCAACCGCGCCACGTACCTGCTCGACGACGGCCCGGACAAGCCTGGCGTCATCCTGCTGTCGTACACGTGGAACGACGACGCGATGAAGTGGCTGTCGCTCGACGCGACGCAGCGCATGGAGCTCATGCTGCACTCGCTCGCGCAGATCTACCCGGACGTCGACATCGCGAGCCACGTCGTCGGGCAGCCGATCACGGTGTCGTGGGAGTCGGACCCGAACTTCATGGGCGCGTTCAAGGCGAACCTGCCGGGGCACTACCGCTACCAGCAGCGGCTGTTCACGCACTTCGCGAAGAACGACCTGCCCGAGCACCAGCGCGGCATCTTCCTCGCGGGCGACGACATCTCGTGGACGGCCGGCTGGGCCGAGGGCGCCGTGCAGACGGGCCTCAACGCCGTCTGGGGTGTCATGAAGCATCTCGGCGGCGAGTGCAGCCCGGAAAACCCCGGACCGGGCGAACTGCTCGGCGAGTACGGCCCGATCAGCCTGGACTGAAACCGAATTCGGACGGTCTCCCTCGGTGGAACAGCGAACGGGTAGGGTTTCGCGCAACTCAACTCGGGACGAGAGGCGCGCATGAAGTCGCTACCGGTTCAAGGCCTGCGCGAGAGCGTGGCCGTCGGCGCGCGCCTGCGTAACGCCCGCCTGGCCCGCCGCTACACGCTGGAGCAGACGGCTCAGCTCGCCGGCATGACGAAGGGTTTCCTCTCCCGGGTGGAGCGCGACCTGACGTCGCCGTCCGTGGCGTCACTCGTCACGCTGTGTCAGGTGCTGCAGATCGACGTCGGCTCGCTGTTCACGGCGCCGCGCACGTCGCTGGTGCGGCTCGAGGAGGCCTCGCCCGTCGACCTGGGCGGAAACGGCATCGACGAGCGCCTCGTGACGAGCCGCGAGGAACGTGCCGTGCAGGTGCTGCGCGCGGTCATCGCGCCGGGAGGCGCGGGAGAGAACGAGCTCTACGCCATCGACTGCGACGTCGAGGTGTGGCACGTCGTCACTGGCCGACTCGAGGTGCGTATGCACGACGAGACCTTCGAAGTGGGCGAGGGCGACACGCTCACCTTCCCCGGCCGCGAGCCGCACACGTGGCGCAACCTCCACGACGAGGAGACGCTCGTCCTCATGACGCTCGTGCCCGACAGTCGCTGATCGTCCCCACATGCGCGACATGCCGCGCTTGTGGGGAGATCTGCGCACGAGAAAGCCCCATGGGCGCGACATGTCGCACTCATGGGGCCTTCTTGGCGTCGACTACCAGGTCTGGCGCTTGGCCTTGCGCTTGTGCGATGTCAGCAACAGGTAGGCACCGAGGGCCGGGACGCCGACGAAGATGGCCATGCCGATGAACCAGCCGATCGTGTAGGCCGCGCCGCTTCCGTAGGGCGGGTTCTGGGCCGTCGAGCCCAACGCACCCAGTGCGATGATGCCGGCGACGATGGCGAGGATGATGCCGAACGTCGTCGCGACGCCACTGCGCTTCGGCGCCATCCGGCCGTACGGCTGCTGGCCGTACTGCTGGCCGAACTGCTGCGGCTGCTGGTAGCCGCCGTACGGAGGCTGCTGCGGCGCGCCGTAGCCCTGCTGGCCGTACCCGCCAGGCTGCTGGAGGTTCTGCGCACCGTAGGCGCCGGTCTGCCCGCCGTACTGCTGAGGGTTCTGACCCTGCTGCGGGTCGCCGTAAGGGTTCGGATTCTGGGTCATGCATCAAGCAAACGGCGCCCGGCGGTGAGATGCAAGTCACCGTCTGGCGCCGTTCGACGCGTTCGCCTCGATCAGGAGGTGCGAACACCCTCCGTCTCGATACGGCCGCTGACGCGAGCGTCCCACTCCTCGCGCACCTCGGGGCGCACGGGCTTCGTCGCGAGCGAGACCGCGACGAACGTGACGAGGGAGGCGAGCAGGCCGAAGTAGATCGGCTTGTTGTCGAGGATGCCGAGCAGCGGGTCGCCCAGCTGAACAGCGAGAACGGCCATCGTGCCGAGCGTGACCACGGTGCCGACGATCATCGACGCCGCAGCGCCCTGGCCGTTGCCACGCTTCCACACGAAGCCACCGAGGATCGCGATGAGCAGACCGCCCACGAGGATGTCGTACGCGATCGTCAGGGATGCGACGACGATGTCCCCGCCGGCCTTGAGGGAGCTCATCCACGCCGCAATGGCGATGATGACCATGCCCAGGCCGAGCACCCAGGTGCGGTTCTCGCGGATGTTCTTGTCGCTGTGCGGGTCCTCGGCTGACTCACCGGTGGCCTTGGCCTTGCCGGTGATCATCGGCACGACGTCGTTGCGGGCCACGGTCGCGGCGGCGATGAGCGCGCCGGACGCGGTCGACATCATGGCGGCGACGGCGGCGGCGAGCACGAGACCGCCGATGCCGGCGGGCAGGATCTTGTCGGCCACCTCGGCGTAGACGTCGTCCTTCACCTTGATCTTGTCGCCCAGCGAGGCGTGGGCCGCCATGCCGATGACGGCGCCGGCCGCACCGTAGAAGATGCAGTAGATGCCGGCGGCAGCGCCACCCCAGCGAGCGACCTCGGGGGAGCGGGCCGTGAACACGCGCTGCCAGATGTCCTGGCCGATGAGGAGGCCGAGGGTGAAGACGACGAACCAGGTGAGGATCGTCTGCGGGTCGGCGCCGAAGTTCTTGTCGCCGATGAGGTTGAACGCCTGGTCACCCATGCGCTCGCGGATGCCGTCGAAGCCGCCGGCCTTGCTCAGCGTGAACGGCAGCATGAGCGCGAAGATGCCGATCGTCTTGATAATGAACTGCACCTGGTCGGCCAGCGTGATCGACCACATGCCGCCGATGACGGAGTAGACGAGCACGACGCCACCGCCGACGACGATGCACAGCCAGCGGTCCCAGCCCAGGAGAACGTGGAGGACGGTTGCGTAGGCGCCCGTCGACGTCACCGAGAGGAAGATCGTGTAGGCCAGCATGACGATGCTGGACGCGCCGGTGGCCTTGTGGCCGTAGCGCAGGTCGAGCATCTCGCTGACGGAGTAGACGCGCAGCTTCTGGATCGTGCCGGCGAACAGGAGCGAGAGCAGCAGAACACCGACGCCGATGGCGACGACGAGCCACATGCCCGACAGGCCCATCTTGTAACCCAGGCCGACACCGCCGACGGTGGAGGCGCCACCGAGCACGACGGCCGCCATCGTTCCGGTGTAGAGGAAGTAACCGAGGCGACGCCCGGCGACGAGGTAGTCCGAACTGTTCTTGGTGCGCGAGCGACCCCAGAACCCGAACGCCAGCATGGCGACGAGATACAGGACTACGATCGCGAGGTTGAGGTCCACGGAAAGGGCCTCCTTCGCTGGATGGGTGGCACGGCACGGTGTGTCGTCTGCGTCACATGGAGTGGGGGTTCGACCAATGTAAGAGATCGACTCTTAACAAACAACGGATTCCCCTGGGTAAACACGTCCGTTAACCTGATTGTGATCGAACGCACGTGACCTGGGCGTCGCACGACAACCCGGGCCGACCCAAGGAGCTCACGACATGGACCACCCCCGCGTCGAGACGAACGGCCGCATCGGCCCGGTCAACGCCGCCCTCACCCCGCGCTACGCGGGCCTGGGCACCTTCGCGCGCCTGCCGCGCATCGAGGACGTGTCCAAGGCGGACGTCGCCGTCGTCGGCATGCCCTGGGACTCGGGCGTCTCCTACCGCCCCGGTGCGCGCTTCGGTGCGACGCACGTGCGTGAGAGCTCGCGCCTCCTGCGTCCGTTCAACCCCGCGCAGTCGGTCTCGCCGTTCGCGGAGCTGCAGGTCGCCGACGCCGGTGACGTGGCACTCAACCCGTTCAACATCGACGAGGCGCTCAAGACGGCCGAGGAGGCCGCGGCGCAGTTCGTCAGCGACGGCACCTCTCTCATCACTATCGGCGGCGATCACACCCTCGCCCTGCCGCTGCTGCGCGCGCACGCCAAGAAGCACGGCCCCGTCGCGCTGCTGCACTTCGACGCCCACCTCGACACGTGGGACACCTACTTCGGCGCCGAGTACACGCACGGCACGCCGTTCCGTCGCGCGTTCGAGGAAGGCATCATCGACTCCTCGGGCGTCTGCCACGTCGGCACCCGCGGCCCGCTCTACGGCACGCAGGACCTCGAGGACGACGCGCGCTTCGGCTTCGGTGTCGTGACGAGCAACGACGTCATGCGCATGGGTGTCGACGAGGTCGTCGGCTTCCTGCGTGAGCGCGTGGGCGACCGTCCGCTGTACGTCTCGCTCGACATCGATGTTCTCGACCCGGCCCACGCGCCCGGCACCGGAACGCCCGAGCCGGGCGGTCTGACGTCGCGCGAGCTGCTCGAGATTCTGCGCGGCCTGCGCGGCACGAACCTCATCGGCGCCGACGTTGTCGAGGTCGCCCCGCCGTACGACCACGCCGAGCTCACGGGTCTCGCCGCGGCGAACGTCGTGTACGAGTACATGTCGCTGCTCGCCCTCGGCAAGGACGCCCCCGCGGGCGGCCCGGCCTACGGCGAGTCCAACACGACCTACGGGGAGAGCAAGTGAGCGAACAGATCCGTTCGACGGCGGCAGGGGAAGCCGCTCCGAAGATCCGCAACGGTGGCGACCTCGTCGTCGAGACGCTCGAGGCGCTCGGCACGACGACCGTGTTCGGCATCCCGGGCCAGCACGCGCTGGGCCTGTTCGACGCGCTGCGCCGTTCGGGGCTGCACTTCATGAGCAGCCGCGTCGAGAACAACGCTGCTTTCGCGGCCGACGGGTACTCGCGCGTCTCGGGCAAGCCGGCGGCGCTCTTCCTCTCCACCGGCCCCGGCGCGTTGACGGCGCTTCCGGGTCTGCAGGAGGCGTACGCCACCTCGGTTCCGATGGTCGTCGTCGCGTCGCAGGTGCCGGTCTCCGGCCTCGGCGGTGCGCGTCGCGGCATGCTTCACCAGCTCGACGAGCAGCGTCGCGCCGCCATCGACGTCACGAAGTCTCAGCGCACGGTGACGCACCACGCCGCCATCCCGACGGCCATCGAGTCGGCGTGGCTGGAAGCGATGACCTACCCGCGTGGGCCGGTCTGGGTCGAGGTGCCGCAGGACGTCCTCCTCGCTAAGACGGAGATCCCGCCGATACGCACGGCCAACGCCTCCCCGACGCCCGAGGGGCCGCGCCCCGAACTCGTGTGGGCCGCAGTGCAGTTGCTCGCTTCGGCGAAGCGTCCCGCCATCGTCTCCGGTGGTGGTGTGCGCCGCGCCGGTGCGGAGAGGGCGCTGCTCACCCTCGCCGAGAAGCTCGACGCCCCCGTCGTCTGCTCGCCGGGCGGCAACTCGGGCTTCCCCGTCGAGCACCCGCTGTCGATGGGGTCGTGGGTCGAGGACCGTGCGGTCACCGGCCTGCTCGCCGACGCCGACGTCCTGCTCGCCGTCGGCACGTCGCTCGGTGAGGTGACGTCGAACTACTTCACGCTCGAGCCGTCCGGCAAGCTCATCCACGTCGACGCCGAGCCGCGCGTGCTCGAGTCGAACCACCCCGCACTCGGTATCGCGTGTGACGCGAAGGCCGCGCTCGAGGCGTTCGTTTCGGCTTACCCCTCGCAGCCGACGGAAGGTCGCGAGTCGGGCGCCGAGCGGGCCGCGGAGGCGCGCAAGGCCATCGTCGAGCGCCTCGACGGGCAGGACCTCGCGCACGAGCGCGCGTTCATGGACGCCATCCGTGCCGGCATCCCCGACAATGTGCCGACGTTCTGGGACATGACGATCGCCGCCTACTGGGGCTGGAACTGCTGGGACGGCCGCACCGGCGGCTTCCACTCCGGCCAGGGCGCCGGCGGCCTCGGCTTCGCGTTCCCCGCAGCCCTCGGCGGCGCCGTGGCGCTCGCGGAGAAGCGCGGGCTGAAGCTCTCCGACGTCGACGCGGAGTTCTCGGTCGGCGGCAGCGAGCGCGTCGTCGCCGTCGCGGGTGACGGTTCGGCGATGTACTCGATCTCGGAGCTGGCCACCGCTGTGCAGCACGGCATCCCGGTGACGTGGCTCATCGTCGACGACGGCGGCTACGGCATCCTGCGCGAGTACATGGTGGCCACCTTCGGGCAGGCCACCCACACCGGGCTCGCCCGCCCGGACTTCATCACGCTTGCCAAGGCGTTCGGCGTCGAGGCGCAGGAGGTCTCGGTCGGTGACGACGCGGGTTACTCGGAGCTCACCGACGCTCTGCGTGCGACGTTCGACGCGTCGGTCACCGGCCCGCGCGTCATCGTCGTCAAGACGCACCTCGAGATGTTTGCCATGAGCTGACGATCCGTCTCGGGTCGTGCCGCCCGTCGCCTCGCTGATCAGCGGGCGGCGGGCGGTTCGTCGTTGGTGCTGACGTTGGCGCTGGGCAGGCTTTCCTGCGATTGGGTAGGGGCCGCCTCGGCGCAGCCGAGTGTGACGGCCGACGAGCCGGCCGAGATGGCGACGGTCGGCGCCCGCTGACGGGAGTCGCTCGTCGTCGCTGGGCAGACTTCCCTGCGGTTGGGTAGTGGTTGCCTCGGCCCAACCGTTCGCAGGAAACTCTGCCCAACGGTTGCCGGCACCGCGAGGGCGACCATCGCACCGCACCGAAACGAAACGTCCCCACGTGCGCGAGATGTCGCGCCTGTGGGGACGTTTCGTTGTCGACTTTCCCCGATCGCGCGATATCTCGCGCGACGGGGGAGGCGGCGTCACTCGGACGAGGCGGCCGCCTTGTCGCCGGCGATGCGGATCATCCGGTGGTTGCTGAACTCCTCGAACCCGTACGTGCCGAGCTCGCGCCCGAAGCCCGAGCGCTTCACCCCGCCGAACGGCAACTCGGATGACGAGCCGGGCGGCTCGTTGATCGACACCATGCCCGACTCGAGCTGGTCGGCCACGCGCATCGCGGCGTCGACCGACGCCGAGTGCACCGAGGCGCCCAACCCGAACAGAGTGTCGTTCGCAATGCGTACCGCGTCGGCCTCGTCCTTCGCCTTGTAGACGACGGCGACCGGGCCGAAGATCTCCTCCGACCACGCGCGCATCTCGGGCGTGACGTCCGTGAGGACCGTCGGCGTGACGAACGAACCCGCGTGGTCGGGCCGCGTGCCACCGGTGATGACACGAGCGCCCGCCTGCACGGCGTCGTCGATCTGCGACTGGATGTCCTGGGCCGCGTCCTCGTTGACGAGCGGGCCCGCGTCGGTCTTCTCGTCCGCCGGGTCGCCCATGACGAGCGCCTCGACGGCCTCCGAGAAACGCGACACGAACGAGTCGTACGCCTCGTCGCCGATGACGATGAACCGCTTCGCCGCGTTGCACGCCTGCCCCGAGTTCTCGAAGCGCCCGGAAACGCCGTCCGCAACGGCCTTCTCCAGGTCGGCGTCCGGCAGCACGATGAACGGGTCGGAGCCGCCGAGTTCGAGCACGGCCTTCTTGAGGTTGCGCCCGGCGTTCTCGCCGACGGCCGAACCGGCCCGCTCGGAACCGGTGAGCGAAACACCCTGCACACGCGGGTCCTCGATGAGCGAGGCGATTTGCTCGTTCGTCGCGTACAGGTTGGTGTAGACACCCTCCGGCACGCCGGCCTCGCGATAGATTTCCTCGATGACGGCCGCGGAACGCGGGCACTGCGGCGCGTGCTTGAGCAGAATCGTGTTGCCCAACAACAGGTTCGGCGCCGCGAAGCGAGCCACCTGGTAGTACGGGTAGTTCCACGGCATGACGCCGACGATGACGCCGATGGGCTCCTTGCGCATGAACGCGCGCCCGTCCCGCTCGCCCAGGTCGAGCTCGACGTCGGCCAGGGCCTCGGCAGCGTGCTTCGCGTTGAACCGGTGGATGTCACCGGCCAGCCACACCTCACCCGTCGCGTGCGAGGAGGGCTTGCCCATCTCGACGCCGATGATGCGGGCCAGCTCGTCCTGGCGTGCGTCGTAGAGGTCCGCGACGCGGTTCATCACCGCGACCTTCTCCTCGAGCGGGGTGGCACGCCAGGACGCACGCGCCTCGTACGCAGCCTCGAGCGCGGCCTTGACCTGCTCGTCACTCGCCGTCGGGAAGGTCTCCTCGACCTCACCCGTCAGCGGGTTCGTGACCTTGTAGATGGCGTCCGACATCAGATCGTCATTCCCACGTACTTCGTCTCGAGGTACTCGTCGATGCCGTCGAAGCCACCCTCGCGACCGAAGCCGGATGCCTTGACGCCACCGAACGGTGCGGCCGCGTTGGAGATGACGCCCGCGTTGACGCCGACCAAGCCGTACTCGAGCTTCTCGGACACGCGCATGGCGCGAGAGAAGTCGGTGGTGAAGAAGTACGCCGCGAGGCCGTACTCGGTGTCGTTGGCGCGCTTGATGACGTCGTCCTCGTCGGTGAACGTCTGGATCGCGGCCACCGGGCCGAAGATCTCCTCACGCACGATGTCCGACGTCGGCGAGACGTCCGTGAGCACCGTCGGGGCGACGAAGTGACCGCCGGCGGGCACCTCGTCGTCGCCGCACACCTTCGTCGCGCCGTCGCCGACGGCCGACTCGATGAGGCGCTTGACGTTCTTGACGGCCTTCTCGGTGATGAGCGGACCGACGGTGACGCCCTCGTCCATGCCGTTGCCGACCGTCATCGCCTTCATCTTGGCGGAGAACTTGTCGCCGAACTCCTCGGCCACATCGGCGTGCACGTAGATGCGGTTGGCCGCGGTGCAGGCCTCACCGATGTTGCGCATCTTGGCGGCCATGGCGCCTTCGACGGCGGCGTCGAGGTCGGCGTCGTCGAAGACGATGAACGGCGCGTTGCCACCCAGCTCCATCGAAACGCGCAGCAGCTGCTCGGCGCTCTGCTCGACGAGCTTGCGGCCGACACCGGTGGAGCCGGTGAACGTCAGCTTGCGGGCACGCGGGTCACGGATGAGCGGCTCCATGACGCCACCGGAGTCGGTGGTCGTGATGACGTTGACGACGCCCTTCGGCACACCGACCTCCTCGAGCAGCGCAGCGAGCGCGAGCATCGTCAGGGGCGTCTCCGAAGCGGGCTTGATGACCATGGTGCAGCCGGCCGCGAGGGCCGGGCCGATCTTGCGCGTACCCATGGCGAGCGGGAAGTTCCACGGCGTCACCATGATGCACGGGCCGACGGGCTGCTTCATCGTGAGCAGGCGCGAGGCACCGTTCGGCGCGGGCATGTACGTGCCCGAGATGCGCACGGCCTCCTCGGCGAACCAGCGGAAGAACTCGGAGCCGTACGTCACCTCACCCTTGGCCTCGGCGAAGGGCTTGCCCATCTCGAGGGTCATGAGCGCGGCGAAGTCGTCGGCGCGCTCGGTGATGAGCTCGAACGCCTTGCGCAGCAACTCCGAACGGTCGCGGGCCGGGGTGGCGGCCCACTCGGCCTGCGCCTCGGCGGCCGCGGTGAGGGCGGCGTCACCGTCGGCGGGCGACGCGTCGGCCACCTTCGCGAGCACCTCGCCCGTGGCGGGGTTCGTGACCTCGAGGGTCTTGCCACCCTCGGCGTCACGCCACTCGCCACCGATGAACAGGCCGGTGGGAACCGAGCCGATGAGCTTCTTGACATCAACCATGGAACGAATCTCCTTGTCTGGAGCGAAGAACGAGGTCGGACGTGCCCTTCACGCTAGTGGGCAGGTCCGACAAAAGGGTCAGGAGAGAGCGGAGTCGAACGAGGCCGCGATGATGTCGAGGCCCTCGCCGAGCAGCGCGTCGTCGATGACGAGCGGCGGAAGGAAGCGCAGGACGTTGCCGTACGTGCCGGCTGTCAGGGTGACGACGCCCTCGCTGTTCGACAGGCCTGCGACCTTCTTCGTGAGGTCGGCGTCGGGCTCCTTCGTGCCCGGCTTGACGATCTCGACGGCCATCATGGCGCCGCGGCCACGGATGTCGCCGATGACGTCGTGCTTCTTCGCGATCTCGCCGAGGCGCTCGCGGAAGATCTTCTCGATCTCCTTGGCGCGCGCCGGCAGGTTCTCGCTCTGCATGGTCTCGATGGCGCCGAGCGCACCGGCGCAGGCGACGGGGTTACCGCCGTACGTACCACCGAGGCCGCTGGCGTGGACGGCGTCCATGATCTCGGCGCGGCCCGTCACGGCAGCGAGCGGCAGACCGCCCGCGATGCCCTTGGCCGTCGTGATGAGGTCGGGGACGACGCCCTCGGCCTCGCACGCGAACCAGTCGCCGGTGCGGCAGAAGCCGCTCTGCACCTCGTCGGCGATGAAGACGATGCCGTTCTCGCGGCACCATTCGGCGATCTTCGCGAGCCAGCCGGTGGGCGGCACGATGAAGCCACCCTCACCCTGGATGGGCTCGATGATGACGGCTGCGACGTTCTGCTCGCCGACCTGAGCGTGGACGGCGGAGGTGAATGCCTCGAAGGCGTCCTCGACGATCGTCTCGGGGTTGCCGGGCCAACGGAAGGGGTAGGCCATGGGCATGCGGTAGACGTCCGAGGCGAACGGGCCGAAGCCCTGCTTGTACGGCATGTTCTTGGCCGTGAGCGCCATCGTCAGGTTGGTGCGGCCGTGGTAGGCGTGGTCGAACGCGACGACGGCGGTGCGCCCGGTGTGGTGGCGTGCGATCTTGATGGCGTTCTCGACGGCCTCGGCGCCCGAGTTGAACAGCGTCGAACGCTTCTCGTGGTCGCCGGGGGTGAGTTCGTTGAGCTTCTCGCAGACGGCCGTGTACTCCTCGTACGGCGTCACCATGAAGCAGGTGTGCGTGAAGTCGTCGAGCTGGTTCTTGGCCTTCTCGACGACCTTCGGGGCCGAGTTGCCGACGCTCGTGACGGCGATGCCGGAGCCGAAGTCGATGAGCTGGTTGCCGTCGACGTCGACGAGGATGCCGCCGCCCGCGCGCTCGACGTACACCGGCAGGCCGATGCCGACGCCCGCGGAGACTGCAGCCTTCGTGCGCTGGTGCAGCTCCTGGCTCTTCGGGCCGGGGATCGAGGTGACGAGCTTGCGCTCCTGGGGGATCTGCGAGGACGTGGTCATCGTCGGCTTCCTCTCGAAGGTTGGTGCCACCGCCGTCGTGCGCGGTGGTGGACACAAGGGTCTGAGGCCAACTCTCGCCGCTCGCACCTATGCTGTCCAATATCAGTTTTCGATGATTGGCATTCCAATCTGGAATGACCCTGCGAGGGGTTCGTCGGCGTGAGGTGAAGGCATGGAACTGCGCGCGGTGCGTTGCTTCGTCGAGGTGGCCGACGCCGGCACGGTGACGGCCGGCGCGGAGCGTCTGGGGGTCGGTCAGCCTGCCGTGACGCGGCAGATCCAACAGCTCGAACGGCAGCTGAAGATCCGGCTCTTCGACCGCGAGGACGGGCGTCTGCGCCTCACCTCCGCGGGGCGCGACGTGCTGCCCGTGGCGCGCCGACTCCTGCGGCAGGCGGAGGACGTCAGCACTGCCGCCAGGGGAGTGGCGGCCGGTCGGTTGCAGCACGTGCGCCTTGTCGCGCCGGGCACGACACGTGATGACGTCCTGGCGCCGTGGGTGGCGACGTGGGGCGCGGACGCGCCGTTGCCACGCATCGACGAGGCGCAGGTTGACGGCATCTACCAAACACTGCGACGCGGGGCCGATCTCGTCGTCGCACCTGTCGCGCCGCCGCGGGACTTCGCCTCGAGCATCGTCGCCGAGCTGGGGTTGTGGGCGTACGTGGCGCCGACGCATCCGTGGGCTTCTCGCGAAGGCGTCGACCTCACGGAGTTGGCCGAGGCCGACCTGTTGCTCCTCGAGCGCAGCTTCCACGCGCGGCGCATCTTCGACGCCTCGATGAACGCAGCCGGGCTCGGCGTGGAGCCGACGGCGCAGTTCGGTTCACCCGTCGTTGCGCAGGCCGTCGCGGCATCCGCGCGCGGCGTCTGCGTGCTCACCGACGACCCGCGCTTCGGGCTCGTGCCACTGGCCATCCATGACGACGACGGGCGGGCCCTGACGGTGCGTCTGCACGCCGCGTGGCAACGCGGGCATCACGCTGCAGCGACGCTCGAGCGTCTGGCGGGCGACCTCGCGTCGTTCACCCGCGAGCGCTACGGCCGCGGACGCTGAGGCGACGCCCGCGGGCCGCCGTGCGAGCGAGCTCGTCGGTCGTCACGAACTTCACGCGCGGACGGTCGGCGGCCTCACCGCGTGAGCGCTCGGCGCGGTCGATGGCGCGGGCGCCGCGGGCGTCGGTCGTCGAGATGCCCTTGAGGCGCAACGCATCGCGCAGGGTGTCCCGGGTGCGCTTCGGCGAGACGATGACGCCGCCCGCCACGTCGTCGACGAACGTCTGGACGGTTGCGGCGGCGCACAGCCGGTTCGCGCCGATGCCGCCGCGCGCTCCACGTTTCGCCCAGCCTGTGACGTAGATGCCCGCGCCGTCACGCACGGCACCGGTGGTCACCACGCGCCCGCCCTCGTGGCGGTAGGCGCCGGTGGCTGGGTCGTGAGGGAGCCCGAGCGTCGTCGCTCCCACGGCGTCCACGTCGTAGCCGAGCGACGTGATGACGACGTCCGCGTCGAGTTGCGCCGGACCGTCAACGCGCTCCACGCGTACGCCGACGTGCCCCCCGTGGTCGACGAATTGTTCGATGCGGGAGCCGAACACGACGGTGATCCGTGCGCCGGCGTGTGGTTCGAACGAGGGAGTCGGTTCGTCGGCGTCGACCAGGCGCACTGTGAGGCCGGGGATGCGGTCCAGGGCTCGGAACTCGGCTTCGGTGTACGCCGCGTGGGCCGCGTCGCCGCGTCCGAGCAGGACGACGTCGTCGAGCCGGTGGACGCGCAGCCAGTCGAGGGTGCGGTCGGCGACGTCGGTGCGGCCCAGTTCGTCGGGGGAGAGCGTGAGCAGGCGCGCGAGGTCGAGCCCGACGTTGCCGGTGCCGACGACGACCGCGCGGCCGAGGTTCGCCTCCGCCAGCGGTGAAGCGTCGAAGCCCGGCACGCCGCCGCTCCACCGGACGACGTCGAGCGCGCTCGTGACGCGTGGTGCGTCCTCGCCGTCGATGCCGAGTCGGCGCGCGGCGCCCGCCCCCGTGGCGAGGAACACGGCAGCGAACTGCTCGCCGAGTTCCGCGAGCGTCACGTCGCGCCCGAGGCGAACGCCGCCGACGAATTCGACGCGCGGGTGGCGCAGCGCGAGGGCGAAGGCGCGCTCGATCTGCTTCGTGTGGGGGTGGTCCGGCGCGACGCCGCTGCGTACGAGACCGCCGGGCGTGAGGTGCTCGTCGATGAGGGTGATGCGCGCTTCGGTGCGCGCGAGCAGTTCGTTGACCGTGTACATGCCGGCGGGGCCGGTACCGACGACGGCGACGTCGAGGTCGTCGGCGATGTGACGTCGCTGCGGAGCAGCAGCGCCGCTCGGGTCGGGGCGCGCCTCGTCGGAGCCGGAGGAACCGCTTGGACCCGAGTAGTAGCCAGCATTGATGTCGGCGTAGATCGCGTCGTGCGCGCCGAGGCGGTCGACCGGGAAGATCGCACCGACCGGGCAGGCGTCTGCGCAGGCCCCGCAGTCGATGCACGAGGCGGGGTCGATGTGAAGGATCTCGCTCGTGCCGAAACCCGGCTCACCGGGCGCTGGGTGGATGCAACCGACCGGGCAGACGCGCACGCAGGCGGCATCGGTGCAGCAACTGTTCGTGATGGCGAAGGGCACGGCGCCTCAGATGACGTGGATGCGCTGGTAGATGCGCACGGCGCGCGGCGTGAGGAGGCCGCACTCGTCGAGGAAGTCGACGAGGTGGGTGCACGACGAGCGCAGCATCGAGTGGAAGTGCGTGTTGGCCTTGGCTTCGCGGACGGCGCGGGCCGGGTCGAGGCCGGCGTCGGCGTAGGCCTGCGGGCTGATGAGGGAGCGGACGATGAAGTACGCGACGGTGGCGATGAGGTTGCCGGACGCGCGACGTCGGGCGGCGCTCGCGTTGGCCAGGGACGCACGCATCTCCTCGCGTGCGAAGTGCATATGGCGCGATTCCTCGAGCACGTGGATCTCGTTGACCTTGCGCACGAGCGGCAGCACGCGCTCGTCGGCCATGACGCCGCGCTGCAGGACGTCGAGGATCTCCTCGGCGACGAGGATCGAGCCGTACGCCCACTCGCCGCCCGCGACCTGGCTGAGCAGGCGCGAGAGGTGCTGCACGTGGGCGGGTGGGTAGTAGCTGGTGCCGGTGATGCGCTCGGAGGCGCGCGCGAACATGATCGAGTGACGGCACTCGTCGGCGATCTCGGTGAGGGTCCACTGGAACTCGGCGTCGTGGTAGCGGCCGAGGAACTGGTCGCGCAGCATCATTTGCTGGAGCACCATCTCGAACCAGATGCCCATGCTCATGACGGAGGCGGCCTCGTGACGCGTGAGGCGCACCTGTTGTTCGGGCGTGAGCTCGTTCCAGTAGTCGGTGCCGAACAGCGAGCTCCACTCGGGCGAGAAGCCGTGCTTTTCGGCGTCCAGGGGCGCGTCCCAGTCGATGGCGACGAGCGGGTCGAAGCTCTTGATCTCGGCGCTGCGCAGGAGGCGTTCACCCACTTCGGTGGGGCCCGTGTCGACGCGGGACGTGTGCGGCGACTGCAGTTGTGCGGTCATCGTGAATCACCTCGGGTGCGGGAGCCGATCTGGATGTGATGCCGGTTACGTCACCGTAGCCTATGGCGGATTCGCGTGCTCCGATTCGCCCATGTACAGTGTGGTGTCGCTGCCGAACGTGTTCGGTGGCGACAATGACGACAGTCGCGGGGTGTGGCGCAGCTTGGTAGCGCGCGTCGTTCGGGACGACGAGGTCGCAGGTTCAAATCCTGTCACCCCGACCAGATAGAAAACCGGCTCTGACCTGCGGAAACGCAGTCAGGGCCGGTTTTGCTTTGCCCCTCGCGGGCATAAGTGGGGCACAACGGCACCGGCTGCGGACAGGAAAGACGATTCGGCGCCCTCTCCCGAGGCTGGGGTCCGGCCAAGATCGCCGACCTCCACGCCAACTTCGGCAGGACGCCGACTCTGCCTGTCACGCCGGAAACCGTCCTCGCGTTCGCGACCTTGCGCGACGCGTGCAAGTGCAGCGGCCATCCGCTCGCCGACAAGCAACACATGGGCGATGCGTGGGTCGCAGCCACGGCGATTTCATATGATCTGCCACTGCTGGCCGGCGACGGCATCTACACCGACGCACCGAAGGTCCGCCTCCTGGAGTAGAGCAATGACTGACTCGCGCCGCTTGGTCGACAAGCTCTGGTCATACTGCGACGTCCTGCGCGACGACGGCGTCGGCGTCATCGAATACACCGAGCAACTGACGTACCTTCTGTTCCTAAAGATGGCGCACGAGCGGGCCACCCGGAAGCTGCGGCCGGAGCAGATCGTGCCCGAGGAGTACTCGTGGCAGAAGCTGCTCGACGCCCAAGGTGACCAGCTCGAGTTCGAGTACACCCGCATCCTCGTCGGCCTCGCCCGCGAGGACGGTGTCATCGGCACGATCTTCCGCAAGGCGCAGAACCGCATCCAGGACCCAGCGAAGCTGCGCAGGCTCGTCGTCGACCTGATCGACAAGGAGAACTGGTCGCAGTCTGGCACCGACATCAAGGGCGACGCGTACGAGGAACTGCTGTCCAAGGGTGCGTCGGACAAGGGGTCCGGGGCTGGTCAGTACTTCACCCCTCGGGCTCTGATCCAGGCGATCGTCGACGTCATCCGGCCCACCGTCGCCGACACGGTCGTCGACCCGGCGTGCGGCACCGGCGGTTTCCTCCTGGTGGCT
Organism: Dermacoccus sp. 147Ba; assembly: GCF_004151355.1. Lineage (NCBI taxonomy): Bacteria > Bacillati > Actinomycetota > Actinomycetes > Micrococcales > Dermacoccaceae > Dermacoccus > Dermacoccus sp. 147Ba. The sequence continues at coordinate 40,319 of NZ_SEHL01000005.1, forward strand.
CATGACCACGCTGCGCGCGGCGCCGAGTCGATGACACCGAGGCAGCGCGACCACCTGCGCGACGGGTTCGCCTCGGGATACGAACTCGTCGACGGCACAGCACGATTGGCCGCGATGAACCTCCTGCTCCATGGCATGGGCGCTTCGAACGGTGACTCACTGATCGAGGTGCGCGACTCACTCATCGCCGACCCGGGCCGACGCTGGTCGGTCGTGCTCTCCAACCCGCCGTTCGGTCGCAAGTCATCGGTGACGATGGTCGGCGCCGACGGCCGAGAGGTCCGGGAGGATCGCGAGATCGAACGTCAGGACTTCGTCGCGACCACGAGCAACAAGCAGCTCAACTTCGTCCAGCACATCGCGACGATCCTCGACACAAACGGACGCGCGGCGGTGGTGCTGCCTGACAACGTGCTCTTCGAGGGTGGCGCCGGCGAGACGATCCGCCGCAAGCTGCTCGCCGACTTCGACCTGCACACGATGCTGCGGCTACCGACCGGGATCTTCTACGCCCAGGGCGTGAAGGCCAACGTGCTCTTCTTCGACAAGAAGGTCGCCCGCCCCGGGCAACCGTGGACTGAGCGGCTCTGGGTCTACGACCTGCGCACCAACAAGCACTTCACACTGAAGCAGAACCCGCTGCGCCGTGCGGACCTCGAGGAGTTCGTTGAGGCGTACACGGCGGCTGAGCGCGTCGAGTCCGAGCGCTGGAAGCCATTCACGTACGACGAGATCGTCGCCCGCGACAAGGCCAACCTCGACATCACCTGGCTGAAGGACGACTCACTCGAAGACCTCGACAACCTGCCGTCGCCGGACATCATCGCTCGCGAGATTGTCGAAGACCTCATGGCCGCGCTGGCCGAGTTCGAAGCAGTAGCAACGGCTTTGGAGGAACAGCTGCGCGGCTAGTACTCCTGACCGTCAGCAATCCGCCTGATCCAGTCGGGCACCGATTGCCCGCTCTTCGCGCTGGCGGCGATGTAGACGCGCGCTGCGGCGACCTTGTTCGCACGGGATACGGCTGCCCGCCATGGCGTGAGCACCGGGCTCAATTTTGCGCGGCCCGTCATGTGTCCTCCTGGCGGTCCAAGTCCACTCCATGATCTTCGTTCCCGTGTCTGACCGCCAGCGGCGCGATCTGACCTTCGGGAACGTATGACGAACACTCTCAAGCCCCGCCGCCAGTTCGAATCCCTCGCCGACGCTGCCGAGCGGACCGGCCTCAGCATCCGCACCCTCCGCAAGCGAATCGCTGTCGGGGAGTTGCCCGCCTACCGCAGCGGGCCACGTGTTCTGCGGGTTGACCCTGCCGACGTGGATCGCCTCATGGTTCTGGTTCCGACCGCGTAGCTGAGGCGGCCGGACGCCGTGAATCGGCCTAGGACACGTCCTACCGCCCAGATAAACGCGACCACAAAGGATCGCGAGCTTGCGGTCGGGCGCGGCGATCGGCGCGAACATCCCGCGCGGCGGCACGCGTTCCTCTAAAGTGCTGAACCGACAACGGTTGATGACACGAAAGGGTGCTACGGGGTGTCGGCTTCGCCTGCAGGGGTGGTCCTCTCAGATCTACCCGAGCCCGCAGCCTGCCCACCGCTCATTCTCGCTGGACCGCCGGTTCCGCCTGCTCATCGCATCTTCTTCTACTCCAGCGGCGAGTGGGAGGAGTTCATCAAGGAATGGGCCCTCGGCCTAGACGAGACCTACGTCCAGGTCAAGCGGCTCGGCGGCGGTGGCGACGAAGGCATTGATGTCGCCGGGTTCAAGTCCGACCAACAGTTGGAAGGGCCGTGGGACTGCTTCCAAGGCAAGCACTACGCCGGTCCGATTGGGCCCTCAGACGCGTGGCCGGAAATCCTCAAGGTCTTCCTGCATGTGGTCGCCAGCGACTACGTCATGCCCGACACATACAGGTTTCTCGCGCCGAAGGGTTGCAGCACCACGCTGAACCGGTTGCTAAGCAAGCCGTCGAAACTGCGAAAGAGGTTTCTCGAAGCAGTGGCGGACGGCCGGTCCTTGGTGAAGGGCATCGACGCGGAGACGTTGGGCCGAGTGCGTGGCCTGGCGCAGGAGACCGACTTCTCGATGTTTAGGTCGGTGGAACTGCACGAGGCCCTTGACACGCACAAGAAGACCCCGCACTACGTGGCGCGCTTTGGCGGTGCCCACCTGCCGGCGCCCTCGCCGTTCCCTGAGCCGCCAGATGAGTTCGGAGAGCATGAAGTCACCTACATCTCGGAGTTGCGCAAGGTCTATGCCGAGGGCTGCGCGGATGACCTCTCCAACGCGAACAACTTCGGGGGGCACCCGACATTCGGCGAGCATTTCAAACGGCAGAGGTATTCGTTCTACGCCGCCGAGTCCGTTCGGATGGACGCGCGCGACGCGGTGCCCGACGGCACCTTCGAGAGACTTCAGGATGACGTTTATGACGGCGTGATTGAGACTGCCGCGGCGCAGCACGACTCGCGCATGAAGCGTCTGACGGCGGTGCTTGAGCACTCGACGGTGGTCGACTTGAGCTCGCATCCCTTGGTGTCGTGGGCTGCTCCGCAGGCCCGGAGAGGCATCTGCCACCAGTTAGCCAACGACGAACGCCTGACCTGGACCCCAAAGGAGCAGTCGTGAAGCCGCTCAACAGCCCTCTCGATGTCGGCCTGCGGGTGCTGATGTTGCTACAGGAGGCCTTCCCGCAGCACTTGGACCTGAATCAGCTTGTTCTTCTCGACCACTCCTTGCTGCACAGTGCCGATCTTGGGGGTCCGGAAAGCCTTCATCCGGCCGTCCCAATTCGTGCCGGCGAACTCGGCATCAAGCGTGAGGCGATCGAGGCGGGCTTGGAGGTCATGGTTCGGGCCGGGCTCGCGCAGGCTGGCGTGGGTGACGGCGGTATCGAGTTCTGGGCCAGCGAGTCAGCGGACGGATTCACCAACCTGCTGGAGACGGAGTACGCGAGCCAGCTGCACTCCCGCGCCGCTTGGGTCGTCGCCCATTTCGCCACGCTTGACGAGCAGTCGCTCCGATCGGCGCTGTCGTCGGTCGCGAAGCACTGGTCGGAAGAGTTCACGCGGGTTGCCGAGGAAGAGTTGTACTGACAATGCTCCAGCTGAGACTCCTTCACCTGACCTTCATCGGTAAGAACGTAGAGCCCGCGAGCGTCGCGTTCGGCCCGGCAGTGACGCTCGTGCGTGGCCCGTCGGACACCGGCAAGTCGTTCATCGTCGACGCCATCGACTTCATGCTGGGCGCGAACGCGCTAAAGGAGATTCCCGAACGCGAGGACTACTCGACGGTGCTGCTTGGGCTTGAGTTGCCGGACACGACCGTAGTCACCCTGAGCCGGTCGGTCGACGGCGGCAACTTCGGCGTTTATTACTCAGATGTGCGCGAGGGTCCGCTCGGTGTTCCAGACGACACGTTGGCGGCGAAGCACAACCCGGTTGCGCTAGGAAACGTCTCTCGGTACCTGCTGAACGCTATCGGGCTGGACGGGCGCAAGGTTCGCAAGAATGCGCGGAACGAGACGGACAGCCTGAGTTTTCGCAACGTCGCCCACCTGTGCGTAGTTGATGAGACTCAGATGCAAGCCGAAGTGCCGCCAGCGCTGACCGGCAGTTACGTTACGAAGACGAAGGAGATGTCCGTCCTGAAGGTATTCCTTCAGGACGAGGATGACTCAAGTCTGATTCCGGTTGAGTCGAAGTCTGAGTTGGCGAAGCTCAGCAACGCCAAAGTCGACGTTGTTGACCGGCTACTCCGTGAGCTTGAGGCGCAACTATCCGATACGCCTGTGGCCTCTGACCTGCGCGACCAGCTAGCCAGGCTCAACGTCTCGATTGACCAGCAGAGCGGCTCCGTTAGCCAACTGGTTGAGCGCCGTGCCACCGTGACGAAACAGCTTGGTGACCAGCAGAGGCAGTTTGCCGCATACGAGGCAGAGTGGGGCGACGCGAACGCGCTCAAGAACCGATTCGACATCCTGAGTGAGCGGTACGCCTCTGACCTCGCCCGCCTCGCCACGGTGCGAGAGACCGGCATGCTGCTCGGCTACTTCACGGCCGGTACCTGCGTCTTCTGCGGTGCCGAGCCCGCGAACCAACATAAGAACACCGCTTGTGAGGGAGACACGACTAGCTTCGGTGCCGCGGTCGATGAGCAGGCCCGCCGCACTCGTGTACTTGCTGACGACCTTCAAGCCACAATTGCCGATGTTAACGACCGGCGTCAGGAACTCCGACAACTCGCCAGGCGGTCGGACGCGTCGCGCAAGGAACTCGAGGCGAGCCTGGTCGAACTCGAGGAGTCGCTGGCCTCGGACAACAGCGAGCTCAAGGATCTCGTCGGCAAGCGGGCATCCATCGAGCGGTTCTTGAGCCTGTATGACCAGGTGGAGGCGCTTGAGAAGATGAAGCGCATCGTCGTGGACGAGTCCACCGCTGAGACGGCTGCTGTTGCGGCGAGCGTGAGCCTGCGGGCCCAGCGCGAGTTCTCGGCCGAGTTGGCAAAGCGCCTCGCAGCGTGGGGATTCCCCACGCCGAACGATGTGCGCTACGACGCGTCGTCGCAGGATGTCGTGGCAGGAGACCAGCTGAGATCGTCACACGGTAAGGGCGTTCGTGCCATCCTTCACGCTGCGTTCACGCTGAGCCTGGCGAAGTACTGCACCGACCGGGAAATTCCGCACCCAGGTTTCGTGGTGCTTGACACGCCGGTGCTGACCTACCGGCCACCGGACCAAGACCCTTTGGCCGACGGCGAGCCGCCTCGACACGTGGTCGATGGGTTCTATCGCGATATCCAGCGGCAGGCGACAGGTCAGGTCATCGTCATGGAGAACACCGACCCGACCGAGCCGCTGGACGACCAGACGGTAGAGATCGTCTTCACGGCCAAGGAGCACGGCAGGTACGGGTTCTTCCCGGTTGACGGACTCCGAGGTGCGAAGCGGCACAGCGACCCGCGCGCCTGAATCACAAGCCGCGTCATTTCGCCGCGTGTGAGACGAGCCACGTGAGACGGCCTCGCCGACTGGCTCAGTATCCAGCCAGTTCCGACAGCTTCTTCGCGATTTCGGCGTCCCGCCCGCGCGCCACGTGCTGGTACCGGCTGGCTGCATCCGCGCTGAGGTGACCAAGACGGTCTTGGGTCTCCTTGCCCGTCGCGCCCGCCATCGCAGCCAGGACGGCTCCGGTGTGCCGAAGGTCATGGACTCGCATGGTCGACCGGCCCACAGCGTTGCGTGCCTTGATCCAGTGGCGGCGAACGGTGTTCGAGCCCACCTGACGATTGGGGTCCTTGATCGCGTGGAACAGCAGACCGTCCGGCCCTCGCGCAGCAAACTGCTCGATGTGCGCAGCGACGAGCTCAACCATGTGCGGCGGCATCGTCACGCTCCGTCCAAGGCCGTTCTTCGGCGGCCCGACGATCGGCTCCCCGCCGTCCCAGACGACTGCGCGACGCACATGGATTACGCCGCTCGCGAGGTCGATATCTCTGCGCCGCAACTCGGACAGTTCGCCGAACCGAAGTCCACACCACGCGGCGACGAGAACGAACGCGTGATACCGCTGCGGCATCTCAGCCATGAGCGCCTTGATCTCCGCAGGAGTGGCGGGGTCGATCGTGATCTGCCGTTTCGTGACGCCGGCGCTTCGGATGTTGCACGGGTTCCGCGCGAGGATGTCGTCGCGCACCGCTTCGTTGAGGATCGTGCGCAACAGGGAGTACACATGCGCGCGCTGGGTCGGGTGTTTGGGGTCCAGTCCGCTGTGCCAGGTGCGGACGACAGCGGGCGAGATGTCCCGAAGGGACATCTCGCCGAAAGCGGGCAGGAGGAAGCGGTCGAGCTGGCTGCGGTACAGCGCTCGAGTGCGGGTCTTGATGTCGCGCTGCTCGAGCCAGGTCTCGGCGTACGGCGCGAACGCCTCGGTCGTGCGCTTCACCTTCGCCCGTCGAGACTTCGCCGGCGACCACTCGTCGTTCTGGATGAGCCGCCGCTCGGCAGCCAGCCAGCCCTCGGCGTCCGCCTTGGTCTGGAACGTCGACGGCGCACGATGGAAAGCATGATCAGGAAACATGTAGTAGGCCTGGAAGTGGCCGTTCGACCGCTTGCGGATCGTCCCGAAGTCGCCCTTGGCCCGTGCCATCAGCGGCCGCCCGCGGACACATTTGGACATAACCCGGGCATAATTTGTGGTTCGCCGTGTCCTCTTGTGCCCATGACTCTCACGCGTTAGCGTGTACAGCGCCGCAGGTCAGACGCCTACGGTGCAGATCAGAGCTAAGCGCAAATCTGTCGAGTGAACAGTTCAAATCCTGTCACCCCGACCAGCGTCAGCAAGGCCCTCATCGGTTCGCCGATGGGGGCCTTCGCCGTACCCGTCCGAATGCGGGCCCAGCCGTGTGCGTCGTGGCCGCAGTGCGCAGTTGCCCGATCCCGAGGAGACGCGAGCGCGTTCGAAACCGCCGCCGAGGCGAGTTCACCGCCCTCCCAGCCGACGCGCGCACAATGCCCGCTGTGAACGAACTTCATGCCTCGTCATGGCTGACCGACTGGCGACCGGGCTCATGGGGCACCCTCTTCGTCGCAGTCGTGACGATCGGCTACGTCGCCGCCTGGATCCGCGCACGCCGACGCGGACGAGCGAACGTCTCGTGGCTCGCGTGGTTCCTGACGTTCGGTGCCGGCGGCCTCGCCTACACGCTGTGCGGCCCCGTTGAGGTGTGGTCGACGCGACTCATGTGGGTGTTCGCGCTGCAGGTCGCGCTGCTCGTCGCCGTCATCCCGACCGGCTTCGCGCTCGCGCGCCCCGTCGACGTCATCGAGGGCGCGACGGGGTCGACGGCGCTGCGTCGGATGCTCGGCGGCCGCCTCGGACGGGCGCTCATGTACCCGTTCGTCAGCTCGATCCTCGCGATGGTGAGCGTCATCGTCGTCTTCTTCACGCCCTACGGCCAGGCCGCGCTCGACTCCACGCCGATGCGCATCGTGCTCACCGTGCACCTGCTGGTCGTCGGGGTCACCGTCGTGCTGCCCCTGCTCGCCGGTGATCTGCTGCCCTCGTGGGCCGGCCCCGGCGTGCGCGTCCTGCTCGCCTGCGTCGACGGCCTGTTCGACGCGATCCCCGGCATCCTCGTCATGACGCATCACGACCTGCTCATGCCGCACTTCCCCGGCTTCGCCGCGTCCGCCGCCACCTACCGCGGCGACATGTCCGCCTCGCTCGATCAGAAGTTCGCCGGCGGAGCGCTGCTCGCCGTCGCCGAAAGTGTCGGGCTGCCCCTGCTCGCAGCCGTCTTCATCGAGTGGATGCGCGCCGACCGCGCGAGCGCCCGCCGCGCCGACGCCGAACTCGACGCCCAGTACGGCGACGGCCCCGGCACGACGACGCCGTGGTGGATCACCGCGGCGCCCGCCACGTCCGAGGGCGGCGCCGACGCGACCCCCACCTCCGAGGGCGAAACCGACGTCCCACCCGATCGAGCGTCGACGCCCTCGAGGTGACGCACACCACGATTCGGAGCGTTCTCCCAGCGTGGCTCACGGGCAATTCCCCGGATGAGTCCTTACCCTTCCTCCATGGGGTTGAACGGGACGTGGCTACCGATCGTGCTCGGCTGTGCCGCGGCGCTCGTTCTCCTCGTCATCGTCCGGGGACGCTCGTGGGGGCGCAAGCCGTGGATGCAGGCGCTGTCGCGCCTCGGCCTGACGGCACTGTTCACGACGCTCGTGCTCGCGCTCGTCGGTGCCCTGTTCAACAACGAGTACGCGTTCTACACGAGTTGGGGTGACCTGCTCGGCGACTCGCCCGAGGACACACCGCGTCACTACGGCGCGCCGACGCCGGCGCCGGCCCTCGATCAGCAGGCCCCCTCGGCGAGCGCCACCCCGACGGCGCCGACGACGCCGCAGGCCCTGCCCGCGCTGCCGCAGCCGGGTCAGCGCCTGCAGAAGTACGAGATCCCGGGCCCGAAGAACGCGGACGGGCGCCCGACCGCGTCGCGCAAGGTGTACGTCCAGCTGCCCGTGGGGTACGACCCGCACTCCGCGACGCGTCACCCCGTCATCGTCGCGATGCACGGGCTGCCGGGCAGCCCCGAGTCGTACAGCAAGCTCGACCACTTCTACGCGCGCCTCGACAAGGCCGTCAGCGACCGCCGCATCGCCGCGCCCATCGTCGTCGTGCCGCAGCTCAACCGCACCCCCGACGACGACACCGAGTGCATCGACAACCCGCACGGCCTGCAGACCGAGACGTGGCTCGCCTCGACGCTGCCGACGTGGGTGAAACACACCTTCGCCGTCGCGCCCGGGCGCGGGTCGTGGGCGACGTGGGGGTACTCCCGCGGCGGATGGTGCGCCTCGATGTTGACGATGAAGCACCCCGCGACGTTCGGCGCCGCCGTCGCCTACCAGGGCTACTTCCGTCCCCAGTTCGACGGCCACCCGCCGTTTCCCCCCAACTCGCCGCAGGCGCGCAGCTACGACCTCATCGCCCTGGAGAAGGCCAACCCCGTGCCCGTGTCGCTGTGGCTGTTCGCCTCCGACGCCGACAAGGTGAGCTACCCCTCCGTCAAGGAGTTCCTCACCGTGGTGAAGCGGCCCACCGACGTCACGGCGCGCATCGCGCAGGGCGGCGGCCACCGCCTGTCGGTGTGGACGCGCAAGATCCCGCGCTCGTTCGACTGGCTCGCCCAGGTGCAGCCCGGGTTCGCGCCGAGCTCGACGTTCCACCCACAGGGCAAGAGCCGCCTCGTCGACGGCTCGAGCTGAGGACGCCCGCTCACCCGGGCCAGGCGCCCGGAACGCCTCCGGACGGCCGGCGGCGCTGAGCACGCCCTCGCGAGCGCGCCTGCGGAGACAACCTGCGGAAAGAACCCGCGTAAAGAACGCGTCAAGACGCGACAAGGCGACCTCAAGACGAGCGGTGCGCCGCCTGGGCGGTTGCACGCTCGATCCATGATCGAAATCGTCATCGCGGGCATCATCGCCCTCGCACTGCTGGGGTACCTGCTGTACGCCCTCATCCGGCCCGAGAAGTTCTGAGGGCCGCGCACATGAACGTCACTCTTCAGGCGATCTGCATGATCGCCACCATCGCGCTGCTGCTGGCGTTCATCCACGTGCCGCTCGGCACCTGGATGTACCGCTGCTTCACGGACGAGCGTGACTGGGCGCCGGAGCGCCTCATCTACCGCGCCGTCGGCGTCGACCCGCGCGTCGAGCAGGGCTGGCGCACGTACGCGATCGCCAGCGTCATGTTCGGCGTCGCGTCCGTCGTGCTGCTGTTCGCGCTCATCATGGCGCAGGGCGTCCTGCCCTGGGGCCTGGGGCGCAGCCAGGACTGGCACACGGCCTTCAACACGGCCGTGTCGTTCACGACGAACACGAACTGGCAGAGCTACGGCGGTGAGTCGGGCGCCGGGTACACCGTCCAGATGGCCGGCCTGACCGTGCAGAACTTCGTCTCCGCCGCGACGGGCATCGCCGTCGCCGTCGCCCTGTGCCGCGCGATCGCGCGCAGCAACGCCGCGACGATCGGCAACTTCTGGGTCGACCTCGTGCGCAGCTGCACCCGCATCCTGCTGCCCATCGCGTTCGTCGGCGCGCTCGTGCTCGTCGCGGGCGGCGTCATCCAGAACCTCAGCAGCCCGCACGACGTGACGACGCTCGTCGGCGGCAGCCAGACGATCCAGGGCGGCCCCGTCGCCTCCCAGGAGGTCATCAAGCTGCTCGGCACGAACGGCGGCGGATTCTTCAACGCGAACTCGGCGCACCCGCTCGAGAACCCGAACGGGTGGACGAACCTGTTCGAGATCCTCCTCGTGCTCGCGATCCCCTTCTCCCTGCCGTGGATGTACGGCCTCATGGTCGGCGACCGGCGTCAGGGCGCCGTGTTCACGACGGCCATGGGCGCCCTGTTCACCCTGAGCGCCGGCCTCGGCATCTGGGCCGAGACGAGCGGTGCGCTCGGCTCGATGGAAGGCAAGGAGCAACGCTTCGGCATCGTCGGATCGGTACTGTTCGGCACCGCGACGACGGGCACCTCGACCGGCGCCGTCAACATGATGCACGACTCGATGAGCCCCCTCGGCGGCGGCCTCATGATGCTCAACATGATGCTCGGCGAGGTCTCGCCCGGCGGCGTCGGCACCGGCCTGTACAACATCATCATCTTCGCGCTGCTCACCGTCTTCATCGCCGGCCTCATGGTCGGGCGCACGCCCGAACTGCTCGGCAAGGCCATCGGCCGCCGCGAGATCACGTACGCGGCGCTCGCCGTCGTCGTCATGCCCGCGCTCGTGCTGGTGTTCACCGCCGCCGGCGTCGTGTTGCCCGTCGCGAAGGACGCCCTGCTCAACCACGGCCCGCACGGCCTCAGCGAGATGATGTACGCCTACACGTCGGCGTCGAACAACAACGGTTCCGCCTTCGCGGGCCTGTCGGCCGACCAGCCTTACCTCAACCTCACGCTCGCGGCGTGCATGTTCCTCGGACGCTTCCTGCCGATCGTGCTCGTGCTCGCCGTCGCCGGCGCGCTCGTCTCGCAGCAGCGACGCCCCGCCACGGCCGGCACGATGCCGACCCACGGGCCCGTCTTCACCAGTCTGCTCGTCGGCATCATCGTCATCGTCGCCGGGCTGACCTTCTTCCCCTCACTCGCTCTCGGCCCGATCGCGGAGGCCCTCTCGTGAACGCATCACTCGCCCTTACGGCCCTCGAATCGGCGCCGGACGCCTTGCGCAAGCTCGACCCGCGCCACCTCGTGCGCACCCCCGTCATCTTCGTCGTCTGGGTGGGCTCGGTGCTCACGACGGTGCTGTCGATCATCCACCCGTCGGTGTTCTCGATCTCCGTCACGATCTGGTTGTGGCTGACGATCCTGTTCGCCAACCTCGCCGAGGCCATCGCCGAAGGGCGCGGCAAGGCGCAGGCCGACACCCTGCGTCAGACCCGCGTCGACTCCATCGCCCGCCGCCTCATGCCGCACGGCGGCGAGGAGCGCGTGCCCGGCACCGAACTGCGCGTCGGCGACCGCGTCGTCGTCGAGGCCGGCGAGGTCATCCCCGGTGACGGCGACGTCGTCGACGGTGTCGCGACGGTCGACGAGTCGGCCATCACCGGTGAGTCGGCGCCCGTCATCCGCGAATCGGGTGGCGATCGCTGCGCCGTCACCGGCGGTACGACGGTGCTGTCGGACCGCATCGTCGTCGAGATCACGAGCAAGCCCGGTGAGACGTTCATCGACCACATGATCGCGCTCGTCGAGGGCGCCGAACGGCAGAAGACGCCGAACGAGATCGCCCTCGGCATCCTGCTGACGACGCTGACGATCATCTTCGTCCTCGCCGTCATGGCGATCTGGCCGATGGCGAGCTACTCGGGCCACGACATGTCGCTCGTCGTCCTCGTCGCGCTGCTCGTCTGCCTCATCCCGACGACGATCGGTGCGCTGCTGTCCGCCATCGGCATCGCCGGCATGGACCGCCTCGTGCAGCACAACGTGCTCGCGATGTCGGGGCGCGCCGTCGAGGCCGCCGGTGACGTCTCGACGCTGCTGCTCGACAAGACCGGCACGATCACCTACGGCAACCGCCGCGCCGGTGACGTCGTCCCCGTCGAGGGTGTCTCGCGCGAGGACCTCGTGCGCGCCGCGTGCCTGTCGTCGCTCGCCGACGAGACGCCGGAAGGCCGCTCGATCGTCGAATACGCTGCGGCAGAAGGGTTCACGGCGACCGAGATCCCGGACGTCGTCACCGTTCCGTTCACCGCGCAGACCCGCATGTCCGGTATCGACCTGCCCGACGGCAGCGCCATCCGCAAGGGCGCCGGCTCGGTCGTCGCCGAGTGGGTGCACGAGCTGGGCGGCCACATGGCGCACGACATCGACGCTCGCGTCGAAGCGATCAGCCAGGCCGGCGGCACGCCACTCGTCGTCGCCGAGCGTAACGCCGACGGCACCGCCCGGATGCTCGGCGTCATCCACCTCAAGGACGTCGTCAAGCCCGGCATGGCCGAGCGTTTCGCGCAGATGCGCGAGATGGGCATCCGCACCGTCATGATCACGGGCGACAACCCCCTGACGGCCGCCGCGATCGCGAAGGAGGCGGGGGTCGACGACTTCCTCGCCGAGGCGACGCCCGAGGACAAGATGCGCCTCATCAAGGCCGAGCAGGAAGGCGGACGTCTCGTCGCGATGACCGGTGATGGCACGAACGACGCGCCGGCCCTCGCGCAAGCCGACGTCGGCGTCGCGATGAACACAGGCACGTCGGCGGCGAAGGAGGCCGGCAACATGGTCGACCTCGACTCCGACCCGACGAAGCTCATCGACGTCGTCGCCATCGGCAAGCAACTGCTCATCACCCGCGGAGCGCTGACGACGTTCTCGATCGCCAACGACGTCGCGAAGTACTTCGCGATCATCCCCGCGATGTTCGTCGTCATCTTCCCGGGCCTGAGCAAGCTCAACATCATGCACCTGCACAGCCCCGAGTCGGCGATGCTGTCGGCGGTCATCTTCAACGCCCTCGTCATCGTCGCGCTCATCCCGCTCTCGCTCAAGGGCGTGGCGTACCGCCCGCTCGGTGCCGCCGCGATGCTGCGCCGCAACCTGCTCGTCTACGGCGTCGGTGGCGTCATCGCACCCTTCGTGGGCATCAAGCTCATCGACCTCGTCCTGTCCGTCATCCCGGGAGTGAAGTGACATGTTCGTTCTCCGTCAGAGTTGGGCCGCGCTGCGTGCGCTCCTCGTCCTCACCGTCGTCCTCGGCATCGCCTACCCGCTGCTCGTCACGGGCGTGGCGCGGGCGATGCCGGCCCGGGCGGACGGCTCGATCGTCCGCGCCGAGGGTCGCGAGGTGGGTTCCAGTCTCATCGGCCAGCCCACGAGCGACGCGAAGTGGTTCGCGGCGCGCCCGTCCGCCGTCGACGCCCCCGGCGCCGAGAGCGGCGGCTCGAACCTCGGCCAGAACGCCGACGAGCAGAAGAAGGCGATCACCGAGCGCCGTGCGGCGCTGACGAAGGCCAACCCGAACGCGACGGGCCCGATCCCGTACGACGCCCTCACCGCGAGCGGCAGCGGCGTCGACCCGGACATCAGCGTCGCCTATGCCCGCTGGCAGGCACCGCGGATCGCCGCGGCCCGCGGGATGAGCGTCGCCGACGTCGAGAAGGTCATCGACGCCCACATCGAGAAGCCGGCCCTCGGCTACCTCGGCGCCGAACGGGTCAACGTGCTCGACCTCAACGTCGCACTCGCGCAACGCGCTGCTCGCTGAGCGGGCGGAAACCGCGACGGCAGAAGAAGATGGACGCATGACACGAGGCACGTTGCGCATCTACCTCGGTGCGGCCCCCGGCGTCGGCAAGACCATGGCGATGCTCGCCGAGGGCCGACGCCGGGCCGGGCGGGGAACGGACGTCGTCGTCGGTTTCTGCGAGACCCACGGGCGCACGGCGACGGCCGTCGCGCTCGAGGGCCTCGAGGTCATGCCGCGACTGCGGCGCGAGTACCGGGGCGCGACGCTCGAGGAGATGGACCTCGACGCCGTGCTCCGGCGCGCGCCGCAGGTCGCGCTCGTCGACGAACTCGCCCACACCAACGTGCCGGGCGGCCGCCACGAGAAGCGGTGGCAGGACGTCGAGGACCTGCTCGCGGCGGGCATCGACGTCGTCTCCACCGTCAACATCCAGCACCTCGAATCGCTCAACGACGCGGCGTTCGCCATCACCGGCGTGCTGCAGCGCGAGACGGTGCCAGATGTCGTCGTCCGGCGCGCCGAGCAGGTCGAACTCATCGACATGGCGCCCGAGGCACTGCGTCGGCGGATGGCGCACGGCAACGTCTACAAGCCGGAGAAGGTCGACGCGGCGCTCGCCAACTACTTCCGCCAGGGCAACCTGACGGCCCTGCGCGAGCTCGCGCTGCTGTGGCTCGCCGACCGCGTCGAGGAGAGCCTGACGGCCTACCGCAGCGACCATGACATCGTCGGTACGTGGCCGACACGTCACCGTGTCGTCGTCGCACTCTCCGGTGGGCGCGAGGGCGCGACGCTGCTGCGCCGCGCCGCCCGCATTGCCGCGCGCGGCAGCGGCGGCGAGATGCACGCCGTCTTCGTCGTGCGCGACGACGGCCTGCGCACCGCCGAGGCCGACGTCGTCAGCGGCCTGCGGCGCCTCACCGAAGAGCTCGGCGGGACGTTCCACACCGTCAGCGGGCCCGACGCGGCCGAGGCCGTCCTGCACTACGCGCGCGGCGTCAACGCCGACCAGATCGTCGTCGGCCTCAGCCGGCGCTCGCGGGCCCAGGCGATGCTGCGTCCCGGCACGGGCGAGCGCATCATCGCGGGTTCGGGCGAGGACATCGACGTCCACGTCGTCACCCACGAGCTCGCGCACGTGGGCTCGTCACCGACCGAACGCGAGGGGTTGTCGACGCGCCGGGTGCGGCTCGGCTTCCTCACCTCGGTGACCGCCCCGGCGCTGCTGAGCGCCCTGCTCGTGCCGCTGCGCTCCGGTGTCGGGCTGCCGCTCATCGTGCAGCTGTACCTGCTGCTCACCGTGGTCGTCGCGCTCATCGGCGGGATGGCGCCCGCGATCACGGCCGGTGCGCTGTCGTCCCTGCTCATCAACTGGTTCTTCACCCCGCCCATCGGCACGCTGACGATCTCCGACCCACAGAACGTCGTCGCGCTCGTGCTCTTCGTCGTCATCGGCGCCGCCGTCTCGCTCGTCGTCCACGCGAGCGCCCGCCGGGCCGCCGACGTCAGCGCCTCGCACCAGGAGGCGACGGCGCTCGCCGAACTCAGCCACACGATGCTGTCCTCCGCCGACCAGTTCGCGCTGCTGCTCACGCGCTCGCTCGAGATGTTCGACCAGGACGCGGCGGCCGTAGTGCGCACCCGCGGGCCGGGTCGCAGCGTCATCGCCTCGACGGACGGCTACAGCGACGTCGCCGCGCAGGCGCTACCGCGCGAGAAGACGACGGTCGAGCGCATCGACGACGAGCACGACCTCGTCCTCGTGGAACGCCCCGTCCCCGCCGAGCGGCAGCGGCTGCTGGGGGCGTACGCGATGCACGCGGCGGCCGTGCTGCACCGTCGAGCGCTGCTCGACCTCGCCGAGTCGGCCGACACCCTCGCGCGCGACAACAAGGCGCGCACCGCGCTGCTGTCCGCCGTCTCCCACGATTTGCGCACGCCCCTGGCCGGCATCAAGGCCGCCGTCGGCAGCCTGCGCAGCGGCGAGGTGACGTTCTCGCCGGAGGACCAGGCGGAACTGCTCGAAGCCGTCGAGACGTCGGCCGATCGCCTCGATGCGCTCATCGGCAACCTGCTCGACGCCTCACGGCTGCAGACCGGCGCGCTCGTCGCGAACCCGCGCGAGATCGACCTCGCCGAGGTCGTCACACCCGCGGTGCGCGCCCTCGAGACACCCGATCGCGTCACCTGGCACCTCGACGACGCCGCGCGCCACGTCGTCGCCGACCCCGGCCTGCTCGACCGCGTCCTCGCGAACGTCCTCGAGAACGCCCTGCGTCACGGCGGCAGCGACGGCGTCGTCGTGACGACGAGTACGCTCGGCCCGCGCGTCGAACTACGCGTCGCCGACCACGGCCCCGGCATCCCCGACGAGGCGCGCGAAGAGATATTCCGGCCTTTCCAGCGCTACGGCGACGCACCCGCGGGTGACGGCATCGGGCTCGGTCTCGCCGTCGCGCGCGGCCTGACGGAGGCAATGGGCGGCATGCTGGAGGCGGAGACCACTCCCGGTGGAGGTGTCACGATGGTCATCGTCCTGCCGGCCGTGGCGAACGCAGCGGGTGCGACGAGCGAGGCCGAGCCCGGCGCTGAATCGGAACCCGAGTCGGCGCCCGAGGCCCGGCCCCAGGACGCTGAGGCCGACCAGCCGGTCGATACCCGGTTCGCAGACGCAACCACGCGCGGTGACTCATGAATGAACGAGTGCTCGTCGTCGACGACGACCCGACGATCGCGCGGACGCTGCGCATCAACCTCAAGGCGCGCGGCTTGGACGTCGAGACCGTCGGGTGCGGCCTCGATGCGCTCAGCACGTGCGCAGACGCGATGCCCGACCTCGTCGTCCTCGACCTCGGCCTGCCCGACCTCGACGGCGTCGAGGTGCTGCGCCGACTGCGTCAGAGCTCGAGCGTGCCTGTCATCGTGCTGTCGGCTCGTCAGGAAGCCGATGACAAGGTCGAGGCGCTCGACGAGGGTGCCGACGACTACGTGACGAAACCGTTCGGCATCGAGGAGCTCATGGCGCGCGTGCGGGCCGCGCTGCGGCGAGGCGGCGCCGAACCGTCCGGCCCGGCGCCCGTCGTCACCGCGGACTTCTCGCTCGACTTCACGACGTACGAGGCGAGCGGGCCGACGGGGGCCGTCCACCTCACGCCGACGGAATGGCGCCTGCTCGCCGAACTCGCGCGCCACCGCGGGCGCGTCGTGCCGCACGAGCAACTGCTGCGCGCCGTGTGGGGGCCGCAGTACGGGCGCGAGTCGAACTACCTGCGCGTCTACTGCGGGCAGCTGCGTCGCAAGCTCGAACCCGAACCGTCCCGCCCGCGCTGGATCATCACCGAACCCGGCATCGGCTACGTGCTGCGCTGACGCGCCGCGCAGGGCTCGTCAGTGCGCCTTCGCCGTCAGCGTGATGAGTGTCGCCTCGGGACGGCAGGCGAAGCGCACGGGCGTGTACTTGTTGTGTCCGAGCCCGGCGGAGACGTGCAGCCACGCCGCGTCGTCGGGCGTGGCGGACGACGGCAGCGCGGTGCGGCGCCGTTCGCGCGCCGTAGCCTCCGAGCGCGAGACCGAGTCGTTGTGCACGCGGTGGGCGTCGAGGACGTCGAAGCGCTCGCCGATCTCGGCGGCGGAGCCGAGGGGCGAGCCGCCCGGTGCGAGCGCACCCGGCCCGATCGGCACGGCCAGCGTCGAGTCGACGCCGGACGCGCCGGGCCACCAGCGCGAGACGCCCTTGACGCGCGAGGTGTCGAGGTCGCAGTTCGTCACGAGCGCGCCGTGGAACGGCACGCACAGCTGCCCGCCGTGCGTGTGACCGGCGATGACGGCGTCCGCGCCGTCGGCCGTCATCGCGTCGAGCACGCGCGTGTACGGCGCGTGGACGACGCCGATCGTCGCGGCCACCTCACCTCGGCGCGACGCGGCCTCGGCGGACACCGTGTCGTACTCGTCGTACTCAAGATGCGGATCGTCGACGCCGACGAGTTCGAGCGGAACCCCCGCCACCTCGACTCGCTCGCGTCGATGGGTGAGGTCGAGCCATCCGCCCCCGGTGAACCCGGAACGCAGCGGCTCGACATCGAACCTGCCCACGCCCATCTCCTCGCCCTTCGCGTGCGAGTCGTCGAAGTAGCGCAGCGGGTTCTTCAGCTTCGGGTAGAAGTAGTCGTTCGAGCCGAAGACGAACGCGCCGGGGAACGCCATGAGCGGTTCCATCGCGCGCAGCGCCGATGGGATGGCGTCCTCGTCACTGAGGTTGTCACCGGTGTTGATGACGAAGTCGGGCTCCAGACGGGCCAGCTCGCGCACCCACTGAATACGTCGCTCCTGACGCGGCACGATGTGAAGGTCGCTCACGTGCAGCACCCGTAGCGGAGCACTGCCGGGCGCGAGCACCGGCATCTCGAACCGGCGCAACGCGTACCAGTTGCGCTCGACGAGCGTGCCCCACGCGAGTGCCCCGACGCCTGCGGCCACCGCGCCTGCGGCGGTGCGGAGGGCGGCGTTCGAGGTCGAGGGGCGGTGAAAACTCATGCCGGGATTCTCTCACCGGGGTGAAAGAATGGCCCCATGAGCGAATCCTTCAAGGCCCGACTGCAGAGCGACCTCACCGACGCGATCCGTGAGCGGGACGGCGTGCGCAGCTCCACCCTGCGGATGGTCCTCACGGCCGTCTCGAACGCGGAGGTGGCTGGCAAGGAGCACCGCGACCTCACCGACGACGAGGTCATGGCCGTCGTCGTCAAGGAGGCGAAGAAGCGCCGCGAGGCCGCCGACGCGTTCATCGGCGCCGGGCGCACCGAGCTCGCCGAGAAGGAGCAGGCCGAGCTCGCCTGCCTCGAGGGCTACCTGCCCAAGCAGCTGTCCGACGAGGAGATCGACGCCGTCGTGGCCGAGGCCGTCGCCGCCACCGGAGCGTCCGGCATGAAGGACATGGGCAAGGTCATGGGCGTCGTGAAGCCCAAGATCGGCGACCAGGCCGAGGGTGGTCGCGTCGCTGCCGCCGTCAAGAAGGCTCTTGCCTGACGCACGCTCCTGGATACGCGCGAAGGCCCCGCACCGATCGGTGCGGGGCCTTCGTGGTTTCGGCCGGTCAGGCGCTGCGGTTGATGCCGGCAGCGACCTCGTCGGCGCGAGCCATCTTGAAGAGCGTGGTCCACGACTTCACGTCAGGGCGACGGCGCAGCAACGCGCGACGCTCACGTTCCGTCATGCCGCCCCAGACGCCGTACTCGGTGCGGTTGTCGAGCGCGTCCGCGAGGCATTCCGCGACGACCGGGCAACGCTGGCAGATCACCTTCGCCGTCTGCTGAGCAGCCCCCTTGGCGAAGAGATCGTCCGGCGCGGTGGCCGCGCACTGGGCGCGAGCCGCCCAGTTCTCGTCCCAGACGGGCGTCTGGGTTTCCTCGGTCATGATCGTCATCTGTGCCTCCCCTGTTGGTGCGGATGACGCTGTGGCGTAGACCACGTCGTTGTTGAGCTATACGCAGACTAGGCAAAGTTACTGACGAGTTTCCATATTCTCGGTGTGCTAAATCGAAGTAGTACATCCGTGACGGGCCCCCTGGGATCGGGTCGGGCACGCCGCACCTGCCTCGCCGAGATTCTCAGGTGACCCCGATACTCTGGCCGGTATGCGTGGAAAGCCCTCTGCCGCAGCGGTCCGTCCGGCTGCGAAGAAGAAGCGCCGGAGCAATTCGACGACGAGCAACGTCCTCAGTCTGCTCGGCGCCTTCGTCGCGACCTCTGTGGCCCTCGGTCTGCTCCTGGCAGGCGTTCTCCTGCCGGTCACCGGCATGGGTGGCGCGGGCGTCAAGAGCGGCGTCAAGATGTTCAACAACATCCCGTCCGAGTTCGCCGAGAACGCTCTGAGCCAGCAGTCCAAGATCCTGGCGAAGGACGGCAGCGTCATCGCGACCCCGTACGACGAGAACCGCATCGTCGTCGCGAGCAGTGCCATCCCGAAGGTCATGAAAGACGCCCAGGTGGCCATCGAGGACGAACGCTTCTACCAGCACGGGGCCCTCGACAAGAGAGGTATCGCGCGAGCCATCGCGTCGAACCTGTTCTCCTCGAGCACCCAGGGCGCCTCGACCCTGACGCAGCAGTACGTCAAGGTGGCGGCCCAGCGTCAGGCGCTGGAAAGTGGTGACAAGGAGGCCGCCAAGGAGGCGGTCGCCCAGAGCGGTGCGAAGGCTTACATCCGCAAGCTCAAGCAGCTCAAGTACGCCGTCGACCTCGAGAAGACGCACACCAAGGACCAGATCCTCACGAGCTACCTCAACCTCGTCTACTTCGGTCAGCTCCAGTACGGCGTCGAAGCGGCATCGCGCCACTACTTCGGGCACCCGGCCAAGGACCTGACGATCGCCGAAGCGGCCACGCTCGCCGGTGTCGTCAACCTGCCGGACGCCACCAACCCCGTGAAGAACCCCGAGGCGGCCGTCAAGCGTCGCAACATCGGTATCCAGAAGATGATCGACCAGGGCTTCATCACGGAGGCACAGGGCCGCAAGGCGATCAACTCGCCGCTCAACCTCAAGCTCAAGGAGAACTCCTCGGGTGGTTGCGCCACGAGCAAGTACCCCTACTACTGCGACTACGTGACGCAGTGGATTGCGCAGCAGCCTGCCCTCGGCAAGACGCGCAAGGAGCGCCTCGGCAAGCTTCGTACCGGCGGCCTCGTCATTCAGACGTCGCTCGACCCGAAGAAGATGGCCGCGCTCGACTCCAACCTCAAGAAGCGCGTGCCCGTCGAGAACGGCGCCGACGTCCAGGCCGCCGGCGTCATCATCGAACCCGGCACGGGTTACGTCGAGGCCATGGCGCAGAACACGAAGTACTCCGTCGCGGGTACGGATTCGTTCAACACCTCGGTCAACTATCCGCGCTCCGGGTTCCCGATCGGATCGACGGCGAAGATCTTCGCCATCGTCGAGGCCATGCACCAGGGCCGCGCGGTCGACTCGACGGTCAACGTTCCTCGCATGAACAGCACCAAGGAAGGGCGCCCGGTCTACAACTTCACCTCGCAGAACTTCCCGGGCAAGTGCGGTCAGGGCCGCGGCGTGTGGTCGGTCGGCAACGACCACCAGGTGCCCGCCGGTCCGATGTCCTTGTCCAAGGCCACGGCTGAGTCGGTGAACACGGCGTTCGGTGTGCTCGTCGCTCAGCTCGGTCCGTGCAATGTCCGCGACGCCTACAAGCGTCTCGGCGTCTATGCGTCCGACTTCA
Organism: Dermacoccus sp. 147Ba; assembly: GCF_004151355.1. NCBI lineage: Bacteria > Bacillati > Actinomycetota > Actinomycetes > Micrococcales > Dermacoccaceae > Dermacoccus > Dermacoccus sp. 147Ba. Next base: position 60,818 of record NZ_SEHL01000005.1, read on the forward strand.
AGAGCGGCGGCTGGTCCGAGATCAACCCCGACCCCTCCTCGATCGTGCTCGGCTCCGGTTCGTCGAGCCCGGTCATGATGGCGAACGCCTTCGCCACTGTCGCGGCCGACGGCAAGTACTGCGCACCGCGCCCGGTCATCTCGATCAAGCAGGCGAACGGTCGCCCGGTGAAGCTCGCGCCGAACCCGTGCAAGCAGGCCATGCCGGCCGAAGAGGCGCGCGGAGTCGCCAAGATCTTCAAGTCGGTTCTCGGCCCGGACGGTACGGCCAAGTCGGCTGCTCTTGCCGAGGGGCGTCAGGCCTTCGGCAAGACGGGTACCGTCGACGGCTCGTTGCACACCTGGTTCGTCGGTTCGACCCCGCAGTACTCGACGGCGATCTGGGTCGGACGCGGTGGCGAGAACACCAACCCGATCAAGAACGTCACCATCGGCCCCAAGCACGTCGGTAACTTCCTCTACGGTGGCGACATCGCCGCGCCGGTGTGGAAGGAAACGATGGACGCCATCAGCAAGGGTCTTCCGAAGAAGGCGTTCCCCGAGCCGGGCTCGGGCGTCATCAAGGGCGATCAGATCACCGTCCCGCAGCTCAAGGGCCGCAGCGAGGCGGATGCGAAGGCCGAACTCGCGCGTCTGAAGCTGCAGACCACGGTGGTCAAGCAGGACTCGGGCGAGGTCTCTTCCGGCCAGGTCTGGAAGACCGATCCCGCAGGTGGTCAGAAGATTGGCGAGGGCAAGAAGGTCACTCTGTACATCAAGCCCTGACCGGCACGAGCGAAGCCCGCTCCACACGAGATGTGGGGCGGGCTTCGTCGTCCCCGAACAGGGTCTGCGGGCTACGGTGGGGGCATGCAGAAATGGGAATACTTCACCGCGCCGATCATGATTCACGCGACGCAGCAGATCCTCAACAACTTCGGTGAGGACGGCTGGGAGCTCGTTCAGATCGTTCCCGGCCCCGACGGCAACGGCCTCGTCGGCTACTTCAAGCGTCCGAAGGCCTGACCGGCGATGGCTCAGGTCGAGCAGAACCTCGCGAAGCTCGGGCTGGAGGTGCCCGAGGTTGCCAAGCCGGTGGCTGACTACGTCCCCGCGCTGCGCGAGGGCAACCTCGTCTACACCTCGGGTCAGCTGCCGATGGTGGCGGGCAACCTCGCCGCCACGGGCAAGGTCGGTGCCGACGTCACGCCCGAGCAGGCCGCCGAACTCGCGCGCACGTGTGCCCTCAACGCCATCGCCGCCGTCAAGAGTGTCGTCGGTGACCTCGACACGGTGACGCGCGTCGTCAAGGTCGTCGGCTTCGTGGCCAGCGACCCCTCCTTCACCGGTCAGCCCGGTGTCATCAACGGCGCCTCCGAGCTGCTCGGTGCGGCGTTCGGTGACGCCGGTGTCCACGCCCGTTCGGCTGTGGGCGTCGCGGTACTCCCGCTCGACGCGCCGGTCGAGGTCGAGATCACGGTCGCCGTCGCCGACTGATGAGCGACATCCCGAGGCAGCCTCGCGACTTCCCGATCGGTCCCTTCGCCGAGGCAGCCGAGCGCTGGTTCGACGACACGCAACCGCGCCCGGAGCCGACAGTTCCGGCGCAGGCCGCCACCGTCCTGTTGGTGCGCGGTGAGCCCGTCGAGGTCTTCATGATCGAACGCGCCGCGACGATGGATTTCGCGCCGTCCACCTGGGTCTTCCCGGGTGGACGCGTCGACCCCGCCGACCTCGGCGTCGACGACGCTCCGGCGCACCGCCTGCGCAGCCCCGCGGGTGGCGAGCAGGCGTGGGCCGATCGGCTCGGCGTCGGGCACGACGAGGCGCTCAGTGTGCTCGTGTGCGCGTTGCGCGAGCTGTTCGAGGAGGCCGGAGTGCTTCTCGCGTCCGAGGGGGACGGCGACGCGATCGTCGATGTCGCCACCGACGAGTGGAGGGCGCGCCGCACTCAGGTCGAGGCTCACGAGGTCTCGTTCACCGAGGCTGCTGCGGGCCTGACGCTGCGTGGAGACCTCGTCGAGGCCGTCGACCGGTGGATCACGCCCGCGTTCGAGAGCCGCCGCTTCGACACCTGGTTCCTCACGGCGCTGCTGCCGGACGGTGCCACTGCCGATGCCGTGTCGCGTGAGTCGCAGCGAGGTCAGTGGGTTCGGCCCGAAGCCATGCTGGCAGAAGCCGAGGCTGGGCGAGCCCGCCTCCTGCCCCCGACGCGCACGGCGCTCGAGCGCCTCTCCCGGGCGACGAGTGCCACCGAGGCGCTCGAGCAGGCACGCGGCTTCCACTTCCTCCCCACGCGCCCCGAACTGCTGAAGGGCCCCGACGGGCCCTACCTTCACGCGGAGGTGAACCTGTGACCGATCAACTCGACCGACTCCCCGGCAGTGTGCGGCACCTGCGCTGCGACAACCCCGGCCCGATGACGCTCAGCGGCACGAACACGTATGTCATCGCCCTGGAGGAAGCTTCGGGCGGGGACGGCTCGCTCGTCGCCGTCGTCGACCCGGGGCCCGAGGACGCCGGCCACCGTGACGCGATCATGGACGCCGTGCGGGGCGCCGAGGCCACGCGTGTCGTCGTGCTGCTCACCCACCACCACGACGACCACGAGGGCGGTGCGAGCGCGCTCGTCGAGGCGCTTCGTGGGCGCGGCCTCGCGGTCGCGTTGCGTGGCGGCTCGGGTGGCGACGCCTTCACCGACGGCGAGATGATCGGCGACCTCCAGGTGCTGCTCGCGCCGGGCCACACGCGCGATTCAGCCGCCTTCGTCCTCCAGCGCGACGGCGTCGGCGTCCTCTTCAGCGGCGACACGATTCTCGGCGAGGGCAGCAGCTTCGTCGCCTACCCCGACGGCGATCTCACGGCCTACCTCGCCACGCTCGACGTCCTCATGGCGCTCGTCGCGCAGGCGGGGGAGCGAGTCGTCGTCCTGGCGCCGGGGCACGGACCTGTCGGAGCCGACGCCGCTCCCGTCGTCGAGCGATACCGCGCCCACCGTCAGGAGCGCCTCGACGAGGTGCGGACCGTGCTGGCCGACGTCGACTCCGAGAATGGCGACTCGCCGGCGCAGGGTGACGAGCTCGTCGGCCCCGTCGTGGACGGCGCCTACAGCGACATCGGCCCGCAGCTGCGCCCGGCGGTGGAGGCCGTCGTCAAGGCGCAGCTGGCCCATCTCGGCCGCCTCTGAGAACAGCCCCACGACACAGCGAAGCGCCCGTCCCCCGCAAGGGACGGGCGCTTCGCTGTCAACCGAGGTGAGTGCGGCCTCAGCGGGCGCGGCGCTGAAGGCGCTCGACGTCGAGCAGCGTCACGGCGCGGGCCTCGAGCTTGAGCCAGCCGCGGCTGGCGAAGTCGGCCAGAGCCTTGTTCACGGTCTCGCGGGAGGCGCCGACGAGCTGAGCCAGCTCCTCCTGCGTGAGGTCGTGCGCGACGAGGACCCCGTCGTCGACCTGACGCCCGAAGCGGCTCGCGAGGTCGAGCAGAGCCTTGGCGACACGGCCGGGAACGTCGGTGAAGACGAGATCGCCGAGCGCTTCGTTCGTGCGACGCAGGCGGCGAGCGATGGAGCCGAGCATCTTGACGGCCACGTCGGGGCGCGACGAGACGAACTCGGTGAGTTCGGTGTGACCCAGCGCGACGAGGTCGGTGCCGGCGACGGCCGTAGCCGTGGTCGTGCGGGCGCCCGGGTCGAAGAGGCTGAGCTCGCCGAACATCTCACCGGGGCCGAGGATCGCGAGCAGGTTCTCGCGACCGTCGGGGGAGCGGCGGCCGAGCTTCACCTTGCCGGAGGTGATGATGTACAGGCGATCGCCCTCCTCCCCTTCTTCGAAGAGGATGTCGCCGCGCTCGATACGGGCGCGCGACATGCGCTGCAGAAGAGCCTGGGCGTCTTCGTCCGTCAGCGCGGCGAAAAGGGGAGCTTGACGCACTACTTCAATGTCCACGCCTCCATCCTGCCACGTTTCGGGTGACGCTCCACACAGTTCACTCCCAGGAAAGCGCGGAAAAAGGCGCTCGTTCGTCCAGCAGATGAGGTGCTCGGTGGTGTCGGTGGGGCGTTCTAGGGTGTGGGCATGACCTCCGAAACCGTGACGCCGCCGAAGCGGGCCGCGCGCGTGCCCGAGACCGCCACGGGGCGGGTGCGTCAGGCACGCCGCATCTACCGCAGACTCGTGGAGCAGTACCCGTACGCGCGAGCCGAACTCGACTTCGAGTCGCCGCTCGAACTCCTCGTGGCCACCATCCTCTCGGCGCAGACCACAGACGTCGGGGTCAACAAGGTCACGCCGGTGCTCTTCGGTCGCTACCCGGACGCTGCGGCACTGGCGTCGGCGGAGCCGAGCGAGATGGAGGAGATCCTGCGTCCCACCGGGTTCTACCGGGCGAAGACGCGCTCGGTCATCAAGCTCGGTCAGGAACTCGTCGAACGTTTCGACGGCGAGGTGCCGGGCAAGCTCGCCGACCTCGTGACGCTGCCGGGCGTCGGACGCAAGACGGCCAACGTCGTGCTCGGCAACGCGTTCGGTTTTCCGGGCATCACGGTCGACACCCACTTCGGGCGCCTCGCGCGCCGCTTCGGCTGGACGACGTCGACCGACCCGGTCGCTGTCGAGGCCGAGGTGGGCGAGATGTTCCCGCGCAAGGACTGGACGATGCTCAGCCACGTCGTCGTCTTCCACGGCCGACGTATCTGCCACGCCCGCAAGCCCGCATGCGGCGTTTGCCCGGTGGCGCAGTGGTGCCCGTCCTTCGGTGACGGCGAGACCGACCCGGACAAGGCGCGCGCCCTGCTCAAGTACGAACTCGCGGCCCCGAAGGGTGGTGAGGCGCCGGTGCCGCTGCTCGTCGACGGGGGAGTGCCCGACGCCTCCTTCTCGACTGGGCATCGAGGAACGCCGGTCGTGCCACGTCACTCCGGTGCAGGGGCGCAGGGCGAGGCCCGATGAGCGTGCCGGTGGGCGACGCCGCGCCTCCGCCCTGGCTGAACACGGTGCTCGACGCCGGTCGCCGCGGCGACCTGTGCGCGGGGTGGCCGCGTCCCGAGCAGGGCTCCAAGGCCTCTGCCATCCTCATGCTCTTCGGCCCGAACGACGACGGCGGGGAAGACGTGGTGCTCACCGAGCGAGCCACCAACCTGCGCAAGCACGCGGGGCAGGTGTCCTTTCCCGGTGGTGGGGTCGAACCGCAGGACGTCACGTTCACCGACACCGCGCTGCGTGAGGCCAACGAGGAGATCGGGCTCGTGCCCGAGGGCGTCCACGTCATGGGTGAACTGCAGCCGGTCGCGTTGCCCGTGACGAACTACGAGGTCTGCCCCGTGCTCGCCTGGTGGAACGTACCGTCCGACATCTCGGTGCTCGACCCCGTCGAGGTCGCTCGCGTCGCGCGCATCTCCGTCCGCGATCTCGTGGACCCGGCGAACCGCCACACGGTCACACACCCGCGCGGCTTCAAGGGGCCGGGGTTCGAGGTCGACGGTTTCTACATCTGGGGCTTCACGGCGTTCGTGCTCGACGCGGTCCTGACCACCGGGGGCGTCGCGCGCTCGTGGAACCGCGACGACGAGCGTCAGGTGCCCGATCGCTTCCTCAGCTGAACGCCCGGCCGGGAACAGGAGGAAGGCGAACATGACGAAGGCGGCCCACCCTCGAGGGTGAGCCGCCTTCGTGCGGCAGGTCAGAACGTCACTTGGCGGGCTTGATGGCCGCGACGGTCTTCTGCGCGTTGTCGATCGTCTTGACCGGCTTGCCCTTGACCTTCTTGATCGACTTGATACCGACGAGGGCGAGGATTCCGGCGACGAGCGCGAGGATGCCCGCGACGATGAGGAAGCCGGCCCAGTTCGGCCAGTCGAGAACCTCCGAGATGGCCCAGGCGAGGGCCGTCAGGAGGAAGCCGACGAAGAACAGGGCGACGACACCGGCGGCAGCGAGCATGCCGCCACCCTTGCCGGCCTTCTGCACGTCAGCCTTGATCTCGATCTTCGCCAGGTCGATCTCGCCCTTGACGATGTTCGAGAGGTCAGCGGAAGCGTCCGAAACGAGCTGACCGAGCGTGCGCTCGGAGCCCCGGGGGGTGTTGAGGGCCATGGTTATCTCCTGTTCAGCAGGCGGCGTCACCTCGTCGAGGTGACGGCCGTCCGTCGCATCACACGTTTTCTATTCGATGGACACACTACCGATATCGGCCGATTCGCGCCTACCGGCTCCTCGGTTCGGTGCGGTTCAGGCCGGTTCGGGGCGCTGGTAGACGTCCGGCACACCGTCTTGGTCGGCGTCGCGCGTCTCCTCTTCCTCGATGCGGCGGTAGATGCGGTTGCGGCGTCCGAGCACGATGCTCGCGAGGAGCGCGGACAGGAGGCTGCCGAGCAGCACGCCGACCTTGACGTGGTCGTCCTTGACGCTTCCGGTGCCGAACGCGAGCTCGCCGATGAGGAGGCTGACGGTGAAGCCGATGCCACCGAGGAGGCTGAGGCCGAACACGTCGGCCCACGAGAGGTTCTCGTCGAGCTTGGCCTTCGTGAACTTGCTGACGAGGAACGTGCTGCCGAAGATGCCGACGACCTTGCCGAGCACGAGGCCGGCGATGACGCCGAGCGTGACGGCGTCCGCAAGCGTCTCGGTGATGCTCGTGCCGACGACGGTGACGCCGGCGGAGAAGAACGCGAAGACCGGCACGGCGAACCCTGCCGAATAGGGGCGCAGACGGTGTTCGATGCGGTGGGCGAGGGCGTGCTTGCCCTTGACCGGAACGACGAGGCCGAGCAGCACGCCAGCGATCGTGGCGTGAACGCCGGACTTGTACATGAAGACCCACGCCACGATCGCGAGCGGCGCGAGGATCGCCCAGTGCTTGATGCCGCGCTGGGTGAGGAAGCCGAAGACTGCGACGACCGCGATCGAGGCGAGCAGCCAGCCGAGCGAGAAGCCCTTGCTGTAGAAGATCGCGATGATCGTGATGGCGATGAGGTCGTCGACGACGGCGAGCGTCAGGAGGAACGAACGTAGCGCCGTGGGCAGGTGCGAACCGATGACGGCGAGCACCGCGAGGGCGAACGCGATGTCCGTGGCGGCCGGGATGGCCCACCCCTTGAGCCCTTCGCCGCCGGCTGCGGCGTTGATCGCGACGTAGACGAGCGCAGGCATTGCGACACCGCAGACGGCAGCGATGACGGGCACTGCGGCGGCTGCCGGGTTGCGCAGGTCGCCGGCGACGAACTCGTGCTTGAGTTCGAGCCCGACGACGAGGAAGAACAGGGCGAGCAGGCCGTCGGCGGCCCAGTGCGCCACCGACATGTTGAGCCCGAGGAAGTCGGGGCCGATGTGCGCGTCCCGCAGGGCCTCATAACCGTCACGCCAGGGCGAGTTCGCCCAGACGATCGCGGCGACCGCAGCGGCGAGCAGGATGAGGCCGCCGATGGTCTCGGTGCGCAGCAGTTCCTTGACGCGCTGGGCCTCGGGCCACGTGCCGCGGGTGAAGAGGCGGCGGGTCAGCCGTCCTGCGACGGCGACGGGGGCGACGTGCGCGGCTTCCTTGAACTCTTCGAAGCTCGGCTGTTCGTCCTTCATCGGCGGAAGGCTGTTCTTGTGGCGCTTGGCCATGGTGAATCTCCTCGGGCAGGGGTGGTCGTCGTCATCCGCGCCTCACGCGAACGGCCGACCAGACTTCCCGGCACACCGCCCGCGATTTTACCGGCTGTCGTCGTTCTCGCGAAAAGATGCGCGGGCGGGGCGCCTGCCCCACCCGCGCATCGTCGGATCGCTCTGCTGCTTACTTCTTCAGACCTGCCTGGATCTTCTCCATGACGCTCGGGTCGGCGAGCGTCGTCGCGTCACCGGCCTCGCGGCCCTCGGCGACGTCCTTGAGCAGGCGGCGCATGATCTTGCCCGAACGTGTCTTCGGCAGCTCGTCGACGACGAGGATCGTCTTCGGCTTCGCGATGGCGCCGATCTGCTTGCCGACGTGCGTGCGCATCGCCTGGACGAGCTCCTCGCGCCTGTCGTCGTCGGCGGCCTGGTCGCGAGCCTCCTCGCGCAGGATGACGAAGGCGCACACGGCCTGACCGGTCGTCTCGTCGGCGGCACCGACGACTGCGGCCTCGGCGACGGCGTCGTGCGAGACGAGTGCCGACTCGATCTCCGAGGTCGACAGGCGGTGGCCCGAGACGTTCATGACGTCGTCGACGCGACCGAGCACCCAGATGTTGCCGTCCTCGTCACGCTTCGCGCCGTCACCGGCGAAGTACATGTTCTCGAAGCGCGACCAGTAGGTGTCCTTGTAGCGCTGCAGGTCGCCCCAGATGCCGCGCAGCATCGACGGCCACGGGTCGCGGATGACGAGGTAGCCGGTCTCGCCGTTGCCGACGGACTTGCCCTCCTCGTCGACGACGTCGGCCGTGATGCCGGGCACCGGCGCCTGGGCCGAACCGGGCACGAGCGACGTGACGCCGGGCAGGGCCGACATCATGATGGCGCCCGTCTCCGTCTGCCACCACGTGTCGACGATCGGGGCAGAACCGGCGCCGATGTTGTCGCGGAACCACATCCACGCCTCGGGGTTGATCGGCTCCCCGACGCTACCGAGCACGCGGATCGTGGACAGGTCGTACTCGGCGGGGATCTCCTTGCCCCACTTCATGCAGGTGCGGATGGCCGTGGGCGCCGTGTAGAAGATCGAGACCTTCTTGTTCTGCACGATCTCCCACCAGCGGCCTTGGTGCGGGCTGTCCGGCGTGCCTTCGTAGAGCACCTGCGTGACGCCGTTGGCCAGCGGGCCGTAGACGATGTAGCTGTGGCCGGTGACCCAGCCCACGTCGGCGGTGCACCAGTAGACGTCCTCGCCCGGGTGCACGTCGTGGACGACGGCGTTCGTGTACGCCGCCTGCGTGAGGTAGCCACCGGTCGTGTGGAAGATGCCCTTCGGCTTACCCGTGGTGCCGGAGGTGTAGAGGATGAAGAGCGGGTGTTCTGAATCGAAGGTGTCGAAGTCGACCGCGGGTGCGGCGGCCTCGAGTGCCTCGTCCCACCAGACGTCCTTGTCGGTCATCTCCGTCTCTTCACCGGTCCGCTTGACGACGATGACCTTCTGCACCGTCGTCTCACCGCTGACCGCCTCGTCGACGGCCGGCTTGAGTGCGCTCGGCTTGCCGCGGCGGAAGCCGCCGTCGGCCGTGATGACGACCTTGGCCTCGCCGTCGGCGATGCGGGTGCGCAGGGCGTCGGAGGAGAACCCGCCGAAGACGACCGAGTGGACGGCGCCTAGACGCGCGCAGGCCAGCATCGAGATGACGGCCTCGGGGATCATCGGCAGGTAGAGGGCGACGCGGTCACCCTTCTCGACGCCCGCGGCCTTGAGCGCGCCGGCGGCCTTCTGCACGAGCTCGGTGAGCTCGGCGTACGTGATGTCGCGCTCGTCGCCCGGCTCGCCGACGAAGTGCAGCGCCACGCGGTCACCGTTACCGGCTTCGACGTGACGGTCGGCGCAGTTGTAGGCCACGTTGAGCTCGCCGCCCACGAACCACTTGGCGACGGGGGCCTCGCTCCAGTCGAGCACCTCGTCGAAGTCCTTGGCCCAGGTGAGGCGCTCGCGCGCCTGCTTGGCCCAGAACGCCTCGCGGTCGGCGTCGGCCTCTTCGTAGAGCGACTTCTGCCCGACGGCCTCCTGGCTGAACTCCGGGCTCGGCGGGAAGGGGCCGTACTCTTCGGCGGTCTCGGACATGTCTTGTCTTCCTTCCGTCGGCTTCGACCACGCCGAAACGAGGCGTAGGTCACAACACTTGGCTGCTTTTCTACCCCATCGTCGCGTGGGGTTGGGAAGTCAGGGGTGGATACTCGCCGGTAGTTTCCGTCGGCGTCCAAGTACGCTGATGCCCATGCCCGGCACCCTCGAAGCTCTGCAATCGCTCGCGACGATCCCCGAGGTCGAGGCGGGCCTCACGCGAGCCCGCGAGGCGTGTACCCAGCTGCGCTGGCACAACGCGTTGCGCCGACGGACGGCGCAGGCCGCCGCCGAGTCGCGCGTGCGTGGCGCCCGGGCCGGCGCGGCGCTGGAGGGCGCCGAGGTCTCCGTCGATGTCGTGCGTGAACTCGTCATGGGGATGACCGAGTGGCCGCCCGAGCCCGACCCGCTCGAGCGAGTGCTTCGTGCGAGTGTTCAGGGGACGCTCGAGAGTGAGCACGTTCGTTCGATCATCCTGTCGTCGCCCGCGCAGGCGTTGGCGCGTCTGCACGTGGCCGCCGGTTCGCAACTGCTCTCCGCCGACGAGGTGGGGCGCCCGCGGTCGCCGGGGGAGACGTGCGAGGAACTCGTCGAGGCCGGCCCGGCGTGCGACCCGCTCGACCTGCCGGGGCGTCTGGCCGGGCTCTACGAGGTGGTGGCGTGCCACGAGAAGGTGCCGGCCCTCGTCGTCGGGGCCATTGCACATGCGGAGATCGCCGTCATGCGTCCGTTCGCGCGCGGAAACGGTGTGGTGGCAAGAGCTTTCGAGCGTGCGCTCGTCCAGTCGTGTGGGCTCGACCCGACGGGTGTGGCCGTGCCCGAGGTGGGCTACCTGCGTGAAGCGAGCGCGGGATATGCGGGCGCCCTGGCCGCCTATGCCTCGGGAACGCGCGACGGCGTGGCCCTGTGGCTGCAGTTCAGCGCTGGGGCGCTGGAGCGGGGCGCCGCCGAAGGAGGCGCCATTTCGGACGCCGTTTTGGCCGGCCGCCTGCGATAAGAACAAATAAAAAACGTCCGGCGAGTCGGATTCTCATTTGTCGAACCGTTGCTACTGTATTGGCCGGGTATGTGCGGGCCGGTTGCAACGTGTGGCCACTCATGGCACATTAGGGGCGTGCGCTCCCTTCGGGTCGAGCGCTGACGTGCATACCGCACCCCCAAGGGTATGCACGTAAAGACAGCCCCCACCGTCCCCCCGGTGGGGGCTGTCGTATGTCCTGCACCTACTCCCGTGCGGCCGCGGTGGCCCCCGGCACGGGGGCCGTCGTCCACATCTGCGACGCGGTGAGCGCCGTTTCGGTAGTTCAGGCGGCCCCGTCCACAAGGTCGTCCGACGCGTCGTGGACGGTGTCGAGGTTGTGGGCCGACGCTGGCGTGCATGGACGAGTTCGACGCCGACTTCTTCGGCCCACCAGCCCCCGACGAGGTGGGCAGCGAGCGCGGCGAACTGCGCCGTATCGGGGTGGTCTGCCCCGATTCAGCCGCCGACGCCGCGTACTTCGCCTGTGCCGTGGCACGGCATCTCGCACGGTCTCCAGGTACGGATCGAACGGCGCAGGACCGCGGCCCGGTCGTCCTCGTCGACGGACAACCGGGCACAGGTGGTCTCGACGTCGTCCTCGACCTCGACCGTGAGGCGGGCGCACGCTGGGACGCGCTGCGAGGCGCCGGCCCCGACATCGACGCGCAGAAGCTCCTCGCCGCACTGCCGGAACGTGACGGGGTCCGGGTGCTCTCGCACGGACGAGGTGCACCCCGTGTTCACGATCGCCTCGTGCGGAGCGCAGTACTCGGGGCGCTCGCGGGCGAAGCGGCCTGGTCGGTCGTCACGTTGGCGCCCCACGAGCCGGCAGAACCGAGGGAGTGCGACGTCATCGTCCTCCTCGTACGCGGAACCGTGTGCTCCATGGCAGCCGCCCAGCAGTACGTCGACAAGCTGGACGGAGAGCTCATGCCGGTGCTCGTCACGCTCGAGGCCGACGCCCGGGCTCGTGTGGCACTCGGCGAGTCGCTCGATCTGGAGGTCGTGACGTCCGGGCCCACCCGGTGGCGTCTGGGGCACCGAGCAGCCGACGACGTGCTGGCCGGTCGCTGGCCGGGCGAGGGCGAGCGGACGATGACTCGCCTCGTTCAGGATGTCGTCATCTATGTCCGCTCGCGAGGTCGGAGCATGGCATGGGCGTAGCAGAAGGCATGTGGAAGGAGATCTACGCCGGACGGGCACCGAGTGCTGCGGCGCTCGAGGCGATCGTCGATGCGGACGCTCCCGTGTACTCACGAGCGCAGACCTCCGTGCTGGGTGAGCGCCTCGGAGCTGACGTGCTCGGGGCCGGACCGCTCCAGGGGGTCATCGAGATTGAGGGAGTCACCGACGTCCTCGTCAACGGTTGTGACGGGGTGTGGATCGACCGCGGAGAAGGTCTCGAGGAAGTCGGGGTCGACCTCGGGGACGCGGAGGCGGTGAGGCGTCTCGCGGTACGGCTCGCCGCAGTGGCCGGGCGTCGGCTCGACGACGCGAGCCCGTTCGTCGACGCCGTACTGCCCGGCGGTGCTCGGTTGCACGCGCTGCTGCCACCGCTCGTCGAAGGCGCTGCCCACCTCAGCCTGCGTGTGCCGGCGAATGAACGACCGCTGCTCGAGGACCTCGTGCGGCTCGGGAGCGTTTCCCCCGAGGTCGAGAGCCAGCTCACGCGACTTGTGACGAGCCGAACGGCCTTCGTCGTGAGCGGAGGCACGGGAACCGGCAAGACGACACTGCTGGGCGCAATGTTGGCCCGCGTGCCGATCTCGGAGCGCATTCTGCTCGTCGAGGACGTCCGTGAACTGTCGGTGGCTCACCCTCACGTGGTGCGGCTCGAAGCACGACGTCCGAACGTCGAGGGCGTCGGCGAGGTCAGCCTCACCACGCTCGTGCGCCAATCGTTGCGGATGCGCCCGGATCGCATCGTCGTCGGCGAGGTACGTGGCGCGGAGGTGCGCGAACTCATGTCTGCGCTCAACACCGGCCACCAGGGTGGATGCGGCACCGTGCACGCCAACGCGCCACGTGACGTCCCCGCCCGGTTCGAAGCGCTCGGCGCGCTGGCCGGGTTGAGCCCCGAGGCCGTGCGTACGCAGTTGCGCTCCGCGCTCCGGGTCGTGGTGCACCTCGAGCGATCCGGCGGGCTACGTCGGGTGGGGAGCATCGGGGTCCTCGACGGCGATCACCGCGGCCTCACGGTGCGCAGCGCCTGGAGAGGTGGGCGCCGTGGTGAGGCGTGGGACGAACTCGGCGCGCTCATGGACGGAGCGGCGTCATGACGTGGCCGTCCGACACCGCCCTGTGGTGGTGCGCGCTCGCGCTCGCAGTCGCCGTTGGGCTGTGGCCCGCCCCGAGATGGCTCGCGCTGACGCCCACCCCGCGAACCGGGTCGCGCTTCGGTCTGCTCGCTCGTAGTGATCCCCAGGCCGAATGTCTCGCCGTTCTCGATGCGCTCGGTGCCGTTCTGCGAGCCGGTGCTCCTACGTCGAATGCTGTCGAGCTCGTTGTCGCCCCCTACGCAGACGGGGGCACCCACTCGAGCCAGGGGTGGCAGCGGTTGCGTCACGCGGCCCGCTCCGGTGGAGATCTCGCGGACACCTGGCGCGAACTGGGCGTCATGTGGAGGCTGCCGGCGTGCGCTGACATTGCGGCGGCGTGGGAGATGTCCGATCGACACGGGTGTCCGCTGGCCGACGCCGTGACGAGTGCGGCAGCGGACCTACGGGCACGCCGTCGCCACGATCGAGCCCTGGAGGCAGCGACCGCGGGCGCCAAGGCCACGATGGGTGTCCTCGTCCTCCTGCCAGTTCTGGGCATGGCGCTCGCGTGGATGCTCGGCGTGGATGTCTTCGAGATCTACAGCGGCACATCGGGCCTGCTCACCCTGTGGCCCGGGTTGGCCCTCTTGTGGGCCGGCGCCACCTGGTCGCAGCGCATGGTTGCCTCGGCTCTCAAGCCTCCGGCGGTGACGCCGTGATCGCCCTCGCACTGGTTCTTCTCGCCGTTGGCGTCTGGCCCGCTCGGCCCCTGACCGAACGTGCCTTCGGTGCATCCCGACGGGAGGCGAAGCAACGCGACACGGTCGAGGAGTCGCCGATGGTCGTCGCCCACGCGATGGACCTGCTCGCCCTGGCGCTCGCGGGTGGAGCCCCCACCGTCGCAGCCCTCGAAGCCGTGTCCGCGGCAACCGGGCCGGGCGTCCGCGAGCCGCTGGCCCGTGTGGCTGCCGCGATGCGCTGGGGCGTCGACGGAGACGGTGCCTGGGCCGGCGCCTCCTCGGCCTGGCGTCCGGCCGCAGGAGCCTTCGCGCTCGCTGCTCGGGCGGGAGCTCCGCCGTCCACGCTTCTGCGGCGGGCCGCTGATGACCTGCGCGTCGGCGAGAGCGAGCGCATCGCTGTCGCCGGAGCGAAGGCCGGAGTCCGCATCGTCCTGCCGCTCGGTTTGTGTTTCCTGCCCGCCTTCGTCCTGCTCACCGTCGTCCCCCTCGTCATGGGTCTCGTCGAACCCCTCGGCTGACACCTGGCATCGGGCACCCCCGAACCCCGCCGGAACCCCGGCGGCGCGCCCTCCGGCGCACCACTCGAAAGAACTCAACCCCTGAGGAGATCGCCATGATCGCTGTGACCCGTCGTACCCGTAATGCCCTGCTGCGCCGCTGGCAAGCGGCCGCCGAACGCGCCGAGGCCGGCATGTCTACGGCCGAGTATGCGGTGGGCACCATCGCCGCGGTTGCTTTCGCGGCCGTGCTCATCGCCGTCGTGAAGTCCGCGACCGTGCGCTCGGCCCTCGAGGGCATCATCTCGTCGGCTCTCTCGACCCGCTGACGTGACGATGACACGAGCGCGCCGCAGGCACGGAACGCACGAACGTGACGGCGAATCGGGCATGGCAACAGCCGAATTCGCCGTGGCCTTGCCTGCGGTTGCGCTCGTGCTCGCCTTCGTCGTCGGTCTTGCCCAGTTGCTGCTGCTGCACCATCGGGCGTGGCATGCCGCGTCCGTGGGCGCGAGGGTTGCCGCCCGGGCCGAGAGCGACGATGCCGTGCGCGTGGCCGTCCGCCAGAGCGGTGTCTCCGGAGCCACGTCGATCACGCGGAGCTCGCAATGGGTGCGCGTGGCCGTCTCCGTTCCCGCTCCACGCGGGTTCGGGTGGGCGCTCGGCGACATCACCGCCGGCGCGGTGGCTGCCGCAGAACGCGGGGACGAGGGTGACGCTGCGAACAGCTCGGGAGGCTCGCCGTGACCGGGTGGTCCGCGCGGGGTCGCACGCGTCCACTGCGGGCTCGTGAACGCTGGTTGAGCCGACTCGGCCGGGTGCGAGACGGTCACGTCGGGGGAGGTCAGGGATCTCCGAAGGCCCGGAACGACAGCGGCTCGGTCACGGTGACGATGCTTGGCGTCATCGTCGTGCTCGTCCTGCTCGCCGGTGTGATCGTCACGTACGCGCGCACCGCGATCGACACCGAGCGCACCCGCCTCGCGGCCGATCAGGCAGCACTCGCCGCGGCCAGTGTGCTGCTCGGCTCGTCGGCGCAACCGGGGTCGTCGCCCTGCGCCCTGGCCGCCACGACGGCCGAGCGCAACGGTGCGCGCGTCACGTCGTGTGTCGTGCGCTCGACGTCGGTGCAGGTCGCGGTCACGCGCGCCGCGCCGCTCGGACGCGAAGCACGCGGTCTCGCCCGCGCCGACGCCCCCGAGGGGCGTGGACCATGACGGGCGCAGCGAATCGACGCCAAGGTGTGAGTTTCGGCCCGGTATGTGACCGGCGCCGCTCACAGATCGGACCAGAGCTCACATCCTGCGTCGAGCACGGGGCCAGCCACGCGTCAGTTGGCCGGGTCGTCGTAGGCGTCGCGCAACAGCAGGTCGAGCAGAGCGATCGCACCGTGCTTGTCGAGGGGGCTGTTGCCGTTGCCGCACTTCGGCGATTGGATGCACGCCGGGCAGCCCGACTCGCACGCGCACGTCTCGATCGCTTCCTTCGTCGCCGTCAGCCACTCCGTGGCCCGCGCGTAGGCGCGCTCGGCGAAGCCCGACCCTCCGGGCAGGGCGTCGTAGACGACGACCGTCGGCATGTCCGTGTCCGGATGCAGCGCCGTCGAGACGCCGCCGATATCCCACCGATCACCCTGCGCCACGAGCGAGATGAGGCCGATCGAGCAGTGCTCGGCGGCGTGAAGGGCCCCCGGGGCCACGTCGGGGGTGATGCCTGCATCGGCGAGCTCGTCCTCGGGCAGGGTCCACCACACGCCCTTCGTCACGAGGGTGCGCTCCGGCAGATCGAGCGGGTGCTCGCCTATCACCTCACCCGACGGCAGACGCCGCAGGAAGGACGTGACGCGCGTCGTCACCCGGATGTCGCCGTAGTGCAGTGTCGCAGCGCCCCACGCACGGCTGGCGCTCGAGCCGATGATGTCGAACGCGCTGACGGAGCGAGCGGCCGTCGACCAACCGGGGTTGCCGCGCACGACGTGCGCGCTGCCGTCCTCGAGGTCCAACTCCGTGGAGACGTACGAGACGCCCTGGTGCACGTAGACAGCGCCCTTGAAGACGCTCGAGAGCGCCCGTTTGCCGTCGACCGTTCCGAGCACTCGGCCGGTGCGCGATTCGACGATGCGCACGTCGTCGCCACCCTCGCCGCGCAGCGACACGTGGTCGCCGGGGCGGTCGTCGCGGGCCCAGTACCAACCGGTCGGGCGCCGCCGCAGGACGGCGCGCTCCACGAGCGAGTCGACGAGCGGCCACATACCCGGCCCGAAGAGGGCCTCGTCGTCCTCGGTGAGAGGCAACTCGGCGGCCGCGCACGCGAGTTGCGGAGCGAGGACGTACGGGTTCGTCGGGTCCATCACGGTGGCCTCCACCGGTCGGCCGAAGAACACGTCGGGGTGGTGGACGAGGTAGGTGTCGAGCGGGTCGTCGGCGGCCACGAACAGGGCCAGGGCGTCTCGCCCCGAGCGTCCGGCCCGGCCCGCTTGCTGGTGCAACGACGCCACAGTGCCCGGCCAACCCGCGAGGAGCACGGCGTCGAGCCCGCTGACGTCGATGCCGAGTTCGAGCGCGCTCGTCGCGGCGATGCCCCGCAACGTTCCCGTGCGCAGTCCGCGCTCGAGGGCGCGGCGCTCCTCGGGCAGGTATCCGCCGCGGTACGCGGCCACGAGGGATTCGTCGAGCCCCTCGTTCCACAGCCGCTGACGGGCCATGTCGGCCACCACCTCGACGCCGACCCGCGAGCGCGCGAAGGCGAGCGTCTGTACCCCGGAACCGACGAGCGCGCCGAAGAGGTCACCGGTCTCTGCCACGGCGCTGCGGCGGCCGAGATCGTCCGTGACGTCGGCTGAGGAATCGGCGGGGTCATCCGAACCACGAGCTCCGTCGAGTGCTGAGGAAACCTCGTGCTCGGCCTCCGCGCCGGGCGGAGGCCCGGGCTCCCACAGGCCGAACGTCAGCGCCGGGCGCGGCGAGCCGTCGTCCGTGACAGCGGTGACGTCGAGCCCCGTGAGCGCGCGAGCGTGCCTGGCAGGGTCGGCTGCTGTCGCCGAGGCGAGCACGAACGTCGGCTCGGCCCCGTAGCGGGCCGCGATACGCCGCAGCCGTCGCAGCACGCCGGCCGTGTGCGCCCCGAAGACACCTCGGTAGATGTGGCATTCGTCGATGACGACGAGTCGCAACGAGCGCCAGAACATCGACCACCGTTCGTGCGCGGGCAGCATCGAGTGATGGAGCAGGTCAGGGTTGGTGAGGATGACGTTCGCGTGGTCGCGGATCCAACGTCGTTCGTCGGGAGGCGTGTCACCGTCGAGGGTGGCCAGGCGCGCGCCCGGCACGGCCAAGGCTTCGAGGCGGGTGCGCTGATCGGCTGCCAGCGCCTTCGTCGGCGACAGGTAGAGACTCGTCGCGCCGCGCAGCGAGGCGAACATCGACGGGGTAGCCGGGTCGTGCGCACCGGTGGCGGCGGACAGCATCGGCACCTGGTAGGCGAGGGACTTTCCCGACGCAGTGCCCGTCGCGACGACGACGTGCTCACCGGCCATCACCCGAGCGATGGCCTCACTCTGGTGCGACCAGAGTTCGTGGATTCCGGTGCCCTCGAAAGTCGACCGCACGAGAGCCGGAACAGAGTCCGGCCACGGCGCCGTCACGGTCTCGCGAGCGGGCCGTCGACGTACGTGACGCAACTCCCCGGTGCCCTGCCCGGCGAGGATGTCGAGCATCTGATCCGGGGAGCACCGGGCGTCGTACGTCATCGCGAGCGTCCCTCCCCAGGGCCCAGAAGCGGTGCCGGGCGTTGACTTTCGGTGGCCAGATGACAAACTAACGCTCGACGCACCCCTGCCAGACCACGACCGAACAGGAGGGTCGCGCACGTGGACCTCAAGGTGAACATGCATCGCGAAGGTGACGTGGTCGTCGTTGCCTTCGACGGTGAGGTCGACGTGTACACGGCACCCACGGTGCGTGACGCGATCTCGAAGGTACTCGCGGCCGGGCACCACAACATCGTGGCCGACCTGCGTGACGTGGGCTTCCTCGACTCCACCGGCCTCGGCGTCCTCGTGGGACGCCTCAAGGCCGTCCGTCTGCTCGAGGGACAGATGCGCGTCGTCATCACCAACCCCCACGTGCTGCGCAACTTCAAGATCACCGGCCTCGACAACATCTTCGCCATCGACACGGACGTCGATTCGTCGGTCGCCGCCATCTCGGCCTGAGCCGCGCCGCGTTCGACCGGAGACGGCAACGCCATACTGGGGGCATGTCTTCCCGGATGCCCGTCCCCGACGCAGAAGCCACCGACCTCGTCGAAGCGCTGAGAGACGACCTCGTCGTCGCCGATTACACCGTCGAGCACGTCGCAGAGCTTCTCGGCCCGGGCGCGTCCGCCGCGTTGCACCGGGAGCAGCCTCTTCCCGCGCGTCGTGCCCTCGCAGGCAGCGACGACCCGGTGGCCACGATGGTCCGCTTCTTCACCCTCGGCGAGACTCACACCCTCGACGCTCTCGACGCGGCCTTCCCGTCGCTACGGGCCAAGGGACTCGAACGTCTCGGTCTCGCGGTTCCGGCAGACTCCGGGCTGCGCTCGGCCGTCGACCTGCGCCCCTACGGCGACGAGAACTCCTCGTGGTGGCTCGCCTCCGACCTGTCGGAGCTCGCGACGGGCAGCGTCCTCGCCACCGATCACGTGCTCGGCATCGGCGGTGCGTCCACGACGCTCGCGCGTTGGACCCCGCGCCGAGAGGTGGCCGCTGCTCTCGACCTCGGCACTGGCTGCGGCGTCCAGGCCGTTCACCTCGCGGGGCACGTGCAGCACATCGTCGCCACCGACCTCGCGACGCGCGCCCTCGACTTCGTTCGTTTCAACGCCGCCCTCAACCGCCTGCCGCTCGAAGTGCTCGCCGGCTCGATGCTCGAGCCCGTCGCGGGCCGCCGCTTCGACCTCGTCGTGAGCAACCCGCCCTTCGTCATCACGCCACGCGCCGAGGGCATGCCCGGCTACGAGTACCGCGACGGCGGCGCTGTGGGTGACGGCGTCATCCGCGACCTCGTGCGTTCCGTGGGTGATCACCTCGAGCCCGGCGGTATCGCACAATTCCTCGGTAACTGGGAGATGCGCGAAGGCCACGGGTTCGAGCAGGTTTGGACCGAATGGCTCGAGGGCACCGGACTCAACGCGTGGGTCGTCCAGCGCGAGGTTCAGGATCCGTTCGAGTACGCCGAACTGTGGGCCCGTGACGGCGGTGCCGGCGTCAACTCACCCGAGTACGGTGCCATGTACGCGGCATGGCTCGACGACTTCGCGGCACGCGGAGTCGAGAGCATCGGATTCGGCATCGTGACGCTGCAGCGGCCCGAGTCCGAGCGCGATCCCTTCGTCGACCTCATGGACGAGCGCGGCCCGGTGGCATCGGCCATGGGCCCGACGATCGACGCCGGGCTGCGAGCCCGCTCCTGGCTGGCCCTGACGAGCGACGACGACCTCCTCGACGGCACGTGGCGGGCCGCACCCGACGTCACCGAGGAGCGCCACACGAAGCCGGGCGCGGACGACCCGAGCGTCATCATGATCCGTCAGGGCGGTGGGCTGGGCCTCTCGATCCAGGCCGACACCGTGCTCGCGGCGTTCCTGTCGGTCTGTGACGGCTCGATGAGCGCCCGCACCGCGCTCGTCGCCATCGCCTCACTCGTCGGTGTGCCGGACGACGAGGTCATCGCCGGGACGCTGCCGTTGCTGCGCCGGCTCATCGCCAACGGGATGCTCGAACGCGTGGAAGGCTGACCGGCCGCGCCGAGAGCCCGCAGGACGAGCGACGGCCCCGCCCCTCGATGTGAGGAGCGGGGCCGTCGGCCGTGCTTGAGGTGATCAGTCGACCGAGACCTTGACCGACTTCTCGGCGATCTGGGCGCCGTTCTTCTTGTAGGTGACCTTGTAGTCACCCGAGACGCGCATCGGGACGTAGACGGCGACCGTGGCGCTGTCTCCGTCGTTGAGGTTGCTCGACGGGAGCGACTTCGTCTGCGACTGCTGACCGTTCGAGACGGTGTAGCTGTACGTGGCGCCCTTCTCGTACTTCGTGGCCAACGTGACCCACAGCTGCTGACCCTTGTAATCGGCCGTGATGTCCTCGTGGTCGGAGCCGCAGAAGCGGGCCGTGCCGTTGTAGGCAATGTCCTTGATGGCGCAGGCGCGGACGGCGTTCGTCGAGGCGTAGTTGCCGAGCTCGCTCGACGAGAGACGCTTCGACGACGAGGAGCCGTCAGAGCTCGGGCTGTCAGAGGAGCTGGGGCTCTCGGACGACTCTTCCGACGACTCCTCGGAGCTCGGGCTCTCGGTGGAGCTGGGGCTCTCCGACGACTCTTCCGACGACTGCTCCGACGAGCTGGGCGACTCGCTCGACGTCTGGGACTGAGTGGACGAGCCGGAGCTCGACTCGCCCTCGGAACCGACGTTCATCGTGCAGCCGGAAAGGCCGACTGCAGCAGCGAAGGTGAGCGGCAGTGCCTTGCGAATGAGTGACATGGGATTCCTCCTTGTGGGCGGTGTCAACTGCTCTTGTGACGGAGCCCAGAGGCGTTCGGTTCCATGTTTCTTCGAGGCGTTCACCCTGCACCTCGGAAAAAGTTCTGAATCCCCTGGACATCTGAGAAGAACAGTACGTCCTCTCGGGTGCCCCGGGTGTGGTTTGCCACCCAATGTTCTTGCGGAAGTTCGAGGTTCGTCGCCCACCCGCCGCACCTCAGTCGAGCTGCCAGCTCCGCTTGCTCAGCCCGTGCCAGAAGCCGTCGATGCTCGTGCGTGATGTGGCGCTCGCGGCTCCGTCGGGGTTCGCCGCGCCGAGGGCGACGTAGAGCGGTGCCCAGTGCTCGGTGCGCGGGTGCGCCTCGTGAGCAGCCGGGGCCTTGTGGATGAAGTCGAACAACGCGTCGAGGTCGCCGCTCGCCATCGTCTCCGCAGCCCAGTGGTCGAACTCGACGGACGGCGAGGGGGCGGGCCAATCCGCCACGGGGTTGAACCACGACAGGTTGTGCGTCGTGAACCCCGAACCGACGACCAGGGTGCCCTCGTCACGCAGCGGCGCGAGCTTGCGCCCGAGCTCGAAGAGCTCACGCGGGTCGAGCGTCGGCATCGACATCTGCAGGACGGGAACGTCGGCGTCTGGGAACATCTCGACGAGCGGCACGTAGGCGCCGTGGTCAAGGCCGCGCGAGGTGTCCTGGTAGATCGGGGTGTCGGGCGTGCCGAGGAGGCGCGCCACGGATTCGGCGAGCTCCGGCGCCGCAGGCGCGTCGTAGGTGACCTCGTAGTACTTCTGCGGAAAGCCCCAGAAGTCGTAGACGAGGGGTGCACCGGTCGTCGAGGAGACGGTGACGGGGGCGTTCTCCCAGTGCGCCGACACCATGAGGATCTGCTTCGGCTTGGTGAACGCGCCTGACCACGAAGCCAGTTCGCGAGTCCACGTCGCGTCGTCGGCGAGCGGGGGAGCACCGTGGCTCAGGTAGAGGACGGGCGGTCGTGAGTCGGAGGAGGGCGGCGTGGCCACGGGCGATGTCATCACGGTGCAACACCGTTGAGCCTTCAACTGTTCCACCCTCAGGCAGGGAACGGCGTGTCGTCCGGGCGATCGGCCTGTTCGGGCACTCGGAGGCGTCGGGTACGGTCATAGCGATCGCACTGGGGCGGCGCCGACGAATCCGGCGCCCCGCGATCGACAGCAAAGGAGCAACACGTGTCGTCAGGCCGCAAACTCGTCATCGTCGAGTCGCCGAACAAGGTCAAGAACATCGCCGCGTACCTGGGGGACGAGTACGTCGTCGACGCCAGCGTCGGTCACATTCGTGATCTGCCCACGCCGAGCGAACTCCCGGCCGACATGAAGAAGGGGCCGTACGGCAAGTTCGCCGTCGACGTCGACAACGGCTTCGACGCGTACTACGTCGTCGACGCGGACAAGAAGAAGAAGGTGGCCGAGCTCAAACGGGCCCTCAAGGACGCCGACGAGCTCTACCTCGCCACCGATGAGGACCGCGAGGGCGAGGCCATCGCGTGGCACCTGTACGAGACGCTGAAGCCGAAGGTGCCCGTCAAGCGCATGGTGTTCCACGAGATCACCAAGGAAGCCATCCAGCGTGCCGCGAACAACACGCGCGACCTCGACATGCAGATGGTCAACGCGCAGGAGACGCGCCGCATCCTCGACCGCCTCTACGGCTACGAGGTCTCGCCGGTGCTGTGGCGCAAGGTGCGCCGCGGGCTGTCGGCCGGTCGTGTGCAGTCGGTCGCGACGCGCATGGTCGTCGAGCGTGAGCGCGAGCGCATGGCGTTCCGCGCAGCGTCCTACTGGGACGTCGAGGGCGAGTTCGAGGCCAAGGCCGGCCAGTCGTTCGTCGCCAAGCTCAGCTCCGTCGACGGCGAGCGCGTGGCCTCCGGCCGCGACTTCGGTGACGACGGTGTGCTCAAGAGCAAGGGCGTGCGCCACCTCGACGGCGCTGCCGCCGAGAAGATCGCAGAGTCGACGCGTTCGTCGCACGCGAGCGTTTCCGCCGTCAGCGAGAAGCCGTACTCGCGCAAGCCGAGCGCGCCGTTCATCACCTCGACGCTGCAGCAGGAGGCGAGCCGCAAGCTGCGCCTCGGCTCGAAGGACACGATGCGTGTCGCGCAGCGCCTCTACGAGAACGGCTACATCACCTATATGCGTACCGACTCGGTGACGCTGTCGGAGTCGGCCATCAGCGCTGCGCGCCAGCAGGCACGCGACCTTTACGGCGCCGAGTACGTGCCGGACGCGCCGCGTCGCTACGCGGGCAAGGCAAAGAACGCGCAGGAAGCCCACGAGGCGATCCGTCCCGCGGGTGACCGCTTCCGCACGCCGGCGCAGGTGGCCGGCCAGCTGCGCGGCACCGAGTTCGCGCTCTACGAACTCATCTGGAAGCGCACCGTCGCCTCGCAGATGGCTGACGCCAAGGGCTCGACGGCTTCGGTGAAGCTCACCGTGCCGGTCGAGAGCTCCGGCGTGGCCAAGCAGGCCGAGTACTCGGCCAGCGGCACCGTCATCACCTTCCGCGGATTCCTCGCCGCGTACGAGGAGGGGCGCGACGCCGACCGTTACTCCAACGATTACTCGGAGCGTCGCCTGCCGAAGCTCTCCGAGGGCGTTTCCCTCGACGTGCTGCGCGCCGAAGCGCTCGGCCACGAGACGTCGCCGCCGGCTCGTTTCACCGAGGCCACGCTCGTCAAGGCGCTCGAGGAACGCGGCATCGGCCGCCCCTCGACGTACGCCGCCACCGTCGGCACGATCCAGGACCGCGGTTACGTGCGAACGCGCGGCAGTGCGCTCATCCCGACGTGGCTCGCGTTCGCCGTCACGAACCTGCTCGAGACGCACTTCCCGAGCCTCGTCGACTACGACTTCACCGCATCCATGGAGGAGGGCCTCGACCGGATCGCCGGCGGTGACGAGGAGCGCGCCCGCTGGCTGTCGCGCTTCTACTTCGGTGACGAAGGCGCATCGGCCGAGGGCCTGCGTCAGCTCGTCGACGACCTCGGCGAGATCGACGCCCGCGGCATCTCGACCATTCCGATCGGTGAGGGCTACGTCGTGCGCGTCGGCCGTTACGGGCCGTACGTCCAGCAGGACGTGCCCGAGGGCGTCGACCCGGCCACGGGCGAGGTCAAGGACGGTGCGGACGCGCAGGCCGCTGCGTCGGCGACGCCGCGCCGCGCGTCGATCACCGACGAGATCGCGCCGGACGAGATGACGCCGGCGAAGATCCGCGAACTGCTCGAAGCGGCCGACGATGACGGTCGCGTGCTCGGACAGGACCCGGAGACGGGCCGCGACATCGTCGCGAAGGCCGGTCGTTACGGCCCGTACGTCACGGAGGTGCTGGCCGACGAGGCCCCCGCCGCCGACGAGAAGCCGAAGAAGAAGGCTGCCAAGCCGAAGCCGCGCACGGCGTCGCTGTTCAAGGACATGGACCTCGCGACGATCGACCTCGAGACCGCGCTCAAGCTGCTCTCGCTGCCGCGCGTCGTCGGCGTCGTCGAGGAGAAGAAGACGGCTGACGACGGCACGGAGAAGACCGAGAAGGTCGAGATCACCGCGCAGAACGGCCGGTACGGCCCCTACCTCAAGAAGGGCACCGACAGCCGCTCGCTCGAGACGGAGTCGCAACTGTTCTCCATCACGCTCGAGGAGGCCGAGGCGATCTACGCCCAGCCGAAGCAGCGTGGCCGCGCGGCTGCGAAGCCGCCGCTCAAGGAGTTCGGCGCCGACCCTGCGTCGGGCAAGCCGGTCGTCGTCAAGGACGGTCGCTTCGGTGAGTACGTCACCGACGGCGAGACCAACGCGACGCTGCGCAAGGACGACGACGTCGAGACCCTGACGGCCGAGCGGGCTTTCGAGCTGCTCGCCGAGAAGCGGGCGAAGGGGCCGACGACGCGCAAGAAGGCAGCGAAGAAGTCGACCAAGAAGACCGCCAAGAAGACGACGGCGAAGACGGCCACGAAGAAGACGGCCGCCAAGAGCACGTTGAAGACGGCCAAGAAGGCCTGAACCGAACGTCACGACGAAAAGAGGTCGCCTCCCCGCTCGGGGAGGCGACCTCTTCGTTCGCTCTGACGGAAGGTTCAGCCGTTGAGCAGCGCGGCGATGCGTTCGAGCGAGGTACGGGTGGCGTCAGCGTCGCCGTCCGGGGTGCCGGCGTCGGTGAACAAGTGACCGCGGCCGGGCACAACGATGTCTTCGAAGGACGCCCCCGAGGCCTCCACCGCGTCACGCAGCGCCGCAACGTCGGGTTCGTCGATCCAGTGGTCCTCGGCGTAGCGGTGCACCTGCACGGGCACACCGTTCCACTCACCCTGGGGCGGAGCCACGCTGTGCAGGAGGAGAGCGGCGCGGGCGTCGGGCCGTTTGGCAGCGAAAGCCTGTGCGAAGAACGCTCCGAGGGAGAAGCCGCCGAGAACGGCGTCCTCAGGCAGCCCGTCGAGGTAGCCCTTTGCCCGCTTCATCAGCGTGGGAACACCGACCTCGTCGCGGTAGGCAATGCCGTCGCGTTCGGAGTCGAAGACGTGGCCGTCGTAGTAATCGGGGGTCTCGACGGTGTGCCCGAGGTCGCGCAGGTCGGCAGCGAACTCGTGGACGGCCGAGCGCAAGCCGAGTGCGGAGTGCAGGAGCAGGACGTGTGCCATGCGTTCACCGTGGCACATTCGGGCACCGCACAGGCGGATGTGACAGAACGAGGCGCATGGACACCGGGGAACGAACCGAGACGGCGGGCGCCACGCGCAGGGCCGATCTTCTGCTCGCCGGAGCGGCTGCCGTCGCTGCGGTCGGGTGGGACGTCGTGGCCGTGACGGTCGTGGGCTTCACCCTCGGCACGGACTTCGGCCTCGGCACTCAGGCTGACGGGCGCTTTTCCGGGGGTGAACTCGCCCGCTCGGCGCTGTGGGTCGCCGTGCCTTGCGCACTGGTGGCGTGGGTTCTCGGATTCGTGTCGCTCCGCTCCACCCGCGGTGCGAGCGCGGGCGGACGCGTGCTGTCGATGGTGCTCTGGACGGCGGCGAGCCCGGTCATCTGCGCGCTCGTGTTCACCGGGTGGCTCGCGACCGGATCGTCAGACGGAGGAGGCCTCACGGCGATCGGTCTCGGGATCGGGATGAGTGCTGCTGGGGTGGCGATGTGGTGCGTCACCCTCGCACCGCTCGTCGTCGCGTTGGTGGTCCGGGGATCGGTCGAATGGCTCTGGTTGGCATCGCCTTCCGGCGAGGCGTTCGGATGGCTCGGCTGCGCCCGGGGCGGACGGTGGCGTCCCCTCCGACGTGCGTGTCTGAACGAGCCGCGGCGGCTGTTCGTCACCGAACCGTTGTGGAAACGCACTCGTTCGGCCTTCGTCGACGGTGAACAATGTCGCCGTGGGAACGGGAACTAAGACCGAGCAGCAGACTGCTCGCACGGCGCCGCTGAGTGCCGACCTGACGAAGGCGGCCGCCATCGGTGTCGGCACCGTGGCGGCGAGCAGCGTCGTCGGGGTGCTGTGGCTCCTCGTCGTCCTCCTGGCGGGGCAAGCGGGGGCGTTCGGCGACGGCCCGTCGGGTGACGGCTGGAGCGCCGGCGCGGTCTTCATCGCTGCGGCCTGGATCGTCAGCGTGCATGCCCTCGCCGCAACGGGCCTGGCGCTGGTGGCGCTTCGGCGTTCGGCCGGGTTGTCGCTCGGCGACCGTGTCACGGCGTGCCAGCTGTGGTGCGCGCTGAGTCCCGTCGTCTGGACGCTCGTGTCGGTGGTTCGCCTCGGCCTCCGGGACGGCGCGTGGTCCGCGGCCCTCATGTTCGGTGTCATCGGAACGATCGGCAGCATCATGCTGTGGTTCTTCGTGCTCGCACCGATCTTTCTTCACGCCATCGCCAAGCCACTCCTGCGGCGCGATGCCGCGACCGGCGTGACGCCTCCCAGCTACCGGGGGTCGGTCTACGGCCTCGACGAGCAGGCCGAGGACGCCGAGATCGGCTACGCGCAGTGACTTTCCGCGCCCGTGTTTGACCCTCACGCTGCGTGAGGCGGTGGGGTGGTGACATGACCGACGACCTGTTGACGGTGGGCCAAGTGGCCGAACGCTTCGGCATCACGGTGCGCACCCTGCACCACTACGACGCGATCGGCCTCGTCACGCCGAGCGAGCGCAGTTGGGCCGACTACCGGCTTTACTCGCCGGGCGACGTGCAACGTCTCGCCCGCGTCGTTTTGCTGCGGCGTCTCGAGATGCCACTGGCGGACATCGGCGCCGTGTTGGCGGACGACGATGCGCTCACCGAGCAGCTTCGCCGACGCAGGGAGGCGGTCATCGCCAGGCTCGACGAGCTGAACGGGCTCGTGCGGGCCATCGACACCGCACTGACGAGGGAGGAACCGATGAGTGACTACGCCATCACCGAAGGCGAGATGAAGGAGATCTTCGGCACCGGCTACGACGAGAGCTACGACGCGGAAGCCGAGGCCCGCTGGGGCGAGACCGACGCGTACAAGGAGTCGCAGCGCCGCGCGAAGTCGTACACGAAGGAACAGTGGGTTCGCATCAAGGCCGAGGGCGACGCCGTCATGGAGCGGTTCGCGCAGGCCAAGCGTGACGGCGCGGAACCGGGCTCCGAGCAGGCGGACGCCGCGGTCCAGGCGCACCGCGACCACATCGAGACGTGGTTCAACGACGTCCCGCTGCCGATGCTGCGCGGCATGGGTGAGATGTTCAGCGCTGACCCGCGGTTCGCGAAGACCTACGACGACGTCGAGCCCGACCTCGCGCCGTACGTCACCTCGGTGATCACGGCCTACTGCGCCAAGCGGGGTGTGGACGAGAACTGCGGTTCGTGAATTTCTCGGGCGCGGGGTGAGGGCGGACCTCCGCAGGCGTCGGGTGCGGGCGGGGCGCGGCGGCACCTTGCGTCCCGAATCGGGGTGGTTGAGGTGCCGACGAGGCCGTCAGGCGCGTTGTGTCCTGACGCGTCGGGCCGCCGCGACCGAGCGGCGATCCGGCGTTGTCGGTGCGCCTCGGTAGGGTGTGCGCATGGCTGACGACGTGCGTGACGAGGAACTGCTCGCCCCCGTGCCCGGCGCGGCCCGCGATGGTGTCAGTGGCAGCGCACGCGCAGGTCTTTTCGTCACGTTCGAAGGCGGCGACGGCGCCGGCAAGACGACGCAGATCGCGCTCGCCCAGGCCTGGCTCGAGGAGCAGGGCCACGCCGTCGTCACGACGCGCGAGCCGGGCGGCACCGAACTCGGAGTCGCGATCCGGCAGCTCATCCTCCACGGCGACCACGTCGCGCCCCGCGCCGAGGCGCTGCTCTATGCGGCCGACCGGGCCCACCACGTCGAGACACTCGTGCGCCCGGCGCTGGAACGCGGCGACGTCATCCTGCAGGACCGGTACATCGACTCGTCCATCGCCTACCAGGGCGCGGGCCGCGCGCTCGACGCCGCCGACATCGAGTCCATCTCACGCTGGGCGACCACGGGCCTCACGCCCGAGCTCACGGTGCTGCTCGACGTCGACCCGGCTGACGGCCGCGCCCGCCGTGGTGGCCGCGGCGGCGAAGACCGGCTCGAACGTGAAGCCGACGACTTTCACGCGCGCGTGCGCGAGCACTTCCTCGCACTCGCCGCTCGCTACCCCGAGCGCTACCTCGTCCTCGACGCTTCGCTGCCGCGCGAGGACATCGCAGCTGCGGTTCGCACCCGACTCGAACAGACCTTGGCGGCGCGTCGATGAGCGTGCAGGCACCCGAGGTGCGCTCCGTTCCGGGCATCGGCGAAGGCGTGTGGCGCGATCTCGTCGGCCAGGACGATGCCGTCCGCACGCTCTCGGAGGCTATCGCCGACCCCCGCCGCATGACGCACGCGTGGCTCCTCACCGGCCCGCCCGGCTCGGGGCGCTCCAACGCGGCCCGCGCGTTCGCCGCCGCGCTCGAGTGCCCACAGGGCGGGTGTGGTGAGTGCCGCGAATGCCGCACCACGTTCGACGGTTCTCACGCCGACGTCCAGATCGTCTCGACGAAGGGTCTGACGATCCAGGTCCGCGAGGCCCGCGATCTGGCGCTCGCGGCACAGTCGTCGCCGTCGGTGGGGCGCTGGCGCGTCATCGTCATCGAGGACGCCGACCGCCTCACCGAACGCGCCGCCGACGCCCTGCTCAAGGCCCTCGAGGAGCCTGTGCCGCGCACCGTCTGGCTGCTGTGTGCGCCGAGCGTCGAGGACATCATCGTCACGCTCCGCAGCCGGTCTCGTCACGTGCGCCTGCGCATCCCTCCGGTCGAAGCCGTGGCCGAACTTCTCGTGCGCCGCGACGGAGTCGACGTGGCCATGGCCACGTACGCGGCCCGCGCCGCGCAATCGCACATCGGCATCGCTCGCCGACTCGCGCGTGACGAAGGCGCTCGGATCCGCCGACGGGAGACCCTCCTGCTCGCCCTGTCCATCCGCGGGCTCGGTGACGCGCTCAAGGCCGCCGCCGACCTCGCGTCGATCGCCGAGGACGAATCCGGCGCGTCGTCGGGGGAGCGCAACGCCCAGGAGAAAGCGAAGCTGCTCGAGCAGTTGGGCGCCGACACGTCGGCGAGAACCCAACCCCCGCACGTGCGTTCGGCGATCAATCAGCTCGAGAAGGAGCAGAAGACGCGGGCCACGCGATTCGCGCGTGACGTCGTCGACCGCGCCCTCATCGACCTCGCCTCGACGTACCGCGACGCCATGGTCGTGCGCTGGGGTAAGCCGGTCGACCTCGTCAACGCCGACATCGTCGGTGAGGTCGAACAGCTCGCGCGGGCGCTGACACCCGAGCAACTTCTGCTCGCCCTCGACGCCATCGCCACCGCACGCGAACGCATCGCCGCCAACGTGCCGCCTCTGCTCGCGCTCGAAGCCATGTGCATCGCGCTCGAACTTCCCCTGTAACGCCCCGAGGAGACCCCATGACCCGACGTTCCACCTCCCGCTCGCTGCGCGTGGCCCTCGCGGCGGCCGGCGCGCTGACGCTGGTGGCCGGTTGTAGCTCGTCGTCGTCGCACTCCGAGGCAACCGGGGCGGGCAGTGCCACCACGTCGGCATCGAAGGCCGGGCCTGCTCCGTCGGGTCTGCAGTCGTTCTACTCCCAGAAGCTCAAGTGGGAGAAGTGCGACGAGGGTGAGTGCGCGAAACTGCGCGTGCCCATCGACTACGCCAAGCCGAGCGGTGCCACGATCGAGATCGCGGTCAACCGCCAGAAAGCCACCGGCACGAAGAAGGGGTCGCTCGTCGTCAACCCGGGTGGACCCGGCGCCTCGGGTGTCGACTATGCCGCGGCCGCCGACAGCATCGTCAGTTCGGGCGTGCGCGAGAGCTTCGACGTCGTCGGCTTCGACCCGCGGGGCGTTCAGCGTTCGGCGGCCATCACGTGCGTCGGCGACGCCGAGCTCGACGATCTTCTCGGTGCCGATCCGTCACCCGACAACGCGGCAGAGCAGAAGGAACTGCTCGCCGCCGACAAGTCCTTCGCCGACGCCTGCAAGAAGAACGCCGGCCCGCTGCTCGGCCACGTCTCCACCGAGGAGGCGGCCAAGGACATGGACGTTCTGCGCGCGGCCCTCGGCGAGGACAAGCTCGACTACCTCGGAAAGTCGTACGGAACGTTCCTCGGAGCCTCCTACGCCGAGCAGTTCCCGAAGAAGGTCGGGCGCATGGTGCTCGACGGCGTGCTGCCGCCCGACCTCACGATGGCCGAGCTCAACGCCGGACAGGCCAAGGGATTCGAAACGGCACTGGACGCCTACCTCGCCTCCTGCACGAAGGAATCCGACTGCCCCCTCGGTTCGGAACCGGCGGCCGGCAAGAAGAAGCTCCAGGAGTTCCTCGCGGGCCTCGACGACAAGACCGTTCGCGCCGAGGGTGACTCGCGCATCGATCGACTCACCGAGGGGTGGGCCGTCAACGGCATCGCCGCGGGCCTCTACGACGAGGCCAGCTGGCCGGGCCTGACGGATGCGTTGCGCGGGGCGATGAACGGTGACGGGACGCTCTTACTCGCCTCGGGCAAGCAGTACGCCGAGCGCAACGACGACGGCACCTACAACGGCAACATCATGCAGGTCATCAACGCCGTCACCTGCCTCGACCGCCCGGCCCCGACGGGCGGCGTCGCGACGTACGAAAAGGAAACGAAGGCGCTCGCCAAGGACGCCCCGACCTGGGGCTCGCAGCTCGCCTGGGCCGGCGCCATCTGCGCGGACTGGCCGGTCAAGGCCACGGGTGAGGCCAAGTCGGTCAAGGCGGCGGGCTCCGGACCGATCGTCGTCGTCGGCACGACCCGCGACCCGGCCACGCCGTACGAGTGGAGCGAGCGCCTCGAGAAGCAGCTCGAGAACGGGCGTCTCGTGAGCTACGACGGTGACGGTCACACGGCCTACGGCCGCGGCTCCGAGTGCGTCGACTCGGCCATCGACTCCTACCTGCTCGAAGGCAAGAACCTTCCGGAGAAGACCACCTGCTGAGGGCCGTCCTCCGGCTCTTTTCGCGACACCCGTTCGACGGGTGGGCGAGCGCGTGGAGGGCCCCCGCAATTCGCGTTCGCCTGCGTCCTCGTGTAATGTCTAGCCTCGCTGCCGGAGATTCTCCGAGCCCCAGCGGTGCCGCTTTAGCTCAGTCGGCCAGAGCGTCTCACTCGTAATGAGAAGGTCGTCGGTTCGATTCCGACAAGCGGCTCAGCGCACGAAAGCCCCCAGGTCTCACCTGGGGGCTTTCGTCATGTCGGGGCAACCGCCTCCGTCCCTGCGGCGAAGCTCACGCCTTCGCGGCGAGCGAGACGCCGATGACGGTGAACACGCCACCCACCGCGCCGTCGATACGGCGGGCTGCGCGGCGATAGCCGTTCGCGACGCGTTCGCCGGACGCAATCCACGCGAGGCTCGCGAACCACGCGAACGCGACGCCGACGATGGTGGCGAAGACCTCGAGCTGGGCGAGCAACGGCGAACCGTGCGGCACGATCGAGGCGAGCAGGGCGCCGAAGAAGACGAGGGCCTTCGGGTTGGCGACGTTCGTCACGAGGCCGATGCGGTACGCCTTCCACACGCTGCGGGTCGCGAGGGGTGCTGACGCAGCAGCCGCATTGGCCGCGGGAGTCTCGTCGTCATTGTTGCTGCTGCGGCGCAGGCTCCACAGGATGCGCAGGCCGTACCCGATGAGGAACGCCGCGCCCAGGTAACGCACGACCTTGTAGGCGGCCTCGTACTGGGCGAAGACCACGGCGAGGCCGGTAAGGGCGAGCACGACCCACAGGGCGATGCCGGTCGTCACGCCGGCGGCGACGAACAGCCCTTTACGGCGACCCGAGGTTGCCGAGGTGCGCATGACGGCGAGGAAGTCGGGCCCGGGGGAGGCGACGGCGACGATCCAGGCCGACAGCAGGGTGAGCCAGGTGGCGAGGGACAAGGGTGCTCCTTCTGGGTGATCAGCCGAGCGTGGGCGTGGCGAAGACGAAGTGCATGTCGGCCCCCTCGGGGCCGGCGATGTAGCGGTGGGGTGCGTCCCCGGGGAACGCGACGAGGTCGCCGGGCTCCAGATCAACGGGGGCGTCCGTGGGGCCGGCCCGCAGCGAGCCGCTCACGAGGATGACGTGTTCGACCGTGCCGGGAGTGTGCGGAACGCCGTCGAAGACGTCGCCGGGCGGCATGTGCAGACGCCAGATCTCGAGGCTGCGGCCTCCGCCGACGCGCGCGAGGAACTGACGGGTGAACTCGTCGTGTGGTGCGGGTTCGGCGCGCACGACGGTGACCTGGCCGGTGGGCTGAACCGTGAGCAGGTCGGTGAGCGGGATGCCGAGGGCTCGCGCCAGGGCGTCGAGCGTGTCGAGCGTCGGGTTGCCGCGCCCCGCCTCGAGATTCGACAGGGTGCCCTTGCCGAGATCAGCTCGTCGCGCGAGCTCGGTGAGGGAGAACCCTCGCTGCTCGCGGCGCAGCTTGATCTGCGCTCCGACGCGTTCGCTCAAGTAGGCCATGTGTTCACTTTAGCGAACGTTTCGTTCGGCGGATAGTGCGATTTGTGTGTGATGGGTCTCGTCATGTGGCGCGTTGGCACCTCAGTCGGCGCCGGGCATAAAGCGACCCTCCCCCGAGCCGTCATCCGTGGCCCGGGGGAAGGGTCGCCGCAGCGCCGTCAGCCGCGCAGGCTGGGGAAGTCCTCGTCGCGGAACTCGCCCTCGGGCCGCTCGTGGGCGTCGGCCAGCTCGTTCTCGCGGCCGCGTAGTTCGACGCGTCGGATCTTGCCCGAGATCGTCTTCGGCAGTTCGGCGAACTCGAGGCGACGCACGCGTTGCCACGGCGCCAGGCGCTCGCGGGCGAACGCGAAGATGCTCTCCGCCGTCGCCTCGTCACCCTCCTGCCCGTCGACGAGGACGAGGTAAGCCTTCGGTACGGCGAGGCGGACGGCGTCGGGGGCCGGCGCGATGGCTGCCTCGGCCACGGCCGGGTGTTCGATGAGCACCGACTCCAACTCGAACGGGCTGATCTTGTAGTCGCTCGCCTTGAACACGTCGTCGGTGCGCCCGACGTAGCTGATGTAGCCCTCGTCGTCGATCGTCGCCACGTCACCCGTGTGGTAGAAACCGCCCTCCAATGCCTCGGCGTTGCGCTTCTCGTCGCCGAGGTAGCCGGTCATGAGCGAGAGCGGCCGGTCGGACAGGTCGAGGCAGATCTCGCCCTCGCCGGCGCCCTCGACGCGCTCACCCGTCATCGGGTCGACGATGACGACCGGGATGCCCGGCAGCGCCCGGCCCATGGACCCCGGCTTCACCGTGGAGCCGGGGGTGTTGCCGACGGACGCCGTCATCTCGGTCTGGCCGTAGCCGTCGCGGATCGTGAGACCCCACGCCTTCTCGACGCGGGAGACGACCTCCGGGTTGAGCGGCTCGCCCGCGCCGATGAGTTCGCGCAGCGATCCCTTGCCGCCCGAGAGGTCGGCGTTGATGAGCATGCGCCACACCGTGGGAGGCGCGCAGAACGTCGTCACCTCGCGGCTGCGCAGCTGCTCCAGCAGGGCGCCGGGGGAGAAGCGCGTGTAGTTGTAGACGAAGATCGTCGCCTCTGCGATCCACGGCGCGTAGAAGCACGACCACGCGTGCTTGGCCCACCCCGGACTGGAGATGTTGAGGTGCACGTCGCCCGGTTCGAGACCGAGCCAGTACATCGTCGACAGGTGGCCCAGCGGGTACGAGGACTGCGTGTGCTCGACGAGCTTCGGCCGGCTCGTCGTGCCGGACGTGAAGTAGTAGAGCAGCGGGTCGCTCGGCGCGGTGCCCGGGTGATCGAGCGGGGTGGCGCCCTCGACGTTCGCGTAGGCGGCGCGCATGTCCTGCCAGCCCTCGCTCTCGCCAACGGAAATGCGCGTGTACGTGCCGGGCACGGAGGAGAACTTGTCGGTGTCCGCAGCGTTCGCGATGACGTGCTTGACGCCGCCGCGCTCGATGCGGTCGACGAGATCGTTCGGCCCGACGGCCGTCGTCGTCGGCATGATGATGGCGCCGAGCTTCATCGTGGCGAGCATGATGTCCCACAACTCCACCTGGTTGCCCAGCATGACGATGACGGGATCGCCGCGCGTGACGCCCTGCTCGGCGAGCCACGCACCCACCGCGTCGGAGCGGCGCGCCATCTCGTCGAACGTCACCTCCTGTGAGGAGCCGTCCTCCTCGACGATGACGAGCGCCTTCGCGTCCTTGCCGCGCGCAACGACGTCGAACCAGTCGTGGGCCCAGTTGAACCGGTCGCCCAGGTCGGGCCACGTGAAAGAGGCGACGGCCTCCTCGTGCTTGCCGCGCAGGGCGAGTAGCTCGTCGCGAGCCTGGCGATAGCGGGTGGTGGCTACGTTCTCGCTCATGTGCGGCACCTTGCCAAAGCGGGCGGGGGTTACGGGCGAGTACGAGTCAGTGCGCGTGAGGTGGGTCACAGCGCTAGGCGCTCAGAGCCAGCCGTTCTCGTCGGCGATGCGCAGGGCGTCGGCTCGCGTGCGCCCACCGGTCTTGCCGATGATCGACGACAGGTGGTTGCGCACCGTTCCCTCGGAGAGGTGGACGCTTCGCGCAATGTCGGCCACCGTGCCACCGTCCGAGGCCGCCTTGAGGACCTCCGCCTCACGAGCGGTCAGCGGCGACTCACCGAAGGCCAGGCTGTCCGCCGCGAGCTGCGGATCGACGACGCGCAACCCTTCGTTGACGCGGCGCACAGCGTCGGCGAGCTGCGTAGCCGGGGTGTCCTTGACGACGAAGCCCTGCACGCCGGCCTGCATGGCGCGGCGCAGGAACCCCGGCCGTCCGAACGTCGTCACGACGAGAACCCGCACCTCGGGCATGGCCCGGCGCAGCGCGGCGCTCGCGGCGATGCCGTCCATGCCAGGCATCTCGACGTCCATGAGGACGACCTCGGGTCGGTGCTCCCGGCAGGCGTCCACGACCTCGTCACCGCGTCCGACCTGCCCGACGACCTCGAGGTCGTTCTCGAGGTCGAGCAGGGCGGCGAGTGCGCCGCGCACCATGGCCTGGTCGTCGGCGATGAGCAGGCGAATCGTCATCGGGTCTCTCCGTTGTTGCGGGGTGGGGCGCCGACGGTGAGTCGGAACCCGTCGGACGTGTCGACGGCGACGCTCGCGCCGACGGCCTCGGCGCGTTCGCGCAGCCCGGCGAGGCCGTTGCCCGAGCCGGCAGCAGTGCCGGGTGTCGCGTCGGAACCGCGTCCGTCGTCGGCGACGACGAGTCGGGTCGGTTCGATCGTCATCGTGCACCGACTCGCGCCGGAGTGGCGGATGACGTTCGTCGTCGCCTCCCGAACCGCCCAGGCGAACAGTTCACGCAGGTCGGGGGAGACGGCGTCGACGCTCATGGGCATGTCGGCGCGAACTCCGGCGTCGGTGAGTGCCGTTCGGGCGCGGGCGATCTCACCCGAGAGAGACATCTCCCGGTAGCCCGAGACGGTGGTGCGCACGTCGGCCAGAGCGCTGCGCGAGAGCTGCTCGAGTTCGGCGATCTGTTCCTTCGCCTTGGCGGGGTCGAGGTCGACGAGCTTGCCGGCGAGTTCGGCCTTCATCGTGATGACGGTGAGGGAGTGGCCCAGGATGTCGTGCAGATCGCGGGCCATCCGGTTGCGTTCCTCCTGCACCCGCAGGAGCGCGACGTCCTCGCGGGCAACCTCGGCCTCACGCCCGCGCGCGGCGGAGAACGCCCCGAGGCCGGCTGCCGCGCCCGAGGCGAGGGCGGCGAAGAGCAGTCCCGTCTCGAGCGGCTTGCCGGTCAGAGACGGCGACAGCGCGTACGTCGCCGCGCACAGGGAGAGAGCCAGCGTGGCACCCACTTTGATGGCGCTCCCGAGCGCGAGCACCACCACGCAGTAGGGCAGGAGGGCGAACGCGCTCTGACCGAGCAGCGGCGCGGCGGCGAGCATTCCGCCCGTCATGACCATCGCGACGAGGCCGGTGATGCTCTGTTCCGTCGTCGTGAGGGGGCGCCCGCTCCACATGCGCCGCATGATGCGGGTTGTCTGAACGCCGTAGAGCAGGCCTCCGGCGATGAGGATGAACGCTCCTGCGGTGCGTCCGCCCCCTGCGGTGATGTTCGAGGTGACCGGCTGGACGAGGAAGATGAGCCAGAAGACGACCCACAGCCAGGTCGTCGCGCTGAGGCGTTCGGACCGCGGGCGCGACGGTTTCTGCGTCGTCGCTTCGGGCGTCGTCACGCCGTCCTCCTCGCTCGTCACCTCGGACCGTCGGTGGCTCACACGCGCTGGGTGTCGCGTCGGAAGCACCACGCGTCACCGAACACGAACACGCAGGCCCACACGACGAGGCTGATCGCCCACGAGGCGTGGAACGCGGAGAAGCCCCCCGCGTGGTCGAGGCTCAGCGGCCACTGCGCGGCCTTGCCGAAACCGTACATCGGGGTGAACGACGCGATGCGGTCGAACGTCGTGCCCTCGTCGATCGGGAAGAAGATGCCGCCGAGCATCGACATGAGCACGAGTAGCCCGCCGAGGTACTGCATGGCGCTGTCGCTGGGCAGGAGGTAGCCGATGAGCAGACCGAACGCGGCGAACACGAGCGAGCCCGCGACGACGACGGCCCCGGACAGAGCCCAGGACATCGGGTCGGCCTTCGCCATACCGGAGATCGCGCCGGTCGCAAACGTCACGCCCGTCGCGATGGTCGACATGACGAGCGCCGCGAGCATCTTGGCGACGATGTAGCTCACGGGCCGCAGTGGCGTGAGGCGCAACTGACGACTCCACCCGAGGTCACGCTCGACGGCGACCGCCGCACCCGCGCTCGTCGCGGCCATGATCGCGCCGTAGAGCGCCATGTTGACCATGACGCTGGCGCTCACGTTGGCCGTCATGTCGGCGCCGAGCTTCTGGCTCTTCTGCGGGATCGAACTGGAGATGAACAGGAACATCGCGATGGGGAAGACGAGGGTGAAGGCGATGCTCTGCTTGTTGCGCAGAACGCGCAGGAACTCGAAGCGCATCAGCCCAAGGTCGAGAAGGCGCGCCCGTGCGGGGCGCCGTCCTGTGATGTCGAGGGTTGTCATGACGTGGCTCCCTGGGTTCGGTTCGACTCGGTGGATCGAGCGTCGGTTTGCGAGGACGTGAAGGAGACGAAGGCGTCCTCGAGGCCGCGTGCGGTGATTTCGAGGTCGTGGGCGTCCGTGTTCGCGAGGAGGTGACGGGCTGTGGCGTCGGAATCGCCCGTGACGAGGTGGAAGCGCTCCCCGGTGCCTTCGAGCGTCGTGACGCCCGGCAGGGCGCGCAGCGCGGCGAGGGCGTCGTCGCTCGCCTGCGGCAAGGTGAAGCTGACGCGGCGTCCGCCGGCCCGGGCGCGGATCTCGGCGGCACCCCCGTCGGCGACCACTTCGCCGTCACGCACCATGACGACACGGTCGGCCCAGTCGTCGGCCTCCTCGAGGTAGTGCGTCGCGAACAGGATGGTGCGGCCCCGTTCGGCGTCGGCGCGGATGGCCTCCCAGAACGAACGACGCGCGTTGACGTCCATGCCGGTCGTCGGCTCGTCGAGGATGAGCAGTGCAGGATCGGGCACGAGCGCCATCGCGAAGCGAACCCGCTGCTGCTCGCCGCCGGAGCACTTGCCGACCCTGCGGTCGGTGATGTTCTCGATGCCCGCGGTGGCGAGGACCTCGTCGACGGGGCGCGGCTGCGCGAACAGGTTGGCGGTGTAGGCGACGGTCTCGCGGACGCTGAGGTCCTTGAGCAGCCCACCCGTCTGCATGACGGCGGAGACGAGGCCGCGCGCCACGGCGTCGCGGGGCTCCAGGCCGAACACCTCGGCCGTGCCGGACGTCGGTTCGGCGAGGCCGAGGATCGTATCGATGGTGGTGGTCTTACCCGCCCCGTTCGGGCCGAGGAAGGCCACGACCTCACCGGGACGGACGTCGAGATCGAGCCCGCGGACGGCCTCCACGGGGCCGTTATTGCCGCGAAACGTCTTCGTGACCTCGCGCAACGTGATGGCTGAAGGTGTGCTCACGCCTCCAGGCTGTCGCGAGCAGGGCGAACCGCCTTCGCCCGAACGTCACGAGGTGCCCGTGACAACTGTCATGACGCGCCGTGGCCCGCGACGTGTGAGTGACGGCCCGGTCTGTGACCGGCGCAGCTCACACAGCAGGCCGGAGCTCACAGATTGTGCGTTGTTGTCGCCACGGACCGCCCGCGCAGGTCAGCCATGATCGGCGGCGCCGCCGCGGCCAGCAGGACGAGCGCGGGCACGAGCAAGGAACGGAACCCCGCGACGCCGTAGAGCGCCACCCCGAGGACGCCCCCGACGAAGAACGCCGTGACGACGCTGAGGTGGAGGCGCAGCTTGCCGGTGTCGGCGCGCACCGGCTCGGGGTCTCCCGGCGTGTTGCGGTAGAGCAGTTTGCCCAGGGCGATGCCGATGTCGGTCACCATGCCCGTCACGTGCGTCGTGCGGATCGTCGCGTTCGACATCTTCGTGATGACGGCGTTCTGCAGCCCCATCGTGTAGGCCAGCACGGCGATGAACACCTGGGACCGCAAGGAGCCGTGGAGGAATTGCGCAAGCGTCGCGAAGATGAGCACGAGCACCGCCTCGAAGGCGAGGATGACGGCGAACCGGCTGCGCAGGCGCCGTCGTCGGGCCCAGTTGAAGGCGATCGCCGTCGACGCCGCGCCGAGAACGAAGAGCGTGAACGCCTCGAAGCCGAGTGCCACCAGCCGCCATTCGCCCCGCGCGACCGAGTGCGAGATCGCGGCGGTGATACCCGTCATGTGCGAGGTGTAGACGTTCGTCGCGATGAAACCGACGCCGTTGAGCATGCCCGCCATGAGCGCGAGGAGCAGCGCGAGGTCGCGGTTCGCCCGATCCGTGCGTTCGGGGCCCGCGGCCCTCGCAAGGACGCGCAACAGACCGGGCATGCTCGCCAGACTAAGGGCCGAAGGGGAGGCGCGCGTTCAGTCGCGCACCGGACGGCGTGCGAACCAGGCGGCCAGCACGGCGCCGGAGACGTTGTGCCACACCGAGAACACGGCGGACGGCAGAGCGGCCAGCGGCGAGAAGTGCACCTTGGCGAGTGTCGCGGCGAGCCCCGAGTTCTGCATCCCCACCTCGAAGGCGAGTGCGCGCCGGGCCTTCGCGTCGGGGCCGGCGAGACGTGCCGCGAGGTAGCCGAGGCCGAGGCCGAAGCCGTTGTGCAGCAGCACGGCGAGGAACACGATGCCGCCGACGGACGCGAGCTTGCCGGCGCTGCCCGCGACGACGATGGCGACGATCCACGCGATGACGACCGCGCTGATCCACGGCAGGGCCGGCGCGATGGCGCGCACACCGGCGTCCTTGATGACGAGGCGCACGACGACACCGAGCACGATCGGCACGAGCACCGTCTTGACGATATCCACCACCATCGAGCCCGCGTCGACGTGGAGGTAGGAACCGGCGAGCAGGGCCGTCAGCGCGGGCGTGACGACGGGCGCCACGAGCGTCGAGACCGTGGCCACCGAAACGCCGAGTGCAACGTCACCCTTCGACAGGAACGTCATGACGTTCGAGGCCGTACCGCTCGGCGCGCAGCCGACGAGGATGAGGCCGACGGCCAGTTCGGGGGAGAGCGACAACGCGTGCGCGATGACCCACCCAGCGCCCGGCATGATGACGTAATGCGCGGCGAGGCCGATGAGCACGGCCCAGGGGCGGCGCAGCACGGCCGCGAAATCCTGCGGCGTGAGGGTGAGACCCATCGTGAACATCACGACGCCGAGCAGGTAGGGCACCCACTGCGCGTGCGGCGTGAAGATGTCGGGCTGGTTGTAGCCCCACAGCCCCGCGAGGACGACGACGATCGGCAGAGCCGTCACCGCGATGAGCGCCGCACGACGCTGCTTCGGCGTTTCGACGGCCTCGGCTCCTGACGTGGAGGCCGTCGAGGACGGTGCTTCGCTGCGGTCGGAGACCATCGTCATCCCATCGGTTGTCGGGGCCCGCCCCGAAGCGGCGTGCGCTGATGGCGTCGGGAGCACCTCCCGAACGTGCCGGGCGCGGTGAGACGCCGACGCGAGAATATCGGAAGCCGAATTAAAGTGAAGGCGTCATGACGAGCACGCCCGCCTCCGCACCCCGCCTTCTCGCGCCGCTCGGCGGACGCCGCGCATGGGCGATCTGGACGGCGGCCGTCGCCGTCTACGTGCTCGCCGTCTTCCACCGCACGTCGCTCGGGGTCGCCGGCATCATGGCGGCCGAGCGCTTCGGCATCAGCTCCTCGCAGCTCGCCACGTTCGCGATGGTCCAGCTGCTCGTCTACGCCGCGATGCAGGTGCCGGTCGGCGCGGCGCTCGACCAGTACGGCTCACGCATCCTCCTCGCAGCCGGCGCCCTGACGATGACCGCCGGCCAGGCCGCGTTCGCCTTCGCCCACACCTTCGCCGCGGGCCTCGGCGCTCGCGTTCTTGTCGGCATGGGCGACGCCATGATCTTCGTCTGCGTGCTGCGCATCGCAGCCTTGTGGTTCCCGCCGATGCGGGCGCCGCTCGTCACGCAGATCACTGGTTTCGCGGGCCAGATCGGTGCGTTGCTCGCGGCCGGTCCGCTCGCAGCAGCATTGCACTCCGTGGGATGGGAGACGACGTACCTGGTCGCCGCCGGCCTCGGCATCGTGCTCGGGCTCGTCATGTGGTTCGTCGTCGTCGACAGCCCGAACCTCGACGAGGAGCGCGACGCCGTGCGCCTGCGCGCCGTCACACGGGCACTCGGTGAGGTGTGGCGCGAACCCGGCACGAAGCTCGGGCTGTGGAGCCACTTCACCTCACAGTTCGCCATGAACGTCTTCGTGCTCCTGTGGGGCTTCCCGTTCCTCACCAAGGGCCAGGGCCTCTCGGAGGCCACGGCGAGCACGCTGCTGTCGCTCATGGTCGTGACGATCATCGTCGCCAGCCCGATGCTCGGCATGTTCACCGCGCGCCGCCCGCACCGCCGCTCGGTGGCCGTCATGGTGCTCATCGGCGCCGCCATCACGCTGTGGACGGTGGTGCTCGTCTGGCCCGGACGAGCACCGCTGTGGCTGCTCGTCCTGTTGTGCATCGTCGTCGCGCTCGGCGGCCCCGGGTCGATGGTCGGCTTCGACATGGCTCGCTCGTTCAACGCGCCGACGCGTCTCGGCAGTGCGAACGGCATCGTCAACGTCGGCGGGTACGTGGCGTCGGTGACGTGCATCGTCGGTATCGGCATCGTGCTCGACCACGTCGCCCCGGGCGGCCCGGCCACCTACGACGTCGATTCCTTCCGCGCCGCGATGAGTGTGCAGTACCTCGTGTGGGCGTTCGGCTTGGCCATGATGTGGCACTACCGCAGGCGCACGCACGACGTCGTCCTCACCGACGACGCGTACACGCACCTGCGCGCGGGCGTGCCGCGCAAGCGTCGCGAACGCGACTGAACCTCAACAGATCAGTACGCGGGCTTCGCGTCGCATTTGTCGCCGAGCGCGCTCATCGTCTTCGTGACGCGCTGGTAGGCCTCGGGGTTCTGCGTCGGCGTCGCGAGCTGCACCTCGTAATCGCCGAGGTGGACGTGCGTGGGCTGGTAGGTGAGCTTCTGCGCGAGCTTGCCGTCCGAGCCGCGGCTGAAGGCGACGTCGACGATCATGCCGTCCTGGGTCGCGGGCTTGAGGTCCGGGTTCTGGTCGTGGCTCTGGTTGCTGATGAAGTTGCCCATGCCGTAGACGACGTACTTGCCGTTGATCTTCTCGCAGGGTTGGGCGACGTGAACATGCGTGCCGAGGATGAGGTCGACATCGGGGGAGTCGAGGAGCTTCTTCGCCAGCTCCCGCTGCTCAGGGCTCGCCTCGGAGCTGTACTCCGGCCCCCAGTGCATGCTCAGCACGACGGCGTCCGCGCCTGCCGCCTTTGCCTTGCGGGCGTCTGCGCGGATGCCTTCGGCCTTGACGATCGGGAACTGCCAGTACTTGAACCAGGGCATGTCCGGCGGCACGTTCGTGTTGGACGCTGCCTCGTTGCCCGTCGTGTACGAGTACGCGAGATGAGCCACCTTGAGGCCCTTGACGTCGTGGATCACCGGCTTCTGGGTGTCCGTCGTATGGGGCGAGGGCCCCTGGTTCTTCAGCCCCGCGTCGTCGAGAACCTTCTTCGTCGACGCGACGCCGGCGAGGCCGCGGTCGACGACGTGGTTGCCGACGCGGTCGCACCCGTCGAACCCGGCGCGCTTGAGCGAACCCGCGACCTCGTGCGGCACGTTGAACGACAGCGTGGCCGGGACGGACAGGTTGGTGTTGTCGGTCGAGAGCGGCGTTTCCATGTGACAGAGCGCGAGGTCGAGCTCGCTGATCGGCTTCTTCACGGCGGCGAACATCGGGTCGAAGTCGTACCCTGAGCCGCCCGCGTTGGCCTTGGCTCGATCACGCACCGGCGTGTGGACGAGAATGTCGCCCGACCCTCCGATGTGAACGACCTGACCCTCTTTCAGTGCCGAGCCGGGTGCTGACGACGATGCGGACGTCCGGCCGCCTGACGGCGTCGCGCCGCCGGTCTCGTCGTCACCGGAACTGCACCCTGTCGATGTGACGAGCAGCGTCGTCGCCGTGATGATGCTCCATAGCGTTCTCCCCATGAGGCCACGGTAGGTCGCCGCCCCGCGGCCATGACGGTTTGCGCATCCCCGTTTGCGTGATCGTCATCTTGGGGATGGCATCCTCGAACGGAGCGCCGGACGCGACGACGCCGGGCCGCCCCTTGCTCAGGGGACGACCCGGCGTCGCCAGCGCTGCCGACCGGTAGCTCAGGACTCCGGCTTGTCGGCCTGGCTGTCGCCCGGCGCCTTGTCGATCGAGCGCTCGGTCTCGTGGGCGCCGTGACCCGGCATCGCCCAGCGGGCCGTCGTCATGCCCTCGGCCTTGGCGCGCTCGAGAGCGTCCTCGACCGTCTTGGCAGCCTCGTCGGAACCGACCCAGTGCGAGCCCTCCTCGACGGACTTGCCCGGCTCGAGCGCCTTGTAGGTCTCGAAGAAGTGCTGCATCTCGCTG
Organism: Dermacoccus sp. 147Ba; assembly: GCF_004151355.1. NCBI lineage: Bacteria > Bacillati > Actinomycetota > Actinomycetes > Micrococcales > Dermacoccaceae > Dermacoccus > Dermacoccus sp. 147Ba. The sequence continues at coordinate 104,090 of NZ_SEHL01000005.1, forward strand.
AGCGTGAAGTCCGAGATGTCCTTGATGTCCGTGACGTGGTCCTGACGCGGGTCACCCGCGGGCACGCACAGGATCTTGTCGTCGCCACCGGCCTCGTCGACCATCTTGAAGACGCCGATCGAGCGGGCACGCACGACACAACCGGGGAACGTGGGCTCGTCGATGAGCAGCAGCGCATCCAGCGGGTCGCCGTCCTCGCCGAGGGTGTCCTCGATGTAGCCGTAGTCGGCCGGGTAGTGCATCGCCGTGAAGAGGATGCGGTCCAGACGGATGCGACCGGTCTCGTGGTCGATCTCGTACTTGTTGCGCGTGCCGCGCGGAATCTCGATGGTGACGTCGAACTCCATGGTTCGTGGCCCTCCGATAGCTGGTGTAATAGTCCCCTCTCAGTGTTCCGTACTGGGACGGCGAATGGGAAACGAGGGTGTCGATGTCGGCGAAGAAGTGGGCGAGCGCTGGGCTCGTCGTCGCACTTCTCGGCGGGTACGCCACTCTGGACGCCTTCGATGTGGCGCCTGGCGTCCTCACTCTCGAGCGTGGCAACGAACCGCGCACCGTCACCCACGAGGGCACGACGTACGAGCCGGTGCGCGGCGTCTCGTCGGCGCCTGCGCTGCCCACCGCCGCGAACGGCCCGGCGCCGTCGGCCGATGCGGTCAAGAGGAGCGTCGAGACGTCCCTCAAGAGCACGTGGTTGGGGCCGACGACGGCCGTCACGGTGCGGGACGCCGACACGGGTGAGGTTCTCTACGAGCACGATTCGAACAAGGCGACGACGCCCGCGTCCGTGACGAAGCTGGCGTCGGCGTTCGCCGTCGCTCACAGCGACCTTCCCCTCGAGAAGGGGCTGAAGACCCGCACCACACTGAGCGGGACGACCCTGACGCTCGTCGGCGGCGGCGACATGGTTCTCGCGCCGGGTGCGGGCGACGGCTCCAAGATCGCAGGGCACGCGGGGCTCGGCGATCTCGCTGCGTCGACGGCGGCGCAGCTGAAGAAGCGCGGCCTGACGTCGGTCACCCTCGACACGAACACCTCCTACGCCGACGGCCCCGACACGGCGAAGGGGTGGGAGGAAGGTTTCCTCTCCTACGGGTTCACCGCCCGCATCTCCACGCTCGCGCTCGCGGACGACCGCGCCGACAACCGCACGCCGGCCGTGGCCGACCCGACGAAGAACGCCGCCGACGCGTTCACGCGTGAACTCTCGAAGCGCGGCATCAAGGCCACCTACGGCACGAACGTGAAGACCGCGACGAGCGGCACGGAGCTCGCGTCCGTGGAATCGGCTCCTGTGCTCGACCTGCTCGGGCTCGCACTGCAGGACTCGGACAACGCGATGACCGAATCCCTCGCGCGCCAGGCCGCGGCAGCCGAAGGAGTCCACGGCGACAGCACGGTTGTCGGAACCTGGGTGACGAAGAAGTTGAAGGACGAGGGTGTCGACGTCTCCGGCATGAAGCTCGCCGACGCGAGCGGTCTCTCCAAGGGGACGACGCTGCCGGTGCGCATCATCGGCGACATCCTGTCGCGAGCCACGAGCGGCAAGGACGCGAAGTACGCGGAGGTCGTCTCGCGGCTGCCGGTGTCGGCGTGGAACGGAACGCTGCACGACCGCTACACGCGTACCGAGTCCGAGGCCGGCGCAGGCCTCGTGCATGCGAAGACGGGCTCGTTGACGGGCGTCTCGTCGCTGGCCGGTGAACTGCGTACGGTCGGTGGTCACCGTCTCGTCTTCGCCGTGACGACGAACGGTGACTTCCCCGAGGGGCCGGTGGGCGCGAAAACGGCCGTCGACCACCTCGTCGCCCAGTTGACGACATTGAAGTGATCGACGGCCGTTCGTGCGTGGCCCTCGAGGCGAGGGTCAGCCGCGGCGGCGGCGAGTGGCGAAGGCTCCGGCTCCGATGAGACCGGCTCCGGCGAGGGCGCCGACGCCCCAGACCGTCGAGTTGTCACCGTCGTTGTAGTCGGTGTTCACCTTCGGGCCCTCCGAGGCCTTCGGCGCGGAACCCTGCGCGGGGGCAGCGCCCGACTTCGTCGGCGTCGAACCCGTGGGGGCCTGCGGCGTCGTTGTCGAGCCGCCGTTCGTGGCACCGGGGATCGTCACGTTGACTGATCTGCTGATCTGCTGACCGGCGCCGCCGGTGCAGACGGTGGCGTTCAGCGTCACCTTGTAGGTGCCCGGGCCGGCGAAGCGGAAGGTGGCGGGGTCACCGGTCAGCGCCGACGTGTTCACCGGCACCGAACCCGATGTCGTGCAGGCGGCAACGCCGCTGTCACCCGCCGCATTGCCGGTGATCTGGGTCGCACCCTTGGGCGCCACCAGGTTGAAGCTCATGGGCAGGGCCACTCGTTCGCGCTTTCCCCCGATGAGCATCTCGTGCTGGGTGCCGGTGAGGTAGGGCGTGAGCGTCGCGGTGTTGCCCTTGACGGTGTAGCGGATGTGTGGGGTCACGCCGACCTTGGCCGGCGTGGTCGTCGTCGTACCGTCGGCTCCGACGGTGACCTTGTACTTCTTCGTCAACCCGTCGTTGCCCGTGGTGCCGCAGTAGTAGCCGGTGACCGTGATCGTGTACGTTCCCGGCTTCGCGTAGGTGTGCTTGAGGCCCGTGACCTTGTCCTTGAACGTGGTCGTCTCACCGGACGAAGCGCAGGTCGAGCCGCCCATGCCGTCGCCTCCGGTGACCGGCGTACCGTCGCCGTAATCGATGTCGAAGCCCGCGGACTCACCGTCCGAGTAGGCCTTGCCGTCGGCCATCTTCATGAACTGGGAGCCCTCGCCGAGGTAGGTGAGGGTGACGGTGTTTCCGCTGACCTTCGTGGTGACTTCCACGTTGATGCCGGGAACGTTCGTACCTGCGTGAGCCGGAGCGGCGAGGGCCATGATTCCCATGGCGGACGCGGCAGCGACGGTGGGGGCCATGCGCGATGTGCGGAACATGATGACTCCTTGGGTTGGGAGCGGCGCCTTGTGCGTCGGCTACAGGAGTGAGACGTGGATCACCTCCGTCGAGGTTCCGCCGATTGACGATCTTCTTTCCCATAATCGATCGACACAGACCGGAAACCTGTGTGATTCCGGGGGTGTCGGGGGTTGGCGCTAGCCTGAGATTCATGGCAGACCGCACCTATATCGACTGGCGATTCGCGCGATCGTCGGGCCGCCGACTGAGTACGGCAGGGCCCCGGCTCGAGGCGAACGAGATGGCCGAGGTCGTTGCCGAGCTGCGTGACGCTGCCGTGCGTGCGCACGATCCGGTAGCCGAAACGGCGCAGCTCGGCACAGATGGTGACCTGGGGCCGGTGCACATCGTCGACAGGGCCACGTGGATCGACGTCAATGTCGTCTCGCTCGAGGGCATGCTGGCGCCGGTCGTCGACAAGATTACGGCCAAGCGCCTCGCCGGACCGGTTTCCCGCGCGGTGACGGCGAAGGTCAGTGGCGGCGAACTCGGCGGCCTCATGGCGTTCATGTCGAGCAAGGTGCTCGGCCAGTACGACATTGCACCGGGTGGCACGCCGTCACTCATGCTCGTGGCCCCGAACGTCGTCGCGGTGGAACGCGAACTCGATGTCGACCCCCACGACTTCCGTCTCTGGGTGTGTCTGCACGAAGAGACCCACCGGGTTCAGTTCACGGCCGTGCCGTGGCTGCGCGAGCACGTCGTGAGCGGAGCCCGCGATCTCCTCGTCGAGATGGCGCCCACGCCCGAGGAGATGGCCGAGCGTGTCGGCGAGATGGCCAAACGGCTGCCCGAGGTTTTCCGCGAGGGCTCGATGGGCCTCACGGATCTGTTCGCCACGCCGGAGCAGCGTGAACGTATGGCCCAGCTGACGGCCGTCATGTCGTTGCTCGAGGGGCACGCCGACGTCGTCATGGACGACGTGGGTCCGCAGGTCGTGCCGAGCGTCGAGACCATCCGTGCCCGGTTCGGTGAGCGTCGTGACGGACTCGGCAATGTCGATCGCCTGCTGCGCCGCCTCATGGGACTCGAAGCGAAGATGCGTCAGTACAAGGACGGTGCGGCGTTCGTGCGATCGGTGCAGAGCAAGGTCGGTGTCGATGGATTCAACGCTGTGTGGGCAGAACCGGTCAACCTGCCGACGCCCGCGGAGATCCAGCGCCCGCAGCTGTGGGTCGAGCGCGTCCACGGCTCCCTGTTCAAGTAGGTCATCTTCCATGCCCGGCCCCCATCCCGCTGTCGCGCTGACGCGCCTCGCCGTTCGTCACGGGCTGCGGCGCACTTTCGCGCGTCACAACCCGCGCCACGGAGTGCCGCGCGTCGTCGTGGGCGTGAGCGGGGGAGCCGATTCCCTTGCGCTGGCAGCGGCGCTCGCGTTCGAGGCGCCCAAGCAGGACGTCGAGGTCGACGTCGTCATCGTCGATCACGGGCTGCAGAAGGCTTCGGCCGAGGTGGCAGCTCGAGCGGCGAACGCGTGCACCGAGAAGCTCGGGTACGCGCCGGAGCGGGTGCGTGTCGTGCGGGTCGAGGTCGACGCATTGTCCGCTGACGGGCCCGAGGCCGCCGCCCGCATCGCTCGTCACGAGGCGCTCCTGAGCGTGGCCGACGAGGTCGGTGCCGCGCGCGTCGTCCTCGCTCACACGGCCGACGACCAAGCCGAACAGGTGCTTCTTGCGCTGTTGCGGGGCAGCGGAACCACCGCCCTCGCCGGCATGCGCCCCGACCGTGACGGTCTGCTGCGCCCCTTCCTTCTCGGCTCCGACGTCGTGCCCGGCGGCCCTGTCACCCGGGAACACACGGAAGCGGCCTGCGTGGCACTCGATCTCGAGCCGTGGCACGACCCCCACAACGACGACCTGCGCTACGCCCGCGTCCGGGCCCGGCGAGCACTCGGCCTGCTCGAACGCGACCTCGACGCCCCGACGCTGCGCCGCAGTCTCTTCCGGAGCGCGGCCGCGGCCGGTCGGGACGCCGACCTGTTCACCCGCCTCACCGACGAGGCCCTCACCCGTCTCACGGGAACCCCGGACGAGACGCAGTGGCCCGCGCACTGGCCGGTCGAAGCGCTCGGCGCACTCGACCCCGCGCTGCGCATCCGTGCCCTGCGTCGGTTGCTCGTGCTGCACGGTGCACGCTCGAGTGAGCTCGCTCAGCATCACCTCGCCGACGTCGAGCGGCTGCTCGTCGCCTGGCACGGTCAGGGCCCGATCGACGTGCCCGGCAACGTCGTCGTCAGCCGAATCGGGGGCGAGGTCGTCATCGGCCCGCGCAATGTCGGACAATGACTGGAGCACGCCACGTGGGCGTGCCCGCATCGAGCATGAGTCGCCACGAGCACAAGGAGCCTTCGATGGACTCTTCCCACATGGGAAACGACCTCGAGAACGTGCTGTTCACCGAGGAGCAGATTCACCAGCGTCTGGACGAACTCGCCCAGGACATCTGGCGTGACTACGAGGGCAAGGACGTTCTGCTCGTCGGCGTGCTCAAGGGCGCCATCCTCGTCATGGCCGACCTCATGCGCGCCCTCCCGGGCAGCGTTCCCATGGACTGGATGGCCGTCAGCTCCTACGGTTCCGGCACGAAGAGTTCCGGGGTCGTGCGCATCCTCAAAGACCTCGACACCGACATCACGAACAAGCACGTGCTCATCGTCGAGGACATCATCGACTCGGGCCTGACGCTGAGCTGGATCCGCAGCAACCTCGAGTCGCGCAGCCCCGCGTCCGTCGAGGTCTGCACGCTGTTGCGCAAGCCGGAGGCCGCGAAGGTCGAGATTGACTGCAAGTACGTCGGTTTCGAGATCCCGAACGCCTTCGTCGTCGGCTACGGCCTCGACTTCGACGAGAAGTACCGCAACCTGCGCGACATCGGCACGCTCGCCCCGCACGTCTACTCCTGACCTGCGCATCCGATCGACCCGTCCGCCGGCATCGGTGTGCGCATGTTCGGAACAACCGGCGCACACCACACGTTGACGACGTGTTGACACGCATTCTCGACGAGAGGATCGGGGCCCGCCCCGCATCACATGAACGGTAAGAAGCTCCTCCGGGCCCCCGGCCTGTGGATGATCGTGGCGCTCGGTGCTGCCCTGCTCTTCTACATGGCGAGCAACATCGGCGGGTACTCGCGCATCGACACGTCCCAGGCTGTGTCGCTCATCAACAGCGACAAGGTCGAAAGCGCCAAGGTGACGCCCGACAGCGTCAGCCTCACGCTGAAGCAGAAGCAGGACATCGGCAGCCTCAAGGGCGTCGAGCGGGTCGAGGCCGACTACGTCGACGCTCGTGGCGAGCAGATCGTCAACGCGCTCAACGCTCACCAGCCGCCCAAGGGCTTCACCGACGACCCGCAGCGCCAGGGCATCTTCGTCAGCCTGCTGATGAACCTGCTGCCCATCCTGCTGCTCGTCGGTCTGTTCTGGTTCTTCATGAGCCAGGCGCAGGGCGGCGGCTCCAAGGTGATGCAGTTCGGCAAGTCGAAGGCCAAGCTGCACAGCAAGGACATGCCGACGACGAAGTTCGCCGACGTCGCCGGTGCCGACGAGGCCGTCGAGGAACTCAAGGAGATCAAGGACTTCCTCGCCGACCCGGAGAAGTACGAGCGCATCGGTGCCAAGATTCCGCGCGGTGTGCTGCTCTACGGTCCTCCCGGAACGGGTAAGACGCTCCTCGCGCGCGCCGTTGCCGGTGAGGCCAACGTGCCGTTCTACACGATCTCCGGCTCCGACTTCGTCGAGATGTTCGTCGGTGTCGGTGCGAGCCGTGTGCGTGACCTGTTCACGCAGGCCAAGGAGAACTCGCCCGCGATCATCTTCGTCGACGAGATCGACGCCGTCGGTCGTCACCGTGGCGCCGGCCTCGGCGGTGGCCACGACGAGCGCGAGCAGACGCTCAACCAGCTCCTCGTCGAGATGGACGGCTTCGACGACCGCACGCGCGTCATCCTCATCGCCGCGACGAACCGCCCCGACATTCTCGACCCGGCGCTGCTGCGCCCGGGCCGCTTCGACCGTCAGATCGCCGTCGAGGCCCCCGACATGGGCGGGCGCCACCACATCCTGCAGGTGCACGCACAGGGCAAGCCGATGGCCAAGGACGTCGACCTCATGTCGGTCGCACGCCGTACGCCGGGCTTCTCCGGTGCGGAGCTCGAGAACGTGCTCAACGAGGCCGCGCTGCTCACGGCGCGCACGAACGGCACGATCATCACGAACGAGGCACTCGACGAGGCCATCGACCGCGTCATGGCCGGCCCGCAGAAGAAGTCGCGCCCGATGAGCGCCAAGGAGCGCAAGGTCACCGCGTACCACGAGGGTGGACATGCGCTCGTCGCCGCGGCGATGAACAACACCGACCCGGTCAGCAAGATCACGATCATGCCGCGTGGCCGCGCCCTCGGTTACACGATGGTGCTGCCCACCGACGACAAGTACTCGACGACGCGCAACGAGCTGCTCGACCAGCTCGCCTACGCACTCGGCGGTCGCGTCGCCGAGGAGATGGTCTTCCACGACCCGTCCACCGGTGCGAGCAACGACATCGAGAAGGCCACGAGCATTGCCCGCAAGATGGTCACGCAGTTCGGCATGAGCGAGAACGTCGGCGCGGTGCACCTCGGCAACTCCGGCGGTGAGGTCTTCCTCGGTCGCGACATGGGCGGCAACAACCGCGAGTACTCCGAGGACATCGCTTCGGTCATCGACCGTGAGGTCCGCAAGCTCATCGAGGCGGCGCACGACGAGGCGTGGCGCGCTCTGGGCAACAACCGCGACATCCTCGACGCGCTCGTGCTCGAACTGCTCGAGAAGGAGACCCTCGAGGCCGAGCGTCTCGCCGAGATCTTCGCGAACGTCCGCAAGGAGCCGAAGCGCGACGTGTGGCTCTCGAGCGCCGACCGTCACGTGAGCACCCGTGGCCCGGTCATGACGCCTGCCGAGGAGCGTGCGCTCGCGGCGGGCAAGAACATCGACGACAACGAGCCCAAGGACGAGGTCACCCTCTACCCGCCGCAGCCGCCGGCCGGCCCCGGAACGCAGGGGCCCACGGACACGGATCCGGGTCTTGGCTGACACGAACGCCGTGCCGAGCGGCGAGGTCGACCTTCCGCGGATCGAGGCTGCGGTTCGGGAGATCCTCGCCGCCGTCGGTGAGGACCCGGATCGTGAGGGTCTGCTCGACACTCCGGCCCGCGTCGCCCGCGCCTACGCGGAGACCTTCGTCGGCCTGCGCCAGACGCCGGCCGACGTCCTCGACAAGACGTTCGACGTCGAGCACGAGGAGCTCATCCTCGTGCGGGACATCGAGGTCTACTCCACGTGCGAGCACCACCTCGTGCCGTTCCACGGCGTCGCGCACGTCGGCTACATCCCGTCTCCCTCGGGGCGCGTGACGGGCCTGTCGAAGCTCGCACGCCTCGTCGACGTGTACGCCAAGCGTCCGCAGGTGCAGGAGCGCCTCACGACGCAGATCGCGGACGCCCTCGTCGAGCACCTCGACGCGCAGGGCGTCATCGTCGTCATCGAGGCCGAGCACCTGTGCATGTCGATGCGCGGTATCCGTAAGCCGGGTGCGCGCACCATCACGTCCGCGGTGCGCGGGCAGCTGCGCAACACGGCCACGCGCGCTGAGGCAATGAGCCTCCTCATGGGCAAGTGACGACGATGTACTCGTTGCCACGACCGGGGGCGTCCGGGCGCCCGCTCGTCATGGGTGTCGTCAACGTGACGCCCGATTCGTTCAGCGACGGCGGGCGCTGGTTCGACACCGCGGCCGCCGTGGCGCACGGGCAGGAACTGCTCGAGCAGGGCGCGGACATCCTTGATGTCGGCGGTGAGTCGACGCGCCCCGGCGCGAAGCGCCCCGACGAGGACGAGGAACTGCGCCGGGTCGTGCCGGTCGTGCGTGAACTCGCGACCGCGGGTGCGTGCGTCAGTGTCGACACGATGCGGGCGAGCGTCGCCCAGGCTGCCGTGGAGGCGGGTGCAGCGATCATCAACGACGTCAGTGGGGCGCTCGCTGACGAGGCGATGCCACGCGTCGCAGCCGAGACCGGTGCCGCGTTCATCGCGATGCACTGGCGTGGGCACTCGGTCGACATGCAGCAGCGCACCGTCTACGCCGACATCGTCGCCGACGTCGTGGCGGAGCTGACGGCGAGCGTGGAGACGCTGCTCGCGGCCGGTGTGTCGCGTGAGAAGCTCGTCGTCGACCCGGGTTTCGGGTTCGCGAAGACGGGGGAGCAGAACTGGGAGCTGCTCTCGCGCATGGGGGAGTTCGACGTACTCGGCCTGCCGGTGCTGTGGGGCACGTCGCGCAAGACGTTCCTCGGACGTGTCGGGCGCTCGCCGGCGCTGGTGACTGAGGACGGCGCCGTCCAGCCTGCGGAGCGTGACGCCGCGACGGCCGCGACCAGCCTGCTGGCAGCCCAGCACGGCGCGTGGGGTGTGCGCGTCCATGACGTTCCCTCGACGCTCGCCGCCCTCGACGTCGCGGTCGCGGCAGGGCAGATTGGCGTTCTGGGCCGCTCGTCGAGCCGCGGCTCAGCGCGATCACTGGGATGACGAAGACGCACGGAAGGTAGGGCGATGAGCGACACGATCACACTCACGGGGCTCGCGATCAGCGCACGCCACGGTGTGCTCGACTTCGAGAAGCAGATCCCGCAGCCGTTCGTCGTCGACCTTTCGCTCGAAGCCGACTTGGCGCCCGCGGGGCGTAGCGACGACCTCACCGCCTCGCTGTCGTACGCCGACGTCGCGGCGCGCGTCGTCGAGGTAGCCAGCGGAGAGCCTGTCGACCTCATCGAAACTCTCGCCGAGCGCATCGCCGACGCCGGCCTCGAGTGGGCGTTCGTCGAGGCCGTGGACGTGACGGTGCGCAAGCCGCACGCGCCCGCTGGGGTTCCGTTCACCCCGACCACGGGCGTCATGGCTGGGCCCGCTGTGTCGGTGCGCCGCGAGCGACGTCGTGCGGTCGTCATTGCGATGGGAACGAACCTCGGGCGTCGGGTGGCGACCATGCGTTCTGCGCTGGAATCGCTGCGCGCTCTCGACGGTCTCGACGTCGTGCACGTGTCGCCGCTCGTCGAGACCGACCCGGTCGGTGGCGTCGGGCAGCCTGACTATCTCAACGCCGTCGTCGTCGGTTTCACGCGCCTCACGGGGGAGCACCTGCTGGCCGAACTGCATCGCATCGAGGCCGAACACGGCCGTCGTCGCGACGTGCGCTGGGGCGCGCGCACCCTCGACCTCGACGTCATTGCCTTGGGCACGCCGGGGGAGTCGGACGAGGTGCGTGCCGGTGGCGAGCGTGACGGTGTGACGGCCGGCGCCGCGGAGGCGTCGAAGTCGCCGCTGGCGTTGCCGCATCCGCGAGCCCACGAGCGGGCGTTCGTCGTCGTGCCGTGGTGGCAGGCGGCGCCGTGGATGACGCTGCGGACTCCCGAGGGTGTTGTCGCGCTCGACGACCACGTGCGCGCGCTCGACGTCGCGGGGGTACGTCGCGGCCCGGCGTGGGACGCCGAGGAGCACCTCGACCTCGAAGGAGGCCTTCGATGAAGCCGCTTGCACCGCGCTCCGCGCTGATCGCGGGCGTCGTCGTCACGGCGGTGACGGCGCTCGCCATGCAGCTCGTGCGCAACGGCGGGAACGCGCTGCCGCAGCACAGCTGGTGGGAGATGCTGCTCGTCGTCGCGCTCTCGGGGGCGCTCGTGGCGGGCGGGTGGCGCGTGCGCGACCAGGTGCGCACACGGACGAAGGCAAAGCGCGAGGCCGACGCCCGACTTCGCGCGGGCCAGGATGAAGCACTGGCCCGCAGCGCTGCGGCCGGCGTCATGCAGGGCCACGAGGGGCCGAGCGCCGACACGGCGCGTCGCGTCGTCGTGTTCTCGCAGGCGGCGGCAATCGGTGGTGCGGTGCTCACGGGCTGGTACGCGGGGCAGGCCGTCGTGCAGTTCGGACGCCTGCATATCGCGTCGGTACGCTCCGCGGTGATTCTGCTCGGCGCGCTCGTCGTCGCGTCGGTGGTGCTGTCCGTGCTCGGTTTCGTCGTACAGAAGTGGTGCACGATTCCCGACGACGAGCGCTGACCCGGCAACCACTTCGTTCACGGTCCCGCCAGTCACCGAGCGCGCGGCTCACGGACGGAGCCGCACGCCTTGATGGCAGGTTTGGCTGAAGATGGCGCGGATGTCGTCCGCATCTTCGACCAAACCCACCATCTTCGATGGCGGGCACAAGCATGAGGGCCGCCCCGGAAGCTCCCGGGGCGGCCCTCGCCGTGCGTCAGTTGTGATCAGCCGCGGCGGCGACCGACGACGACAGCGCCACCGAGTGCAGCGATGCCGGCGGCAGCGAACGCGAAGCCGGCGAGGTTCGTCGGCTGCGACATGTCGGCGTAGTCGGTCTCGACCTTCGGGCCCATCGTCGTGCTCGGCGAACTGGACGGCATCGGCGACGTCGTCGAGGAGTCCGTGGGCTCCGAGGTGGGCGTCGTGGGCTCACTCGTCGGTGTCGTCGGGTCCGTCGTCGGCGTGGTGGGGTCGGTGGTCGGCGTGGTCGGGTCCGTCGTCGGCGTGGTGGGGTCGGTGGTCGGCGTGGTCGGGTCCGTCGTCGGAGTTGTCGGGTCCGTGGTGGGGGTCGTCGGATCCGTTGTCGGCGTGGTGGGTTCCGTCGTCGGAACGCTGCCGACCTGGATCGTGCCGATCGTCGTGTCCGCGCCGGCGGCGGCCTTGCAGCCGATGTGGAGAACGAAGCCGGAGTCCGTCGTCAGCGTGGCGGAGAAGCTGCCCGCCTTGACGGCGAGCGCACCGGCCGTCGTAGGCGCCGTGAACGACTGGCCGGAGCCCTTCGCCACCGTGGTGAGGTTGCCCGACGCCGGAACCGGCGTGTTCGCGACCGTGAGCTTCGCGGTGCCGTCGGTGTCGCCGACCGAGTAGTTGGCCTCCGAGGTGCCCTCGACCGTCTTGATGTTGAGCGAACGCATCTGGGCTGTTGCGTCGTCACCCGTCGTCACGTTGGCCGTGATCGAAGGTGCCGGAACCGTGGCGCCGGGCTCGACGCTCGCGGGCAGGTCGGTCGTCATCGACACGGTCCACGGCTGCTGGAACGTGATGCCGAGGTCGGTGACGGAGCAGGAGTAGTTGACGGTCTTCGTTGCCGCGGACGCACCCTGCGAACTGGCGAGCGCGAAGGCGCCGCCGGCGAGGGCGAGGCTCAGTGCACCGGCACCGGCGAGGCCACGACGGGCGGCAACAGGCGCTGCGTGACGGGGGGAGGGCTTGCTCATGGGAGGACTCCTCAGGCGTTTATCAGGGACGTATTGCCCGGTGAAGGGTTGCGGGCAACACGTGCCCTACCGTTGAGAGTAGAGCGTTGTGACCTGCTGCACAGTCAAAACGGGCAATGAGGTTACGCCGACGTAAGCGACGAGGGTTCGGCCGATGCGCCTCGATCCAGGGGATGCACGCTGCCGTTGGCAGAATCCTCCGAAGGCTCTGGGTCCTACCAACTGCAAGGGCTGTTCCTACTTGTCGATGTCCCTTGCTCCAAGGAGAAACACCCCGCGGCTGGCAGAACCCTCCGCAAGCTCCGGGCCCTACCAACCGCAAGGGCTGTTCCTACTTGTCGATGTCCATTGCTCCAAGTGAGAGCACCCCGGGCGTGCCGGAAGCCGTCCTCGCTGCGCTGCGGCGATTCCCAGCACGCCCAAGGGCTGCACTCACTTGTCGATGTCCCTTGCTCCAAGTGAGAGCACCCCGGGCGTGCCGGAAGCCGTCCTCGCTGCGCTGCGGCGATTCCCAGCACGCCCAAGGGCTGCACTCACTTGTCGATATCCCCAACCACAAAGAACATCGACCCCAAAATCGCCACCATGTCCGCGAGGAGCTCGCCCTCCATCACCTCGCCCAAGCAACTCATGTTGTTGAACGAGGCCGACCGCAGCTTCAGACGCCATGGTGTCTTCTCGCCGCGCGACACGAGGTAGTACCCGTTGAAACCGAGCGGGTTCTCCGTCGCCGCGTAGCCCGAACCCTCGGGCACCTTGAGCACCTTCGGCAGCTTCACGTTCACCGGGCCCTGTGGCAGCGACCGCAGCTTCTCGATGCACGCATCCGCGAGGTCGAGCGAGACGTGCGTCTGGTCGAGCAGCACCTCGAGTCGCGCCAAGGAATCGCCCTCCGGGCGCGTGATGACGCGGCCCGGGCCGCCCGGGGAGAACAACTCGCCGTAGGCGAGGTAGGGGTCGTCGCGGCGCAGGTCGACGTCGACACCCGCGGCGCGCGCGATCGGCCCCGAGATGCCGTACTGCTCCACCATCGCCGGCGTGATGACGCCGACGCCCTTCGTCCGGGCGTTGAGGATCGGGTTGCCGACGATGAAGCTCTCGATCTCCGGCATGCGACGGCGCACCGTCGCGACGGCCTCGGCGGCACGGTCGAGCCAACCTGCGGGGATGTCGTCGCGCAGCCCGCCGATGCGGTTGAACATGTAGTGCAGGCGGCCGCCGGCGATCTCCTCCATGACGGCCTGCAGTTCCTCGCGCTCGCGGAACACGTAGAACATCGGCGTGATAGCGCCGAGCTCCAACGGGTACGAGCCGAGGAACATGAGGTGGTTGAGCACCCGGTTCAGTTCGGAGAGCAACGTGCGCGTCCACGTCGCGCGCTCGGGCACCTCCATGCCGAGTGCCCGCTCGACCGCGAGGCACACGCCGATCTCGCTGCTGAACGCCGAAAGCCAGTCGTGACGGTTCGCCAGCACGAGGATCTGCCGGTAGTCGCGCACCTCGAACAGCTTCTCCGCACCGCGGTGCATGTACCCGACGATCGGTTCGCACTTCGTGATGCGCTCGCCGTCGAGGGTGATGCGCAGGCGCAGGACGCCGTGCGTGGCCGGGTGCTGCGGGCCGATGTTGAGCACCATGTCCGACGTCGCGAGACCCCCGGCTCCCATGCCGACCGTCAGTTCGCGCGCGCTCGTAGACATGCGGTCAAGTCTGCCAAAGCGGGACGGCAGTCGTCGGGCGCGCCACGCGCCGGACGGCGAGCGGTCGCCGAGGCGGGCGGTGCGTCGGCGGCGCAGGGGAACCAGGTGCGCTGACGCCGCCCTCGCACGAAGAGTTCTACACCCCGGGCGTTGAGGTGCGCGCGGGGCGTCCTATCCCTTGTGTCCTCATGTCTCGCCCCGTAACGACGAAGGTGCGCACGGTGCTCACCTTCGAGCCGATCAGGAGCGGGCGGCCTCGCGCAGAGCGGTGGCGCCGCCGGCGTGCTCGTCATCGACGAGGGGCGCCTGGGCTTCGTCGAGCCAGCGCGTCACCTCTTCGTCGTGCTCGGCGGCGACGACCGGTCCGAAGGCCTCGGCGTGACGCGACTCGTCGACGCGCACGAGCACCACGCCGCCGACGATGAACAGTCCGCCGACGGCCTGCACGAGCGTCGGCACCTCGCCGACGATCATCCACGCGAACGCGACGGCGAAGAGCACCTCGAGCAGCGAGATGAACGACGCGACCGTGGAACCGAGCACGCGTGCGGCGTAGATGCCGGTCGCGTAGGCGATCGCCGCCGCGATGACGGCGAGGCCGAGCACCGGGACCCAGAAGGGCACGTGACTACCGGCGAAGGCGACGTCCTGCGTGCTCACGGCGGTGGGCAGCGCCTGCACGGCGCACATCGCGAGCAGGATGAGCGCGCCGACGATCATGCCGCCGCCGGCGAGTGCGATCGACGGCAGGTTCGTCTCGTCGTCACTGGCGATGATGAAGTACACGACGAGGCACAGTGCTGCGCCGAGCGCCCACGCGACGCCGACGAGGTCGACGGTGAACCCGTTGAACACGTCGAGGACGAAGAGCAATCCGACGACCGCCGCGAGCGTGCCCGCCACCGTGAGGCGACGTGGGGCGCGACCGTAGCGGGCCCACGCCCAGCCGACGAGCAGCACCGGCGCGAGGTACTCGATGAGCAGCGCCACGCCGACGCTGACGTGGGTCACGGCGTTGAAGTAGAAGAGCTGGCAGCCCGCGACGCCGAAGATGCCGTAGAGGACGATCGGCTTCCAGTTCTCCGCCACCGTTTGCCAACGACCGCGCAGGGCGAGCGCCGTCGGAACGGCGAGCACGAACGCTGCGATGGTGATGCGGGCGGCGACTGCCGTCACCGGCGTCCAGCCGGAACCGAGCAGCGCCTTGGCGAAGGAACCCGACGTTCCGAACGCCGCACACGAGACAATGGCGACGATGAGTCCCATGCTCGTATGTGACATCGCACCTTCGCGTCGGCCGAACCGCTTGCGGGTCGGAACGGGAACGGGGTGGATGTCGTGCGCGACCTGGGTGGGAGCCATGGGAACACCTCCAACTCTCGTGTAAGTGGTAAAAAGTAAGTTGAGTGGTTACATTAAGTCGTCACAAGGTCAGGAGTCAAAATGGCGTTTGGTCATGACACGGAGGATTCGCTGCTCTCCGCGGCGGCCCTCGTCAACACGTTGACTCCGGAGGACTCGCTCGAAAACGTCGGGGATCTCGACGAATTCGTGCGCAGCTGGGCCTACACGGGTGCTCACACGCACACCCGAGCGGAGCTCGACGAGGTGCGTGCGCTGCGTCCCCGCTTCCTCGAAGCGTGGTCGATGTCACGTGACGACCTCGTCACGTTCGTCAACGACGTGCTCCTCCAGAACGAGGCCCTGCCGCAGCTCGTGCGCCACGACGGGTGGGATTATCACCTCCACGCAACGCCGTCCGACGCGCCGCTCGCGAGCCGCATCGCGGTGGAATCGGTCATGGCGTTCATCGACGTCATCCGCGCCGACGAACTCGAACGACTCAAGATGTGCGCCGGCGACTGCGGGGGAGTGCTCGTGGATCTGTCGAAGAACCGCTCACGCCGATACTGCGATCGCGGCTGCGGCAACAGGGCCAACGTCGCGGCCTACCGTGCGCGCAAGGCTGCGGCGGCCGAAACCGACTGAAGCCTGCCGAAGGTCAGCGGATCTCGCGCACCCACCAGAAGAACGCGCCCAAACCGCCGGGGCTGACGGCGGCCGCCAGCGCCGAACGTACCGCCAGCCGTTGCAGGTAGGCCGGGGGGGCGGTGTGCGCCAGATCGAGCGGCACCGGCTCGAGGGGCTCCTCGCCGAACAGATCGAGCATGACGGCGCGCTGCGTCGTCACGTGATCGGCGTCGAGGGAATCGACGGCCACGTGGGCCGTGACGTCGCACGAACCGTCCGGGATCGGAGTGCACTCGGCGCCTTCGCGGAACCCGGTGAGTGTGCCGAGCGGTGGCCGCGTCGCTCTCGTGTGGCCGTAGTCCACACCGACGAGAACGCTGCCCGGCGTGGCGTGGCGTGACACGTTCTCGATCAGGTACGACCACGCGCGGTCACGGGTGAGGCCGACCTCGACGCGATCGCCAGGGAGGTGGGTCTCGGCAGCGTCGGGGCCGGGAGACGACGTGGCGTCCGAAGTATCGTGCTGCGGCCGCCACCAGCGTCGGACCCAGTCGAGCTCGGGCTCGGTGAGCGGCTCGCCGACTGACTCAGTGCCGTCGTGTGCGACGAGAACGCTGCGCAGGACGCCGTCGTCGTCCGCTTCGGCGACCGTGCACGGCACGACGTCGAGCCACTCGTGAGCGACGACGAGCGCGCGGCGTCCGTCGAGGAAATCGAAGTCGGGAACGGCGGCCGCACCCGGTGACTGCACCCACGCGATGCGGTCGCTCACGGCGTCCGGCCGAGCGACGACATCGACGCCGATGAGCTCGAGCGACGGGTCAGCGAACCGTGCGAGAGCCTCGAGGAGTTCACCGCGCCCGCATGCGAAGTCCACGACGACCTCGGCGTCGCAGCGCTCGGCGTAGGCGAGCACCGCCTGAGCCAGCACATCGGCGACGCCGGGAATGCCCTGCGCCGAGGTGGCGAAATGGCCCGCCGGCCCCTCGTCGCGTCGATAGAAACCGGCTTCGCCGTAGAGCGCATTGTGCCAAACGTCGAACCAGGGCCGGGGGTGGGTGCTCACGCTCCCATTGTCGCGATGTTTCCTCAAGAACGCGGCACCCGTGCCGCGGCGCCCGCTCATCATCGGGAGAATGGGCGGGTGCCGATCATCGATGTTGACGAGTTCGTGAGCCGCACATCGCGCGAAACGGCCCGCCGCGTTCTCGTCGCGGGCACTTCCGGCTCCGGGAAGACAACCCTCGCCGCCCGCATCGGCGACGCGCTCGGCATCGAACACGTCGAGATCGACGCTCTCTTCCACGGCCCGAACTGGACCCCGCGCGCCACCTTCCTCGACGACGTCGAGCGCTTCAGCGCAGGCGCGGCCTGGGTCACCGAATGGCAGTACAGCCAGGTGCGCCCGCTCCTCGCGCAGCGCGCCGACCTCGTCGTCTGGCTCGACCTGCCGCGCCACGTCGTCATGCGACAGGTCGTCGCGCGCACGGTGCGACGGCGTCGGCACCGCGAGGAGCTGTGGAACGGCAACGTCGAAGCCCCCCTGCATGAGGTTTTCACCGACCCCGAGCACATCGTCCGGTGGGCCTGGGCGACGTACGACCGCAACCGCAGCCTCGTCCAGGAGATGGCGAGAGCGCGCCCCGGCCTCCCGATCGTCAGGGTGCAGAACCGCACGGACGCCGCCCGCCTCGTCGACGCGTTGTGATGTTGCCTGCGTAGCGAGGCGCCGGTGCCGCGGCGCCCGGTCAACATCGGGGATGCGGATCGCAGGTAGCGTGGGGCGAGTGAGTGAAATGGGGCCGCCGAGCCTTCGCGTCGGCGTCATCGGTGCCGGACGCGTCGGTGCCGTCCTCGCTGCCGCTTTGCGCAAGGCCGGGCACGAGGTCGTCGCGGCGTCCGGCGTCAGCGACGCGAGCCGTGAGCGCGCCGAGGCGCTGCTGCCCGCCGTGCCGCTCCTCCAGCCACAGGAGGTCGCCCAGCGTGCCGACCTGCTCCTGCTCACCGTCCCCGACGACGAACTGGCACCGCTCGTCGCGGGACTCGACTTCCCGGGCGCTCTCGGCGCCCGCATCGTCGTTCACACGAGCGGTGCGCAGGGCCTGGCCGTGCTCTCCCCGGTCGTCGAGGCCGGCGGCGTGCCCCTCGCCATCCACCCGGCGATGACCTTCCGCGGCACCGACGCCGACCTGCCGCGCCTCTCCGGATGCCCCTTCGCCGTCACGGCGATGCCCGACCACCGCATGGTCGCGGACGCCCTCGTCCTCGACATCGGCGGGGAGCCGTTCACCCTCGACGAGGCCGACCGCACGCAGTACCACGCAGCGCTCGCACACGGCTCGAACCACCTCGTCACCCTCGTCGCGCAGGCCGCCGAACTGTTGCGCCGCATCGACGTCGACGACCCCGGACGCCTCCTGCGGCCGCTACTCGAAGCCGCCCTCGACAACGCCCTCGAGCGTGGCGACAAGGCCCTCACCGGCCCCGTCGCCCGTGGCGATGCGGGCACGCTGACGCGTCACCTCGCGATGCTCGATGCCCTCGCAGCCGACGGTGTCGCCGGCGACATCCCGCCCACCTACCGCGCCCTCGCGCTCGCCACGGCCCGCCGTGCGGGATCGCGCGGGGCGCTCACCCCGATCCAGATCGACGCCGTCCTCGGCGTCCTCGACCCGCCCGGTGTCGCGGGCCCCTCCGACACCACCGAACCGCCAGCACCAGGAGAACCCCGATGAGCGCACCCGTCGTCGCCCACACCCGAGCCGAGTTCACCGACGCCCGAGCGAAGCTCGACGGCAGCGTCGCCGTCGTCATGACGATGGGCGCCCTCCACGAGGGCCACGCCACCCTCATCCGTGAAGCACGCGCCGCCAACGACAACGTCATCGTGACGATCTTCCTCAACCCGCTGCAGTTCGCCGCTGGTGAGGACCTGTCTCGTTACCCGCGCACGCTCACGAGCGACCTCGAGATCTGCGAGCGAGAGGGCGCTGACCTCGTGTTCGCCCCCAGCCCCGACGTCGTCTACCCCGACGGCGAGCCCGGCGTCCGCATCTCCGCCGGCCCGCTCGGCACCGTTCTTGAGGGCGCATCGCGCCCCGGTCACTTCGACGGCATGCTCACCGTCGTCAACAAGTTGCTCAACATCGTCGGCCCGACCCGCGCCTACTACGGGCAGAAGGACGCGCAGCAGCTCCTGCTCATCAAGCGCATGGCGCGCGACCTCGACATGCCCGTCGAGATCGTCGGCGTCCCGACGGTGCGCGAGCACGACGGCCTCGCCCTCTCCAGCCGCAACGTCTACCTCAGTGAGCACGACCGCGAGGTGGCCCTGTGCCTGTCGAAGGCACTCAAGGCCGGGGAAGCTGCACGCAACTCCGGCCCGGCCGCCGTTCGGCGTGCGGCCCGTGAGGTGCTCGTGCATGAGCCGCTCGCGCTCGTCGACTATCTCGTGCTCGTCGACCCGGTGACGCTCGAACAGGTGCCCGAGTACTTCCGCGGAGAGGCACTGCTCGCCGTGGCCGCGAAGGTGGGGACGACGCGCCTCATCGACAACATCCCGCTGGTCATCGGCGGCGATCGCTGACGTGGGCGCCCGCCTCGGAGCGGGCATCCGTAGAATGAAGGCTCCGAGCGCCGCGCTCGGATTCGACGAAAGGACGTGAAGTCGTGGACACCCTGTGGCCGGCCATTCAGACGCTCGTGCCGTCCATCGGCATCCTCGGTCTCTTCTACGTCATCATGCGCCACATCATGGAGGGCGACCGCCGCGAGCGCATCGCCCAGCAGCAGTGGGAACGTGATCACGACCTTGCCAAGGGCACCGTCGCGCCGAAGGAAGCAGACGCAGTTCTGCAGAATGCGCACCTTCCCAAGTCGGCACCTGGAACGATGGATAGCCGAATTGATCGCTCGGTCGATCGTGATAATTAGATTTTCGTTTTTCTTAACCCTTTCGTTAGGCTTGCCTTGTTGAAGTGACCGAGCGCAGTGCTCGGCGCAATGAAATGGCCTGAAGGGGTGCACAACATGGCGCAGCGTGTACACGTGACGCTTGAGGACGACATCGACGGTTCAGAGGCCGCGGAGACCATTCAATTCGGTCTCGACGGCGTCAGCTACGAGATCGACCTCTCTGACGCGAACGCCGCGCAGTTGCGCGACTCGCTCTCGAAGTGGGTCGGGCACGCGCGTCGTGTCGGTGGCCGCAAGCAGCAGGCTCGCACGACGTCAGCTCGTAACGATCTGAACGAGATTCGCGAGTGGGGTCGTGCGAACGGTTACAAGGTCAGCGACCGTGGTCGCGTTTCGGCCGACGTTCTCAAGGCGTTCGACGCCGCCAAGGGCTGAACTGAACTCGGTGAACAAACCAAAGGGCTCGTCATTTCATCCAATGACCGGCCATTTGGTTTGTTTTATCCTCTTTTCAGGATGTTCATAGGATCTTCCGAGTGCATTCTGTGATCGAGCACCTCGTCGAGATCGATCTGTTCCAGAGTTCCGGGGCTGTCCGCCGCGTTGCTGATCTCGTCCCACGTGCGCGGCAGCGCAACGAAGGGCCGGTTCCTTCCGCGCAGTGACCACGGCGTGATGGTCGTCTTCGCCGCCACGTTCTGCGACCAATCGATGAATACCTTTCCCGGGCGTAGGGATTTGGTCATCTTGGCCGTCACGAGATCAGGTTCGAGCTCGGTGAGTTTCTCCGCGACGACGCGGGCGAACTCGCGGGCCTCGTCGCTCGAGCGTTTCCCGTCGAGGGCCGCGTAGACCTGCATCCCCTTGCTGCCCGAGGTGACGGGTACGCAGGCCCACCCGAGGGAATCGAGCAGGTCCTTCATGACGAGGGCCACGCGCGCGCACTCGTCGAGGCCCGCGGGTGCGCCGGGGTCGAGGTCGAGCACGAGGCGATCGGGAGCCCGGCGCTCGCCGTTCTCCCAGCGCCACTGCGGCGTGTGGAACTCGAGCGACGCGAGATTGGCGAAGTAGGTGAGCGCCGCCGTCGAGTCGACGAAGGGGTAGCGCACGCCGTCGATGTCGTGCGCCGTCAGCCACGAGGGCGCTCCGCCGGGCACGTTCTTCTCGAAGAAGTTGAGGTCGCCCACGCCGTGGGGGAAGCGGACGCGCGTCACGGGGCGCCCGGCCATCTGCGGCAACAGGCGCGGTGCGACAGCCGCGTAGTAGTGGAGCACCTCGCCCTTCGTCGTCTCGGTGGCGGGGTAGAGGAGCTTGTCGAGATTCGTCAGCTTCAGGCGCCGCCCGTCGACCTCGGCGACGGTGACCGTCGGTTCGTCAGCCACGCGCACCCCCGATGTCGAGGCGCAGACCCTTGTAGGACGGCTGACGCAGGCGCCCGCCGGCGCTGCGGCCGAGGTGGGTGACGTCGACCGTGATCTCCGGGCGCACCCAGTGCGTGCCCTCGAGATCCTCGGGCGGCAGGTCGTCGGCGGTGAAGGGGCACTGTGGCATCGGCGTGAGCCACTCGAGCAACGCCCGACCGCTGGAGGCGGAGAAGCCGGTCCCCACGCGGCCGCGGTAGCGCAGGCCGTCGTCGGTCACCTCGCCGACGAGGATCGCACCCACCTGCGCGAGCGAACCCGCGACCGGCCGCCAGCCTCCGACGACGAAGGTGTCAGCCTGGCGATGGACGCTCTTGAGCCACTCCTCGCTGCGCACGCCGGGTCGGTACGGAGCGTCGACGCGCTTGCTCACGATGCCTTCCACGCCCTGTTCGAGCGTCGCGGCGAAAAGGGCCGCGCCGTCCTCGTACGCCTCCGGCACCTCGACGGCGACGCCGTCAGCCACGCCCGCCCCCTCGAGCAGGGCGCGCCGGGCGCTCCACGGCATCGTGACGACGTCGTGGCCGGCGGCGCGCAGGACGTCGAAGGCCATGAACCGCACGGGGGTTCGGGCCATGCGCCGGGCGTCCTCGGGCGAGGTTGCCGACATTCGCGAGCGGCCACCCCCGGGAGCGAGCCGGTGCATCACCGTGCGGAAGTCGGGTGCTCCGTCGACGAGGGCGACGATCTCGCCGTCGAGCACGATGTCGTCGAAGTCGGCGAGGTGCGAGCCGGTGATCTCGGGGAAGCGAGCCGTGGCGTCGGCGCCGGACCGGGTGGCGATGCTCACCTCGCCGCCGCTCACCGTGACGATGGCGCGAATGCCGTCCCACTTCACCTCGTGGCGCCACGACGGCCCCGTCGGCGGCGCTGCTGCGGGTGAGGCGAGCATGGGGCGCATAGGCTCACCCTAGACGCGGTGTGCGGGCCACACGCAGCCCGCGAGGAAAGGACGCCATGCGAGCCATCTGGAAGGGCGCGGTCAGCTTCGGCCTCGTCAACGTGCCGGTGCGGTTGTACTCCGCCACCGAGAACCACGACGTTCAGTTCCGTCAGGTCCACGCCGAGGACGGCGGGCGCATCAAGTACCAGCGGGTGTGCAGTCTCGACGGCGAGAAGGTGGCCTACAGCGACATCGCGAAGGGCTACGAGACCGACGAGGGTCAGATGGTCGTGCTCACCGACGCCGACCTCGCCGAGCTGCCCCTGTCGACGAGCAAGGAGATCGCAGTCGACCGCTTCGTGCCGGCCGAGCAGATCAGCCCGCTCGTGCTCGACAAGGTCTACTACCTCGAACCCGACAAGGCCGCGATCAAGCCGTACGCCCTTCTGCGCAGCGCGCTCGAGGAGAGCGGTCGCGTCGCCGTCGTGACGGTGGCCATCCGCACGCGCGTGACCGTGGCGGTGTTGCGCGTTCACGAGGACACCCTCGTGCTGCAGACGCTGTTGTGGCCCGACGAGGTGCGCGAGCCCGACTTCGCGGTGCTCGCCGAGAAGAGCGAGGTCACCGACGCCGAGCAGGCGATGGCCGCGATGCTGGTCGAATCGCTCTCGGGTGACTTCGACCCGAGCGCCTACGAGGACGAGTACGAGCAGGCCGTCAAGCAGCTCGTCGAGGCCAAGCTCGCCGGGGGAGAGGTCCACGAGCCCGAGGCCGAGAAGGAGGAGAGCGCCGAGGTCGTCGATCTTCTCGCGGCTCTGCAGGCCAGCGTCGACCGGGCGAAGAAGGCGCGCGGCGAAGCGGTCTGACGCTGCGGCTCGCCGGTCGCGACTCCGCTACTCGACCGGGCGCAACACCCCGTCGGCGAGCATCTGGACGAGGGTCTCCTGCACGAGGGCCGTGGCGTCCGGGTGGTCGCCGAGCTCCGCGACGCACTGCGCCGTGAGCTGCTCGAGGTCGCGCGGCTCGGCGCTCGCGTCCCACACGAGTGTCGCGAGCCCCGACATCCGCACCGGCGCCGCGCCGAGCAGAACGATGGCCTCCATGACCTCGTCGTCGACGAGGGCGTCGACGAAACGTGCGCGTTCGACCTCGAGGCCCTCCGCCACTCGATCGGGGTCGACGGGAAACTGCTCCGGCGGAAGGTAGGGCGAGGTGTCACCCCACGCGCCGGGCACGTGGCGCCAGAACGGCTCCAGCGGTTCGAGCGCGAGGGCCCTCCGCAGGAGGTGCTCGGTCTCGGCGATTTCCCGGTAGTGCATCTCGTGGATGCCCCCACCCCCCTGGGCGAGCCGCGCGAGGACGTCGAGCGAACCGGGAATCTCCGGCATGGCCGACGACTGAGGGAGAACCTGAGCGAGGCCGTCGAAGAGATGAATGTGCTCCAGGCGGGCGACGTCGCCCGACGCCTCCTCGCCACGCTCGCGGACGAGAACGACGAGCGGTCCGAGCGTCAGCGGCCCGGCCGGAGGGAACGCGAGCCCCACCTCGCCAGGGTCGTGCTGTGTCTTCTCGTACGGCTTGCTGGGGTCGATGACGACCGACAGCGGCTTCGGGTAGGGCATGACCGTGCGGGCCTCGCCGATGATGAGCGACTCGTCGCTGACGTAGCCGTAGCCGCGGGAGCAGAAGTGGCGGGTGGCCGTCGTCTTACCCGTACCTGATGCGGCGACGAACCCTGCGACTCGGCCGGTCTCCGGCTCCGCGACGCCGCCGGCGTGCAGCATGACGAACTGGGCTGCGCGGCGTCCGATTGCCTCGCGGGTGATGCTCGTCGTGAGGTTGTAGTCGGCGATGTGGTCGTCCGATTCGCCGTCGGCGCCGCGCGTGACGGTGAGGGGCTCGTCGTTGAGCTCGGGCGCGCCCGGCAGCGGCGCGATGTCGCGCTGGGCAGGCGAATCGGGCAGACACCACGCCCACTGCGAACGGATCGACTCCGCTCGCTCCGCGGGCACGTCGACATCGACGTCGAGGCCGAAGACACGGAGGCGGAGCGTGACGGTTTGCACGTCGGCCAGCGTAGCGACGAGGCGAGCCGCGACCCGGTTGGTTTCACGCATCAAACCCACGCAGGACATCGGGCTCGGTTCCGCCCACGGCGAACGCGTGCCACTTCCGGCGTCGATGCGGAACAGGATGACGGATCGAGGCGTTGGCAACGTCAAAGCCCGGCGAGCCTCGAACGCGCGAAACGTGCGATCTCGGCGCTCCCGGCTAGCATCGAGTGAGATCTCGGCATCGAGGAGATGACATGTTCGAACGGTTTACCGACCGTGCCCGCCGTGTGGTGGTGCTCGCGCAGGAGGAAGCGCGCATGCTCAACCACAACTACATCGGCACGGAGCACATCCTCCTGGGCCTCATCCACGAAGGCGAAGGCGTTGCCGCCAAGGCGCTCGAGTCGCTCGGCATCTCCTTGGACGCCGTGCGTGAACAGGTTCAGGAGATCATCGGCCAGGGGCAGCAGACGCAGTCCGGCCACATTCCCTTCACGCCCCGCGCGAAGAAGGTTCTCGAGCTCTCCCTGCGTGAGGGGCTGCAGCTCGGCCACAGCTACATCGGCACCGAGCACATCCTGCTCGGCCTCATCCGCGAGGGTGAGGGCGTTGCCGCGCAGGTCCTCGTCAAGCTCGGCGCAGACCTGTCGACGGTGCGCACCACCGTCATCCAGCTCCTTTCGGGCTACCAGGGCAAGGGTGAGCCGGCCGGTGCCGGCGTCGGCGCGTCGTCGTCCGGCCCCGCCGAGGGCACGCCCGCGGGTTCGACGGTGCTCGACCAGTTCGGTCGCAACCTGACGCAGGCCGCCCGCGAGGGCAAGCTCGACCCGGTCATCGGGCGCGAGAAGGAAATCGAGCGCGTCATGCAGGTGCTGTCGCGTCGTACGAAGAACAACCCGGTGCTCATCGGTGAGCCCGGTGTCGGTAAGACGGCCGTCGTCGAGGGCCTGTCCGCCGCGATCGTCGCGGGCGACGTGCCCGAGACGCTCAAGGACAAGCACGTCTACTCGCTCGACCTCGGCTCGCTCGTCGCCGGTTCCCGCTACCGCGGTGACTTCGAGGAGCGCCTCAAGAAGGTGCTCAAGGAGATCCGCACGCGCGGCGACATCATCCTGTTCATCGACGAGATCCACTCGCTCGTCGGTGCAGGTGCCGCCGAGGGGGCGATCGACGCCGCGTCGATCCTCAAGCCGATGCTCGCCCGCGGTGAGCTGCAGACGGTCGGTGCGACGACGCTCGACGAGTACCGCAAGCACATCGAGAAGGACGCGGCGCTCGAGCGTCGTTTCCAGCCGATCCAGGTCAACGAGCCGTCGATCCCGCACGCGATCGAGATCCTCAAGGGTCTGCGTGACCGCTACGAGGCGCACCACCGCGTGACGATCACCGACTCCGCGCTCGTCGGCGCCGTCAACATGGCCGACCGCTACATCACCGACCGGTACCTGCCGGACAAGGCGATCGACCTCATCGACGAGGCCGGCGCTCGCCTGCGCATCCGTCGCATGACGGCTCCGCCGGAGCTGCGCGAGTTCGACGAGAAGATCGCGCACGTGCGTCGCGAGAAGGAATCGGCCATCGACGGCCAGGACTTCGAGAAGGCCGCCTCCCTGCGCGACGACGAGCGCAAGCTCGTCGAGGAGAAGGAAGCCAAGGAGAAGGCCTGGAAGGCCGGCGACCAGGACGTCGCGGCCGTGCTCGACGAGGAGCTCGTCGCCGAGGTTCTCGCCGCGTCCACCGGCATCCCGGTGTTCAAGCTGACCGAGGAGGAGTCCTCGCGACTGCTGCGCATGGAGGACGAGCTGCACAAGCGCGTCATCGGCAACGACGACGCCATCAAGGCGCTGTCGCAGGCCATCCGTCGTACGCGTGCGGGGCTCAAGGACCCGCGTCGTCCCGGTGGTTCGTTCATCTTCGCCGGCCCGACCGGTGTGGGTAAGACCGAGCTCGCCAAGTCGCTCGCCGAGTTCCTCTTCGGTGACGAGGACGCGCTCATCACGCTCGACATGTCCGAGTACGCGGAGAAGCACACCGTCTCGCGTCTGTTCGGTTCGCCCCCCGGCTACGTCGGGTACGAAGAGGGCGGCCAGCTGACGGAGAAGGTGCGTCGCAAGCCGTTCTCGGTCGTCCTGTTCGACGAGGTGGAGAAGGCTCACGCCGACATCTTCAACTCGCTGCTGCAGATCCTGGAGGACGGTCGCCTGACCGACAGCCAGGGCCGTGTCGTGGACTTCAAGAACACCGTCATCATCATGACGACGAACCTGGGCACCCGCGACATCGCGAAGGGCGTCACGCTCGGCTTCGCAGCCGGCAACGACCAGCGCAGCAACTACGACCGGATGAAGGCGAAGGTCTCGGAGGAGCTCAAGCAGCACTTCCGCCCCGAGTTCCTCAACCGCGTGGACGACACGATCGTGTTCCCGCAGCTGTCGCAGGAGGAGATCGTGCAGATCGTCGACCTCATGGTCGCGAAGCTGGACGAGCGCCTCAAGGACCAGGACATGGCGATCGAGCTCACGCAGACCGCCAAGAACCTGCTCGCCAAGCGCGGCTACGACCCGGCTCTCGGTGCTCGTCCGCTGCGTCGCACGATCCAGCGCGAGATCGAGGACCAGCTGTCGGAGAAGATCCTCTTCGGCGAGCTGTCCAAGGGCGACCTCGTGCTCGTGGACGCCGACGGTGAGGGCAAGGACGCGAAGTTCACGTTCTCCGGCACGCCGAAGGCGCTCTCGGAGCACACGCGAGCATCTGACCAGGTCGACACCGACATGAAGGGCGCTGTTCCGTTGTCGGACGACCTGTCCGGTCCGATGGACTTCGGCGGCCCGGTCGGTGGCAACACCGGCGGCGGCGAGGGCACGGCCACGGCCTGACGCTCTCGCTGAGCTGACAACGAAGCGGCGGCCCGCTTCCCTTCGGGGAGGCGGGCCGCCGCTTCGTCGTGTGCTGGGGGCGCTCTCAGCTGGACTGTTGTGGCTGCAGGCGCGTCATGACGTCACGGATGACGGGGGTGTCGATGCCGTGACGCTCCCCGGCGCGCAGGAGGGCGCCGCCGATGGCGTCGATCTCCGTCGGACGGCCGGCTTCGGCGTCGCGCAGCATCGAGGACTTCGCGGCGTCTCCGAGCGCGTCCGCCAGCTGTCGGGCTCGTTCGTCGAAGCGGGCGCCGCACTCGGCGGAGCTCACGAGGGCGGCTTCGTCGATCATGGCGTCGAGCTCGTCGGCGTGCTCGGTGCGCACGACGCCGATGGGTGCGCGGTTCACCGTCGTCGACAGGGCGAACGGGCCGAGGAAGGAGAGCTTGGCCCAGAGCATCTGCGCCTCGTCGTCGAGGACGCGAGCGCCGAGACCGATCGCACTTAGTGTGGCGGCGGCTTGGTCGAGGCGGGCCCGGTCGGTGGTCGAGCTCGCCAGGTCGATGTCGGCGAACGAACTGGCGTGCTCCACGATGCCCGGCCGCGGGCGCGTGGCCTCCACGCGGATGACCCCGCCCGTCACCTGCCCGGGGGAGTAGCGCTCGCGCAGGAGCGTCATGTGGTCGACGCCGTTGAGCAGCGGGACGATGAGCGCGTCACCGATGGCGTCGGGGTCGAGGCGTTCGAGCGCCGCCTCGAGGCTCGTGGCCTTGACGGTGACGAAGACGAGGTCGGCGGGCTCACGCAGCGTCGTGTCGGCTTCGACCGGCGCGGTGAAGTGGCCGAACTGCGCACTGCTGACGGCGATGCCGTCGCGGCGCAGAACGTCCGCCGTCGACTCGGACGCGAGGCACGTGACGCGGTGCCCGGCGCGCGAGGCGAGGGCCGCGATGAGGCCACCGACACCGCCGGGGCCGAGGACGACGATGTGCTGGGGTGAGTTCTCCACGGGGTGCCTGGCGCTTTCCGACTGGGGGGCGTGAGTCTCTCGATCCAATCACGGCGAACCCCGCGTTCGGCGGCGTCGTAGGCTGAAGGAATGACCTCCCCGCAGTTGCGCAACGCCCGCACGCCCGATGTGCGGGGCATCCGGAGGCTCGTGGGGCCGTACGTCGAGTCGAAGGCCATCGTCGACAAGCCCGTCGTGTCGTACTTCGAGTCGCTGTCGGAGTTCGTCGTCGTCGAACTGGACGGCGAGATCGTCGGCTGCGGCGCCCTGCACGTCATCTGGGAGAACGTGGCGGAGGTTCGCACGCTCGCGGTGTCGCCGACGGTCAAGGGCCGTGGCATCGGCTCGATGATTCTCGACGAGCTCGTGCGCCGCGCCCGCGCCGTCGGCGTGAGCCGCGTGTTCTGCCTGACGTTCGAGACGGCCTTCTTCGGTCGCCACGGTTTCGTCGAGATCGAGGGCGCGCCCGTCACGCGCGAGGTGTACGCGGAGTTGCTGCAGTCATACGACGAAGGTGTCGCCGAGTTCCTCGACCTCGATCGGGTGAAGCCGAACACGCTCGGCAACACGAGGATGCTGCTGCAGCTCTGAGGGGTGTGTCCTTGTCCTCTGGCGTCGACGCCGGCCCAGCGCTGTGCGCCGGGCCGGGCCGGGTCAGTGGCCGGTGACGCGGAGGGCGTCGACGATCTGCCGAGCCCGCTCCATGGTGTCCACGACGACGCCGTAACGGCGAGCGTCGCTCGTCACGATGTCGACGCGAGCCTGCCCGCCGGTGTTGAGGCGGACGCCGCCGGATGAGTTCTCCCGGCCGACGACGAACCAGTTGAGGGCGCCGTGGTTGCGACCGTTGTCGGGGTGGGCCTCGGCGGATGCGATGTCCCGCAGCGGAATCGAGCGACGGTAGAACGGAGCGCGCAGCGTGACGTGCGTGCGGTCGGCGTCGACCTCGACGACGACCTTCTGGCCCATCGGCGCGACTCGGTTCCCGAGGGCGTGATGCGAAGCGCAGCAGGCTCGTTCATGTCGACAACGGTACGAGAACGGGTGGGGAAGCAGGTCAGTACAGCCCACTGTGCGGGCGAACCGATCAGGCGTGGAGGACACTGGGGCCGTGAAGGTGACGATCGCGGGTGACGACGGCACGCGTCGGCAGGTGTACCGCGTGCGATGCCGTCGGTTGCCGTGGGAGCCGGGCACACCGCGCGTCGCCGAACTGCTTCTGGGTTTCTTCGGCAAGAGCGACACCAGGAGTCTCGGTGGGCTCTCCGGCGATGCAGGGGCGGTCGTCCTGGTTGTTCTCCTCGTGCCTCTAGTCGTGGCGGCAAGTCTCGTCATGGGCGAGCTGGCACTGCTGCTCCTGACTCTTCCGCTTCTTGCCCTGTGGCGCGTCCTTCTGCGCCGGCCGTGGCCGGTCTACGTCGCGCGCAACGGCGGAGTGATTCACGTCGAGCGGGCGTCGACGTTCACGGCGGCCCGCAAGCGCCGGAACGAGATCGCTGCAGGCATCGCGAGCGGTACGTGGCAGGCGTTCGCGCCGCAGCCGCGTCACTCACGGGGAGCCGAGGGGGCGAGCGGGCCGGTGAAAGATCGTGACTCAACCGGAACGATCCGGGGGCTTGGCCGCCGTGGGGGAGTCCTACGGTGAGGTGACGTCGGCCCGCGTGCGACCGGTACGTCGTTTCACCCACCTCCGTTCGAAGGACACCTCATGGTCCACTTCATGGCAGCCGACGCTGCCGAGCCGCTCTCGAGCGCGTCGTCCGGGCAACTCGCGCTCGCGGCGCTCGCGGGCATCGCCGTCGTCGTCCTCGGCATCACCGCCGCCAAGCTGCACCCGTTCCTCGCGCTCATCCTCGGAAGCGCGGCGCTTGCGCTCGTGGCGTGGGTACCCGGCGAGGCCGCAGTGAAGAGCTTCACCACCGGGTTCGGCACGACGGTCGGCTCGGTCGGTCTGCTCGTCGCGCTCGGCGCCATGGTCGGCCAGCTGCTCGCGGACTCCGGCGGCGGCAACGCCATCGTCGACAAGCTCGTCTTCGGCGTGAAAGCAGCCGCGCTGCCGTGGATGATGGCGCTCGTCGCGGCCATCATCGGTCTGCCGATGTTCTTCGAGATCGGCGTCGTCCTCCTCATCCCGGTGGTTCTCTCAGTCGCGCGCCGCGCCAAGCAGCCCGTGCTGCTCGTCGGCATCCCGGCGCTCGCAGGCCTCTCGGTGCTCCACGCACTCGTGCCGCCGCACCCCGGCCCGGTGGCTGCCATCGAAGCGGTCAAGGCCGACACCGGCCGCACCCTGATGTTCGGCGTGCTCCTCGCCATCCCGACGCTCATCATCGCGGGCCCGCTGCTCGCGCGTCTCATTGCCCGACTCGTGCCGGTGGACGCTCCCGCCGAACTCGCTGCCGACGCAGGTTCGCCCGGTGCGGCCGTCGGGGACTCCGACCTGGCCGAGGAGTCGGCGGACGGCAAGGCCGCTTCGCCCGCCACGAAGCGCCCTTCGTTCGGCGCGGCCATCGGCTGCATCCTGCTGCCTGTCGTGCTCATGCTGCTCGCATCGATCACGGAGATCTTCCTGCCCGACTCGGGCACGTTCCTCACCGTCGTGAAGTTCTTCGGCACGCCGTCGGTGGCACTCATGCTGGCCGTGCTCGTCGCCCTGTTCGCGCTCGGTAAGGGCAGCGGGATGTCGCTCGCGACCGCCAACGGCGTCATGAGCAACGGCCTGCCCGCCGTCGCCGGCATCATCCTCATCGTCGCTGCCGGTGGTGGTTTCAAGACGCTGCTCGTCGACGCCGGTGTCGGCAACGTCATCAAGGAATGGGCCGAGGGCAAGAACCTTTCGCCCCTGCTCATGGCGTGGCTCGTCGCCGTCGGTATCCGTCTCGCGACGGGTTCGGCGACGGTCGCGACCATCACTGCGGCCGGCATCGTCGCGCCGATGCTCACCGGCCTCGACGCCAACCAGCTCGCCCTCGTCGTGCTGGCCATCGGGTGCGGCTCGGTGTTCTTCAGCCACGTCAACGATGCGGGCTTCTGGCTCGTCAAGGAGTACTTCGGGCTCACGGTCGTCCAGACGCTCAAGTCGTGGTCGCTCATGGAGACCGTCATCTCCGTCGCGGGCTTCGCGTTCTGCGCCATGGCCTGGATGCTCGTGTGAGCTCCGGGTCTAGGGTGAGCCGTATGACTTCTCCCAGTGCACCGCAGTTCGTCATCGTCATGGGCGTCTCCGGCTCCGGCAAGACCACCGTGGCCGAGGGTCTCGCGGAGCACCTGGGGTGGACGTACGTCGAAGGCGACGACCTGCACCCCGCGGCGAACGTCGAGAAGATGCGCAACGGCATCCCGCTCACGGACGAGGACCGCTGGCCGTGGCTGCGCAAGATCGGTGAGTGGATCGACGAGCACGAGGGCGAGGGCAAGAGCGCCGTCATCACGTGCAGTGCGCTCAAGCGCACCTACCGCGACCTGCTGCGCGAGGGGCGCCCGGGCGTGACGTTCTGCCACGTCGACGTGTCGCGTGAGGAACTCGAGCGCCGCCTCGCCGAGCGCAAGGGTCACTACATGCCGGCGTCGCTCCTGCAGTCACAGCTCGACACGCTCGAGGAGCTGAGCGAGGACGAGCCCGGCGTCATCGTCGAGTCCACGGGCGGCCAGGAGGCCGTGCTCCGCGAGGTGCTCAAGGCGCTGAACCTCCACGGCGAGGGCTCCGCCACCTGACCAACGCTCTGGTTGGCTGAGTTCGTTGCGGTTGGTGACGGTGCACCGTCACCAACCGCAACGAACGTCACCGGCTAGGCGTGCCCCGGCAGGGCGAACGAGTCGTCGCCCACGAGGTCGACGAGCCCGTCGGCTACGAGCGAGTCGAGGCAGCGCTCACGCTGCACCTCGTCGTCCCAGACCTGACGCAGGTCGTCGTGCGGCACCGCGCCGTCACGCTCGCGCAGGACGGCGAGCAGTTTGCCGCGAACCATGCGATCCGTTCCGGCCCAGGCCTGTCCGCGTCGTGCGGGGCCGTCGTACGCCGGAGCGCCGGCCTGCTGCCACGCGCACAGGTCGAGGACCGGGCACTCGCCGCAGGCAGGCGCCTTCGCGGTGCACACGACCGCACCGAACTCCATCGACGAGGCGTTCCACAACACGTGGTCCTCATGCGGGAGCAGTTGAGCGGCCAACGCCCGCTCGGCAGCGCTGAGGCTGGGGCGCGGGAACTGAACACCCGTGACGGCGCGCGCTTCGACGCGTCGGATGTTCGTGTCGATGACAGGAATGCGCTCCCCGAACGCGAACGCCGCCACCGCGGCTGCCGTGTACTCGCCGACCCCCGGAAGTGCGAGAAGCTCGTCGGACGTGGACGGCACGTCGCCGTCATGTCGCTCGACCATCGCAACGGCCGCCGCGTGCAGACGCAGCGCCCGGCGCGGGTAGCCGAGGCGACCCCAGTGACGGACGGCGTCGCCGGCCGGTGCGGCCGCGAGGTCCGCGGGCGTGGGCCAGCGATCCATCCACTCCTGCCACAGCGGCGCGACGCGGGCGACGGGGGTCTGCTGGCTCATCACTTCGGAGAGGAAGATGCCCCAGGGCGTCGTGCCGGGCTCACGCCACGGCAGCGGGCGCGAGTGGGCGAGGAACCAGTCGTTCAGCCGGACGACGAGGTCGGTGCTCACGCGCTCAGACGTAGCGTTCGAGGATGCTGCTCTCGGCGAGGCGGGAGAGCCCCTCGCGCACAGCGCGTGCGCGGGATTCGCCGACGCCATCGACCTGAAGCAGGTCGTCGAACTCGGCGCCGAGCAGAGCCTGCAGGCTGCCGAAGTTGTCGACGAGGCGCTCGATGATGGCGCCCGGCAGGCGCGGCACCTTCGACAGCAGGCGGTATCCGCGAGGCGTGACGAGCGCGTCGAGGGAGTCGCCGACCACGGCGAAACCGACGGCGCGGGCGTTGGCGGAGATGTCGATGAGGTCCGCGGAGCTGAGGGCGGCGAGGTTGGCGTCGGCCTGCTCGAACGTGAACCCGTCACGGGCCGAGGCGAGGTAGTCGCGGATGACGAGCTCACGGTCGTCACCGAGGGAGCCGACGAGTTCCTGCAGCTGCAGGTCGATGAGGCGGCCGTCGGTACCGAGTTCGACGACGTACTCGGAGATCTCGTCGTTGATCCGGCGCACCATCTCGAGGCGCTGGAGCACCTGGGCGACGTCGCGCACGGTCACGAGGTCTTCGATCTCGAGAGCGGAGAGCGAGCCGGTGACCTCGTCGAGACGCTTCTTGTACCGTTCGAGCGTCTGCAGGGCCTGACCGGCGCGCGACAGGATGGCGGGGGAACCCTCGACAACGTGACGCAGGTTGCCGACGTAGACGGCGATGATCTGCATCGACTGGCTCACGGAGATGACGGGGTAGCCGGTCTGCTTCGCGACGCGCTCGGCGGTGCGGTGACGCGTGCCGGATTCGCGGGTCTCGATCGAGCTGTCCGGCACGAACTGGATGGCGGCGCCAATGATGCGTTCGAGACCCGACGAGACGACGATGCCGCCGTCCATCTTGGCCAGCTCGCGAAGTCGCGTGGCCGAGAACTCGATGTTGATGGGGAACCCCCCCGTGGAGATCGAGTCGACCACGTCGTCGTGCCCGACGACGATGAGTGCGCCCGTGCGGCCACGCAGGATGCGCTCCAGGGCGTCACGCAACTCCGTGCCGGGGGCGATGGCCGCGAGGGTCTCCCACAGGAGCGTCTCGTCGGAACGCTCAGCCACGCTCTTCTCCTTCACACCGGGCGGTGAATCACCATGTTGAACATAACGTGCCGAGGCGGTTCGGACGCACGTCGTGACACCTTCGTGACGTGCGTCCGAGGCCGCGTTCACCGGACGGTCAGGACGTCCACAGACCGTAGGACTCGCCGAGGTTGCGGATCTTCTGGGCGCGGGCCAGACGCGGGGCGTAGCTGCCGTCACGCGAACCGCCGCCGTGCTCGTGCTCGTCGAGCAGTTCGGCGGCCCACTTGATCTCGGTGTCGCTCGGGGCGAGGCCGTGGTTGATCGTGTCGGTCTGCTCGGCGCGCAGCGTCAGCTTGCCGGTCATGCCCATGCTCTGGGTGACCTTGCAAGCCTCGAGGAGCGCGTCGTCGGAGTCGGTCAGCGTGGGACCGTCGATCGGGCCGGGCAGCTGGCCGACGCGGGAGGCCACGACGAGCTTGGCGCGCGCGTAGGCCAGAGCCATCGGGTCGTCGCTCGCGCCGGTGTCACGACGGAAGTCGCCGACGCCGAAGGCGAGACGGAACGTGCCGGGGGCCGAGGCGATGGCCGTGGCGCTCTCGACGCCGAGGGCCGATTCGATGAGCGCGAGCACCGGGGTGCCGGCGGCCAGGCGCATGGCCGTGAGCGTGACGTGCTCCGGCTTCTCCGTCTTGGCGAGCATGACGCCGCGCAGTCCGGGTACGCCGTGGAGCGCCTCGAGGTCGTCGGCCCAGTACTCGGTGTTGATGTCGTTGATGCGCACCCAGCCGGTCATGCCGTCGCGCAGGGCGTTGACCACCGCGTCACGGGCGGAGGACTTGTGCTCGGCCGGCACCGCGTCCTCGATGTCGAAGATGACCGAGTCGGCCTCGGATGCCAGAGCGGTGTCGAACAGCTCGGGCTTCATGGCGCTGGCGAGCAGCCAGCTACGGGAAAGGGTGGCCGGGAGGGCGGCCGCGCGGGCATTGCGTCCGGAAAACACGTCTTGTTTCGTTCCTCAGTCGTCGTCGGTTTCGTCGGCGCGGCCGGAAAGGCGCGCTCGACGTACATCACCCTAAGGGTCGGCGGGGCGTACTCCGCAGTACGAATGGGCGGCGGTGGACACGTTCGCGTGTCGGAAGAGTCAGCCGCGGGAGGGCGCCGCGCCGGCATCGGCCGACGGATGGGATGCGGAGGAGGCCGTGCCGACAGCGCGCATGGCCGAGCCGAGGTCGGCGCATTCTGCGATGCGCATGTCGGCCGGCGGCTTCTCGGTGCCGAGCGAGCCGGCAGGGATGATCGCCTTGTCGAAGCCGATGCGTGCGGCCTCGGCGAGTCGACGCGCGACACCGCTGACAGCCCGGATGTCGCCGGAGAGCCCCACTTCTCCAACGGCGATGAGGCCGCCGGGTAGCGGCTTCTCCTGCGCCGAGCTGAGCAGCGAGAGCGCGACGGCGAGGTCGGCCGCGGGCTCCGTCAGCCGTGCGCCGCCGACGGTGGAGACGTAGCAGTCAGCCCGGCTGACCGGCGCGCCTGCGCGGCGCTCGAGGACGGCGAGGATCATCGCGGTGCGCGAGGAGTCGACGCCCGCCGTCGTGCGTCGCGGCGACCCGCCGGCCGACGGTGCGACAAGGGCCTGCACTTCGGTGACGAGCGGCCGACGGCCCTCGAGCGTCACGGTGACGCACGTGCCCGCGACGGGTTTGTCGCGGGCCGTGAGGAACAGCGAACTCGGGTCGGCAAGACCTTCGATGCCGCCGTCGGACAGGTCGAAGCAGCCCACCTCGTCGGTGGGGCCGTAGCGGTTCTTCACCGCTCGCACGAGGCGCAGCCGCGAGTGGCGTTCGCCCTCGAAGGTGATGACGACGTCGACGAGGTGTTCGAGCAGACGCGGGCCGGCGATGGAGCCGTCCTTCGTCACGTGCCCGACGAGCACTGTGGAGATGCCGCGCGCCTTGGCCACCTGGATGACGGCGGCGGCCACCTCGCGTACCTGCGAGACGTTGCCCGCGCTGCCCTCGATCTCGGCGCTCGCGATGGTCTGGACCGAGTCGATGACGAGCAGGGTGGGGGAGACGGAGTCGATGTGGGCGAGCACGGTGGCGAGGTCGGTTTCGCTCGCGAGGTAGAGCGTGTCGGCCACGGCGTCGGTGCGGTCGGCGCGCAGACGTACCTGAGCAGCGGATTCCTCGCCGCTGACGTAGAGCACCTTCGCGCCCGTACGCGCGGTGCGGGCGGCGACGTCGAGCAGCAGTGTGGACTTGCCGATGCCGGGCTCACCCGCGACGAGCATGACGGCCCCCGGTACGAGCCCCCCGCCGAGGACGCGGTCGAACTCGCCGACGCCTGTTGTCGTGACGGCGGCACGCGTGGCGTCGACGTCACCGATCGGCTTGGCCGGGTTCGTCACCTTCGCGGCCGGCTGCGTGCGCACGGCGACGGCGCCCGTCTCCTCGACGGTTCCCCACGCCTGGCACTCGCCGCAGCGGCCGACCCACTTCACGGTCTGCCAGCCGCACTCGGTGCACCGGTACGTCGGTCGCTTCGAAGCCTTGCTTGCCATGGCTCAAACCCTAGAGGCCGGCACTGACAACCCCGTCGTGACGAGGTGGTGCCGGTGGTCGACCGACCGGGCGAGCGACGAGCACGATGTCTTGATCTCGTGCACCAACTCCGGACGTCGGTCGGGGTGGCCGCCACACGCGTCGTCGCGGACAAACCCCCAACCTTGGGAGTTTCGCGACCAACGCTCACCCCTTCGGCCGAAAAACTCCCAACGTCGGGCGTTCCACATCCCAGCGGCGACGCCTGCGCGGAGCCTCAGCGCCCCTCGGCCTCCAGCGTCGCGGGGTGGACGTAGAGCGGCAGCAGGTCGCGACCCGCCGGTGTCACGGCCAAGGCCCGGGCGGCGGCGAGGTGTGCATCGCAGTACCCGGCGAGGACGTCGTAGGCCTGCTTGCCCATGAGTTCGACGAGTTCGGGCTTCTGCGAGACGTAGACGGGGTCGGCGCCGATGTGCGCCTCGGAGTTGCCCGAGCAGTACCAGTCGAGATCGTGACCGCCCGAGCCCCAACCGCGCCGGTCGTACTCGGCGATCGTCGTCTCGAGGTACTCCTCGCCGTCGGGCAGCGTCACGCGCCGGTACGAACGGCGGATCGGCAGTTGCCAGCACACCTCGGGCTTCAGCGTCCACGGCTCGACGCCGGTCGCCCACGCCTTCTGGTGCAGCGCGCACCCGAGCCCGGGGGCGCCGTTGTCGACGTCGTCGTCCCCGCCGTCCACGGCCTGGCCGAAACCGGGCCGGTTGAGGAACACGCAGGCGCCCTCGACGACGCGTGTCTTGCGGTCACCTTCGTCGTCGGTCTCCACCCACCCGGCGTCCGAGACGATCTCGTCGTAGAACTGGACGTCGTCGGGCGTCAGCGCCGCGACGACCTCAGCGACGTGCTTCTCGTCCTCGTCACCCGTGAAGTGGGCGCCCAACACGCAGCACCCGAAGTCGGGCTTCGACGCGTCGATGCCCGCGCAGCCGGAACCGAACGTGCACGTCCAACTCGACGTCAGCCACGTGAGGTCGCACCGGAAGCGTTCGACCGCGTCGGGCTCGCTCGCCGGATCGTCGAACTCCACCCACGTGCGCGGGATCTCGAGGTCACATTCAGTCACTGCACGATCTTAGGTGGCGTGTTCGTCGCCTCTTCCGAGCAGAGCCGGAGCGGGCTGTCAGGGGCGGGCTCTACTGTGGTGACGAGCCGGCCCGCCCGGCCCCGGACGCCCGGCGAGCAGCGCGTTCGAACCCCGAAGCGAGGAAGGCATGCCGATGCGACGACGAGTGCGTGCGGGTGTCACCGCAGGCGTCCTCGCGGCGAGCCTCTTCGTGTCGGGTTGTGACGCCGTCCGTCACGTCCTGGATCAACAGGCGGAGCGGTCGTCGTCGCCCTCCACCACCCAGCCCGTCACCGACCCGGCGCAACGCGTGCGTCAGAGCGATCTCGAGACCAAGGTCGGCGCGGGCATGAACGCACGCACGCCGGGCGGCGCGATGATCGTCGCCTCCAACGGCACCCGGATACCGAACGGAATCGTCGAGGCCAGCGCCAAGGCCGCGGCGTCGGTACGCGCCCTCGACCCGCAGGCCTCGAAGAATGCCCTGCTTGTCCTCGTGCCGCGCGACGACGCCGAGTTCAAGGAGTACACCGGCCAGGAGGCAGCCTCTCAGCTGGCCAACACGGTCACCGGTGGCGGCGGTCGTCTTCCGTACGTCGTCATGAGCGACTGGACGACGAAGAATCCTGACACCCTCACCACGCGCGAGACTCTCGCGCACGAGGCGTTCCACGCGCTCACGCTCGAGAAGCTGGCCACCGAGCGTCCGCTCTGGCTGCTCGAAGGGTGGGCCGAGTACGTCGGGCAGCGCACCGTGCCCCAGGCGCCGCACAAGCGCGACGACATCTCGCCCCACGTGCCGAGCGACGAGGAACTGCGCGGAGCGAACGCCGCGGACGCCTACTACACGGCCTTCACGTTCGCCCGGTACCTGCGCGACACCCACGGACACGACAAGGTGATGGCCTTCTACTCCGAGGCCGTGCGCACGAAGGAACCGCTGGAGGCCCTGCTGAACAAGCACTTCGGTAAGGGCCTCACGGCGCTGGAGTCCGGATACCTGGCCTGGTATCCGACGTTCCGCTGAGACCGATACCCTGCCAACCATGCGCCTCGGAGTGATCGACGTGGGATCGAACACGGTCCACCTCCTCGTGGTCGACGCCCATCCCGGGGCTCAGCCACTTCCTGCCACGTCCCACAAGCGTCTGTTGCGCCTGTCCGAGCACGTGACGGCCGACGGGCTAATCGACGACGAGGGCATTCGTGACCTCACGCAGTTCGTCGGTGAATGCGTCCAGATCGCAGAGGACCTCGGCATCTCCGAGCTCATGTCGTTCGTCACCTCCGCCATCCGCGAGGCACCGAACGGCCAGGCCGTTCTCGACCACGTGCGCGACGTCACCGGGCAGAGCCTGCGCGTCCTCACCGGCGAGGACGAAGCCCGCGTCACCTTCCTCGCCACCCGCCGCTGGTTCGGGTGGTCGAGCGGACGCCTGTTCGGCATCGACATCGGCGGCGGTTCGCTCGAACTCGCCACCGGCATCGACGAGACGCCCGACACCGCCATCAGCCTTCCGCTGGGTGCCGGCCGCCTCACGCGCACTCTCGACGGCGACCCGCCGTCGAGCGAGGACCTGCGCACGATGCGCGCCCAGGTGCGTACGCAGATCGCGTCGTCGGCTCGCACCCTGACGCGCTGGGGCACGCCCGATCGGTACGTCGGTACGAGCAAGACGATCCGATCGCTCGCCCGCATGTGTGGGGCGGCGCCCTCGAGCGACGGCCCGTTCGTGCACCGCAGCCTCGAACGCGCGGCGCTCGCCGACCTCGTTCCGCGCCTCGCGAGCATGACCGCCGAGGAGCGCACCTCGCTGCCGGGCGTCTCGCCCGAACGCTCGGCCCAGGTTCTTGCCGGCGCCGTCGTCATCGAGGCCACGATGGACATCTTCGGCGTCGAGCGCCTCGACGTTTGCCCGTGGGCCCTGCGCGAGGGCCTCATCCTGCGCCGCCTCGACGCCCTGGAGTGATGACGGTGCCCGCACCCATCCGCGTCGGCCTGTCGACGGCGTCGTGCTACCCGCTCGGCACCTCGGCGGCCTTCCGTATCGCCGCCGAGCTCGGTTACGACGGCGTCGAGGTCATGGTGTGGAACGAGGCGGCGAGTCAGGACCCCGAGTTCCTGCGGGATCTCGTCGAGCGCTGGGGTGTGCCCGTGTTGTCGGTCCACGCGCCGACGCTCCTGCTCACCCAGCGCGTTATGGGCAACGAGCCGTGGGGCAAGGTCGACCGCTCCGTGGCGCTCGCGCGTGACGTCGGTGCGTCCACCGTCGTCCTGCACCCACCGTTCCGGTGGCAGAAGGAGTACGCGACGGGCTTCGTCGAAGGTGTGGCGCAACGCGAACGCGAGCACCCGCAGATCCGCCTCGCCGGCGAGAACATGTTCCCGTGGCGGGCCCGGGGCCGCGAGGTTCAGGCCTACCTGCCGCACTGGGATCTGCGGCGCAACCACTACTCCCACACCACTCTCGACCTCTCGCACACGGCCACGTCCGGTAGCGATGCCCTGGCGCTCGCCGACGAGCTCGGTGACCGCCTCACGCACATCCACCTCGCCGACGGCTTGGGCTCGTACAAGGACGAACACCTCGTGCCCGGCCGAGGTAACCAGCCGTGCGCCGAACTGCTCCAGCACCTGTCCCGAACGGGCTTCAGCGGGGACGTCGTCGTCGAGGTCGGCACCCGGCGCCTTTCGGACGAGGACAGGCTCATCGATCTCGCCGAGGCCCTCGCCTTCGCCCGCCTCCACCTCGCCATCGGAGCGGGGGAGGCGTCCGCACCCTGAGGGCGCTGTGCCCCGTACACGCCGCCGAGTAGGCTTGAGCGAAATCGCGCTATGGAGACGACACCTTGCCATGGACCCTCGTTCACTGACACCTCGCCTTCCCGTCGCGACCTCGCGTGTACTGGCGCTGACGTCGCGGGGGCCGATCGCGCGTGCGGCCTCGAAAGTGCTCGTCGCGGGCGAGAGCGTCGACGACGCCATCCGCGTCACCGGTGAGGTGGTCGTCGGTGGCCAGCGCGTCTCGTGGATGCCGTTGCTCACGCACGCCGCAAGCCCGGACGACATCATCACCGCGCGTCAGGAGACGATCGGCGCCCTCAACTGGCTCGCCGCCGCGGGCACCGAGGCGCCCGACCTGACACTCGACGTCGCGACCTTCGGTGTGCTCGCGCCCGATGTCACGCCCGGCATCCTGCTTAACGCGCTGCGCGAGGTCGGTCAGGCGGCGCGCAACGCCGGCGTCAGCCTGACGCTCACCATCCCCGATGCCGCGCTCATCGAGGCCGTCCACGTCCTCGGTCACGAGCTGCGTCAGGACTTCCCGGAGGTCGGTATCGTCCTGCCGACGCGTCTTCGCCGCCTACCCACGGAGGTCTCCGACTTGGCGCGTGAGGGGCAGCGGGTGCGCCTCGCCACAGGTCGCCTCGACGCCGCGATCGGCCTCACCTCGGCGCGCGAGAGCGGCGCGGCCTTCGTCGACATCACGAAGCAACTGCTGGCCGGCGGCGCGCAGGTCAGCTTCGACACCGACGACGCGCTGCTGCTCGACATCGTGGGCTCGTTGGTGCAACGGTACGGAGCCGAAGGCGCCGAGGTCATCGCGCCCTTGGGTACCCAGAGTGCGCGTCAGCGCGAGATCGACACGCTCGCCACCCGCGTCCTCGTGCCCTACGGCCCCCGGTGGGCCGAGTACGTCGCGAACCTCGTGGCCGCGCGCCCCTCGCTGGCGCTGAGCCTGCCGAACCCCATTCGACGAAAGGGCTGATCCCCATGACCATCGCATTCATCGGTACGGGCAACATGAACGAGGCCGTCATGGCCGGGGCCCTCGCGGGCGGTTACGACGCCGCCGACGTCGTCGCCACCGCGCGCCGTGACGAGCGCATCAGCGCGCTCAAGGAGAAGTACGGCGTCGAGGCGACGAACTCCAACCCCGAAGCCGTGGCGGACGCCGACACCGTCGTGCTCGGCGTGAAGCCGTACCAGCTCGACGACATCCTCACCGAGATCGGCGAGCACCTCACGAAGGACGCTGTCGTCGTCTCCTTGGCCGTCGGCCGCACGCTCGAGTCGATGGAGGCCAAGCTGCCCGACGGCGTCGCCGTCGTGCGCGTCATGCCGAACACCCCTTCGATGGTCGGCAAGGGCATGCATGCCGTCACGCCGAACGAGGCGTGCACCGACGAGCAGTTGGCCCGTACGAAGTCGCTCCTCGCGGCCTCGGGCGATGTCGTGACGGTGGCCGAGAAGGACCACGACGCCGTCACCGCCGTCTCCGGAAGCGGCCCGGCGTACCTGTTCTACATCGCCGACGCCATGATCGAGGCAGGCGTTCTGCTCGGCCTCCAGCGTGACGTCGCTCACCGTCTTGCCGTCCAGACGATCGTCGGAGCGGGTGCGATGCTGGCCGAATCGGGCGACTCCCCGGTGCAGCTTCGCGAGAAGGTCTCGAGCCCCGGCGGCACGACGATCATGGCGCTCGCAGAGCTGGATCGACGCGCCGTACGGGCGGCCATGGTGGCCGCGATGCAGGCCTCGCACGACCGCTCGGCATCGATGAACTGACGCCGCGTCGCCTTCAGCCGATTCCCAGTTGTCGCCCGGCGAACTGTGTGCCCGCGATGTGATGCGGAAGGCGCTTCAAGAGGCCAAGCGACGTTCAAACGTGATTCGATATGGCCATGACTGCGTTGACTGTACGTACCCTCGGTGAAGACGAGTGGGAGACCTATCGCGACGTTCGCCTCAGCGCGCTGAACGAATCCCCGGAGGCGTTCGCGGCTACGGCATCGGGTGAGAAGCAGATCGAAGAGGAGGAGTGGCGCGCGCGTATGCGCCGCTCGCGTCGCCTTCTCGCCGAGAACGAGGCCGGCGACGGCGTGGGCATCGTCTCGCTGCGCACCCACAGCAACGACGAGGTCGACCAGCCCTACGGCGAGCTCTTCGGCCTGTGGGTGGCTCCTTCGCAGCGCGGCACCGGTGTGGCCGTCAACCTCCTCGAGGCGCTCCTCGAGCAGGCTCGCAAGGACAACCTCGGAGCCGTTCTGTACTGGGTCGGCACCGACAACGCGCGCGGTGTGGCCTTCGCGTCCGGTCACGGTTTCCGCCCCACCGACTACCGCCGTCCGATGAACCCGGCGTCGCCCGACACCGAGTCCACCGAAGAGATCGCCTTCGTCTACCCGATCACCACGGACTCTGAGCACGTTCCGAGCGCCGTCATCGACTCGCGTCACTGACCGACATGGACGACACGGCCCTCGTCATCTGGGACCCCGCGCTCGTGGGGTACGACTTCGGTGAGGGTCACCCCATGAACCCTCTGCGTCTCGCCCTCACGGCGAAGCTCGCGGAGGGTCTTGGCGTTCTTGAGCACGTTCGCATCGAAGCGCCGTCGCTGCCCGACGGGTCGGACGCCTTCCTCGAGACCGTTCACTCGCGTGAGTACCTCGACGCGGTGCGTGTGGCGTCGCAGAACCCGGCGTCGGCCGATCAGAACTTCGGTATCGGCACCGAGGACGACCCGGCGTTCGCGGGCATGCACGACGTTTCCGCGCTGATCGCCGCCGGCACGCTGCAAGCCGTGCAGGCCGTCCATTCAGGCGAGGTGCGCCACGCGGTCAACTTCACCGGGGGCCTGCACCACGCCATGCCCGACAAGGCGAGCGGTTTCTGCATCTACAACGACGCTGCGGTCGGCATCCAGTGGCTGCTCGACCAGGGCGTCGAGCGGGTCGCCTACGTCGACATCGACGTTCACCACGGTGACGGCGTCGAGAAGGTCTTCTGGAACGACCCGCGGGTGCTCACGATCTCGATCCACGAGTCGGGCACCGTTCTCTTCCCGGGCACCGGCTTCGCCCGCGACATCGGCGGCCCCGACGCCGAAGGCAGCGCCGTCAACATCTCCCTGCCGCCCGGTACCGGCGACTCCGACTGGCTGCGCGCCCTGCACGCCGTCGTCCACCCCGTCGTCACGGCGTTCAAACCGCAGTTCATGGTCACGCAGCACGGCTGCGACTCGCACTACTCCGATCCCCTCGCGCACATGGTGCTCACCGTCGATGCGCAGAAGGTGGCGCACCGCTCGCTGCACGAACTCGCGCACGACGTGTGTGACGGACGCTGGGTCGCCCTCGGTGGCGGCGGCTACGAACTCGTCGACGTCGTGCCGCGCTCCTGGACGCACCTCACGGCCATCGCCGCCGACCGGCCCATCTCTCTCGAAACCGAGACGCCCGACGAGTGGCGCGCCCACGTCGAGGAGATCACCGGCCGCACCGCGCCCAGCCGCATGGGCGACGGCGTCGCCGAGAAGGACGACGTCTGGTTCCAGTCCTGGGCTTCCGGAATGCACCCCGAATCCACCGTCGACCAAGCCGTCATGGCCACCCGCGAAGCCGTGTTCCCGCTCCACGGGCTGGACGTCTGGTTCGACTAGCCGCGTAGCGGCTCCCCTGATCCGATGTTGAGCGGGGGAGCGGGCACCGGTCCCGCGAATCTGAGGCAACATCGCGGGTAGTGAGCGGTGATCCGCTGCGAAAGCCGCAGCCCTCTTCGGTGACGTAACCACGCTGGAAGCGGACGCCCCGCAGCCCTGTCGCACCGAACTCGGCGACCGAGCCTGCGAGGTCGCCGAGTCGGAAGACGGGGCAAGGGAGCATGGCGATTTCGCGCGACAAATCGCCTGACGATAGGATGGTGCAGATATTCCCGTGGCCGGGCGTCCTCGTGGCGCCGCTGGTATTCATCGGCGAATGTCGGCCCGGGCATCGCCAAGGACACAAGGTAAGGAACGGTTCACTCATGGGCTCCGTCATCAAGAAGCGCCGCAAGCGCATGGCCAAGAAGAAGCACCGCAAGCTGCTTCGCAAGACGCGTCACCAGCGTCGCAACAAGAAGTGACCTGATCACTTCGAGCACTCGGGCCCCTCACGCACTCGTGGCGTGCAGGGGCCCTTGCGTATCGTCGAGGCGATAGGGATGCCCCGCGCCTCGCCCGAACA
Organism: Dermacoccus sp. 147Ba; assembly: GCF_004151355.1. Classification (NCBI taxonomy): domain Bacteria; kingdom Bacillati; phylum Actinomycetota; class Actinomycetes; order Micrococcales; family Dermacoccaceae; genus Dermacoccus; species Dermacoccus sp. 147Ba. The sequence continues at coordinate 148,537 of NZ_SEHL01000005.1, forward strand.
GCGTGTGCCGTGGACGTCGGCGGCACATGGACGAGCGGTGACCAGGAGGTAGCTGTGAGAAGAATTACATTGATCGGCAAGCCCGGATGCCACCTCTGCGACGACGCCCGCGCCGTCATCGAGCGCGTGGCTCGTGAGGAGGGCGTCGAGTGGGAGGAGCTCAACATGCTCGACGATCCCGAGCTGGTCGCCCGCTATGCCGAGCAAATCCCCGTCACACTGGTCGACGGACGCCAGCACGACTACTGGCGCGTCGATGAGAACCGGCTCCGCAAGGCACTGTCCGCGCCGCCGAGGGGCGCATAGGGACGAAGGTCCCTTGTCCAGTTCGGTGCCATGTTTGGGGCGCCATTCCGCCCTAAAGGGGGTCCGGTCGACTTTGTGAACGGTTGCACTAAGTCCTAAGCTCGGGGGGTCCTGCAGAGCCTTCTGCAGACGTTTGGTATACGCGCCGAGAGGCGCAGACGCCGACGAAAGGTAGCGCCGCCGTGAGCACCGAGCAGGCCGCAGCGCGCCGGGATATCCCGGACGCGACTGTGAACCGCCTACCGGTGTACCTCCGGGTGCTGCGCGAGGTGGCCACCGACGGCCACACCACCATCTCCTCCGAGACGCTCGCCGAGCAGTCCGGAGTCTCCTCCGCGAAACTGCGCAAGGACCTTTCCGCGCTCGGCTCCTACGGCGTGCGCGGCGTCGGGTACGACGTGGCCACCCTCGCCGGTCACATCACCGGAGCCCTCGGCCTCGAGCGGCAGTGGGCCGTCGCCATCGTCGGTATGGGAAACCTCGGCCGCGCGCTCGCCACGTACGGCGGCATCGGCGTCAAGGGTTTCGAGATCAAGTGGCTCATCGACGACGACCCGCGCGTCGTCGGTTCCGTCGTGGGCGGCCAGAAGGTCGTCCACTTCGACGCGCTCGTACCGCAGGTGGACGAAGGCGTCATCGGCGTCATCGCGACGCCGGCGCCGTCCGCCCAGCAGGTCGTCGATCGCCTCATCGCCGCGGGGGTACGCAGCATCCTCAACTTCGCGCCGGCGGTGCTCACCGTGCCCTCCGACGTGCAGGTGCGCGGCGTCGACATGGCAACCGAACTTCAGATCCTCGCGTTTCGTGAACAGAACGCGCGAGGGCCACAGGGGGATCGCGAGATGAAGGAGCTCATGGCATGAGCGTCATTGTTCTGGGGCTTTCCCACCGCTCGGCCCCGCTCGCCGTGCTCGAGAAGGCCTCTCTCAACGCCGAGGGCCAGGCCGATCTGCTCGAGCGCCTCGGCAAGGGCGAGAACCTCACCGAGCCCGTCGTGCTGTCGACGTGCAACCGCGTCGAGGTCTACGCCGACGCCACGACGTTCCACGGTGCCGTCACCGAACTCGGCGACGCCCTCGCCGACGTCACCGGCATGCCGATGGCCGACCTGCGCGACTACCTCTACGTCCACTTCGACGAGCGCGCCGTCGCGCACCTGTTCAACGTCGCGGCCGGCCTCGACTCGCTCGCCGTCGGAGAGAGCCAGATCCTCGGCCAGATGCGCGACAGCCTGCGCGAAGGTCAGGAATCGGGCCGTATCGGCCCCGTCATGAGCCGCCTGGTGCAGCAGGCGCTGCGCGTTGGCAAGCGCGTGCACTCCGAGACCGGCATCGACTCGGTCAGCCGCTCGCTCGTCGAGCGGGCACTCGAACTGTCGGGCAACATGCTCGGTGACCTCACGCGGGTGCGCGCCGTCGTCGTCGGTGCCGGCGCGATGAGTTCGCTCGCCACGCACACGCTCGTGCGCCACGGCCTCGGCTCCGTCACCGTCGTCAACCGCACGTACGACGCGGCTCGTCGTCTTGCGGACGCCGCTGGGTGCGACGCGCGCCCCATCGAGGAGCTCGACGCGGCCCTCGCCTCCGCCGACCTCGTCGTGTCGTGTACGGGCGCCGTCGGTCACGTCATCGACGCGACGATGGCCGCCCGCGCCAACCCTGACGGCCGCCCTCAGGTTTACATCGACCTCGCCCTGCCGCGTGACATCGCCGACGAGGTCGCGGCCGTTCGCGGCGTGGCAGTGCTCGGATTCGAGGATCTCGGCCCGCAGGTCGAGGGCCAGCCCGGCGCAGAGGCCGAGATCAAGGCGGTCCAGGACCTCGTGACGAGCGAGGTGGCCGACTTCGTCGTCGCCCGCCGCGCCGAGCGCGTCGCCCCCACGGTGGCGGCGCTGCGCGCGAACGCCGCGGAGATCGTCAGCGCCGAGCTGAACCGCCTCGAGACCCGCGTACCCGACCTCGACGAGACCACCCGAGCCCAGGTGCAGCTCACGGTGCACCGCGTCGTGGAGAAGCTGCTCCACACGCCCACCGTGCGCATCAAGGAGCTTGCCGGCCAGGGCGGAAACGTCGGCGAAAGCGACTACGCGGCAGTTCTTTCCACGCTTTTCGACCTCGACCCGGCGCAGACGCGCGTCGTGTCCGTCCCCCCGGAGCTGCCATGAGTGCCCCCCGCCACGAGCGCCCGATCCGACTCGGAACGCGGCGTAGCCACCTCGCGGTGACCCAGTCGACCCACGTCGCAGACGCCCTGCGCGCTCACGGCCACGAGGTCGAGCTCGTCGAGGTCACGACCGAGGGCGACATCAACCTGGCCCCGCTGGCCCAGATGGGTGGCACGGGCGTCTTCGCCGCCGCACTGCGTCAGGCACTGCTCTCGGGCGAGGTCGACATGGCCGTGCACTCCCTCAAGGATCTGCCCGTCGCACCCGAGCCCGGCCTCGTCGTCGCCGGTATCCCGACGCGTGAAGACCCGCGTGACATCCTCGTCGCCCGCGACGGCCTGACGCTCGGTGAACTGCCGGCGGGTGCCGTGGTCGGAACCGGCTCTCCGCGACGTGCGGCCCAGCTGCAGGCCCTCGGCCTCGGACTGGAAATCCGTGACATCCGCGGCAACATCGACACCCGCATGGGCTTCGTGACCAAGGGTGAGATGGACGCCGTCGTCCTCGCTCGCGCCGGCCTGGCCCGCGTGGGCCGCACCGACGAGGCGAGCGAGACCATCGACCCGCTGCAGATGTTGCCGGCCCCCGGCCAGGGCGCCCTCGCGCTCGAGTGCCGCGAGGACGACGAGGTCACGCGTGCCGTGCTCGCCGAGCTCGACGACGCCGACACCCGCGCAGCCGTCACGGCCGAGCGAGCCGTGCTCGAAGCCCTGGAGGCCGGCTGTGCCGCACCTGTCGGTGCCCTCGCCGAGATCGTCGAGGAGCCCGACGGCACCCTCGAGATCTCGCTGCGCGCCTTCGTCGGCGCCACGGACGGCTCCCTCGAGCTGCGCCGCAGCGAAGTCGGCCCCTACGACGATCCGCAGGGCATCGGCGAGCGTCTCGCCCGCACCCTGCTCGACGACGGCGCGGCCGCCGTCATCCCCCCACGCGAACCGCGGCAGCAGACGCCGCGCGTCGAAACCACCACCGAATCGGAGCGATCCAAGTGAGCACCGCAGCCAAGCAGGCCAAGTCGGCCACCCGAGTCGCGTTCGTCGGCGCCGGGCCCGGCGATCCCGGCCTGCTCACGATGCGCGCGGCGCAGCTTCTCGCCGAGGCGGACGTCGTCGTCCTCGACCAGCTGTGCCGTGAGCAGTTCGTCGCATCCCTCGTGAGCGACGGCGTGGAGTTCGTCGACGGCGGGTACGGCGAGGCCGGCACCGAGTTGACCAACGCCAGCCGCGCGAAGCTTCTCGTCAAGGCCGCCAAGGCTGCGACGGAGGGCCACGACGACGGGCGCGCCCTCGTCGTGCGCCTCATGGACGGCGACCCGGCCACCTTCCACGGCCTGGCCGAGGAGGCCGGCGCCTGCGCGAAGGCCGGCATCGAGTTCGAGATCGTTCCGGGCGTCTCGGCCGTCTCCGCGGTTCCCGCCTACGCGGGTGTGCCGCTCACCGACAGCAAGGCCCGCAACATCCACGTCGTCACCGCCGGCGACCCGAAGGTCGACTGGGCGCGTTCGATCGACGCCTGCACCACCGTCGTCGTCCTCGGCCAGGCCGACCTGCTGCGCGACTCGCTCGTCGAACTGCGCGCTGCCGGCCGCCGTGGCAACACGCCGGTCGCGCTGACGCAGAACGGCACGACGATCACCCAGGAGACGACGACGCTGACGCTCGACGAGGTGCCCGCGGCACTGCGTCGCGCCGAGTTCGACGGGCCCGTCATGGCCATCGTCGGCTCGACCGTGGGTCACCGCACCGCCCTGTCGTGGTGGGAGAACAAGCCGCTGTTCGGCTGGAAGGTGCTCGTGCCGCGCACCAAGGAGCAGTCGGGTTCCATGACGCGCCGCCTCACCGAGTACGGCGCGAGCAGCGCCATCGTGCCGACGATCAGCGTCGAGCCGCCGCGTACGCCGGCGCAGATGGAGAAGGCCGTCAAGGGTCTCGTCACCGGCCGCTACGAGTGGGTCGGCTTCACGTCGGTCAACGCCGTGCGCGCCGTGCGTGAGAAGTTCGCCGAGTTCGGTCTCGACGTGCGTGCCTTCGCGGGCCTCAAGATCGCTGCCGTCGGTGGCGTGACGGCGGACGCTCTGCGCGAGTGGGGCATCGAGCCCGACCTCATGCCGAGCGGCGAGCAGTCGGCCAAGGGCCTGCTCGAGGTGTGGCCCGACTACGACGAGCAGCTCGACCCGATCAACCGCGTCTTCCTGCCGCGCGCCGACATCGCGACGGAGACCCTCGTCGCCGGCCTCGAGGAGATGGGCTGGGAGGTCGACGACGTCACCGCCTACCGCACGGTGCGCGCTGCGCCGCCGGCGCCCGAGGTGCGTGAGGCGATCAAGTCCGGCAAGTTCGACGCCGTCTGCTTCACGTCGAGTTCGACGGTGCGCAACCTCGTCGGCATCGCCGGCAAGCCGCACGCATCTACCGTCGTCGCGTGCATCGGCCCGGCCACCGCGAAGACGGCGGAGGAGCACGGTCTGCGTGTCGACGTCCTCGCGACCGAGGCCTCTGCGGCTGCGCTCGTCGATGCGCTCGCCGCTCACGGTCAGTGCCTCGCCGCCGCTGCGGCGGAAGCGGGGGAGAAGGTGCGTCGTCCCAGCGAGCGTCGCGGGGCGGCCCGTCGAAAGGTGAAGGCCCGATGAGCACGTACGACCTGCCGCACCGTCCGCGCCGCCTGCGCACGTCACCGGTCATGCGCAACATGGTGGCCGAGACGTCCGTGGCGCCGTCCGACCTCATCCTGCCGGTGTTCGTGCGCGAGAACGCGACCGAGAACACGCCCATCAGTTCGATGCCGGGCGTCGTGCAGCACACGCTCGACTCGCTCGTCGACGTCTCGAAGCAGGCGCGCGACGCGGGCGTTGCGGGCGTCATGCTCTTCGGTGTTCCGGAGACGAAGGACGCCCAGGGGTCGGGTTCGATCGACCCCGACGGCATCCTCAACGTCGGCTTGCGCGCCGTGCGTGACGCCGTGGGCGACGATCTGCTCGTCATGGGCGACCTGTGCCTCGACGAGTTCACCGACCACGGTCACTGCGGCGTGCTCGACGCGCAGGGTCGTGTCGACAACGACGCGACGCTCGATATCTACGCGCAGATGGCCGTCGCGCAGGCTCAGGCGGGCGCTCACGTGCTCGGCCCGAGCGGCATGATGGACGGCCAGATCGGCGTCATCCGTGCGGCGCTCGACCTTTCCGGCCACGACGACGTCGCCGTCATGGCGTACTCGGCGAAGTACGCGTCGGCGGCTTACGGTCCGTTCCGCGAGGCCGTGCAGAGCTCGCTCCAGGGCGACCGCGCGACGTACCAGCAGGACCCGCGCAACCGCACGGAGTCGCTGCGCGAGGCGATGCTCGACGAGGAGCAGGGCGCCGACATGCTCATGGTGAAGCCTGCTCTGCCGTACCTCGACGTGCTCTCCGACGTCGCCCAGGCCGCCACGGTGCCTGTCGCGGCGTACCAGGTCTCCGGCGAGATGGCGATGATCGAGGCGGCCGCCGCGAACGGCTGGATCGACCGCGAACGCATGATCCGCGAGACCCTCACCAGCATCAAGCGCGCCGGCGCGTCGATCGTCCTGACGTACTACGCGATGGAGTTTGCCCGCGGCCTCTGACGCGCGGCGTTAGACGTAGGACGGGCTGATTTCTTTCCTTCTTGTGCGCAAGGGGTTCGATTGCGCACAAGAAGGGAAGAAACCTTCCCGAGTAGTGGTGGGCGCTGTCTTTCGTGCGGGATGCTCCCCTCGTTCCTGTGGATAACTTTCGAGCCGGATCCGCTCCGCGCGTCAGGCTGAGGGCATGGTCACCTCGAACCGACGCCACGAGAGTGTGCTTTCCAGGCGAGCTGTTGCCGTCGCCACGCTGGACGGATGCTTGTTCACCGCCGCCGAGGCTCGTGCCGCCGGGCTGACGATCAACGATCTGCGCAGTGACGCTGTCGTCGCGCTCCGACGCAATGTCTACGTCACCGCCACGACACCGATCACCCTCGGGCTGCGGTGTGGAGCGGCGCTGCGCGTCACCAAGTCCGACGCCCGCGTCGCCCACGTCACCGCCGCGCGGCTGTGGGGCCTTCCCGTCCCGGAGACGCACCGACTCCATCTCAGCTACGAGCGAAGGCCGAACAAGACGCTCGTCGGCACGATCGCTCATCGGCATCCAGCAGCAAGCCTGGCGAGATCGGTGTTCGTCGCCGGTGTAGGTCGTTTGCCGGTTTCCGACCCGACGGGCGTCGTCACCGAATGCGCCGACTCGCTGGGGCTCGTTGATCTCGTCGTCCTCGCAGATGCGGTGCTCAGCCGTCACGATGTCGATGCAGGGCGAGCCATTGATGTGTGGAAGCACGGTGCAGGCCCGCATTCGGCAGCGCTGCGTGAGGTCGCCCGCCGCGCGCGGGAAGGCGCTGAGTCGCCACCGGAGAGCCGGACGCGCCTCCTTCTCGTTCTCGCGGGTTTGCCCGAGCCTGTTGTGCAACACGAGGCTTTCGTGGCCGGGCGGCGACGACGATTCGATCTCGCCTACCCCGAGCTCAAGATCGCCGTGGAGTACGACGGCTCCTACCACTACGCGAGTGAGGCACAGAAGCAGGCTGACATCGTGCGCGAGGATGAGCTTCGCTCCGCAGGATGGATCGTCATCCGGGTGGTTTCGGTCGGGATCTTCCGGGATCCGGCATCGACATTGGCTCGAGTGGCGGACGCGCTGACTCAGCGGGGTGTGAAAGTCGCACCCAACACCGCATGGCGGCAGCACTTTGTCCAGCTCGCGCCGGTGGCGTGACACGAGTGGGGGTGTTTTCTTCCCTTCTTGCGCCTCAGGAGACCCCTTGCGCACAAGAAGGGAAGAAAACGCCCCTTGTGGTTGCTAGGCGCGGACGGCGACGCGCAGGTTCGGTTCCTCCCGCGCAGGCTCGGGGGAGAGGTCCCGGGCCGCTTCGAGGGCCTGGCGCAGGTCGGCGATGACGTCGTCCGGGTTCTCGAGACCGATCGACAGGCGCAGGACGTCCTCGCCCGGCTTCGCCTCGGACGCGACCGGCCGGTGGGTCAGTGCCGCCGGGTGCTGGATGAGCGTGTCCACGCCGCCCAGAGACACCGCATTGACGATGAGGCGCACGTGCTCCGCCACGGCGGCAGCGGCGTCGAAGCCGCCCTTGACCGCGAACGCCATCATCGCGCCCGGGCCTGCCATCTGCCGTGCGGCGATGCCGTCGGGGTCGCCCGCGGGAAGCCCGGGGTAGCGCACCCACTCCACGAGGTCGTGCTCGGCAAGGAAAGCCGCCACCGGTCGCGCGTTGGCCTGCTGCTGCAGCACCCGGACCGGCAGGGTCTGCAGCCCGCGGTGCAGTTGGTAGGCGGACGTCGGTGCGAGCAGGCCACCCGTGATGGCGCGCACCTGACGCAGCCGCGTGGCCCACTCCGTGCTCGTCGCGACGACACCGCCGAGCAGGTCGCCGTGCCCGCCGATGTACTTCGTCGCCGAGTGCAGACTGATCGCTGCGCCGAGCGCCAGCGGCTGCTGCAGCACCGGTGTGGCGAACGTGTTGTCGACGGCGACGGGCACGTCGCCCGCCTGGCGCGCCACGTCGGCGATGTCGATGAGGTCGATCGTCGGGTTGCCGGGCGACTCGATGAGCACGAGGCCCGTGTCTGCCTCGATCGCGTCCGCCACGGCATCGGGCGTCGTGAACGTCACGCGGGTGCCGAGCAGGCCGGTGGCAAGTAGGTGGTCCGTGCCGCCGTAGTGGGGGCGGACACCGACGATGTGAGGCTTGCCCGCCGCAACGCAGGCGAGCAGGACGGCGCTGATCGCCGCCATCCCGGTCGAGAACGCGACGGCTTCCTCGGCGCCCTCCATCGTGGCGAGCCCACGCTCGAAGCGGTGGACGTTCGGGTTCCACAGACGCTGGTACACGTACGAATCACCGGGGCGCGGGCGACCACGGGTTGCCATCTGCTCGTACGAGTCACCGCCCTGCACGCCGGTGACGGGGTAGGTGGTCGACTGATCGATTCCTGCGACGTGCACCCCGAGAGCCGTGAGGTCTTCCCGGCCGGCGTGCACGGCGTTCGTCATGAGCGAAGAAGTGTGGTTCACATCACATAGTGTGTGGAGTCCGCGGAATCGTGGCAATGACGCCGCCGATTCCCCGAAAAGAGGTGTGTCTGAGGTGGAAAGCACGAATTCCCGGTTGAGTTCGGCGGGTGACTCGCAGGTTCGACGACCGTTTCTCGGCCCCGCGTGGAGCCCTGACGCCGTCGGTCGTCGGCTCGTCGAGCTACTCGTCGAGGACGGCCGGATGTCGAACGCCGAACTCGCGCGGCGGGTCGGCGTGCCGGAGTCGACGTGCAGCGGCCGGTTGCGTGTGCTGCGTGAGCGAGGCGTCATCGCCGGGGTGCACGCCGACGTCAATCTCGGCTCCCTCGAGTTACCGCTGGAGGCGATGATCGCGCTGCGCTTCACGGGCCACACGCGTGACGACATCGACGGCTTCCGCGCCGCAGTCGCCGATGTGCCCGGCGTCCTCGCGGCCTTCCACGTGACGGGGGAGAACGACTTCCTCGTCCACGTCTGTACGCAGTCTCCCGACGCCCTGCGCGACATCGTGCTCGACCACCTCGCGGTGCTGCCCGGCGTCGTGCACGCCGAGACGAGCCTCATCTACGAACGCATTCGCGGTTCCCGCCCTCTCGGCTGAGGCGCGACGGCACGCGATGAAGGGCGAGCGAGGAAGGGCGATTCACGAAGAGGCCGCGGTACCCGAACGGGTACCGCGGCCTCTTCGTGAAGGCTGGTGTGATCAGGCCTTGGCGAACTCGAGGTCGAGGTTGATCTTGATCTTGTCGGAGACGAGCGCGTTGCCGCCGGGGGCTGCGGCGTCGAAGCTGAGGCCGAAGTCCTTGCGGTTGATCTCGCCCTGGGCCTCGAAGCCGGCGCGGGTGCCGCCCCACGGGTCGTCGGAGATGCCGTTGAACTCGTAGTCGAACGTGACGGGCTTCGTCACGTCCTTGATCGTCAGGTCGCCCGTGATGGTGTCGTCGCCGATGTTCGTGGCATTGAACGTCATCGTCGGGTACTGCTCGACGTCGAAGAAGTCAGCGCTCTTGAGGTGACCGTCGCGGTCGGCGTTGCGGGTCTGGACCGATGCCGTCTGCACGGTGAACTCGAGCGTCGAGTTCTTGCGGTCCTCGGCGACCTCCGCGTTGACGCTGACGTCCGTGAAGCGACCCTTCACCTTGGTGACGGCGAGGTGGCGCGCGACGAAGCCGATCTCCGTGTGGTCGGCGTCGATGTTCCAGGTGCCGGGAGCGATGTCGTTGAGGGAAACCATGGTTGTGGTCCTTCCGTTGCGATGTGTGGTCGGTACGGAAATGACGATACACGCAGATAGTTGAACGTTCAACTACACTGAAGAAACGTGGACGGAAACAAGATGTCCACACGAAAGCGTTGACACTGAACGAAACGTGAATCAACCCTCCGGTCGGATACCGGACGGTAGGGGCGCGCGACGGTGGCGAAGCACGGAACGGACGGTGGAGGATGACGAAAGAGACGCGCTGGCTCGATGAGGACGAGCAGACGGCATGGCGTCACTACCTACGGGCATCGCGCGCGCTGAGCCTCGCGCTCGATCGCGAACTCCTCGACCACGGCATGTCGCTGGCCGAGTACGAGATCCTCTCGATGCTGTCCGAGGCCGAGGGACGTCGTCTGCGGATGGGGGCGCTCGCCGACCTCGTCGTTCAGTCCCGCAGCCGCATCACGCACACCGCCACGCGCCTGCAGCGACGCGGGTGGGTGACGCGGGAGTCGTGTTCCAGCGATTCGCGTGGGGTCGAACTCGTCCTCACCGACGGCGGCTACGACGCCCTCCTGCTCGCAGCCCCCGTTCACGTCGCGAGCGTGCGTCGATACTTCGTCGACACCATGGATGGCGACCAACTGAGCATCGTCGGTGACGGCATGCGCCGCGTGCACGAGGAAGTCGGTGGCGAGCGGGGCTGAGGCCCGCCAAGGGCGTTGTCAGGGGGCGGTGGGAGAATGGACAACATGAGTGGAAGCACCTCGAAGTCCGCAGAACTCCTGGCCCACGCGCGCACGGTGACGCCCGGCGGGGTGAACTCGCCGGTGCGCGCCTTCCGTGCCGTCGGTGGCACGCCGCGGTTCATCCGCGGGGCGAAGGGTCCGTGGCTCACGGACGTCGACGGCAACCGCTACGTCGACCTCATCTGCTCGTGGGGGCCGATGATTCTCGGCCACGCCCACCCCGACGTCATGGCCGCCGTTCAGGACGCGGCCTCGCGTGGCTTCAGCTTCGGCACCCCGAGTGAGAACGAGGTCGCCCTCGCCACCGAGATCGTGCGCCGCGTCGAGCCCGTCGAGCAGGTGCGTCTTGTCTCGTCCGGTACCGAGGCCACGATGTCGGCCATCCGCCTCGCGCGCGGCGCCACGGGCCGGAGCAAGATCGTGAAGTTCGCAGGCTGCTACCACGGCCACGTCGACGCGCTGCTCGCCGCAGCCGGCTCCGGCGTCGCCACCTTCGCCCTTCCCGACACGGCCGGCGTGCCGAAGTCGAGCGCCGGCGAGACCATCGTCCTGCCCTACAACGACGTCTCCGCGCTCGAAGCTGCCTTCGCCGAGCACGGTGACGAGATCGCTGCCGTCATCACCGAGGCCTCGCCCGGCAACATGGGCGTCGTGCCGCCCGCCCCCGGTTTCACGAAGGCGCTGCGCGACATCACGACCGAGCACGGCGCGCTGCTCGTCTCCGACGAGGTGATGACGGGCTTCCGCTGCTCCGGTGCCGGCTGGTTCGGCCACGAGGGCCAGCAGGGTGAGAGCGCCCCCGACCTGTTCACCTTCGGCAAGGTCATGGGCGGTGGCTTCCCCGCGGCCGCCTTCGGTGGCCGCGCCGACCTCATGGGCATGCTGGCGCCCGACGGTCCCGTGTACCAGGCGGGCACGCTGGCGGGTAACCCGGTGGCCACGGCCGCCGGCCTCGCCACGCTGCAAGGCTGCACCGACGAGGTCTACGCCCACCTCGACTCCACGGCGCACGCCATCGCCGACGCCGCCTCCGCCGAACTGACGAAGGCCGGGGTGCCACACACCGTGCAGTGGGCGAGCTCGATGTTCTCGATCTTCTTCCGTGACGGAGCGGTCACGAACTACGACGACGCGAAGGACCAGGACACCGAGGCCTTCTCGCGCTTCTTCAACGCGATGCTCGACCAGGGCGTCCACCTGCCGCCGTCGGCCTACGAGTCGTGGTTCGTCTCCGCGTCGCACGACGACGAGGCCGTCGCGCATGTGATCGACGCCCTGCCCGCCGCCGCGCGAGCCGCGGCCGCTTCCACAGACTCGTCTGCGACACTCTGACCATGACGAACGACGTCCCGCTTTACCCGTCGACCGAGGCCCCCACCCCCACGACGAAGACGCTGGTGCACCTCGTGCGTCACGGCGAGGTGTTCAACCCGAAGAAGGTGCTCTACGGGCGCCTCGACGGCTACCACCTCTCCGAGCTCGGCCGTGAGATGGCCGAACTGACGAGCCAGTGGCTCGCTCCGCGCGACATCACCTACCTCGTCAGCTCGCCGCTCGAGCGTGCGCAGGAGACGGCCGCGCCGCTCGCCGAGAAGCTCGATCTGCCCGTCGTCCTCGACCCGCGCGTCATCGAAGCCGGGAACGATTTCGAGGGCCTGACCGTTGGATCGAACCCCAAGCAACTGCTCCAGCCCCGCTTCTGGCCGAAGCTCGTCAACCCGCTGCGGCCGAGCTGGGGAGAGCCGTACCAGGAGATCGCCGAGCGCATGTACACCGCCATCCTCGACGCCCGTGACGCCGCGGCCGGACACGAGGCCGCCGTCGTCAGCCACCAGCTGCCCGTGTGGACGGCCCGTCGCTTCGCCGAGGGCAAGCGCCTGTGGCACGACCCGCGATCGCGTGAGTGCACGCTCGCGTCGGTCACGACGATCGAGTTCACCGGTGACGAGATCACCGGCGTCCAGTACGCCGAGCCCGCGGGTCGCCTGCTGCCCAACTCGACACAGTCGGTGGGTGCCTGATGGCGCGCCGTGCCCGATCGCTCAAGGCAACCGCAGCGACGTCGCTCGCCCTTGCCGTCACCCTCGGTCTGAGTGCGTGCGGTAGCGAGCAGAACGACAGCATCAGCAAGCAGGCCCAAGCCGGCGACAACAAGGGCTACGTGGCCGGTGACGGTTCCGTCGAAGAACTTGCGGCCGCCAAGCGTGCCGAGCCCGTGCAGCTCACCGGCGAGACGCTGGACGGCAAGAAGTGGAACGTGGAGTCCGAGCGCGGCAAGGTCGTCGTCCTCAACGTGTGGGGTGCGTGGTGCGGCCCGTGTCAGGCCGAGACGCCGCACCTCGAGAAGGCGTGGAAGAACTACGACAACGCGAACAAGCCCGTCGTGTTCATGGGCCTCGACCAGCGTGACTCCGACGCCGTCGCCAAGTCCACGCTCAAGAAGTGGGGCGCCACCTACCCGTCGCTGAAGAACGACGACGGGCAGAACCTGCAGGGTCTGCAGCGCAAGGTCGTCGCAACGCCAACGACGCTCGTGCTCGACAAGCAGGGGCGCATCGCGGCACGCGTCTCCGGTTCCACCACCGAGACCACGGTGCGGAACATGGTCGACAAGGTGCTCGCGGAGAAGGCTTGAGCTCCAGCGTTGCGGCGCTCGCTCACCTGACGAGTTCCCCCGAACAGATCGTCGCGAACGGCGCGTTGCCGCTCGCGATCTTCTTCGCTGCGCTCGCGGGGGTCGTCTCGTTCGCGTCGCCGTGCGTGCTGCCGCTCGTGCCGGGCTTCCTCGCCTACGTCACGGGCTTGACGGACGAGAAGCGACGCACCCGACTCGTGCTCGGCGCGTGCCTGTTCGTGCTCGGATTCTCCGTCGTCTTCGTCGGCATCCAGGCCGCCGTCAGCCTCGTCTACGACACGGTGGGCGCTCACCGCAGCCTGCTCACGCGCATCGGCGGCGTCATCGTCATCCTCATGGGGCTCATGTTCCTCGGCGTCGTGGGCCAGCGAGGCTTCACGGTGCGCTGGCGCCCGGCCGCGGGCCTCGTCGGGGCACCGTTGCTCGGTGCCGCGTTCGGTCTCGGGATGGCTCCCTGCATCTCGCCGGTTCTCGGCACGCTGGTGGCGGCCAATACGTCCCTCAACGCGGACAGCCAGGGGAGGGCTCTGTTCCTCACCGTCTGTTACGCGCTCGGCATGGGCCTGCCGTTCATCCTCATCGCCGCTGGGTGGAGCCGTGCCGAGAAGGCGTCGAAGTGGCTTCGTGACCACCACCGTCCGATCCAGATCGTCGGCGGCACTCTCATGATCGCCATGGGCCTGCTCATGGTGAGCGGGCTGTGGGAGGAACTCATGGCCCTCGTCCAGTCCAACCTCGTCAACCAGTTCGAAACGGTGATCTAGTGGCAGCCAAGAAGGCCCCGGGCAACAACGGGCCCGAGACCAGCGACGACGCAGCGAAGGGCGCAGCCGCCAAGAAGTCGCCGCGAGGCGGCGCGAAGGCCGGTGGCAAGTCCGGCACGTCGGGCAAGGCCGGCGCGAGCATCGGTGTCGTCGGCATGCTGCGCTGGTTCTGGCGCCAGCTGACGACGATGCGCACGGCGCTATTCCTGCTGCTGCTCGTGGCCATCGCGGCCGTGCCGGGCTCGATCTTCCCGCAGCGCTCGATCGACGCCACCCGCGTCACCCAGTACGAGCAGGACCACCCCGACCTGTTCCCGTGGCTCGATCGCCTCGGGATGTTCAACGTCTACAGCACGCCGTGGTTCGCCGCGATCTACTTGTTGCTCGCCGTCTCGCTCATCGGCTGCATCATCCCGCGCACCAAGGTGCACTGGAAGGCGATGCGTTCCGGTCCGCCGAAGATGCCGCGCAACATCAAGCGTCTGCCGGCTCACCGCAGCGAGACCGTCGACGCGAGCCCCGACGCCGTTGCCGAGGCCGCGCGTGAGGTGCTGCGCCGCAAGCGCTTCAAGCTCCGCAAGGACACGGGCGACCTCGAGGTCGCCTCGGAGGGCGGCATGCTGCGCGAGAGCGGCAACCTGCTGTTCCACCTCAGCATCGTCGGCATCATCGTCGCCGTCGCCGGTGGCCACGTGTGGGGTTGGCGCGGTGACGTCATCGTCCCGGACAAGAGTGGGTTCACCTCGACGATGACCCGCTACGACACCCTCAAGCTCGGCCCCTGGGTCGACCTCGAGGAGGATCTGCCCGACTGGTCGCTGAAGATGGACAGCCTCAAGGTCACCTTCGAGGACAAGGTCGACCCCACGAGCCCGCAGTGGGGTCAGCCGCGTGACTTCACGGCCGACGTCCACTTCAAGGAGTCCCCGAACGCGAAGTGGCAGCAGGACCAGATCCGGGTCAACCACCCGCTCAAGGTCGGTGGCGGCGAGGTCTACCTGCTCGGAAACGGCTACGCGCCGAAGATCACGTACAAGGACGCGAAGGGCAACGTGCTCTACGACCAGTCGACGCCGTTCCTCGCCGTCGACAACCAGTACAAGTCGACGGGCGCGTTCAAGATCCCCGGCGCCTCGCCGGACCAGGTGGGTCTGTTCGGCTTCTTCCTGCCCACGGCCTACGTCGACCCGAACAAGGGCCCGAGCTCGGCCTTCCCGGACGCGAAGGCTCCCGCGCTCTACCTCGGCGTCTACAAGGGTGACCTCTACCCGAACGGCCGCCCGCAGTCGGTCTTCAGCCTCGACACCGAGAAGATGACGCAGGTCAAGGACGAGAAGGGCCAGCCCCTTCGTCTGCAGATCGCACTCGGTCAGACGGTGAAGCTGCCGAACAACATGGGTTCGGTCACCTTCGAGTCGGTGCCGCGTTGGGCGGGTCTCTCGATCCGGCACGACCCGGGCAAGCTGCCCGCTCTCATCTTCTCCGTCACGGCCCTCGCAGGCCTCGTGGTGTCGCTCATGATTCGCCGCCGCCGCGTCTTCGTCCGGGTGCGCCCGGCCGCGGACGCAGACGGTTCGAGCGCCCCGCGTACAGTGGTGGAGATCGGTGGCCTCGCCAAGGGCGAGGACCCCAGGCTCGCTCTCGCGGTCGACGAAATCTTCGAACGCATCCAGGCTCGCGCCGTCACGACCGGAACGACAGGTAAGGCATGATGTCCGCTTTCGCCCTCATCGACGAGGCCAACAGCGCCCTCGCCCAGAACTCGACGTACGCCGTCTACGCCTCCGGGCTCGTCCTGACGTTGGCCATGCTGGCGTTCTGTGTCGACCTGGCACAGACCCCGGGCCGCAAGGAGCGTGTCGGCGAAGCCGCTGCCCACGCCGGGGACGAGGACGCCGCCGCGGGTACGTCCGCGACCTCGAGCCGTGATAAGTCGGCGGGCGGCGCCACGGCCGTCCTCGAGCGCACCGAGACCCACTCCTCCAAGCGTGACCTCGACGGTGACGGCGGGAGCGATCTTCCTGCCGACCCGGCGCCGCGCAAGTGGGCCGGCACGGGCATGGCCCTGACGTGGCTCGGAACGGCGGCGCTCGTCCTCGGCATCGCGCTGCGCGGCTTCGCCGTCGGCCGTCCGCCGCTGGGCAACATGTACGAGTTCGACCTCGTCGGCACCGCGTTCCTGCTCGTGTGCTTCCTCGGCTGGAGCCTGCGCAAGGACGTGCGCTGGCTCGGTGCGTTCGTCACGCTCCCCGCCGTCCTCTTCATCATGCTCGCGGCCCTCGTGTACTACACCGAGGCGAGCAAGCTCATGCCGTCGCTGCAGTCGTACTGGCTGTCGATCCACGTGACGGTGGCAACGCTGTCGATCGGTCTGTTCACCATCGGCTTCGTCATCACCTGCCTCTACCTCGCGCAGCTCAACCGTGAGGAGAAGGGCAAGACGGGCGGCTTCCTCAAGGCCCTGCCGGATTCCAAGACCCTCGACCGTCTCGCGTACGGCGTGCACATCATCGCGTTCCCGCTGTGGATGTTCACGATCCTCGCCGGCGCCATCTGGGCCCAGGAGGCCTGGGGCGCCTACTGGAACTGGGACCCGAAGGAAGTGTGGTCCCTCGTCATCTTCATCGTGTACGCGGCCTACCTGCACAGCCGCGTGACGGTCGGGTGGAGCGGTCGCAAGGCCGCCGTCGTCGTCATCATCGGCTTCGCCTGCATCCTCATCAACTACGGCGTCGTCAACGTGTACTTCGTCGGCCAGCACTCCTACTCGGGGCTCTGATCCATGGCACCTGTCGCGCGCTACACCGTCCTGCGCCTCCTCGTCTTCTTCGGCTGCCTCAGCGTCGGCTGGCTCGTAGGGCTCCGTGGTTTCCTGCTGCTCATCGTGGCGGCCATCGCCTCGACGGTCATCAGCTTCTTCGCGCTCAACCATTTCCGTCAGGAGACGGTCGACGTCGTGGAGAGCCGCGTCGAGCGTCGCCGCGAGCGCTCCAAGGAACTGCGCGAGGCCGAGGACAACGACGAGTAGTTCGTCGGACTCATCCA
Source organism: Dermacoccus sp. 147Ba (assembly GCF_004151355.1). Classification (NCBI taxonomy): domain Bacteria; kingdom Bacillati; phylum Actinomycetota; class Actinomycetes; order Micrococcales; family Dermacoccaceae; genus Dermacoccus; species Dermacoccus sp. 147Ba. Next base: position 165,486 of record NZ_SEHL01000005.1, read on the forward strand.
CCCGTCACACCAGGGTCAGCCAGTAGTCCTGGAATCGTAGGAAGATGGCGAGCACGAGGAGTGCGAGCCACATGACAGCTGCGCTGGGTGCCCAGCGGCTGACCGCCGCGGGTACCGCGCCTTCCGAGGCGCCGGCCCGAACTGCGACGGTGACCAACGCGAGCATGACGACCCACACCACCATGCAGTAGGGGCAGAGCGCCCCGATCACGGTGAGGCTCTGCCAGATGAGCCAGTGGACGAAGGCAAACCCCACGAGGACGCCGGCGAGCAAGCCGACCCAAACCCAGCGGCTGAAGTGGAGGCCGCCCGCGCCCAGGGCGCCGGCGGTCATCACGATGCTGAAACCCACGATCCCCAGTACAGGGTTCGGCAGGTCTGCCACGACACTTGCCTGCCACGAGGTGATGACCGAGCCGCAGGCGACGACGGGATTGATGCTGCAACTCGGGACGTGCTCCGGATCGGCCAGCAGTGCGAGCTTTTCCATCAGGAGAATGACGGAGCAGACGAGGCCGACGGCAGACAGGCCGACGAGGGCGATGCTCTGCCGCCGCTCGCCCGCGGAGCTGCTCACTTCACCGCTTCATCGATGAGGGAACGGAAAGCCTCCATGGAGTCGACGGTGACCTTTTCGCCGTCGAGGAAGAACGTCGGGGTGCCTTCGACGCCCGCTTCCAGGCCGGCTTTGTAGTCCTTCTCGACGCGGGCCTTGGTGGCGGGGGACGCCACGGCCCTGTCGTAGGCGGCCATGTCGAGGCCAAGTTCTTGCGCGTAGCCTCGGAACACGGAGGCTTGGGATGTCTGCTTCTCGCCCCACTGTGTCTGACGTTCGTACATCGTGGAGTACATCTGCTGGAGTTTGCCCTGCTGTGCCGCGGCCTCCACAGCGAGCGCGGCGGTCATGGAGTTCTTGTGGCCCGGCAGCGGGAAGTAGCGGATGACGAAGGTGACCTTGCCCTTGTAGTCCTTGCGGAGTTCCTCGACGAACGGGTATGCGGCGCGGCACGCCTCGCATTCGAAGTCGAGGAATTCGACGAGGACCGGTGAGCCGTCGGGTGCCTTTTGCAGCCGGTGGCTGTCAGGGGCGGCGAGGTTGGACACGGCCGTGTCCCCGGATGCGGACGGCGTCGGCTTCGGTTCTGGGGTCCTGTTGAGGAATATCACTGCGACGATGACGGCGGCAACGATCGCGACGACAAGTGCGGCGGCGAGGGCGGGCTTCTTCATGCTCATCCTTGTACGGCGGGCGACAGTGGGATTACGCTAACATCTGTTCAATTGATCAGATGTTAAGGAGTTGCTCGTGTCGTCGAATGTCGAAGCGCTCGATGCTTGTGCGCCGGGGGCCGACTGCCCCGACAAGGTCGCTTTGGCGATGGAGGCATTGCCGCCGCTCGAGGTGATCGAGGAGATCAGCAGCGTCTTCAAGCTGCTTGGCGATCCCACTCGAACCCGTCTGCTCTACACACTGCTCGACGCGGGGGAGCTCTGCGTCTGTGATCTCGCGGAGGCGACCGGGGTGACGGAAACGACTGTCTCACAGGCTTTACGTCTGATGAGGTCGTCCGGGGTTGTCATCGGTCGTCGAGCGGGCCGAAACGTCTTCTACCGCCTTTCGGACGGCCACGTGCGCATGTTGCTCGACGTGACGCGGGCGCACATCGATCACGACACGAGTAAGTCCTGAGATGGGGCACGGTCACTCGCACGGCCCCACGGCCGCTGAAGGCACTTCGGCCGCAGGGCGTCATCGGTGGCGCCTGGCGGTCTCGTTCGGCCTCGTTCTCGCGTTTTTCGTCGTCGAACTCGTCGCAGGTCTGCTCTCGGACTCACTGGCTCTGATCAGCGACGCCGGCCACATGGCCGCCGACGTCGTGACGTTGGGTGCGGCGCTCGTCGCCACACGCATCGCGACACGGAAGGACACGACAGGCCGCCGCACGTTCGGCTCCTACCGCGCTGAGGTCTTCGCCTCCGGGTTCGCAGTGCTCGTCATGCTTGGCGTGTCGATCTACATCGCGGTGGAGGCGATCGGACGTTTCGGGTCCCCGGGCGAGCCGGCTTCGGGCGTCATGCTCGTCGTCGGTGCGATCGGGCTGGTCATCAACCTCATCAGCATCGCGCTGTTGCGCGCCGGGGCGAGCGAGAGCCTGAACGTGCGCGGCGCCTACCTCGAGGTTCTCGCGGACAGCCTGGGCTCCGTCGGGGTCATCGCCGCCGCACTTCTCGTTCGATTCACCGGCGCAACGTGGTGGGACACAGGAATCGCCCTCGCCATAGCGGCCTTCGTTGCCGTACGCGCGGTGATGCTCGGGCGTGAGGTGCTCGCTGTGCTGGGCCAGCACGCTCCTGCCGACGTCGAGCCGCGCGAGATCCTCGAGGCGCTCGAAGCCCTCGGGTCGGTCGAGGACGTGCACGACCTGCACGTGTGGCAGCTCACGAGCGGAATGAATGTCGCTACAGCTCACGTCGTCGCCTCCCCAACGGGTGCCCGCGACGGCGTAGCCCTGCGAGAAGCGAGCGACCTGCTGCGAACGAAGTTCAGCATTGCCCACGCGACGCTCCAGGTGGAGACCGGCGTCGAGAACTGTGAAGGGGCGGATTGGTGACGACATTGACTGCTGAACGTCGGGCCGCCCTCGGGCGCCGGGCGCAGTGGCTTGCGCTCGCGACGGTGCTCTACAACACCGTCGAAGCGTTCATTGCCATTTCCGCCGGCAAGATTGCGGGCTCGGTGGGTCTTGTCGGTTTCGGTCTCGACTCGATCATCGAAGTGTCAAGCGGCCTCATCATCCTGTGGCAGTTCCGTCATGCCATGCCAGAGTCCAGGGAGCAGACCGCGCAGAAGGCGATGGCCTTCGGGTTTGCTGCGTTGGCGCTGTTCGTCGGCTACGAAGCCATCTCGGCGCTCGTGCGGCGGGAGGCGCCGGATGTCTCGTGGGTCGGCATGCTACTCGCGGCGTTGAGCGTCGTGATCATGCCGTTCCTGTCTTACGCCCAGCGATCCACGGGTCGAGAGCTCGGTTCGGGATCGGTTGTCGCCGATTCGACACAGACGCTGCTGTGCACGTATCTGTCGGTCGTGCTCCTCGTGGGACTCGGGCTCAATGCACTGTTCGGATGGTGGTGGGCCGATCCGATCGCGGCCCTCGCCCTGGCTGCGGTCGCCGCCCGGGAGGGTTGGCAGGCATGGCACGGGGAAGGCTGCTGTGCCGTTGGGAACTCAGGTACCCCTTGCTCGGCAACCCCCACGGTCGACGACTGCTGCTCCGGCAACGTTGCCACCGGACCCGAGCGTGTCGATGCCTGCGCAGACGGCTGCTGCTCGGGTGAGCACTCGAAGTCGTCCACGCCGCAGCTCGTGCAGTTGGGGCGCAGCTCTGACGCGTGAAGTCCGCGGATGACGATCGGGCCGGGCACTCTCCATTGAGGTGCCCGGCCCGATCGTCATCGGTGACCGTGGTCAGTTCATGAAGTGCGCGGCGAGGAGACCCCCGCCGAGCAGGATGCCGTAGGCGAGCTGGAAACGTCCGGTGCCGGCGAGGGCGGGTACGAGGTCGCGGCCCGTGGCCCCGCCGAGAACACGACGCAGTGGCGGCACCGCGAGGACGAGGGACACGAAACCGGCGGCTGCGGGCAGGTGGTAGACGGCGCAGACGCCGACGGCGAGGGCCGCGACAGCCACGAGGACGGCGTAGAAGATGCGCGTCGGGCGGTCGCCGAGCCGGACGGCGAGGGTGTTCTTACCGACCTCGGAGTCCGAGGGGATGTCGCGCAGGTTGTTCGTCACGAGGATCGCGCAGGCGATGGCACCGACGCCGACAGCGCCGGCGATCGCCGGAACGGAGATCTCCTTGGCCTGGGTGTACGTGGTGCCGAGCACTGCGACGAGGCCGAAGAAGATGAACACGAAGACCTCGCCGAGGCCCTGGTAGCCGTACGGGTTCTTACCGCCGGTGTACTTCCACGCGGCGATGATCGCGGCAACCCCGACGAGCAGCAGCCATGGGGTGTTGGCCAGCGTGATGAGCGCGAGCCCGACGAAGGCGGCCACGAAGAAACTGGCGAACGCGGCGAGCTTCACGTTGGACGGGTTCGCGAGGCCCTGACCGACGAGTCGAACGGGCCCCACACGGTCCTCGTCGGTGCCGCGGATGCCGTCGGAGTAGTCGTTGGCGTAGTTGACGCCGATCTGGAGGAAGAGCGCCACGAATAGCGCGAGCAGCGCGAAGCCGGCGTTGCCCCGGTCCAGCGCGTACGCGGCGCCGGTGCCCACGGCGACCGGTGCAACGGCGGCGGGCAGGGTGCGGGGGCGTGCGCCTTCGACCCATTGGTTGAGCGTGGCCATCGGTGTCTTTTTCTCCGTCGGATCGGCAAGGAAGCAGAAGTGCTAGCGCAAATTCTGCCACTGGTCATGGCGAGCGACGAACGCGCGATCCGGCTTGCCCACGCCCGTCAGCGGCAGGGCCTCCTCGTAGCGGACCAATCGTGGAACCGCGTACGGCGGCAACAACCTTCGGCACTCGATGAGCAGACGTTCGGAGAGTTCCTCGGTTGCATCGACGGCCGCGTCCGTGACGATTGCCACAGCGACGGTCTGGCCCCAACGCTCGTGCGGGCGGGCGACAACCACAGCGTCGCGTACTCCGGGCACGCGTTGGACGGCTTCCTCGACGACGCGCGGGCTCACCTTGTAGCCACCGGTCGTGATGACGTCGTCGATGCGTCCGGTGATGGCGAGGGTGCCGTCGAAGCTGCCGAGGTCGTCGGTGAGGAAGTGATGTGCGCCGGCCTCGTCGACGAACGTGACGGCGGTGCGCTCGGGGTCGCCGAGATAGCCGGCGGCGAGCATCGGGCCCGTGAGGGCGATGCGACCGACACCGTCGTCGTCGGGCTCGATGACGCGTACGCCGACGCCGTCCAGCGGGGTGCCGTCGTAGACGCAACCGCCGGAGGTCTCGCTCGAGCCGTACGTCGTGACGACGGAGAGGCCCCCCTCACGGGCCCGCTCCAGCAAGGCGCGGGGTGTGGCCGAGCCGCCGACGAGGATGCTGCGGTACCGCCGGGCCGCGGCGAGGGCGCGCGTGTGTGTTTCGTCGTCACCGTCGAGCAGGTCGCGCAACTGAGTGGGCACGAGGCTCGTGTGGATCGGCGAGAACGGGGGAGCGTTTCGGGCGACGAGGCCGGTCGCCTTCGTAAAGCCCTCGAGGCTCCAGGCGTCGAGGACGGTGGGCGTCGTGCCGGAGACGATGGAGCGGACGATCACCTGGGTGCCGGCGATGTGGTGGGGCGGCAGTGGCAGAAGCCACGTGCCGGCGCCGATGCGGTCGTGGGTGGCGGTAGCACTCGCGACGAGAGCGCCGCGCGTCAGCATCGCGCGTTTGGGGGTACCGGTGGAGCCGCTCGTCGCGACGACGAGGGCGAGGTCGTCCGGTGCGGCGGCGAGTGCGGCGGCGTCGAACTCGGGTGCCGGGGCGCCTGCCTCGTACGGCGCGAGCGCCGGTCCCGCGCCATCGAGGGCGGCGGCGAGGGCCTCGTAGTAGCCGGTGATGTCGGCGCGGTCGACGGGGAACGGAACGAGCTCGGGCATGTCCTTCACCCTAGTCACGCCGGTCGGCGAGCCCGCGCAGGGTACATGGTGACGGTTGGGGTTCTTGGTGACGCTTGACCGTCACCAAGAACCCCAACCGTCACCAACGATGGCGGGTCAGCCTCGTCGTCGGGCCTGACGCAGCGCGCCGATGAGCGTGATGACCGCTCCGATCGCGATGACGGCCCAACTCGCGAGGATCATCAGGCCGGCGCCGATGTTCGCCCCGATCACCTCGTCGTTGCGGTTGCTGTACTCGCCGAGCCCCCACAGGCACAGGCCGACGACGATGACGGCGATTCCGATACGGACCATGGCTCCCCTTCAGGCGTTGAGTTCATCGCCTGCGGAGGATCGCGCGGCGCACAGTTCCGACCGTACTCATCTGCAGCCCTCCACCGCGGACCTGAGCGCTCATTGTGGAGACCACGCGACACAATGAGCCCATGACGAATCGCAAGGTGGCAGTGGTGACGGGCGCGAGCAGCGGCATCGGGCGGGCCAGCGCCCGCGCGCTCGCGGCGAAGGGCTACGAGGTCGTGTGCGCGGCCCGTCGTCTCGATCGCATCGAGGAACTCGCTCGCGAGATCGACGGCCGCGCCGTCCAGTGCGACGTGACGAACCGCGAGGACGTCGAGCGTCTCGCCGCCGAAGCCGGGCCCCGCGTCGACGTCCTCGTCGCGAACGCCGGGGGAGCGTTCGGCACCGACCCCGTGGCGAGCGCCGACCTCGACGACTGGCGTCGCATGTACGAAATCAACGTGCTCGGCACGCTCTCGACGATCCAGACGACGCTGCCCGCCCTCGAAGCGGCGCACGGCGTCATCATCACGATCGGCTCGACGGCCGGGCTCGTCTCGTACGAGGGCGGCGGCGGGTACTGCGGCGTCAAGCATGCGGTGCGCGCCATGATGGGCTCGCTGCGCCTCGAGCTGTTCGACAAGCCCGTGCGCGTGTGTGAGATCGACCCGGGCATGGTCAAGAGCGACGAGTTCGCGCTCGTGCGCTTCGACGGTGACGAGGAGAAGGCCGCAGCCGTCTACGCAGGTGTCGAGGCGCCCCTGACGCAGGAGGACATCGCCGACGCCGTCACATACATCGCGGAGCTGCCGGAGCATGTCAACATCGACCAGATGGTCGTGCGCCCGCGCGCTCAGGCGGCCCAGCACAAGGTGTTCCGCACGTCTTGACCGGCGCGCCCGACGCGCGTTCCACCCGCCGAACTGCTCGGCGGGCGGACCCTCGTCCAACGCGGCATGCCGCGGCTCTACGGTGGGTGAATGCGGCCCGATCGGATGGCCGCATTCATGACTGATCGGGTCCACGCGTCGGCCCGAAGCGCTCTCAGGAGGTGGCTCGTTGTCGACCCCACGTCTGCGCACCCGGGGCGGCACAGCCCCCGCGGTGCTCATGGTCATCGGATCCTGCACGTCGCTGCAGTTCGGTGCCGGCCTCGCCGTCCAGCTCTTCCCGGAGATCGGCGCCGCGGGTGTGACGACGTTGCGTCTCGGCTTCGCTGCCGTGCTCCTGCTGCTCGTCACCCGTCCGAAGCTGCGTACCTGGACGAAGCAGCAGTGGTTCGCCGTCGTCGCGTTCGGTCTGTCGTTGGCCGGCATGAACGGCCTGTTCTACGAGGCGATCGCGCGCATTCCGCTCGGTCCGGCCGTGGCCATCGAGTTCCTCGGTCCACTCGGTCTCGCGGCGGTGCTCTCGCGCAAGCTGCGCGACTTCGCGTGGATCGGCCTCGCACTCGCCGGCGTCGCGATGCTCGGTCTCGACGACGGGGGCGGCTCGCTGGACCCGGTGGGTGTCGCGTTCGTGCTCGGCGCTGGCTTCTTCTGGGCCCTCTACATTCTGGCGAGCGAGCGCGTCGGCTCGCTCCTCGACGGTGCGGGTGGCCTCGCGATGGCACTCGTCATCGGCACGCTTGCGATCATGCCGTTCGGCGCTCCCGGGGCTGTCGAGGGCCTCACGGACACCCACTTCTTCATGCTGGCGCTCGGCGTCGGCATGCTGTCGTCGGTCATTCCGTACGGCTTGGAACTCTCTGCGCTGCGTCTGTTGCCGAAGGCGGTGTTCGGGGTGCTGCTGGCGCTCGAGCCCGTCATCGCGGCGCTCGCCGGGTGGCTGTTGCTCGATCAGGGTTTCGGCATGGTCAGTGCTCTCGCGGTGGCGCTCGTCGTCATCGCCGGCGCCGGCTCCGCCATCACTGCGTCACGCTCGGCCAGCACCATCACGCCGCCGGAGGACACCCCCGACGAGGTGACGGCGTCCGTTCACGCGTGACGCACCACGCCGAGTAGGCACCGATAGGCTGACCGGCGTGAGTGACGAGACGCAGAAGCAGCCGGGCAACCCGTTCGACCCCACGGCCTGGAAGGTCGTCGAGGGGTTCGAGGATCTGACGGACATCACCTACCACCGCAGCGTCGAACTCGGCTGCGTGCGCGTGGCGTTCGACCGCCCTGAGGTGCTCAACGCGTTCCGCCCGCACACCGTGGACGAGCTGTACCGCGTGCTCGACCACGCGCGTCGCACGCCGGACGTCGGTGTCGTCCTTCTCACCGGCAACGGCCCCGGCCCGGAGGGCACCGGCAGCGCCGGCAAGTGGGCGTTCTGTTCGGGCGGCGACCAGCGCATCCGCGGCCGCTCGGGCTACCAGTACGCGGCCGACCACGACGGCGACCAGACGGCGTCCGGCGTCGACGAACTACGCGTCAAGGCCGAGGGTGGGCGTCTTCACATCCTCGAGGTGCAGCGCCTCATCCGCACGATGCCGAAGGTCGTCATCTGCCTCGTCAACGGTTGGGCAGCCGGTGGCGGCCACAGCCTCCACGTCGTCTGCGACCTGACGATGGCCTCCCGCGAACACGCGCGCTTCAAGCAGACCGACGCCGACGTGGGTTCCTTCGACGGCGGCTACGGCTCCGCGTACCTCGCGAAGATGGTGGGCCAGAAGTTCGCGCGCGAGATCTTCTTCCTCGGCCGCACGTACACGGCCGACGACATGCACCGCATGGGCGCGGTCAACATCGTCAGCGCGCACGACGAACTCGAGTCGGATGCCCTCCAGGCGGCCCGCGAGATCATGAGCAAGTCGCCGCAGGCGCAGCGCATGCTGAAGTTCGCGTTCAACCTCTCCGACGACGGCCTCATGGGCCAGCAGGTCTTCGCCGGCGAAGCCACGCGCCTCGCGTACATGACCGACGAGGCTGTCGAGGGGCGCGACCAGTTCCTCGAGAAGCGCGACCCCGACTGGTCGGGCTTCCCCTGGTACTTCTGATCGGCATTTCGTACTGCCCTGTCGGACAAGCGAACCAGCGAGAAATCGACGCCGAGGGAGACACTGGAGCGGTGAGAGCATGGTGGTTGCTGGCCGTTGCGGTCGCGTGTGAGGTCTCCGGTTCGCTTGCCATGAAGGCGGCTGTCGATGTGCCCGCCTGGTACGTCCTCACCGCCGTCGGGTACACGGCGTCACTCGCTCTGCTCGCGCTCGTGCTGCGTACGGGAATGACCGTCGGCAAGGCCTACGGCATCTGGGGCGCCACGGGCGTCGCACTCACCGCCGTTCTCAGTGCCGCCATCTTCGGTGAACCTCTGACGCCCCTCATGGGCCTCGGCGTGCTCCTCGTCATCGCAGGTGTTCTGCTCGTCGAGTTCGGCTCGCGCCCCAAGGCGAGCGACACGGTGGAGGCAGCGTCGTGAGGTGGGCTTACCTGGCGGTCGCCATCATCTGCGAGGTGACGGCAACCCTTTCGCTGCGGCAGGCCACCGTCACCGGGCGTCGGTGCTGGTACGCCTCCGTGGTGGCGGGATACCTCGCCGCGTTCACCCTGCTCGCCCTGACGCTGGCCGCAGGCGTCCCGCTCGGCGTCGCCTACGGAACGTGGGCCGCCTGCGGCGTCGCGCTCACGGCGCTCGCGAGCCGCGTGCTCTTCGACGAGGCTCTCACCCGGACGATGTGGGTCGGCATCGGCTGCATCGTCGTGGGGGTGCTGCTCATCGAGCTCGGCGCCAGCGGCGCGCACTGAGCCGACTTTCGTCTCGCGGGGACCAACGCCAGTGTGGCGAACCCGAAGGCATCGTCGCTCGCTGCGGTGCGGGGGCGGTCGAGCCGATCAGGCCTGCGTCCAGGGCGTCGTCATACCGAGAACCCGCGAGCCGTCGAGGTCGCCGAGCGACACCCCGGCGAACGTCGCGGCAGCGTCGCTCGTCTGCCAGCGGAAGCGGTACTCGTCGGCGAGGGCCGCACCCGCGATCGCCTCGCCGGCGCTCTCCGCCGACTGCGCGTTCGCGAACGCGCCCGCCGTGCGCGCGAGGTAGGCGTCGAGCTGTTCCTGATACGGTCCGCCGTCGATCTTCTCCACGTTGTCGACGAACTGGGTTGCCACGGCAGCCGGCTCGATGACGGAGACGCGAACGCCGACCTGAGCGGCGACGGTCGAGAGCGACTGCATGAAGCCCTCGACGGCGAACTTCGCGGCGCAGTACGCGTCGGCGAACGGCTGTCCGACCACGCCGCCGACGGAGGTGACCGTGACGATCGTTCCGCGTCGTGCCTCGCGCATGTGCGGGAGGACGGCCTGCGTCAGGGCGACGACGGAGAAGTAGTTCGTCTCCATCTGCCCGCGCACGGTCTCCATCGGCAGGGTCTCGGCGGTGCCGACGCATCCACGGCCCGCGTTGTTGACGAGAACGTCGAGGCGTCCGTGATCGCGCACGACCCCCTCGACGAAACGGGCGTTCGCGGCATGGTCGGTGACGTCGAGTTCACGGATGTCGAGTGTGACGTCGGCGCCGGCCGCCGCCTCTTCGAGCGCAACGGCGCGCTCCTTCGAGCGGACCGTTGCGACGACGGTGCACACCGCCTTCGCGAGGGCCAGGGCGGCGTGCAGGCCCATACCGCTGGAGGTTCCGGTGACGACCGCGACGCGATTCATGCCCCCAGTGTGAGCCCTATCGGATCTCGCCGTCACCGGCGTCCACAGGTGCCCCGGTCTGCGCCAGGCGCTGACGGGCCGTTGCCAGCCCCGGTCCGACCGGGACGGTTCCCAGCGCCTTCCCGAGGCCGAACTCGGGCATGTTGACGTACACCGACTCGCACCCCTCGGGCGGGCACACGTAGGTCTCGTGCCAGATGCCCACGTGTCCCTCGCGCCCGAGCTTGCGGAAGTCGCGCCACGGCTTGAGGTGGGGAGCGTCGGCGTTCGTGGCGAAGGCGTGAAGGTGTTCGGGGGAACGCCAGTACTGCACCGAGATCGTGGTGCGCCCGAACCACTGTTCGTGGTGGAGCAAACCGGCGTCCGGGTCCCGCACGAGGTGGTTCAGCATCCGGGGCATCGAGACGGCGACAGGCCCCCAACGGTCAGGGCGCCACAGCGAGTTGAAGCGCATGCCGATGAGGAAGACGATGACGTCGCCGTCCGTCGTCGCCGTCGTGCGAGCAGTGTTGATGGTCATGGCAGCCTCCGGTCGCCGAGTTCCGTAACACTGTTATAAAACGATGTTTTGTTACCGTCGTCAAGTGCCTCGACCCAAGACCTACGACGACGCCGACCGTGCGCGCATCGTCGAACGCGCTGCCCGTGTCATCGCGACGGAGGGCGCCTCGGGACTCTCGCTGCGCTCCCTTGCCGCCGACTCCGGCGTCTCGACCACGGCGGTCTACTCACTCATCGGGGGCAAGGACGACGTCATCGCAGCCGTCGTTCACGAGGCCACTCTGTCGTTCGCCACAGCGCAGGCGAATGCCGTCACGGGCGAGGATGCCCACACCGACTTCAGGCGTCTCGGCGTCGCCTACCGGGCATGGGCGATCGAGCATCCGAGCCTGTACGCCGTCATCTTCACCGGCCGCGCAGGCAGCGCCGGCGAGACGCACGAAGCGGCGGCATTCGAGCCCCTGCTCGACACCGTGACGCGATTGTCGGAGGCGGGGCGACTGCACGGCGACGACCCGCAGGCGGCGGCGCTCGCCATCTGGGGCTCGGTGCACGGCGCCGTGTCGCTCGAACTCGAACTGTGGCCCGATCAGCCGAAGGCGGAGTCGGCTCGCGCGTTCGACGTCATGCTCGACGCCGTCGAACGCGCGTGGGTGCGCTGACGCGCTTCACGCGGTGCGGGTCGACGCCTGCGCTTCGCAGTAGTCGCGAAGCTGTGCGGCTTCGGCGTTCAGCTTCTTCTCGAGCAGCGGGCCGCTCATGGACGCGTTCACCTTGGCGAATGTGCTGTCCATGCGCAGCAGGAAGTGGACAGCGACGTGACGCTCGTCCACCTGGCGCAGCGTGTACTCGAACGTGACGCCGCCGCCGGTGGTCTCCGCGGAGTAGGTGAGGCGTTCGTTCGGCCGGTAGTCGTGGATCGTGAGGCGCTGATTGTCGAAGCGCCACCAGGCCTGGGAGGCGCTGTACCGAGCGCCGGGCCCGGGGGCCGTCGTACCGTTCTCAGGTTTCACGTCGGTGAGGTCATCCATCCACTTCACCCAGTTCTGCGGGTCGCCGAGTGCGGCCCAGACCGTCGCGAGGTCCGCGTGAATTTCCTGCGTTGTCGAAAACTCCATGACGATTGCTCCCTGAGATGGTCGTTCCCCGATGACAAGAACCTAAATGCGTATGACGCGCCGTGACGCGGTCGAAGGCGTTGTTCACCAGAACGTCACCCGGACGGCGGCCGACCTCCCACGTGGTTCGACTGCGGCGCCTGTCTACGCTGACGGGATGACGTTCGATGCACGCGCCGCGCTGCTCGCCAAACGTGCCGAGACGACGCAGCGGCTCAAGGGGCTCGACGAGAGCTTCGCCGACATCGTCGAGTCGGTGCGCGACAGCAACCTCGACGACGAGCACGATCCGGAGGGCTCGACCGTGGCCGTTTCACGCGCCCAGGTCGCGTCGCTCGCGCAGGAGGGGCGCGAACAGCTGCGTGAAATCGAGGCGGCCCTGCGGCGTCTGGACGACGGCGCGTACGGCACCTGTGCCCGCTGTGGTGGGCCAATCGGCGATGCGCGCCTCGAAGCGCGGCCGACAGCGACGCTGTGCATCGGCTGCGCGCAGCAGGAGAACGCGAGCCCGCGCCGATGACGCCGGGCAGCCACGTTCGCACTGGAGCGGGCGTCGGGTCCCACGGGCCGCGCATCTGACCTGGTCCTAGGCTTTGATCATGGCGTTGCCCCCGCTCTCCGACCTGCTCGACGGCCTCAAGGTCGTCTCACTGCCGCTCAACACGCGCTTTCGCGGCGTGCAGCACCGCGAGATCGCCTACATCGAGGGGCCGTGCGGCGTGGGGGAGTTCGCCCCGTTCCTCGAGTACGAGCCGGACGAGGCATCACGATGGCTCGCGGCCGCCCTCGAGGCTGCGTACGTGGGGTGGCCCGAGCCGGTGCGTGACGTAGTCGCGGTCAACGCCACCGTGCCGGCCATCCCGGCGGCCGACGTGCCGCGGGTGCTCGCGCGCTTCGACGGCTGCTCGACGGCCAAGGTCAAGGTGGCGGAGAAGGGGCAGGCGCTCGACGACGACGTTGCCCGCGTCGCCGCGGTGCGTGACGGGCTGGGGCCCGAAGGCAGAGTGCGCCTCGACGCGAACGGCGGCTGGGGCGTCGACGACGCCGTCGCAGCCATCACGCGGCTCGCGGCCTTCGACCTCGAATACGTCGAGCAGCCCGTCATGCCGGTCGACGACCTGGCGCGCGTGCGCCGAAGCCTCGCCGCATCGGGCGTCGACGTGCGCATCGCCGCCGACGAATCCATCCGCAAGGCCGACGACCCCCTGCGCGTCGTCGAACTCCATGCCGCTGACCTCGCCATCGTCAAGGTTGCACCGCTCGGCGGGGTGACGGGCGCGCTGCGCATCGCGGAGCAGACGGGCCTGCCCATGGTCGTCAGTTCCGCGCTCGATTCGAGCCCCGGCATGGCGGCGGGCCTGGCGCTCGCGGCCGCACTGCCGGGGCTCGAGCACGCGTGTGGCCTCGGCACGATCAACCTGCTCGACGGCGACGTCGTCGAGCGATCGCTCGTGCCGGTGGGTGGCAACCTCACAGTCGCTCAGATCGACGACGCGCGTGCGCTCGACCCAGAACGCCTCGAGCGCTACCGGGCGAGCGCCGAGCGCGAGGCGTGGTGGCGCGAGCGCGTCGCCGCGAGCTACGAGGTGCTGGCCGCTCACTGAGCGAGCGAATTGACGGCGTGGGCATAGAGACGGCACCGTCGCTGTTGTCAGGAAGGACCAACACAATCGACCGAGGAGGTCCCGTGGCACACGTCGGAATCGTCGGAGGACACGGCAAGATCGCACTGCTCACCGCACCGCTGCTCGTCGAGGCAGGGCACGAGGTGACGTCCATCGTGCGCAACCCTGACCACGTGGGCGACGTCGAGGCGACCGGAGCCACTGCGCTCGTCGCCGACATCTCTGCCCTCAGCACCGAGGAGATGCAGAAGCTCTTCACCGAGCAGGGCTTCGACGCCCTCGTCTGGTCGGCTGGTGCCGGCGGAGGCGACCCGAAGCGCACCATCGCCGTCGACCGCGACGCCGCGATCCGCACGATGGACGCCGCGTCCGCCGTCGGACCCGAGCGCTACGTCATGGTGTCCTACCTTGGCGCCTCGCTCGATCACGGTGTGCCCGAAGACAACGACTTCCACACCTACGCCCAGGCGAAGGCCGAGGCGGACGAGCACCTGCGCGGCACGTCGCTGAAGTGGACGCTCGTCGGGCCGACGGCGCTGTCGCTGGACGAGCCGAGCGGTTCGATCGAGATCACGACGAAGCCTGGCGACGTGAAGGCCTCACGCGCCAACGTGGCCCGCGTCATCGCTGCAGTGCTCGCCGACGACTCCACAATCGGCAAGGCGTTGCCGTTCACCGACGGTGACGCACCGATCCCCGAGGCCGTGGCGCAGGCGCCGGCGTCGGACCGCCTCGCCTGAGTGGGCCAATGCCGAAGGCGCCGAACGGTATTCGTCCGGCGCCTTCGGTGTGTGGCGCGAGTCAGTCCTGCTGAACCATCTCGCGCACGAGGGCCTTCTGCAGTTTGCCCGTTGCCGTCTTCGGCAGGTCGCCCGTCACCTTGACGAGCTTGGGCACCTCGAAGGGCGCGAGGTGCTCGCGGGCGTACGCCACGACGCGATCCGGCAGTTCCTCCTCGGCCACCGAGCCGTCCGGCACGACGACGGCGCACACGGCCTCACCCCAGCGCGCGTGCGGCACGCCGATGACGGCGCACTCGGCGACACCGCCGAGTGACATCAGAGTGCGTTCGACGTTGAGCGACGAGACGTTCTCGCCGCCGGTTTTGATGATGTCCTTGAGGCGGTCGGTGAACCAGACGACGCCGTCGTCGTCGAGGTGCCCGACGTCGCCGGAGTGGAAGTAGCCGTCGGCGAACGCAGCTTCGTTCGCGGCAGCGTTGTTCCAGTACCCGAGGCAGACGTTGGGGGAGCGGTAGACGATCTCGCCCGTCTCGTTGCGCGCGTTGACCTGGCCTGCGGTGATCGTCGTGGCGAACACCGTGGGGGCCTGCGGGCCCCACGAATCCGCTGCGCTGTGACGATGCTCGGGCCACTGCATCGTCGTGGCCGGCACGACCTCCGTCTGACCGGAGCCGAGCAGCACGTCGGCGTTGGGGAACAGGTCGTCCGACGCTGCCAGGATGTGCGCGGGCATGGGAGCCATCGCGTAGATGGCTCGTCGGACGCTCGAGAGGTCACGGGCACGCTTCTTCTGTTCCGCGAGGCACGCGGCGAACATCATCGGCAGCATCGCGAAGTGCGTGACGTGGTGCTTCTCGATGGCATCGAGCATGCCATCCGCAGTGAACGACTTGCCAGCGAGCACCACCGTGCCGCCCATCCGCAGCGGTGGCATGGCGAGGGTGTTGAGGGCGGTGACGTGGAAGAGCGGCAACGCGATGGCCATGACGTTCGACTTCTCGCCCCACGGCTGGTCCGTTGCGAGCGCGTTGCTCAGCAGCGCGATGCTAACGGCGACGTGACTGGTCAGAACGCCCTTGGGCTTGGACGTCGTGCCGGAGGTGTAAAGGCACTGCACGGCGTCACGTTCGGGAACGATGACTTCGAGTGGTTCCGAGGGCGCGTTCTCGACAAGACCTTCCCACGTCGTCGACGTCACTCCGTCGATCTCGGGGACCGGCGCTCCGAGCCCCACGAGGTGCGTGATGCCGGCACCGAGGGAGGCGATCTCACGGGCGCGCGGGAGCACCGCGGCGTCGCTGACGAGTGCGTGACACCCGGCGTCCTTCAGGATCCACACGAGGTCGGCGGTGGTGAGCAGGTAATTCAGTGGCAGGAAGACGAGTCCGGCGCGAGCGCACGCGAAGTACGTTGCGAGGAACTCCCAGGAGTTCGTCACCATGACGGCGACGGGCTCGCCCGTCTCGAGGCCCAGCGAGCGCAGGCCGTGACCGAGGCGGTCAGCGGTCTCGACGAGCGTGCGGAACGTGACTTCCTTGTCGCCGTCGACGATCGCAACCCGATCGGGAAAGAGCGCAGCGGTGCGCACGAGGTCGTCGCCCACGTTGACGCGGGTGGCCAGGTGGTGGTGGAGAGGGTCGACGAGGGACAGATCGGGTTTCATGGCGAGCCTTTCACTCTGTGACGCTGGGTGGGTCGAGGAACAGATCCAGCGCGAGGCTCTCGGCCTCACCGCCGTAGGGGGAGAGGTCGGTGATGCCGGCCGAGGCGAGCACCTCGTCGTCGATGAGGAATTGGCCCGTGCCAGCGTCCATCCCGCGGGTGAGGACGACGTGCGCGGCGTCGGCCATGATCTGCGGGGTGCGGCTGATGCGCATCGCCTCGTCGCCGCCGAGGATGTTGCGCACCGCAGCGGTGGCGATGGTGGTGCGCGGCCAGAGACTGTTCACGGCGATCCCTGCTTCGCGTGCCTCCTCGGCCAGTCCGAGCGTCACGAGGCTCATGGCGTACTTCGCCATGGTGTAGCCCAGGTGGGAGCCGGCCCAGCGCGGCGCGAGATTGATCGGCGGTGACAGTGTCAGGACGTGGGCGCGATCCGATTGCTCGAGGTAGGGCAGGGCCGTCTTGGCCATGAGGAACGTGCCGCGGGCGTTGATGTCCTGCATGAGGTCGTACTTCTTCATCGGCAGGTCTTGCGTCGAGGACAGGTCAATGGCGCTCGCGTTGTTGACGACGATGTCGACGCCCCCGAATCGTTCGGCCGCCTGCTCGAAGACGCGGGTCACGTCGGCGTCGTTGCGCACGTCACCCGCGAAGGCGAGGGCGCGCCCTCCCGCCTCCTCGACCGCAGTGGCAGCCGTGTGCACCGTCCCCTCGAGCGAGGGGTGCGGCTGATCGGTCTTGGCGAGCATGACGACGTTGGCCCCGTCACGCGCTGCGCGCAGAGCGATGGCCAAGCCGATGCCGCGGCTGCCGCCGGACATGACGATCGTGCGGTCCTTCAGGTTCGCTCCCACGGGTTTGCTCCTTCGGTGACGGGGGCGGAGGTGCGCCGGCGGCTCAGGCCGGCAGGCCGTCCTGGCGGGCGAGGACCTGCAGCATCACTTCGTCGGCTCCACCGCCGATGGAGACGAGGCGGGCGTCGCGGAAGAAGCGGGCCGTCCACGTGTCCTCGATGTAGCCGCCACCGCCGTGGAACTGCAGGCATGTGTCGGCGACCTCGCGGATGAGACGGCCGACCATGAGCTTGCCGACGGTCGCGGCGCGGGTGATGTCCTCGCCCGCGAGAATCGCCTCGCAGGTCTGCATGTTGTGACTGCGCACGAGTTCGAGCTGCGCCTGCAGCTCCGTCAACCGGAACGCGACGTACTGCTTGGAGGCCAAGGGGGAGCCGAAAACCGTGCGCTCGTGGAGGTACTGGCGGGTGAGGCGCAGGGCTCGGTCGCACTGACCGGTGGCCGCGTAGACGCCGTACATGCGCTCGGTGACGAACTGCTTCATCTGCTGCTGGAAGCCGCGCCCGGGTGTACCAATCGTGTTCTCGATCGGAACGCGGACGTTGTCGAAGGCGAGCAGCGTGGTGTCGGAACTGCGGTTTCCGAGCTTGTCCAGCACGCTGACGACCTCGAAACCTGGGATGTCGGTGGGCACGACGATCTGCGACATCCCGCGGTGGCCGCCCTCGTCGGATGTCCGCGCGAGCAGGCAGATCCAGTCGGCCTGAGCGCCGTTGGTGATGTACATCTTGCTCCCGTTGATCACCCAATCGTCCCCGTCTCGGCGGGCGCTCGTGCGCAGGGACGCGACGTCGGAGCCGGTGTCCGGCTCGGTGACGCCGATGGCGGCGACGTGCTCGCCGGCGATGGCGGGAACGAGGAAGCGCTGCTTGAGTTCCTCGCTGCCGAACTCCGCGAGGGAAGGGGTGGCCATCATCGTCTGAACGCCGATGGCGAGGGGAACACCTGCGGCGTGGGCGCCGCCGAGTTCTTCGGCCGCGACCATCTGGAAGCTGTGGTCGGCGTCGAGACCTCCGTAGGCCCCGTCGTACTCGATACCGAGCAGCCCCTGTTCGGCGGCCTTGGCGAACACGTCGTGCGCCGGAAAACGCCCGGCCGCCTCCCACTCGTCGGCGTGCGGGTTGATGACGTCGTCGACGAAACGGCGGACGGACGAGCGGAAGTCGGCGTGGTCCTTGGTGAGTCGCATGACAGCACGCTAGGTCCGCCCTGAATCAAAAGCAAGCATGCTTGCTTGTTTATTTATTTCGACTGTGACATGTTCGTCGCATGACGCAGATGGAGAACGCGCCGAGCCCGGGAGGCCCCGAGGCTCGCCTGCGCGTCGGGAACTGTTCCGGCTTCTACGGCGATCGGCCCTCCGCCATGCGCGAGATGCTCGAAGGGGGCGACCTCGACGTTCTCACCGGCGACTACCTCGCCGAATTGACGATGCTCATCCTGTTCAAGGACCGCATGAAGGACCCGGCCGCTGGGTACGCGCGAACCTTCGTCGCCGCGATGAAACAGAACATGCGAACCGCCAAGGAGAAGGGCGTACGCATCGTCGTCAACGCCGGCGGGCTCAACCCCGCCGGGTGTGCGGATGCAGTGCGAGAACTCGCCGAGGGGGAGGGGCTCGACCTCGTCGTGGCCGTCGTCGACGGCGACGACCTCAGCGCCCGCGCCGGTGACCTCGGTCTCGGTGAAGGGGTTCTCGCCAACGCCTACCTCGGCGCGTTCGGGATCGCGGAGGCCTGCACAGCGGGTGCGGATGTCGTCGTCACGGGCCGCGTCACGGACGCTTCACTCGTCGTCGGCCCGGCGATAGCCCACTTCGGCTGGGGCCGTGAGCAGCTCGACGAGATCGCCGGCGCCATGGCCGCAGGGCACATCATCGAGTGCGGCACCCAGGCCACGGGCGGCAACTTCGCCTTCTTCGGCGAAGTCGCCGACATGACTCGGCCAGGCTTTCCCATCGCCGAGGTCGGCTCCGACGGTTCGGCCGTCATCACGAAGCACGAAGGCACAGGCGGTGCCGTCACGCGCGAGACGGTGCTGAGCCAACTGCTCTACGAGATCCAGGATCTTCGCTACGCCGGCCCCGACGCGGTGCTGCGCCTCGACAGTCTCGAGGTGAGCGAGGTCGGCCCCGATCGAGTGCTCGTCCGCGGTGCTCGCGGTGAACTGCCACCGCCGAAGGCCAAGGTTTCCTGCACGCGCCTCGGCGGATTCCGCAACGAGTTGGAGTTCGTCCTCACCGGCCTCGACATCGAG
Source organism: Dermacoccus sp. 147Ba (assembly GCF_004151355.1). Lineage (NCBI taxonomy): Bacteria > Bacillati > Actinomycetota > Actinomycetes > Micrococcales > Dermacoccaceae > Dermacoccus > Dermacoccus sp. 147Ba. The sequence goes on from NZ_SEHL01000005.1 coordinate 184,778, forward strand.
GCCAAGGCTGATCTCGTCAAGGAGCAGATGACCCACGCGATGACGACGCAGCCCGCCCAAGTGGAGTGGTCACTCGCCAAGACCTCTCACACGGACCCGGACACCATCGAGCGGGCCGCGTCGATCCTGCGCGTCGTCGCTCGAGATCAGAACGCCGACGTCGTGGGCCGCGCCTTCTCGGCTGCCGCCGTCGACATCGCCCTTGCGAGTTACCCCGGATGCTTCCTCACCCGACCGCCGTCGGGAGGGAGTGCGTACGGCGTCTACACGGCTGGGTACGTCGATCAGGGCGTACCCAGTCATCGGGTCACTCTGCCGGACGGCCGACGCGTCACCATCGACCCGCCGCGCGAGACCGCACCGCTCGAGCCCTTGACCGAAGTCGGTGCCCGCCCGCCGTTGCCCGGCACTGCCGGCGCGACTCGCACCATCGAGCTCGGTCGAATCTTCGGCGCTCGATCCGGCGACAAGGGCGGCAGCGCCAACGTCGGGGTGTGGGCGCGCGACGACAACGCCTACGCGTGGCTGCTCGCCAATCTCACGGTCGAGGAGTTCAAGCGGCTGCTGCCGGAGACCGAAACCCTGAGCGTGACCCGCGTCCTGCTCACGAACCTTCGCGCGCTCAACTTCGTCGTCGAGGGAATCCTCGGCGAAGGCGTCGCCTACGGCGCTCGCTTCGACCCGCAGGCCAAGGCCCTCGGGGAGTGGTTGCGAGCCCGACACATCGCCGTTCCCGCCGACCTCGTCGGATCGTCATCGGAAGGAGACCTGTCATGGCCGTCTTGAAGAGTGTCGTCGACCCCGCGTCACCGGAGTTCGAAGCGAACTGCCGCGGGATGCAGAGCCAGCTCGACGAGATCGACGCAGTCGCCCAGCAGGTGGTGCTCGGCGGCGGTGAGAAGGCGCTCGCACGTCACGCGAAACGCGGCAAGCTCACCGCGCGAGCGCGCATCGAACTGCTGCTCGATCGTGACGCACCGTTCCTGGAGCTCGCCCCGTTCGCCGGTTACGGCTCGGACTTCGCCGTCGGCGGCAGCGTCGTCGGCGGTATCGGAGTGGTCGAGGGCGTCGAGTGCATGATCATCGCCAACGACCCGACGGTGAAGGGCGGAGCGTCGAACCCGTGGTCGCTCAGGAAAACCTTGCGGCTCCAAGACGTGGCACGAGAGAATCGTCTGCCCGTGGTCTCGCTCGTCGAGTCCGGTGGCGCGGAGCTGCAGACCCAGAAGGACATCTTCATTCCGGGCGGTGCCACCTTCCGCAACCTGACGCAGCTGTCCGCGGCTGGCGTCCCGACCGTCGCGATCGTGTTCGGTAACTCGACGGCCGGCGGGGCCTACCTGCCCGGCATGAGCGACTACGTCGTCATGATCGAGGAGCGCTCGAAGGTCTTCCTCGCCGGGCCGCCGCTCGTCAAGGCGGCCACGGGCGAGATCGCCGACGACGAATCGCTCGGCGGTGCGGCGATGCACGCGCGCACGAGCGGCCTCGCCGACTTCTACGCCGTCGACGAGCCCGACGCGATCCGGCTGGGCCGCGGCATCGTGCGTCGTCTCAACTGGCGCAAGCGTGGCCCCGCACCTGCCACGACGTCACCCAAGCCGCCGCGGTATCCCGAGGAGGAACTGCTCGGCATCGTGCCGCCCGATCTCAAGATGCCGTTCGATCCGCGCGAGATCATCGCCCGCATCGCCGACGACTCCGACTTCGACGAGTTCAAGGCTCTCTACGGCACGTCGCTCGTCACCGGGTGGGCGCAGCTGCACGGCTACCCGATCGGCATTCTCGCCAACGCCAGGGGTGTCCTGTTCAGCGAGGAAGCGCAGAAAGCCGCGCAGTTCATCCAACTGGCCAACCGCTCGAACACGCCGCTGCTGTTCGTTCACAACACGACCGGCTACATGGTCGGCACGCAGTACGAGCAGGCCGGCATCATCAAGCACGGCGCCATGATGATCAACGCGGTGTCGAACTCAACCGTGCCGCACCTGTCGTTGATCGTCGGAAACTCATACGGCGCAGGTCACTACGGCATGTGCGGGCGTGCCTACGACCCGCGGTTCCTCTTCGCCTGGCCGAGCGCCCGCTCGGCCGTGATGGGCGCCGCTCAACTCGCGGAGGTCGTGTACACCGTCTCCAAGGCGTCGGCGCGGAGCCAGGGCAAGCCCTTCGACGAGGACGGGGCGCAGCAGATCCGCGCCTACGTCGAAAAGCAGGTCGAGAGCGAGTCGTTACCGCTTGTCCTCTCCGGCCTCATCTACGACGACGGCATCATCGATCCGCGTGACAGCCGCACCGTGCTGGGGCTCTCGCTCTCGGCGATCCATTCCGGCCAGTACGAGGGCGCCGACAGCTTCGGCGTCTTCAGGATGTGAGGCAGCGATGACGACCATCACCAGTGTGCTCGTCGCCAACCGCGGCGAGATTGCCCGGCGTGTTTTCGCGACGTGCCGAGCCCGGGGCATCGACACCGTGGCCGTGTACTCCGACGCCGACGCGAACGCCCCCCACGTGCGCGAAGCGGACGCAGCCGTCCGGCTTGCCGGCGTGACGCCGGCGGAGACCTACCTGCGATCCGACCTCATCGTCGACGCGGCCCGTCGCGCGGGAGCGGACGCCGTCCACCCGGGCTACGGGTTCCTGTCGGAGAACGCCGACTTCGCGCGCGCCGTCATGGACGCGGGCCTGACGTGGATCGGCCCGCCGCCGGAAGCCATCGACATGATGGCGTCCAAGGTGGCCTCGAAGGCGATAATGGAGGACGCCGGTGTGCCCGTTCTCGAGCGCCTCCCCGTCGAGGAGATCACCGCCGACCACCTCCCGGTGCTCGTCAAGGCGTCCGCGGGCGGCGGCGGGCGCGGTATCCGCGTCGTGCGCGCTCTCGAGGAGTTGGAGGACGCCTTCGCGCGGGCCTCGCGTGAGGCCGAGAGCGCTTTCGGTGACGGCACCGTTTTCTGCGAACGCTACGTCGAGTCAGGCCACCACATCGAAGTGCAGGTCATGGCTGACGCCCGCGACACCGTCTGGGCCATCGGTGAACGTGAGTGCTCCGTGCAGCGTCGCCTCCAGAAGGTCATCGAGGAGGCGCCGGCGCCGCTCGTCGAACGCGTCGGCGGCGACATGCGCGAACGCCTCGCCACGGCCGCTCGGGATGCCGCTCGCGCCGCCGGCTACCGGGGTGCGGGCACCGTCGAGTTCCTCGCCGACGATCGGGGGAACTTCTGGTTCCTCGAGATGAACACGCGCCTCCAGGTCGAGCACCCGGTAACGGAGTGTGTGACGGGGCTCGACCTCGTCGGGCTGCAGATCGACTGCGCCGAAGGTGTGGCGCTCGAGGGCGACGAGCCTGTGATGCGCGGGTATTCAGTTGAGGCGCGCCTCTACGCGGAGGATCCGCTGACGGACTGGGCTCCGGCGAGCGGCACGCTCGAACTGCTCGAGGTGCCCTTCGTCGAGACGACGTTCACCCCGCCGGCGTCCGGTGGCATTCGCCTGGACGCGGGCGTGGAGAGCGGTTCGGAAATCGGCATCCACTACGACCCGATGATCGCGAAGGTCATCTCGTTCGCCGACGAGCGCGCCACGGCGGTGCGTCGTCTCGCGCAGGCCTTGCGCAGGGCGAAGGTCCACGGCCTCACGACGAACCGTGATCTGCTCGTGGCGACGCTGCTGTCGCCGGACTTCCTCGAGGGCGACTTCGACACACGCTTCTACACGATGCACCCGCCGCAGGACCTCGTGCCGGACGCCGGCCTGAACGCCGGGCTGGCGGCCTGCGTCAGCGCTCTCGCGGACCGGAGTGTCGACGCCTGGCGTGACGGGCCGACCGGTGGCTTCCCCGCGGGCTTCCGCTCCCTGGCGGGTGAGTACCAGAACCGGACTTACGCGCTCGGCGACGAGTCGTTCGAGGTGCGCTACCGCGAGCGGCGCGGGCGGGTGGAGTTCGCCGAGCTTCCGGGCGGCATCGAATCGCTCGAGGTGTTCAGCGCCTCAGGCGGCGAGGTGCGCCTGCAGATCGACGGCGTCGTGCGCACGTTCCGTGTCGACCGCTATCGAGACGGCGCCACGGTCGTCGTCGACGGCGGCGCGCTCGGTACACGCACCCTCGCCGCCCAGCCGCGTTTCGTCGACGCTGCGAGCCGCCTCGCGGAAGGGGCGCTCACGGCCGTCATGCCCGGCGTCGTCACGAACGTGGCGGTCGAGGTCGGCCAGAGCGTCACGGCAGGTCAGCCACTCGTGTGGCTCGAGGCGATGAAGATGGAACAGTCCGTGACGGCGAGCGCTGACGGAGTCGTGAGCGCCCTTCACGTGAAAGTGGGCGACCAGGTGGAGCCCGGCACCGTGCTGGCCGTCGTCGATGCCGCCGAGGCCGAGGGGGAGCAGGCATGAGCGAGAACACTCAGGAGCCGGTGGTGCGCTACGACGTTGCGGGCGGCGTCGCGACCATCACTCTCGACTCGCCAGCGAACCGTAATGCCCTGTCGCCTCGCCTCGTACACAAGCTCACCGAGGCGCTGACCAGGGCGGAGAGCGACGACACGGCGCGCTGCGTGGTCCTCACTCACACGGGGTCGACGTTCTGCGCGGGCGCCGACCTCACGTCGCCTCCGGTGCCGGGCGCGGAACGAAAGAGTCCGGCCGACGCGGTCACCGATCTCATGGTCGCCATGCTCGCTCACGACAAGCCGATCGTCGGGCTCGTCACGGGGCATGTCCGGGCCGGCGGGATGGGTCTCGTGGGAGCCTGCGATCTCGTCGTCGCGGGGCCGAAGGCGGACTTCGCCCTCACCGAGGTACGCCTGGGCCTGGCCGCCTCGATCGTCTCTATGACGATCCTGCCGCGTCTCGCCGGCCGGGACGCCGCGCGAGTGTTCCTCACCGGTGAGACCTTCGACGCCGCCCGTGCCGCCGAGCTCTCCTTCGTGTCGGCCGCTGCCACCACCGATGACGGTCTCGTGAGCGAGCTGAAACAGCTGACCGACGCGTTCGCTCACTGCTCACCGCAGGGCCTGCGGGAGACGAAGCGTCTGCTGAACGAGGAGATCCTGGTGCGAATCGAGCGAAAGCGGGCGGACCTCGGCTCACAGTCGATGCGCCTGTTCTCCTCCGACGAGGCACGTGAGGGCATCGCCGCTTTCCGTGAGAAGCGCCGCCCCGCGTGGGTTCTCGGCTGAGGCGATTCGCGCCTCCGGGCCCGTCCTGGCAGCATTCGAGGCCTCATGACTACAGAACCCAAGCAGGAGCGCAGCCGCCGCACGCGGCAGAGCATTCTCGACGCCGCGGTGGTCTCCCTGGCGAACCGGGGCTGGAACGAGACGACGGTCGGTCTCGTCGCGGCGGACGCGGGCACGAGCCGCGGCGCGCTGCAGCACCACTTCCCCACGCGTGAGGACCTGACGCTGGCCGCGCTGCACTACATGTTCGAGCAGCGCTCCCGACTCCTGCGGGAGTTTCGTACCCCCGAGGGTGTCGAGGGAGCCGAGAAGGTGGGCGCCGTCGTCGATCAGCTCGCCGAGCTGTTCACGGGCATCACTTTCCGTGCCGCGCTTCCGGTGTGGACGGCCGCAGCGGTCGACGATGACCTGCGTGATCGCGTTCTCGAGCTCGAGCGACGCTTCGGTCAGGACGTGCACGAGCGGACCATCGAAATGCTCGGCGCGGATGGGAGCGACCCGGCGGTGCGCCGGCTGGTCGAAGTAACTCTCGACCTCCTGCGCGGCCTGGGGCTGGCCAACATTCTTTCCGACGACTCGAAGCGTCGTTCGCGCGTGATCGAGACCTGGCTGCCGCATCTCACAGAGGGGCTCGACCTCCCCTGAAATAAAACAAGCAAAGATGCTTGTTTGGTGTCGGTTCTGGTGACAACATCGGCACATGAGTGAACTTCGCGACGTCACAGCAGCCTTCCTCACCCAGTGTGATGCGCTCGATGACGCCGTCGCGGCACGTGACGACACCGACTGGCGCCGCGCGACGCCTGCAGCCGGTTGGGACGTTGCCGACCAGGTTGCCCACCTCGCGTGGACGGACGAGGTCGCCCTGCTGGCATGCGCCGACCCGACCCGGTTCCAGGAGTTGGTCGCCCAGGCGATGACGACACCCGACATCGTCGACCTCGAAGCACACCGGTGGGCGAGCAGGCCGCGCGCAGAACTCCTGGCGACATGGCGCGAGGGGCGGCGACGTCTCGTCGAGGCGTTGGAATCCCGCCCGGGCGACGCCGGTCGCATCCCGTGGTTCGGCCCGCCGATGTCGGCGCGGTCGATGGCCACCGCCCGGCTCATGGAGACCTGGGCGCACGCCCAGGACGTCTACGACGCACTCGGCCTCGCCCGTCCGACGAACGAGGGGCTCGGCGACATCGCTCACCTCGGGGTGCGAACGCGCGATTTCGCGTACGGGATCAACGATGTCCCACCGCCCACCGAGGAGTTTCGCATCGAACTGGCCGACGGCGAAGGGGCGCTTTCGACGTGGGGGCCGCCGGACGCCGCCGGCCGGGTGGAGGGTGATCTCGAGGAGTTCGTCCTGCTCGTCACCCAGCGTCGCTCGGCCGACGACCTGAACCTTCGCTTCGAGGGCGAGGCCCGCACCTGGGCCACGATCGCGCAAGCTTTCGCGGGCCGTCCCGGGCGTCGCGGCGCATCGTCATGAGCCTCGATCCGTGGACGACGCCAGAGCTCACGGCACTGCGCGAGAGCGTCACCCGATTCACGCGTGACGCCGTTCTGCCGCATCAGAACGAGCGGGAGGAGGCGGGTCTCCTGCCCCGTTCATTGTCGCAGGCAGCGGGACGGCAGGGCCTGATCGGCACCGGTTTTCCCGAGTCGGCCGGCGGACAGGGCGGTGGGCAGCGCGAGAGCCTCACGCTCACCGAGGCGTTCCACGAGGCCGGCGGTGCCGCGGGTACGTACGCGTCGCTGTTCACCGCAGGGATTGCCTGCCCCCACATCGTCGCCGCGGGTGATGCGGGCCAGATCGCCCGCTGGGTGGCGCCGACGCTGGCGGGCGAACTCGTCGGGTCCCTCGCCATCACCGAACCCAGCGGCGGTTCGGATGTCGGCAACCTGCGCACCACGGCGCGCAGGGACGGCGACGCCTACGTCGTCAACGGCTCCAAGACCTTCATCACGTCGGCCTGCCGTGCCGACTTCGTCACGACGGCGGTGCGCACCGGCGGAGTCGACCTGCCCGGCGCTCGCGGCATCTCCTTGCTCGTCATCGAGAAGGGCGCGCCCGGCTTCGCGGTCAATGGTCCACTCAAGAAGCTGGGGTGGCGATCGTCGGACACGGGGGAGTTGTCGTTCACCGACGTCCGCGTGCCCGCCGAAAACCTCGTGGGTCCGGAGAACGCGGGATTCGCGCTCATCGGTTCGGCCTTCGTGTCCGAGCGGGTGGCACTCGCAGCGCAGGGGTACTCGCAAGCGCAGCGCTGCCTCGATCTTGCGGTGGCGTGGGCGCGTGAGCGCCGGACGTTCGGCGAACCGCTCATCGCGCGTCAGAGCGTGCAGGACCTTCTGGCCCGCATGGCAGGGCGAATCGACGTCGCCCGCGTCTACACCAGACACGTCGTCGACCGGTACGAGGAGGGCGAGAGCGTCGAATCCCTGATTCCTGCAGTGTGTTTCGCGAAGAACACGGCCACGGAGACCGCCGAGTGGGTGGCGTCCAAGGCCCTGCAGCTCTTCGGTGGCACGGGTTACATGGCCGAGTCGGAGGTCGAGCGTCAGTACCGCGACGTGCGCATCCTCGGCATCGGCGGGGGCACGGTGGAGATCCTCAACCAGATGGCGGCGCGACGCCTCGGGTTCACGAGCTGAAGGTCGTCAGCCTCGATGTGCGATCGCCAGAGGTGAGGTCACAGGTGTGAGCGCAGGCGCTCGTGCAGCTGCGGGTCGGCGGCGACGAGCAGCGGAGTCGGAGTGCGCTCGAAGCGCGGGTCGTAGTCGGTGCCGTCGGCGTAGGCGGAAACACCACCCGATTCGCGGATGAACAGCGCGCCGGGTGCGTGGTCCCAGGGCTTCGTCGTGACGTAGAGGATGTAGTCGGCGCCGCCGGAGGCGATCTGCGGGTAGTCGACGGCGCAGCACACCCAGGAGAGCTTGAGCGGCGGCAGGCCGTCGAGCGACTCACCGACGCGGGTGGGGCGCGACGTGACGCCCTGGGCAACCTCGCCGACGGTGCGCGGGGCGATGCGCTCACCGTTGCGGAACGCGCCCGCGCCCTTCTCGGCCACGTAGGCGACGCCGTGCTGCGGCTGCCACATCCAGCTGCGGACGACGTCGCCGCCGCGCATCTCGGCCACCATGACGCCGTGGTCGGGGGAGCCGTGGACGAAGTTCTTCGTGCCGTCGACCGGGTCGACGGTGAACCAGTGATCGGCGTGCTCGGTTCGGTCGAGGATGCTCGGGTCGGCGGCGACCGCTTCCTCGCCGACGATGAGTGCGTCCGGGTAGGCGTCCAGAAGGCGGGCGGTGATGGCGACCTCGGCCTCGCGGTCGGCGACCGTCACGAGGTCGCCGGGGTTCTTCTCCATGACCTCGTGTCGGGCGAGAGATTCGAATCGGGGGTTGATGAACTCGTCGGCGGCTTCTTGCAGCATGGTCAGGACGGCCTGGGTATCCACACGTCCGATCCTAGTGGCCCCGGTGGGCCCGCGATGTCGCCGTCGTGAGCGTGCAACACGGAACGACGGCCTCTCCCGAACCGTGTCGTATCGCGCGAGAAAACCTCAGGCCCCCGAGAACCTTCTCGGGGGCCTGAGGTCGAGCCGCACAATGCGGCGAGGAAGTCAGTTCGTCGGGTCGTGGTCGATGATGTCGCCGGCTTCCTTGACGAGAGCCTTGGTGCGACGGCGGTGGGCGAACCACTCGTAGGCCATCGGCAGCACGCTCACGAGGACGATGGCCATGATGGCGATGTCGATGTTCTTGCCGAGGCCGGGGAAGGCCTTGCCGAGGAAATACCCGGCGAACGTGATGGAGAAGACCCACAGCACGGCGCCCACGGCCGACCACGTGAAGAAGCGCTTGCGCTCCATGTGGCTGGCGCCGGCAACGACGGTGATGAACGTGCGCACGATGGGCACGAATCGGCCGATGACGAGGGCCTTGTTGCCGTGCTTGTCGAAGAACGCGTTGGTCTGTTCGAAGTATTTCTTCTTGAGGATCTTGCCGTCGCGTTCGTACAGCGGTGTGCCGAGCAGGCGTCCGAGTTCGTAGCCGACGACGTTGCCGAGGAACGCTGCGATGCACAGCGCGGGCAGCGAGACGTAGAGCGGGATGTCGAAGCCGCTCGTCGCCGACGTCGCGGTGAACATGCCGATGGCGAAGAGCAGGGAGTCGCCGGGAAGGAGCGGGAAGAACAGTCCGCACTCGACGAAGACGATGGCGAGGGAGACCCAGAAGAACGCTCCGCCGAAGTGGCTGAGGAGGTAGTTCGGGTCCATGAAGTCGGGGCCGAGGGCATGCATCACGTTGTCGAGCGTACCGGGGTGGCCGGTGTGGGGCCTGTGAGCAACGCCGCGGCGGTGAGGGGCAAATGAGAGGTTCGCGCGGGCCGCCGGGGCGGCCACTACCCTTGACGCTCGTGGGTGAAGCGATCGAGGAACGTCCGGATCACGTCGTCGGGGTCGGACCGTGGCAGGGGCCGTGGCCGCTCGATGACGACGGTGAACTCGACGCTCGCTTCGACCCGAAACTCCTGCGTGACGGCGACCGCCGCAACGTCGAGGACCGGTTCCGATACTGGCGCCACGACGCCATTGTCAGGCACCTCGACGAGTCGCGGCACGACTTCCACGTGGCGGTGGAGAACTGGGAGCACGACTTCAACATCGGCTCCGTCATCCGCACGGCCAACGCGTTCAACGCCAAGGCGTTCCACATCGTCGGCCGGCGCCGGTGGAACCGCCGGGGCGCGATGGTGACCGACCGGTACCAGCACGAGATGCACCACACGTCGGTCGACGACCTGCTCACGTGGGTGGCGACCGCGGGCCCGGCTGACGCCGCGGGTAACGCGACGCGCATGCCCGTCTACGCCATCGACAACGTCGCGGGCAGCGTGCCCCTCGAGACGTTCGACCTGCCGCGACACTGCGTCCTGCTGTTCGGTCAGGAGGGCCCTGGCGTCAGCGCGGAAGCGCTCGAGAAGGCCGACGCCGTTCTCGACATCGCGCAGTTCGGCTCGACGCGCTCGATCAACGCCGGCGCCGCGGCCGCCGTCACGATGCACGCCTGGATCCGTCGGCACGTGTTCGGCCAGCGCATCGGCGAATGACCCCGCAGTGTCAGTGTCCGAAAGCTGAGCATCGCTGCTCACTCCTCGGCCCGTCCGGCGCCGTAACGCCCACGTCCGTGTGGTGCGTGAAAGGATGAATCGGACGGCCGTGCCAGCACCCGGTACGGCCCGCGAACCGCAGATCGACAAGGGAGTGGACATGCCCATCGCAACCCCCGAGGTTTACCGCGAGATGCTCGACCGTGCGAAGCGTGAGGGCTTCGCGTACCCGGCCATCAACGTTTCGTCGTCGCAGACGCTGAACGCCGCCATCCGTGGTTTCGCCGAGGCCGGTTCGGACGGCATCATCCAGGTTTCCACCGGTGGCGCCGAGTACTTCTCGGGCCCCACGGTGAAGAACATGGTCACCGGCGCCCTCGCGATGTCGGCCTTCGCCCACGAGGTGGCGAAGAACCACGACGTCAACATCGCCCTGCACACCGACCACTGCCCGAAGGACAAGCTCGACAGCTTCGTCCGCCCGCTCGTCGACGCCTCGATCGAGCGCGTCAAGGACGGCGGTCAGCCGTACTTCCAGTCGCACATGTGGGACGGTTCGGCCGTTCCGCTCGAGGAGAACCTCGAGATCGCCAAGGAGCTGCTCGACAAGTGCCAGCAGGCGAACATCATCCTCGAGATCGAGGTCGGTGTCGTCGGCGGTGAAGAGGACGGCGTCGACAACGAGATCAACGACCAGCTGTACTCCACGCCCGAGGACGCCATCGCCACGGCCGAGGCTCTCGGCGCCGGTACCGACGTGTACTACATGACGGCCCTCACCTTCGGAAACGTGCACGGCGTCTACAAGCCGGGCAACGTCCAGCTGCGCCCGTCCGTGCTCAAGGACGCGCAGGACGCCGTCAAGGCCAAGTTCTCCGAGGCCGAGGACAAGCCGTTCCACCTCGTCTTCCACGGTGGCTCGGGCTCGTCGGAGGAGGAGATCAAGGAGGCCGTGTCGTACGGCGTCGTCAAGATGAACGTCGACACCGACACGCAGTACGCCTTCACCCGCCCGATCGCCGGCTGGATGCTCGGCAACTACGAGGGCGTCCTCAAGATCGACGGCGAGGTCGGCAACAAGAAGCAGTACGACCCGCGCGCCTGGGGCAAGGCTGCCGAGGAGGGCATGGCCAAGCGCGTCGTCGAGGCGTGTGAGCACCTCGGCTCCGCCGGCAAGAGCCAGGGCGCCAAGAAGGCCTGACGCCTCACCCGAGTCGTTCGACGCGAGCGGCCCGTCCACGAACAATCGTGGGCCGGCCGCTCGTTTCGTTGTGCGGCGTTCAGCGGTGGAGGGCTGCCGCCAGAACGTCAGCGCGGGAACGCGGGCGGTCGGCTGCCGAGACGGGGAGGCCTGCGGCGTCGAGCAGGTCCGCCTGCCACGGTCGATCGAGCTGCGCGTGACGCAGGAGGTCGGCGTCGCCCAGGAGGGCGCCGGCGTCGTCACTGACAGCACGCCCGGCGTCGAGCAGCGTGACGGTGTCGGCCCACTCCCACACGAGCGCCATGTCGTGGGTCGACAGGACGACGGTCGTGCCCGCGCCTTCGAGCCGCTCGAGACACGCGAGGAGAGCCGCGCATCCGGCGGGGTCGAGGCCGGCCGTCGGCTCGTCGAGCAGGAGGAAGCGCGGCTGCATCGCCACGGCGCCGGCGAGGGCGACGCGTTTGCGCTGGCCGTACGAGAGGTGATGCACGGGGCGGGTGAGCAGCTCGGTGATGCCCAACAGTTCAGCGGTCTCTGCCACCCGCGCACGGACGGCGTCGGGGTCGAGTCCGAGGTTGGTGGGGCCGTAGGAGATCTCGGCGTGGACATCGGCGGAGAAGAGCTGATCGTCCGGATCCTGTAGGACGAGCTGCACGGCGCGGCGGTGGGTGGTGAGTGCTGTGCGCTTGAAGTTCAGGGGCGTCTCGTCGACGAGGACCTCGCCGGCGGTGGGCCGCAGGCTGCCGCTCAAGGTCCGCAGGAGCGTCGTCTTGCCCGCACCGTTGGCGCCGATGAGCGCGAGGCGACGGCCCGCCTCGACCTCCACGTCGGCGTCGCGCAGCACCCACGCGTCGCGGCCGTACCGGACGCTGACCCCGTGCAGGGCGAGCGCACTCATCGGGTCATCACCGCGACGACGCCCAGCGCCATGACCACGCAAGCGCTGAGGCCGACGAACGGCACCGAGACGTTCTGCGCCCGGGGCGTGACGACGAGCGCGCCGTCGAAGCCGCGCCCTTCGAGCCCTTCGCCGAGACGCTGAGCCCGCACCCAGGCCGTTCGGAGCGTGGCGGACAGCAACGACGCGACGCTGGCCCGGGCGATGCGCGCCGATGCGTACCCAAGGCGGGCCTCCTGCGTAGCCCGGACGTTGCCTGCCACGTCGAGGAGGACGAAGAGCATCCGGTAGACGAGGCCCGCGATCTCCACCATCGTCGCGGGCACCTTGGCGCGACGGGCCGCCGTCAGGAGGTCGGTCATTGGGGTGGTGAGGGCGAGCAGCATGAGGGCCGAGGCCGCCGCGAGTGAGCGGCCGACCGTCTCGACGGAACGCTCGATCGACGCCGGCGCCGACCAGAACGGGCCGAACGACCACACGGCGTCAGGAGCGGGGTGGCCGATCGACACCGCCGCCACGAGTGCGCCGATCACGATGAACGTCACCGGCAGCGTGAGCACGCGCGAGGCGAGCCTCGGTTCGACGCGGGCGCCGACGAGGATCGCGACCAGGCAGACCACGACGAGGGCGGCGTGGAGCCAGGGCGCCCGCGTCACCATCGCGACGACGAGCAGCCCGAAACTGAGCACCGACTTCTCGAGAACGGAGCGATCGCGCCACCTGTTGCTCCAGGCGGCGCGATCGACGGCCGGGCCGGGGCCCGTCCTGGCTCCCACGGTCAGCTGCTGTGGGTTGTCGACTCGGGGGTGCGTGCGGCGTTCTGCGGGGAGTCGTCGGCGTTCGGCGCCGTTTCCGTCGAACGCTTACGGCGCTCGCGGAACGTGCCGAGCACGAAGCCGAGAATGCCGGCGCCGATCGCTGCCTGCAGCGCGAAGAGGCCGGATTCGACCTCGCCGCCGGGCTGCTCCCAGATCGGCGAGAACCACGGCTCGTAGTCCTTGTTCGAGGCCTCGATCTGCTCGGAGGCAGCGGCGTCCGTTCCGCCGAACTCACCGCCGGAGTGGGTGCCCATGAGCAGGGCGATAGCGAACACGACGGCCGCCAGGGCGAGAAGTGCGACGTTCTTCCACACGGTCGAGCGCTTCATCGGGCACCTCCGGCGGGCGTGTTGAGGGTGTCGTCGGTCGTGGCGGGAGTGTCGGATTCGCCAGGCTCGTCGTCGAAGACATCGCGGCGGCCCTTGCCGAAGCCGAGGCCCTGCAGCTGCGGGCCCGCCCACGAACGCAGGGCGTTCATGAGGAGCACGCCGATGAGGCCCTCAACGATGGCGAGCGGAATCTGAGTGAGCGCGAACAGGCCGAGGAAGCGCGACCATGCGCCGAAGAAGCCGCTCTGGGCGTCGGGGAACGCGATGGCCAGCTGCGTGGCGGTGACGACGTACGTGGCCAGGTCGGCCAGGGCGACGGCGAAGAAGACGGCCACCGAGAACGGCGCCCGGCCCAGGAGACGGTAGGTGCCGTAGGCGACCCACGGCCCGACGATCGCCATGGAGAACACGTTGGCGCCCAACGTCGTCAGGCCGCCGTGCGCGAGCAGCAACGCCTGGAAGATGAGCACGATCGTGCCCAACGCGGCCATGACGGGTGGCTTGAAGATGACGGCGCCTTCACCCGTGCCCGTCGGGTGCGACGAACTGCCCGTGACCGACGGCAGCTTGATGGCCGACAGCACGAACGAGTAGGCGCCGACGCCGGCGAGCAGGAGTTTGGAATCAGGGTGTTCACGCGTGATCTGCGTGATGCGGCGGACGCCGTGAACGACGAACGGCGCGGAGACGGCCGTCCAAGCGGCCGCGTGGAGGGGTGGCAAGAAGCCCTCGGCAATATGCATGGCAATGCACCTTCCCGGGATGACGCGTCCCGACAATGCTTCGCCCTCGAGTTCCTGACTCGCGGAAAACCCGCTCACAGTGGCGCGACCGTCCCGGATTCTCACCGGGTTCCTCGATCTTGAGGCGACGACGGGAGCCTAGCAGCGCCCGCCGTCGCCGTGGGGCGCAAGCACCCGACGATCAGCCGTTGTCGCCACCGGTATCCTGCTGGGGACCGCCGCGCTCGGTGGCGGTGTCGCCGGCGTCCGACCACACCCACTTCGCCACGACCGGGATGTCCTCGCCGTTCTCGTACGCATACGCGCGTGCCTCCAGGCGGGCGTCCTGCATCTCCTGGCGCAGACCGGCCGTACGGGCTCCGAGCCCCTCGACGCGATCCAGCACGTCCATGACGAGGTGGTACCGGTCGAGGTTGTTGCGCATCACCATGTCGAACGGCGTCGTGGTGGTGCCCTCCTCGATGAAGCCGCGCACTTGCAGGTTCGCGTGGCCGGTGCGTCGGTAGGTCAGACGATGGATGAGCCAGGGGTAACCGTGGTAGGCGAAGACCACCGGCTTGTCGGTGGTGAAGATCGCATCGAACTCGCGCTGCGAGAGGCCGTGCGGGTGCTCCTCGGACGACTGCAGACGCATGAGGTCGACGACGTTGACCACCCGAACCTTCAACTGCGGCAGCCGGTCCTTTAGGATGCCGGCGGCCGCCAGCACCTCGACCGTCGGGATGTCACCCGCGCAGGCGAGGACGACGTCGGGTTCCCCGCCCTCATCCTCGGTTCCGGCCCATTCCCAGATGCCGAGGCCACGCGCGCAGTGGCGCACCGCCTCGTCCATCGACAACCACACCGGGTTCGGTTGCTTGCCCGCGACAACGACGTTGACGTACTGCGACGTGCGCAGGACGTGGTCGAACGTCGACAACAGCGTGTTCGCGTCCGGCGGCAGGTAGACGCGCACGACCTCGGCCTTCTTGTTCACGACGTGGTCGATGAACCCCGGATCCTGATGGCTGAAACCGTTGTGATCCTGACGCCACACGTGGGAGCTCAAGAGGTAGTTGAGCGAGCTGATGGGGCGCCGCCACGGGATCTCGTTCGTCACCTTGAGCCACTTGGCGTGCTGATTGACCATCGAGTCGACGATGTGGATGAAGGCCTCGTAGGAGGACATCACACCGTGACGACCGGTCAGCAGATAACCCTCGAGCCAGCCTTGGCACTGGTGCTCCGAGAGCATCTCCATGACCTTGCCGACACGCGCCATGGGGTCGCCCGAATCGTTCGGCTCGTAGTCACCGAGCCACTGCTTGGGGGACGTCTCGTAGACGCCCTGCAGACGATTAGAAGCCGTCTCGTCCGGGCCGAAGAGTCGGAAGTTGTTCGGGTTCGCAGCCATGACCTCGGCCAACCACTCGCCCAGGACGCGTGTGCCCTCCGATGTCACCGAGCCACGCTCGTCGTCGCCGCTGCGCTCCACGGCGTGATCGCGGAAATCGGGCAGGTCTAGGTCGACGCGCAGCTCACCGCCGTTGGCGTACGGGGTTGCGCCCATGCGCAGTTCGTCCGCGGGTGCGAGACCACGAATGTCCTCGGCCACGCAGCCGGATTCGTCGAACAGGTCGTCGGGCCCGTAACTCGAGAGCCACTTCTCGAGATCGTGCAGGTGCTCGTCGGTGTCGCGGGCGCTCGACAGCGGCACCTGATGGCTGCGCCAGTGCCCCTCGGTGATCTTGCCGTCGATCGTCTTCGGGCCGGTCCATCCCTTCGGCGTGCGGAAGACGATCATGGGCCAGCGCGGACGTTCGGCCTTCTCCGCGCCGACCTCGTGCGCCTCGCGCTTGATGCGGGCGATCTCGTCGAGCACCTCGTCGAGAAGCTGCGCGAAGCGCCGGTGCACCGAGGTGTGGTCCTCGTCGTCGAAGCCTGCGGTGAAGACGAACGGGGTGTGGCCGTATCCGCGCATGAGCGCGTCGAGTTCGGCGTCGTCGATGCGCGCGAGCACCGTGGGGTTCGCGATCTTGTAGCCGTTGAGGTGCAGCACCGGCAGGACGACGCCGTCCGTGACCGGGTTGAGGAACTTGTTCGAGTGCCACGAGGTGGCGAGCGGGCCGGTTTCGGCCTCACCGTCGCCGATGACGGTGAACGCGAGAAGGTCGGGGTTGTCGAACACCGCGCCGTAGGCGTGGCTGAGTGCGTAACCGAGTTCACCGCCCTCGTGGATCGAACCGGGGGTCTCCGGGGCGGCGTGGGAGGGGATGCCCCCGGGGAAACTGAACTGCTTGAACAGCCTCTGCAGGCCCGCCTCGTCGAGCCCCACACGCGGGTAGATCTGCGAGTAGGTGCCCTCGAGGTAGGTGTTCGCCACCATGCCGGGGCCACCGTGGCCGGGGCCGGTGACGTACAGCGTCGGCTGCGAGCGCTCGGCGATGACGCGGTTGAGGTGGGCGTAGAGGAAGTTCAGGCCGGGCGTCGTGCCCCAGTGGCCGAGCAGGCGTGGCTTGACGTGCTCCGCCTGCAGCGGCTCACGCAGCAGGGGGTTGTCCAGGAGGTAGATCTGACCGACCGAAAGGTAGTTCGCGGCGCGCCACCACCGGTCGATGGATTCCAGTGTTCGCTCGGCGATCTCGCCCGGCCCACTGCGCCATTCGTGTGTGCTGTCGCTGCTCATACCTCGAGTATGGCGGCGATCACTGACAACGGCACCACCCTGTGGGGGACGTTCCGCTCGGGGCCACACGGCATTCATGACAATGCCCGGGCGGGAAGTCCCCGCAACCGCACCCGACGGTGCAGCAGCGTTGTCGGAACCCGATGCTTGAATGGCCTCATGGACAATCTTCTGGGCATCCCCGAGACCAAGCTCGACGTCGACCCGGCTGCCGCCAAGCTCGACGCCGGGGTCCACCCGCGTGACGTGGCCCGCATGTACCCGGCCAGCTCGCTCGTGTGGGCCCAGCTCGCCGAGGACGCGCTCGACGACGGCGAGGCCGTCGAGGGGTACGCCTACGCCCGCACCGGCTACCACCGCGGGCTCGACTCGCTGCGCAAGGCCGGCTGGCGCGGCCAGGGCCCGGTGCCGTGGGAGCACGAGCCGAACCGCGGCTTCCTGCGTGCACTCGGCGCGCTGAGCAAGGCCGCCGGCGCCATCGGCGAAACCGACGAACAGCGTCGCTGCGCCGACTTCCTGCGCGACTCCTCGGCCACGGGCGCTCGCGAGCTCGGCCTCTGACCAGCTGATCGAGCCCCGGCGCGACTCGCGTTGGTGCTGTCCCGATTCGTCGTCACGTGAGGGAACCGATCGTCACCCGCCTGCGTCAGAGGTGTGCGATGGCGCGTTCAGGGAGCGTTCGTCTCTGGGGGACGAGCGAACGAGGGAACAGCGTGCGCATCGTCTGCCACCGTCCGCGGTGGCGGGGACGAGGGGGACATGGCCGGGAGGGGTCATGTCCCCCTCGTCTGTCCTAATGTGGACGCGTGAACCGCCTCGCCGTCCTCGGCCTCGACGACCTTGCCGAACAGCTCTACCGCCAGGTGCTGCGCGATCAGGCGCGTCCCGCGTCCGTGTATGCCGCGCGCCTCAACCGGTCCACCGCCGAGATCGACGACGCCACAGAGGCGCTGCGCGCCATGCGGCTCGTCCGGATCAACGAGGAAGGGCTCGTCCAGGCCGACCACCCGCGCGCCGGCCTCGAGCGCATCCTCTCGGCCGAGGAGGCGCGCCTCGCGGAACGCCGCCGAGACCTCGCCCGGCTGCGTGACGCCATCGACGGATTCGCCGGCGACCACCGTGCCGGGCAGGAGCACTCGTTGTCCGACGAGCCCGCCCGCGAGTACATCGACGCCTCCGGCCTCGCCGATGTCATGGAGCACTTGGCCGCCTCGACGTCCGGCCCCATCCGCATGACGCACACCGACGCCGTCGCCTTCACGCCCGACGAACAGCCCGTCCTGTGCCGCCTCGTCGAGGAGGGGCGCGGGCTCTACGGACTGCACGAGTTCGACGCCGCGAGCAGCCGCACCCTCGAGGTGGCCCAGTGGGCAGCCATGGGGGAGAGTCAGCGCCTCGCCAACCACATCCCGAACGAATTCGTCTGTTACGGCACCGATCTCGTCCTCGCCAACACCGAGTGGGGCGGTGACGAGGGCCGATACGCCGTGCTGCGGGATCCCGTCGTCGTGCGGGCCTTCGTCGAACTGTTCGACCGCCTCTGGGCAGCCTCGTCCACCGTCGACGACGGCGTCGACACGACATCGGAGCGTCTCGTCGAGCTCATGCAGGCCGGCCTCAAGGACGAGGCCATCGCCCGCGTGCTCGGCGTCAGCCTGCGCACCGTCCGCCGTCGGATCGCCGCGCTCATGGACGAGTGCGACGTCGAGACACGCTTCCAACTGGCGGTCGAACTGACCGAGCGCGGAATCGTCGGCTCAGGTCAGCGAAGAAGCTCCGGAGCCTGAACGTCCCCATGCCGCAGTGAGCGTCATCACGGCCCCGACGAGGCGAGCGGGTACCCTTGGGCGGTAAGAGTCGACGCCCCGCGCGGGTGTGCCGCACGGCACGCGCCGCGCCCGAGGGCGTCGGCCCAGCAGCAACCAAAGGCAGTTGATCCGCATGCCGGCAATCGTGCTCGTCGGTGCCCAGTGGGGCGACGAAGGCAAGGGCAAGGCCACCGACCTCCTCGGAAGTCGCATCGACTACGTCGTGAAGTTCAACGGCGGTAACAACGCCGGCCACACCGTCGTCGTGGGCGGCGAGAAGTACGCCCTGCACCTGTTGCCCTCGGGCATCCTGACGCCGGGCGTCACGCCCGTCATCGCCAACGGCGTTGTCGTCGACCTCGGCGTCCTCTTCGAGGAGCTCGACGCTCTCGGGGCCCGCGGCGTCGACACGTCCAAGCTCGTCGTGTCCTCCAACGCGCACCTCATCCCGCGTTACAACAAGGTCATCGACCAGGTGTCCGAGCGTTTCCTCGGCCAGCGCAAGATCGGCACCACCGGCCGCGGCATCGGCCCCACGTACGCCGACAAGATGAACCGCATCGGCATCCGCGTGCAGGACATCTTCGACGAGTCGATCCTGCGCCAGAAGGTCGAAGCGGCGCTCGAACTGAAGAACCAGCTGCTCGTCAAGACGTACAACCGCCGCGCCATCGAGGTCGACGAGGTCGTCGAGGACCTGCTGCAGTACGCCGAGCGCCTGCGCCCCATGGTGGCCGACACGTCCTTGCTCCTCGGCAAGGCTCTCGACGCCGACGAGGTCGTCCTCTGCGAGGCCGGCCAGGCCACGCTGCTCGACGTCGACCACGGCACCTACCCGTACGTGACGTCGTCCAACGCCATCTCCGCGGGCGCCTGCACCGGCGCCGGCATCCCGCCCACGCGCATCGACCGCGTCATCGCCATCCTCAAGGCGTTCACCACGCGCGTCGGCGAGGGCCCGTTCCCGACCGAATTGCACGACGAGGTCGGTGACACCCTCCGCGAGATCGGCCACGAGTTCGGCACGACGACCGGCCGCCCGCGCCGCGTCGGCTGGCTCGACGTCGTCATCGGCCGCTACGCCGCACGCGTCAACGGCGTCACCGACTTCGTCGTGACGAAGCTCGACAACCTCGACACCTTCGACGAGATCCCCGTCTGCGTCGCCTACGAGGTCGACGGCAAGCGCTTCGACGAGATGCCCGAGAACCAGACCGACTTCCACCACGCGAAGCCCGTCTACGAAATGCTGCCCGGTTGGAAGCAGGACATCACCGGCTGCCGCACCTTCGAGGACCTGCCGGAAAACGCGCAGAAGTACATCCTCTTCGTCGAGGAGCAGATCGGCGCACGCATCTCCGCCATCGGCGTCGGCCCCGGCCGCGACGAGATCATTCAGCGCCACGAGCTGGTCTGAGCCTTCCCTCGCCCCGTCTTCCGGCGAAGGCCCCCGAACTGCGAGCGAGCTCGCAATTCGGGGGCCTTCGCTCGGTGCGACAGGGCTTCGGGCCGTGAGGTCGTGCGCGGGGCTCGCACCGGCTTCGCAAGCTCAGCCGCTGCTTCGCGCCGCGCTCGACCTCACGGCGTCCGCTTCCAGCGTGGTGCCATTCTGGGGTTTCGGCTTTCGTTGCTGCTCGGACGTGACCTCGTCCGCGTCTTCGGGACATGGCCTGCGTCGCGTCGGGTCGGGTCGGTCCGAATTGGGATGTTTTCTTCCCTTCTTGTGTCCAAGACGTCTGCTTGCGCGCAAGAAGGGAAGGTCTCTTCCCTCGTGGTGTGCAAGGCGCTTGCTTGCGCACACGTGGGGAAGATTTCTGTGCTTGTGGTGGGCGGGGCATCCGGTCGCGCAAAAGAAGGGACGATTTCGGGTCCGTGATCAGTGAGCGCGACGGCGCCGGGCGGCCAGGCGGCGCACTCCGACGATGGTGAGTCCGAGCATCAACCCCGCGCCAGGCAGCGGGCGCACCGACCTCGAGCGCCGCAAACCACGCCGTCGGCGTATATTTCCTGAGACCGACGGCGAGTCCGACCACTGCGCCGATTGCGCCGAGTCCTCCGCTCAGGATCGCCACGAGTCGAGCGTCGTGCCGCGAGAAGCCGGGTGAGGGGGGCGTCGGACGCGTCGTACCCGAGGTGACGTGCTGTGACATGGCGTTCCGCCCTTCTCCGCAAATTTGAGCGGTTGCTCAATTGCTGATGTAGGGCTCATTGAGCGACTCCTCAAGGGTTTCGGGGGAGGAGTTCCATGGCGAGGGAAGCAGCCGCACTCACCCAGCGCCGTCTCCGTGCGGCCGTCGTCACGATCGTCGGACGGCGCGGACTCGCGTCCGTCACGGCGCGATCCGTGGCGGCCGAGGCAGGCGTCAACCAGGCGCTGATCTTCTACCACTTCGGCACCCTGGGCGACCTCGTCGCGGCCGCCTACCGCGAGTCCGTCGACGAGGCGCTTGAGCGGTACCGCGAGGCCCTCGCCTCGGCCCACGGGCTCGGCGAGGTCCTCGACGCCGTGAAGGCCGAACTCGGCACCGACCGCGCTGACGGCGGTGCGGCGCTCATGGCTCAGCTCCTCGCCGCTGCGGGGCAGGACGAGGCGCTGGCGAAGCTGGCGCGGGAGTTGCTCGGCGAGTGGCGCACGGTCGTCGGCGAGGCGCTCGAGCGAGCGATGGTCGACAGTCCCGTCGAGGGGCTCGTCTCGCCCGCGAGCGTCGTCGAGGCAGCCCTGTCGGGCATGCTCGGCACAGTGCTCGTCGACGGCGCCGAACCGGGCGCGCTGTCGGGCTCCTTCGCCACACTGCGCGAACTCGACCGAACCCTCGCGCGGTTCTCCCGGCTGCCCTCACCCGTTCGTCGTGCCGTCCGGTCCGGCATCGCGCCGAAGTTCGCATCGGACGCCCCGAACCACCCCTCTCGGTAGGCTGACGACGTGGCGCGCGAGAAAACACGACTTCAATTCGGCAAGTACAACGGCGACGAGCACTGGGGCAGCGAACTGGAGATCCTCGGCCAGGACGCCAACGGCCTGTGGCTCGGCGGGCGCAAGGGCACCGAGGTGAGCAAGCCCGGCACGAGCCAGAAGGTGCCGTGCAACCACGTCGTGCTCATTCCTGACGAGCAGTGGTGGGTCGCCACGTTCAACGCCGAACCCGCCGGGCGCAGCCGCACGATCGAGGTCTACGTCGACATCACGACGCCGACCACCGTCAACCAGGGCGAAGCCTTCACGCTCGACCTCGACCTCGACGTCATCAAGCGGACGACGGGCGTCGTCGAGATCGACGACGAGGACGAGTTCGAGGCGCACACGCGCGACTTCGCCTACCCGGCACGGCTCGTCACGGCTGCTCGCGAAGCGGCCGACGCCGTCCGCTCGATGATCGAGAACGGTGAAGCGCCCTTCGACGGCTCCCACCGAGCCTGGCTCGCCAAGATCTGAGCCGAGTACGCCCGCTCGACGCCCTCGGCGCTGGGCAGACTTCCCTGCGGTTGGGTAGTCGCTGCCTCGGCCCGACCGCAGCAAACTCCGCCCAACGGCATGAGGTGACCCCTCCGTCGCCAAACGCGCCGAAACCCGGTCGAGCCGCCGCGCCGCCGCCCTCTAAACTGGCCGGGTGACTACTGTGCTGCCGCCCGACGCCGACTGGGTTTCCCGACTTGCCGACGAGACGATCGCCGAGGCCGAACGCCGCGGCACGAAGGTCGTCGTCGCCTCCGGCATCAGCCCCTCTGGCCCGGTGCACCTCGGCAACCTGCGCGAGGTCATGACCCCGCACCTCGTCGTCGACGAGATCCGCCGCCGCGGCGTCGAGTGCGAGCACATCATCAGCTGGGACGACTTCGACCGCTACCGCAAGGTGCCCAACGTCCCGAACGTCGACGACTCCTGGCAGCAGTACATCGGCATGCCGCTCACGCGCGTGCCTGCGCCGAAGGGTTCCAGCGCGTCGAGCTGGGCCGAGCACTTCCGCACCGAGTTCGAGGCCGGCCTCGACGCCCTCGGTGTCGTCTACCGCGGCATCAGCCAGACCGAGCAGTACACGTCCGGGGCCTACACCGACGAGATCCTCTTCGCGATGAGCAAGCGCGACGAGCTCGACGCCATCCTCGCCCGCTACCGCACGCTTCCCAAGGACGACGCCGCTGCGAAGCCCGTCAAGGGTGGCAAGAAGGCGCCCGTCCTGTCGGAGGAGGAGCAGGCCGCGGCGGCCGAGGCAGAAGAGGGCTCCGGCGCGGCCGGTGAGGACGACGGCGGCAGCTCGAGCGGCTACTACCCGTACAAGCCCTACTGCTCGAAGTGCGGCACCGACTTCACCACCGTCACCGCCTACGACGACGAGACCACCGACCTCACCTACACGTGCCGCTGCGGCCACGAGGAGACGGTCGTTCTGCGCGAGCACCACAACGGCAAGCTCGTGTGGAAGATCGACTGGCCGATGCGCTGGAAGTACGAGGGCATCGTCTTCGAGCCCTCCGGCGTCGACCACCAGAGCCCCGGCAGTTCATTCGTCGTCGGCAAGGACGTGGCACCCATCTTCGGGTGGGAGCGTCCCCTCGGCCCGATGTACGCCTTCGTGGGCATCAAGGGCATGGCGAAGATGAGCTCGTCCAAGGGTGGCGTGCCGATTCCCACCGACGCCCTGACAATCATGGAGCCCGCGCTGCTGCGCTGGCTGTACGCGCGCAAGAAGCCCAACCAGAGCTTCACCGTCGCGTTCGACTCCGACGTGCAGCGCATGTACGACGAGTGGGACGCGCTCGTGGCCAAGGTGGGCTCCGAGAAGGGCCAGCCCGGTGACGTGGCTGCGCTCGTGCGCGCCTCGACGACGGCCGAGGGCGAGCTGCCCTCCACGCCGCACCCGGTGGCCTACCGCACCCTCGCGAGCATCAACGACATCACGACGGGCGATGAGGAGCAGACGCTTCGCATCGTCGGCAACCTCGACCCGGCGAACGCGCCCTCGAGCCTCGACGTCCTGCGTCCGCGCCTGAGCTGCGTGGAGCGCTGGGTCGAGCGGTACATGCCCGACGACGAGCGCACTGTCGTGCGCGAGACGAAGGACGAGGCGGGCATCGCCGCGGCCACCGACTCGCAGCGCGAGCAGCTCCGCATCCTGCTCGACGGCAAGGACGTCGACGGCGCCGAGGGCCTCGGCCGCATCGAGGACGCGTGGACGCTCGACGGACTCACCACCCAGGTCTACGGAGTACCGAAGGTTCAGGCGGGCAAGGACGCGAACTTCCGCCCCGACCGCAAGGCCGACCCCGAGACGGCCGCCGAGCTCGGTGCGAGCCAGAGGGAGTTCTTCAAGCTGCTCTACAACCTGCTCATCGGCAAGGACACGGGCCCGCGCCTTCCCACGCTCCTGCTGGCCGTCGGCCCGCAGCGTCTGCGCGAACTCGTCACGCCCTGATCGAGCCGTGACGAAGCCCGCTCACCTCACGAGGTGAGCGGGCTTCGTCATGTCGTGCCTACTTCGTCGGCGCGCTCGAGTAAACGCCGTCCTTCGTCATCGACGGGATCAGCTCGTCGATCGTGACGAGGGTGTAACCCTGCTTCTGCAGCTCGTCGACGATGCCGGGCACGGCCTTCGCCGTCGACGGGTGAATGTCGTGCATGAGGACGATGGCGCCCGGGTGCGCGCCGTCGACGACACGCTTGGTCGTCGTGTCGGCGTTGCGGTTCTTCCAGTCCTCGGTGTCGATGTCCCACAGGACGAAGGGCGCGCCGGCGTGCGGCGTCGCCTCGGTGTAGGCGCCGTAGGGCGGGCGAACGGCGACCGGGTCACTGCCCGTGATCTTCTTGAGAACGTCGGCGGTGCGGGTGATCTCGCTCGTCACCTGGGCGTCGGTGAGGGTGGTGAACTGCGGGTGCGACCAACTGTGGTTGCCGACTCCCATGCCGAGCTTCACCATGCGCCGCACGGTGGCGGGCGCGGCCTGGACGGCCGGGCCGAGGGTGAAGAAGGTGGCGCGCGCTTTCTTCTTCTCGAGGGTGTCGAGGATCGAGTTCGTGTCCGGGCCCGGGCCGTCGTCGAAGGTCAGCGCGATGCACTTGGCCTTGGTGCAGTCGGTCTTCTTGCCGGCGTTCTCCGGCTTGGTGGTGGACGTCGACGGCGCCGGTGACGTACTCGACGCCGGGCTCTTCATCGCGGCCTCGCGCACGCGGCGCCCGTCGTCGGAGAGGTAGCGCTCCGGGTTCTTCACCGTGGCGTAGTGCTGCCCGGCCGACATGGGCCCGATCGTTCCCTCGGCGACGGCGGCGACGAGGGTGCCGTCGGGGGTGAAGCTGACGTCGGTGAAGACTTCCTCGGGTGTGGCACCTTCGAACGGCTCGCCGCCGCCGTTGACCTGCACGGCCTGACGTTCGAGTTCCTTGACGAGGGCGGCGCGTTGCGAGTCGTCGATGAGCTGGAGCGAGGTAAAGGAGGAGTCACCGTCGCCGTACAGCGTCGTCGAGGTGGCCGCAGAATCGGCTGCCGTGACGGTGTGTCGGAGCCGGATGCCGTACAGCCCCGAGGCGTTGACTACGGGCTCCCACACGACCGTCATGCCGGAACGCGGCCCCGAGTACGTGCCGACGTAATCGCGACGCCAGCTCTGGATCTGGCGCTCGAGCGCTTCGGAGAGCTTCTCCGATCCCGGGAGCGTGGGCCACTGTGCCGAGTAGCGGGGGGCGTTCCACGAGCTCTCGGCACGAACGTCGGAAGCGTCGAGTTCGAGCTTCACCGGCGACACCTTGGGCGCCGACGAGGAGACGCTGACGCTCGGCTTCGCCGAGGCGCCCTTCGAGCCCGACGACGAGCCGGACGGGTCGTCCGTCGTGCACCCCGCAACAGCAGTGGCAACCACGAGGGCGAGGGCAGCGAAGCGACGAGACGTTCTCACGGCGCAATCATTCCACCGTCACCTCGGTGGCGGCTGGACGGGAAGGGAGTGTCGCCCGAGACCGGCCACGCCCGATCGGGCACCCTGCGGACCGAGGGGTTCGTTTCTCCTGCAAACGGCCCGACGTTGTCGGTGGCGTCTCCTAGAGTTCGGGGCGTGCTTCGTTCTCACTCCCGCATTGCCACCTGCTCGTTGTTTCTCTCGGCGGCCGTGCTGGGCGTGACGGGGTGTGGCTCGCTCGACTCTTCGCCATCACCGTCGGATGCCTCGACCACGAGCAGCACTGAGGCACCCACCGACGAGACGTCGCCGCCGACCGATGCTCCGTCGTCCACACCGACCGCGTCGGATGACGCCCACGAGTCCGGCAACTCCAGCGACGCGTCGAGCGACCCGAGCAGCACGTCATCGGCCGAAGGGGCGGACGGCGACCGTCGCGGCATCGGTGCGGGCACAGGCGCGGGGCCGCTGTACGACGTCGTCGGCATCTCGGACGGGGACACCATCAAGGTGCGCATCAGCGGGGTGAAGGAGAGCATCCGCATCATCGGGCTCGACACCCCGGAGACGCGTAAGCCGAACGCGCCGGTCCAGTGCTTCGGCAAGGAGGCGAGCAGCAACATGCAGTCGCTCGTGCAGAGCAAGCAGGTTCAGCTCGAGGCCGATCCGAGCCAGGGGGAGCGCGATCGGTACGGGCGCCTGCTGCGCCACGTCTTCGTCGACGGTTCGACCAACGTCGCGCTCGCGCAGATCGAGGGCGGGTTCGGCAAGGAGTACACCTACGACGGGCATTACGCGCACCGGCTCGAATACCTGGCGGCGATGAACCGGGCGAAGACGGCGAAGCGCGGCACGTGGGGGCCGCCGTGCAACGGGTTCCACGAGGGGCTCGCCACCACGGCGCCTGCGCAGCCGGCCCCTACCGCCTCCGCGCCTGCGGTGAAACCCTCGGCCGCCCCCTCAGCCTCGACGAGTGAGCCGGGCGTCTGCTCGATCAAGGGCAACATCAACTCCGACGGTGAGAAGATCGCTCATCGCCCGGGCGACTCGGCGTACGAGCGCACCAAGATCTCGACGGGCAAGGGCGAGCGCTGGTTCTGTTCCGAAAGCGAAGCTCTCGCGGCGGGGTGGCGCATGGCCCGCGCCTGAGCGCTTCCTGAAAATTTCCTGGCGAGTAACTGAACCAATTCCCTTGTGGTGTGGCACAGTTCACAGCGGCCGCAACCGGGCGGCCCGAATCAGGAGGATCTTCGTGAACCACACCTTCATGCGTAAGGCCGTCGCCACGTGCGCGGCTACCGGAGCCGCGGCAAGCTTCGCGGTGTTGTCGGCACCGGCTCAGGCTGCGCCGCCCGTGCCCTCCGAACCCCTCCCTTCGCCGACGTCCTTCGTCGTGCTTCAGGCGGGAAAGGGCACCGACAAGGCAACCGCTGCAGTGAAGGCGGCGGGCGGCACTGTCGTTCAGGAATGGCCGCAGATCGGCGTCGTCATCGCTCAGGCCTCCGACGGCGCCTTCGACGACAAGGCGCGCAAACGTCCGGGCGTCGTCGCAGCTGGTCCAACGCGCGCCATGAGCGCCCTCGCGGGAGCGGGCAACGTTGTCCCTGACGGCGAAGTGACGGGACTGGGCCCCGGAACCTCCGGTGGCGACGACACGAAGGAAGCCCTCAACGCGGACCAGTGGGACATGCGTCAGATCGGCGCCGACAAGGCCCACCGCAAGACCGACGGCAACCGGGCGATCACCGTGGGCGTCCTCGACAGCGGAATCGAAGCCGATCACAGCGATCTCGCGGCCAACGTCGACCCCTCTCAATCCGTGAGTTGCAACGACCGAGGGGTACCGAACACCAACCCGAAGGCCTGGCAGCCCACGACATCCGACCACGGAACACACGTCGCCGGCACCATCGCGGGTGCCCGCAACGGCACGGGTATCGTCGGCGTCGCGCCGAACGTCAAGCTGGCAGCGGTCAAGGTCGTCGACGACGACGGGTACATCTACCCCGAGTACGCGATCTGCGGCTTCGTCTGGGCGGCTGACAAGGGCATGGAGGTGACGAACAACTCGTACTTCATCGACCCGTACTTCCTGTGGTGCAAGGCAGACCCCGAGCAGCGACCCGTCATCGAGGCCGTGAATCGCGCACTCAAGTACAGCGAGAAGAAGGATGTCGTCAACGTCGCCGCAGCAGGCAATTCGGGCTGGGATCTGTCGAAACCCATCACCGACACCGGCAGCCCGAACAACTCCGATGA
The DNA here is from genome assembly GCF_004151355.1 of Dermacoccus sp. 147Ba. NCBI lineage: Bacteria > Bacillati > Actinomycetota > Actinomycetes > Micrococcales > Dermacoccaceae > Dermacoccus > Dermacoccus sp. 147Ba. The sequence continues at coordinate 212,665 of NZ_SEHL01000005.1, forward strand.
CCCGCAGCCGCGTGAAACGGACCACCGCTGCTACGACATCCCCGCCGAGGCCGGCAACACCGTTGCGGTGTCCTCGGTCGGCCCCACGGCTGTGAAGTCCTACTTCTCCAACTACGGTCGCGGTGTCGTCGACGTGGCCGCACCGGGTGGTGACAGCCGCGTTCCCGCTGACACTCCGAGCAAGAACGGGCGCATCCTGTCCACCGTTGTCGGCGGTGGCTGGGGCTACAAGCAGGGCACCTCCATGGCTTCGCCGCATGCGGCGGGCGTCGTGGCGCTGCTGCGCGGCACGCAAACAGGCCTCAACGCCAAGCAGACGATCTCCACCCTGAAGCGCCAGGCGAACCCTCTTGCGTGCCCCGAGTTCTACGACCAGGACCGTGACGGCGTGAACGACGCGACGTGCGAGGGCAAGAAGCAGGGCAGTGGTTACTACGGCGCTGGGCTCGTCGACGCCTTGAAGGCTGTCGGCGGCTGACGTTCCTCCTGTTCGTTCGCATCGGCCCGTCCTCGCGCAGTGTGGGGGCGGGCCGAGCGATGAACGGCGGGTGTTCGGCGTCAACGGCGGCCACTAGCATCGCGTTCATGCGCGATCACCCCCTCGACGTCCTCTTCACAGCGGCCCGCGACGGTGAGAGCGTCGTCGTTCCGCCCGGTTGGGGACAGGGCCGCGCCACGTTCGGTGGCGTCGTCGCGGGCGCGATGCTCAGCCGCGTTCTCGCCGCGGTGGACCTGCCGGAGCAGGACGTACGGGCCATGACGATCAACTTTGTCGGCCCCGTCGAAGCCGGTGACGCACGCGTCACGGCCGAGGTGCTGCGTCAGGGCAAGTCCGCGACGCAGGTGGAGGCCCGCGTGACGCAGGCCGACGCCTCGGGCGTCGAGTCGGTGCGGGCCGTCGCGCTCGTGACGATCGGTGCGGCGCGCCCGTCGTCGCTCTCCTTCGCGGCGTCACCGCTCGGCAAGGGCCTTCCCGAGCACGACTCGCTCACGCCGATTCCTTACGTCGAAGGCATGACGCCCGAGTTCATCGCGCGCCTCGACATGCGCCTCGCGAAGGGCCGTGGGCCGTTCAGCGGCGGCGAGGACGGCGACATGCACGGCTACATGAGCTTCCGCGAGCCCACGGACGACTTCGGGCTCGCGCACCTCGTGGCACTCGTCGACTGCTGGCCGCCCGCAGCAGGACAGATGCTGACCAAGGTCGTCCCGATGTCGACGATGACGTGGACGATGGACTTCGTCGCGCCCGTCACCGGAACCGGCGCCGACCGCTGGTGGTACGAAGTGACCACCGATGCTGCGCACGACGGTTACGGCCACACGGCCGCCCGGGTGTACACGGCGAGCGGTGAGCCCGTCGTCATCAGCCGCCAGACGGTGGCCGTCTTCGGCTGAGTTCAGGCACTTTGCGCGCCCTTGTCGCGTGGCTGACTCGCAGGATCCTCGCTTCGCTGCGGTCCTACGATCCATGTGCGCTCGGCGGCATGGTGTTTTTGGCGCGCCTTTGTCGCGTGGCGGTCTCGCAGGATCCTCGCTTCGCTGCGGTCCTACGATCCATGTGCGCTCGGCGGCACGGTGTTTTTGGCGCGCCTTTGTCGCGTGGCTGACTCGCAGGATCCTCGCTTCGCTGCGGTCCTACGAGTCAGCCACGCTCGGCGGCGCGCACGTGGTGGTGGATGACCTCGTCGATCACGAAGCGCAGGAACTTCTCCGAGAACTCCGGGTCGAGGCCCGACTCGGTCGCCAGCGCGCGCAGCCGCGCAACCTGACGTTCCTCGCGCGACGGGTCTGCCGGCGGCAGCTCGTGCGTCGCCTTGTACTCACCCACGGCCTGCGTGATGCGGAAGCGCTCGGCGAGCATGTGGATGATCGCCGCGTCGATGTTGTCGATGCTGCGCCGGTAAGCGCCCAGCACCTCGTCCGACGTGCCGGCCACGGAACTGTGTGGCGAACGCCCACCGTCGCTCGGCGGCATGGCAGGCTCGGGGGTGGTCGTCATGGCAGGGCCCTTCGCATCGGGGTCAGCGGACGTCGAGCACCGTCATGCGATGCGCGGCACGAGTCAGCACAACATAGAGAACCCGGGCGCTGCCAGGCGATTCCGCGGTGATCTCATCGGGGTCGACAACGAGCGTCGCGTCGTACTCCAGGCCCTTCGTCGACATCGGGTCGATGACGACGACGCGTCCCGAACGTCCGTCGAGTTCCTCGAGAACCTCACGCCACTTCGCAGGAGCGATGACGGCGACACTGCCGTCGACCTGCTCGAGCAGCGTGGCGACCTCCGAGCGGGCCTGGGCGAGAACGTCGTTCGGGGACACCGTGACCGACGTCGGGTGATTGCCGGTCTCGCGAACGGCCTGCGGGATGTCGGCGTCCGGCACGTAGCGGCGGATGAGCTCGGCGGCGAAGTCGAAGATCTCGCGCGCGTTGCGGTAGTTCGTTGTCATGTGGAAGCTCTGACGCTTCTTCGAGCCGAACGCTTCGTCGCGCGCCGCAGTGGCCTCTTCGAGGTCCGGCCACGACGCCTGCGCGAGGTCGCCCACAACGGTCCACGACGCGTAGCGCCCGCGGCGGCCGACGGCCCGCCACTGCATGGGGGAGAGGTCCTGCGCCTCGTCGACGAGCACGTGGCTGTACTCGTCCGCGCGCGTCAGGCGTCCGGCGAGCAGGCGCTCACGGGCATCCTTCGGCGTCACCTCGTAGCCGACGTCGTGGCTCTGGCGGCGCGAACCGGTCACCTCGACCTCGGTTACGCCGTAGTCCGAGAGGCTCTCGAACTCCTCGATCTCGTAGAAGCCGCGTTCCTCACGCTGGGCCTCCGGCACCTCGGCGAGGCGCGCGAGCAGGTCGTCGACGAGGGCGACGTCGGCCACGGACCACTCACCGGTGGCGAGGGCGGCCTCGAACGAGCGGACGAGCTCGGCCTGTTCGGCGTCGGTGAGGACGCCGCGGGCGAAGCGCGCCAGGCGGCCCGCGTCGGTGAGCCACAGGAGCACCTGACGCGGGTCGATCGGGCGCCACCAGTCGGCGACGAACGCCTCGACGTCACGGCTGTCCTCGAACCGATCGATGAACTCGGTTCGCTCCATTTTCGTGTGCGTGCGCACCTGATTCCATGCGGCAGAAGCGAGTTCGCTGACAACATCGCTAGGGTCGCCCGCGAGCTTGTTGTGCTGGTGGTGAGAGAGCAGGCGGCCGCGGATGCGACGCAACGTCGGCTCGTCGAGGTTGACGGCGAGGCCCGCGACCATCGCGCGCAGGCTCCCCGGCGCGTCGGGTGCCACGTCCTTCGCCGCGCGCGAGAGCACCGTGCGGATGCTGAGCGTGCCCTTGATGCGGGCGGCCTCCGGGGTGTCGAGGCGCGTTGCCGTCATGCCGCCCACGACGTCGCCGAGGGCTCGGAGAGCGACGGAGTCCTCACCGAGTGAGGGCAGCACGCGCTCGATGTAGGCGGTGTACGCGGACGACGGGCCGACGACGAGGATGCCGCCCGACTCGAAGCGGCGGCGATCGGAGTAGAGCAGGTACGCCGCGCGGTGCAGCGCGACGACGGTCTTGCCCGTACCCGGGCCTCCCGTGATGAGGGTGACGCCGCGCGCGTCGGCCCGGATGGCCTCGTCCTGGTGACGCTGGATCGTGGCGACGATGTCGCGCATCTGCGCGCCGCGCGAACGGGTGAGCGCCGCCATGAGCGCGCCGTCGCCGACGACCGTCATGCCCTCGGGCGCCTCGACGACCATGAGGTCGTCCTCGACGCCGAGCACGTTCGCGTCGCGGCAGCGCAGCACGCGGCGGCGCACGACGTTTTCGGGGGCCACCGGTGTCGCGCGGTAGAAGGGCGACGCCGCGGGGGCGCGCCAGTCGATGACGAGGGGCTCGTACTCGTCGTCACGCACGCCGAGGCGGCCGATGTAGCGCACCTCGAGGTCGTCGCCGGAGCCGGTGGAGACCGAGCCGGAACCGTCGGAGCTCATCGCGTGGTCCATGTCGAGGCGTCCGAAGACGAGTCCCTCGAACTGTTGCTCGAGAGTGGCGCGGCGCTTGCCCGCGGAGAACATGAGGGCGTCGCGTTCGAACAGGCCGGCCTTCTCCTCGTCGCGCATGTCGCCGGAGCGGCTCGCGCGCCCGCGCGCGAGGCCTTCGCTCTCGACGAGCTGGACGCGCTCGCCGGCCTTCGCCAGTTCGGAGTACACGCGATCGACGTGCGCCTGCTCGTGCGCGATCTCGTGCTTCACCTCGTCGGGCAGTTCTTCGTGCGAACGTGTGCCCTGAGCTGTGCTCACGCAGTGTTTCCCATCGCCGTGCGGTCCGTTCACCCTCGCAGGGTGGCACTCCAGCTTAGTCGTCGCTCGGTGTGCGATCACGCCCCGCCCGGCGCCCGTCTCACGGGCGCCTGTGCGGCCCGCTCGGGTCGAGCGACGTCAGCCCTGTGCGAGCAAGTACTCACGCGGCGCACGACCGACCTTAGCGCCCACTCCTGCCGCGGAGCGGACCTCTTGGAGAGCTCTGGCCCGAATCCCCTCTGTCGACTATAATCGACACATGTTCGAGGTTCTCACCACCCAGGACTTCGATCGTTGGCTGCGTCGGCTGAAGGACAGGCAAGGCCGTCTGCGGATCTTGGCCCGTCTCGATCGTCTGAGCGCCGGCAACCTCGGCGATGCGAAACCGGTCGGTGGCGGCGTCCTGGAGCTGCGTCTCACCGTCGGCCCCGGATACCGGATCTACCTGACGCGCCGAGGTCAGCAGGTGGTCCTGCTGCTGTGCGGCGGGGACAAGTCCACCCAGACCGACGACATCGCCAAGGCGCGGCAACTGGCCAGCGCTTGGAACACGCAGGAGGGGCACGATGACTGAGACCTACACCCGATTCGACGCCGCGAGCTACCTCGAGAACATCGAGGACGTCGCTGGCTACCTGCAAATCGCCCTCGAGGAGTCTCACGAGGACCCGACCGCGGTGCCCCGCGCTCTGGGGGTCATCGCCCGGTCGGGCAACATGAGCGAACTCGCCCGCCGGGTCGGCATGAGCCGCGACGGCTTGTACAAGGCCCTGTCCGATCAGGGCAACCCCACCTGGACGACCGTGCTGAAGGTGAGCGAGGCGCTCGGGCTTCGCCTGTCGTTCGAGGCTGTCGCCTGACCCACGCGTGCTTCGCCGCGTAGCAGGGCCCTTCAGGTGTCTTCATGGCGGCGCTGGCCTCACTCGATGCCTCACGTCCCGGCTCGAGTTTGCGAGTCCAACGAGGCTGGCGAGGTGGACGGCTGGAGCGATCCTGTAGGCCGTCACCGCCTTCACTCGTGTAACGGATCGCCCATTTCGCGGCGGTTCTCCACGACACATCACAAGCGTTCCGCGGCGCGAGTGCCACCCGTCGTCGATGATCATCGGGCCAGACACAAGCGGGTACAGACTGTGTGAGCGGTGTTGGAGCGGGCAGCGTGGGCACTGAAGGCCTTCCGGCGTGGTGTGGGAACCAGACACTCCAATTGCACCTAGCGAGGCCTTCAGTGCAACGTCGGGGGAGCTGGCCGCACTTGCTCTGATCCAATGCGCGCTCAGACGGCGAACCGTGCGTCGGAACAAGACACCGTGTACCTTTCCCGCAGGCTCAGGTGTTGCGATCTCGACAACGAGCCCTGCGATGTTCGTCGCACGGACTTCCGCGCGCTCTGCGGGCCCACCTACGCCCCGTTCGGTCGCGGGCAGCCCCGGTAGGGTTGGGCGCATGAAGACACTCGTCGTCGGTACGGGCGCGCGCGAGCACGCGATCGTCAGGGGTCTGGCCGCAGACCCGCAGGTCGAAGCCGTCCTCGCAGCGCCGGGAAACCCCGGAATCGCGCAGATCGCTGACTGCCGACCGGTCGATGCGAATGACGGCGACGCCGTCGCGGCGCTCGCGCAGGAGGTCGGGGCCGACCTCGTCGTCATCGGGCCCGAGGCGCCGCTCGTCGCGGGCGTCGCTGACGCGGTGCGGGCTGCAGGAATCGACACATTCGGCCCCTCTGCCGAGGCCGCTCGCCTCGAAGGTTCGAAGTCGTTCGCCAAGGACGTCATGAACGCCGCGAACGTCCCCACTGCGGGGGCTCACACCTGCACCGATCTGGATGCCGTCGCTGCAGCGCTCGACGCGTTCGGCGCCCCGCACGTCGTCAAGGACGACGGGCTCGCTGCCGGCAAGGGCGTCGTCGTCACTGACGAGCGTGACGAGGCGCTTGCCCACGCGAAGGCCTGCCTCGACGCGGGCTCGAGCGTCGTCATCGAGGAGTACCTCGACGGCCCGGAGGTCTCCCTCTTCTGCATCACCGACGGCGCGAGCGTCGTGCCGCTGCAGCCGGCGCAGGATTTCAAGCGCGTCGGCGACGACGACGCGGGCCCGAACACCGGTGGCATGGGCGCCTACTCGCCCCTCGAGTGGGCGCCGGCCGATCTCGTCGACGAGGTCGTGCGCACGGTTGCGCAGCCGACGATCGACGAGATGGCGCAGCGCGGCACCCCGTTCGCGGGTGTGCTCTACGTCGGCCTCGCGCTGACGTCGAAGGGCCCGAAGGTCGTCGAGTTCAACGCGCGTTTCGGTGACCCGGAGACGCAGGTCGTGCTCGCGCGGCTCGTCACCCCGCTCGGCCAACTACTGCGCGCGGCCGCACGCGGTGAACTGGTCGACTTCCCGGCGCTGCAGTGGCGCAACGAGGCCGCGGTCACCGTCGTCGTCGCGAGCGACGGGTACCCGGCTCAGCCCAAGACCGGCGACCCCATCAGCGGGCTCGAGGACGTCGATGGCGACGGCTCGCGCGCCGGTGGCGGCGCCTACGTCCTGCACGCGGGCACGAAGGCCGGCGACGACGGCACGCTCGTCTCCTCGGGTGGCCGCGTGCTCTCCGTCGTCGCCCTCGGCGCCGACCTCGGCGAGGCCCGCGAGGTGGCCTACGCGGGCGTCGAGAAGATCGACCTGCCCGGCTCGCACCACCGCAGCGACATCGCACTCAAGGCCCTGCGCGGCGAGATCACCGTCTGAGCCTCACGCCCACACCCTCGACGAACCCGCACCGCTCCAAGGAGAGTCCATGACCGACGCCCCGAACCTGCCGGGTTACGCGCACGTCTACTCGGGCAAGGTGCGTGACCTCTACGCGCCGCTCGACGACGCGGGCAACCCGCGCGACGACCAGGTGCTGCTCGTCGCGAGCGACCGCATCTCGGCGTTCGACTACGTCCTGTCGACGCCGATTCCGGACAAGGGCGCGGTGCTGACGCAGCTGTCGCTGTGGTGGTTCGAGCAGATGGCGGACCTCGTGCCCAACCACGTCATCTCCACGGACGTGCCGGAGGCAGTCGCCGGGCGGGCGGTGCTCGTCGAGCGTCTCGACATGGTGCCGCTCGAGGCGATCGCCCGCGCCTACCTCACCGGTGGCGGGCTGTCCGAGTACCGCGAGACGGGTTCGGTGTGCGGCGTCGCGCTGCCCGCGGGGCTCGAGGACGCGTCGAAGCTGGACGAGCCGATCTTCACGCCGACGTCGAAGGCCGAGCTGGGGGAGCACGACGAGCCCATGACGTACGACGAGGCCGTCGATCTCATCGGTGCCGAGCGAGCCGGGGAGATTCGGGACATCACCGTCCGGATCCTGCAGCGCGGCAACGAGATCGCGTCCGAGCGCGGCATCCTCATCGCCGACACGAAGGTGGAGTTCGGGGTTCGCGCCGACGGCACGCTCGTGCTCGCGGACGAACTGCTCACGCCCGACTCGTCCCGCTTCTGGCCGGCCGACGACTGGCAGCCTGGCCGCGCACAGAACAGCTTCGACAAGCAGTTCGTGCGCGACTGGCTCACCTCCGACGCATCGGGCTGGGACAAGGCGAGTGGCGAGGAGCCGCCCGCCCTGCCTGCGGACGTCGTGGAGGCAACCCGCGCGAAGTACGTCGAGGCGTACGAGAACCTTACCGGCCGCTCGTTCTCCTGACGCCGGCGGGCGAGCGCGGGCCCCTCGCGTGACGGTTCGAGCCTCGCAGGGTGACGGCGACGCCGAGCATGACGACACCGAGGCCGATCCACTGCGAGTCGCCGGGACGCTGCGCGAACATCACCCAGGCCCAGAGGGTCGTCACCGGCGGTGTGAGATACAGCAGGGTGCTCGTGGCAGAGGCGCCGAGTGTGCGCAGACACGCGAGATAGGAGCAGTACCCTCCGAGGCCCGACAGGACGACGAGCCAGAGCAGCGCGCGGACCGAAGAGCCGGTTGCGGGAAGGCTCAGGGTGTCGGTCGTGGCGGCAAGTGCGGTGAAGGCGACCGCAGCCGTGACGGTCTGCATCGTGACGCTGAGCAGCAACGGAGTCTGCGGACTCCAGCGCCGTTCGAGCATCGCGCTGGCGCTGAGGGCGATGAGACTGGCGAAGACGAACCCGACCTCCGCCGTGGCGCCCATGTCGACGCCGCCCAGGCTGCATCCGACTCCGGCGAGCCCCAGGAGCAGCCCCGCGACCTGGCTCGCGTGAACACGATCGCCGAAGAGCGGCCGGCTCGCGAGCGTGACCAGCAGGGGCTGCAGGGCGCACACGAGGGCTGACAGGCCGGCGTCGAGCCCGGTCTCGGCCGCGGCGAACACTCCACCGAGGAAGACGACGTGGGCCATTAGTCCGAGGATTACCTGACGCCCCAGTTCACGTGCGGTCAGGTTCACCCGTACCCCGCGGGGGCGGGCTGTCACGCAGAAGGTCACCAACATGACTGCGGTGAGGACGTATCGCCACGCCAGGAGCGGGCGCCAGCCGACCTCGTCGCCGGCGAGCCCGGTGCCGACGAAGCCCGAACTCCAGGTCACGACGAAGCAGGCGCCGAGAAGGAATCGCTTCATCGGAAAAGGTAAACATACAGGTCGGTATACTGTCAGTGTCCCGACGCGACGTGGAGGTGCACTCATGAGTGAGAAGGCCATCGATCTCGGGTTGACGCCCCTCGAGGTCGCCGCGAGCACACCCGCCGGGGAGCGCATTCTGGCCGCCGCGTCCCGTCTCTTCTACGAGCGTGGCATCGGTGCGACGGGTGTCGATCTCATCGCGCTCGAATCGGACGTCACCAAGCGCACCCTCTACCAGCGATTCGGTTCGAAGGAGAACCTGGTGGCGCGGTACCTCAATGCCCGGGCGCACGCCTGGCAGCGCGAGGTGCTGGCGCATCTCGACGGCCGGGAGCCGCTCGCTGCGATCGTTGCGCTCTATGACCTCGCCGAGTCGTGGAGTGACGCAGGGCGCGGGTGCGCCTTCGTCAACGCCTGGGGCGAGGTCGGGGAAACGTCGCAAGCCGTCGCCGAGGTCGTGCGCGCCGAGAAGGGGTGGATGCGGGCGCTCTTCGACACCCTCGCCGGATCCGCCCAGGTGGGGGCGGTGCTGCACGCGTTGTACGAGGGTGCCCAGGTCAACGCCTCCATCGAGCGTTCCGACGAACCATTCCGTGCGGCGAGCGCAGCCTCGAAAACCTGGCTCGCTCAGGGTCTCTCCGGTGACGACGCACGCTGAGGGGGAGACCGCGCTCCCGTAGACTTCTCGGGTAACGGCTCACCTCAGCCAACCACCGACGCCCGCACGGGCGGCAAAGCAACCTGCAGGAGTTACCCCCATGGGCCACGTCGTCGTCGACGTCATGCTGAAGTCCGAGATCCTCGATCCGCAGGGGCAGGCCGTCGCCGGCGCACTGCCGCGCCTCGGTTTCGAACAGTTCACCGACGTGCGCCAGGGCAAGCGCTTCGTCCTCGAGGTCGAGGGTGACGTCACCGAAGCCCACCTCGCTGCGGCGCGCGACGCCGCCGACAAGCTCCTGTCGAACCCGGTCATCGAGGACGTCATCAGCGTCCACGACCTGGCCGACGAGGACGCCCGATGAAGATCGGCGTCATCACCTTCCCCGGTTCGCTCGACGACCACGACGCCAAGCGCGCCGTCCGTCTCGCAGGCGGAGACCCGGTCGACCTGTGGCACGGCGACGCTGACCTCAAGGGCGTCGACGCAGTCGTCGTACCCGGCGGGTTCAGCTACGGCGACTACCTGCGCTGCGGCGCCATCGCGCGCTTCGCGCCGGTCATGGACAAGCTCGTGCCCGCCGCGCAGGGCGGCTTGCCGGTGCTCGGCATCTGCAACGGCTTCCAGATCCTGTGCGAGTCCCACCTCCTGCCCGGCGCGCTCATCCGCAACGAGCAACAGAAGTTCTTCTGCACCGACCAGGTGCTTCGCGTCGAGAACGCCTCCACCGCGTGGACGAACGACTTCGAGCAGGGCGCGGAGATCACCATCGCGCTCAAGAACGGTGAGGGCTGCTTCGTCGCCGACGCCAAGACCCTCGACGAACTCGAGGGCGAGGGGCGCGTCGTCTTCCGCTACCTGCACGGCAACCCGAACGGCTCCTACCGCGACATCGCCGGCGTGACGAACGAGCGCGGCAACGTCGTCGGCCTCATGCCGCACCCGGAACACTGCGTCGAGGAGGGCTTCGGCCCCTCGACCGACGGCCTGGCGTTCTTCACGAGCGCGATCAAGGCGCTCGCGAACGTCTGAGGGGATACGAGAACACATGAGTGACCTGAGCATGACGCCCGAGCCCGGCCACGAAGCCGGCGCCCGCGAACACCACACCGACAGCAACCAGATCATCGCTGCTCCCAAGACCGACGGCCTCGACACGGTGACGAAGGCCGAGGCCTCGCCCGACGTCGAGCAGCCGTGGGCGGAACTCGGCCTCAAGGAGGACGAGTACGCCCGCATCCGCGAGATCCTCGGCCGCCGCCCGACAAGCGCCGAACTGGCCATGTACTCCGTGATGTGGAGCGAGCACTGCTCCTACAAGAGCTCGAAGGTGCACCTGCGCCGCTTCGGCGACCTGCCGAGCGAGACCCCGCGCGGCAAGCAGCTCGCCGGCATCGGTGAGAACGCCGGCGTCATCGACATCGGCCAGGGCTGGGCCGTCACCTTCAAGGTGGAGTCGCACAACCACCCGAGCTACATCGAGCCCTACCAGGGCGCGGCCACAGGCGTCGGCGGCATCGTGCGCGACATCATGGCCATGGGCGCGCGCCCGATCGCCGTCATGGACCCGCTGCGCTTCGGCGCCCTCGACCACCCCGACACCGCCCGCGTGCTGCCCGGCGTCGTCGCCGGCATCGGCGGGTACGGCAACTGCCTCGGCCTGCCGAACATCGGCGGCGAGGTCGTCTTCGACGACTGCTACCAGGGCAATCCGCTCGTCAACGCCCTGTGCGTCGGCAAGCTGCGTCACGAGGACCTGCACCTCGCGAAGGCTGCGGGCAAGGGCAACAAGGTCATCCTGTTCGGCGCCAAGACGGGCGGCGACGGTATCGGAGGCGTCTCTGTTCTCGCCTCGGAGACGTTCGACGCCGAGGGCCCGGCCAAGCGTCCGGCCGTTCAGGTCGGCGACCCGTTCGCCGAGAAGGTGCTCATCGAGTGCTGCCTCGACCTGTACGCCGCGGGCGTCGTCGAGGGCATCCAGGATCTCGGTGGCGCGGGCCTCTCGTGTGCGACCTCCGAGCTGGCCTCGGCCGGTGACGGCGGCATGCGCATCGAGCTCGACCGTGTTCCGCTGCGCGACAGCTCCCTTCGGGCCGAGGAGATCCTCATGTCCGAGTCGCAGGAGCGCATGATGGCCGTCGTCGAGCCGGAGAAGCTCGACGAGTTCATGGCGATCGCGAACAAGTGGGACGTCGAGGCCACCGTTCTCGGCGAGGTCACGGACGGCGAGCACCTCGTCATCACGTGGCACGGCGAGGTCGTCGTCGACGTTCCGCCGCGTTCTGTTGCTCACGACGGCCCCGTCTACGAGCGTCCGCTCGCGCGCCCCGACTACCTCGACGCACTGCAGTCCGACTCCGCGTCACTGCTGACGCGCCCGTCGTCGGGTCACGAGCTGCGCGAGCAGCTGCTCGCTGTGCTCGGTTCGCCGAACATCGCCGACAAGTCGTGGATCACCGACCAGTACGACCGCTACGTCATGGGCAACACAGCGCTCGCGATGCCGGACGACGCGGGCGTCGTGCGCGTCGACGAAGGCACCGGCCTGGGCGTCGCCGTTTCCACCGACTGCAACGGACGCTTCACGAAGCTCGACCCGTTCATCGGCTCCCAGCACGCCGTCGCCGAGGCGTACCGCAACGTCGCGGCCACGGGTGCGACGCCGCTCGCCGTCTCCGACTGCCTCAACTTCGGTTCGCCGGAGGACGCGGGTGTCATGTGGCAGTTCAGCCAGGCGGTCGACGGCATCATCGAGGCGTGCCGCTCGTTCGGTACGCCGGTGACCGGCGGCAACGTGTCGTTCTACAACCAGACCGGTGACGTGGCCATCCACCCGACGCCCGTCGTCGCTGTGCTCGGCGTCATGGACGACGTCAGCAAGCGCACGCCGTCGGCATGGAAGGACGCTGGCCTCGCGCTCTACGTCCTAGGCGAGACGCGCGACGAGCTGAACGGCTCCGAATGGGCGGGCGTCGTGCACGGCCACCTCGGTGGCACGCCGCCGCAGATTCACCTCGACAGCGAGAAGGCACTCGCCACCGTCCTCATCGACGGTGCGCGTGACGGCCTGTTCGCCTCGGCGCACGACCTCTCGTCCGGTGGCCTCGCGGTCGCACTGGCTGAGGGTGCGGTGCGTCACGGTGTGGGTGCGTCCATCGAGTTCGAGCAGGGCAACGCGTTCGTCTCGCTGTTCTCCGAGTCGGCCGGACGTGCACTCGTCGCTGTTGCGCCCGAGCACGTCGAGGCCTTCGAGGCCATGGCCGGTGGGCACGGCGTGCCCGCGACGAAGATCGGCGAAACGGGCGGGGGAGCGCTCGCCGTCGGCGACCTGTTCTCCGTGCCGGTGGCCGAGCTCGCCGAGACGCACCAGGCGCCGCTGCTCAAGGTCTTCGGCTGATCGACCGAACGAAAGCGGCGGGAGCGTCACACGATCAGCAGGGGGAGAGGATCAGCCCGAAGCCGCGTAGCAGGTGGACGGCGGCCAGGGCGAGCAGGATGGCAACCAAGCCCGCGCGCAGCGCCACCGGCGGCTTGTCCGCAAGGCGCTGGACGGTCGGAGACCACGTCACCCAGGCGCAGACACCGAGAGCGATCGCAACGAAGAAACCGGTCAGATCGACGGACGAGCACGAGGTGACCTCGCCGTTGTGAGTTTGCGTTGAGGTCTGACTGAGTTTGACGCCGAAACCGAGCAGACCGATGGCCAGACCGACCCAGAACGCGTTGGGGACGGCATTGAGGTTCGGCGTGGTCCGGGAGGGTGCGTTCGGTGACGTCGTCATCGGTCTCATTCCTTCATCGGCGATCTGAAAGCGTTGCGGGGCAGGCTCTGTGGCCACGCTGAGGGTGAGACGCACCGAACAGTTGGATGGCTCCACTGGACTTTGCGAATGTTGGGTCTCGTCGTGAGCCGCGGCGGGCCCTCTGTCGATGGGCTGCTGCCGATGAGTATGGTCGGACCATGCCTGCGATCGTCGAAGCCCTGCGTGAAGTTCTGCCCGCCGACGTCCTCGTGACCGACACTGACGTCATCGCGTCCTACGCCCACGACGAGGCCGAGTGGGCGCCGTTCGGAACCCCCGCCGCCGTCGTACGACCGACGACGTCGGAGCAGGTTCAGCAGGTTGTTCTGGCCTGCCTCGAACACGATGTCGCCGTCGTGCCACGGGGCGCCGGAACGGGCCTGTCGGGTGGCGCGAACGCACTCGACGGCTGCGTCGTCGTCAGCCTCGAGAAGATGAACCGCATCGTCGAGATCAACGCGACGGAGCGCCTCGCGGTCGTGCAGCCCGGCGTCGTCAACGACCACCTGCGCGCCGCTGCGGGAGAGCAGGGCCTGTGGTACCCGCCGGACCCGGCCTCCGCGCCCTGGTCGACGATCGGCGGCAACTGCGCCACCAACGCCGGCGGCCTGTGCTGCGTCAAGTACGGCGTCACGCGCGACTACGTCCTCGCCCTCGAAGTCGTCACCGGCACCGGCGAACGCGTGCGCGTGGGACGCCGAACGGCGAAGGGCGTCGTCGGCTACGACCTCGTCGGCCTCATGGTCGGCAGCGAGGGAACACTCGGCATCATCACCGAGATCACCGTCAAACTGCGCGCGGCCCGCGCACCCGAGACGACGGTCGTGGGGTTCTTCCCGGACGTCGTCTCCGCCGGAAACGCCGTCCAGGGCGTCGCGGACGCCGGAATCGCGCCCTCCGCACTCGAGCTCGTCGACCAGGTGTGCCTCAAGGCCGTCGACGACTGGAAGAACATGGGCCTGCTCGACATGTGCTCCGAGCACCTCGACGGCGAGAGCGAGGATAGGGGCGGCGCTGCCGTTCTGCTCGGCCGCATCGACGACCCGGGCGCCGTCGGCGAGCAGGAGGCCACCCGCATGGTCGACGTGTTCACCTCCGCCGGAGCGAGTTTCGCCGCCCGCTCGACGAGCGAGGAGGAAGCGGAGACGTTCTTCGCGGCGCGCCGCCTGGCCTACCCGGCGCTCGAACGCCTCGGCGACACGCTCACCGAAGACGTCTGCGTGCCCAAGGCCGAGGTGCCCGGCATGCTCTCGCGCATCGAGGAGATCGCCGCGAAGCACGACACCGTCATCGCCAACATCGCGCACGCCGGCGACGGCAACCTCCACCCGCTGCTCATCACGGAGCCCGGCGATGACGCCGCCCGCGAACGCGCCCAAGCGGCGTTCGCCGAGATCATCGACGCCGCTCTTGCCGTCGGTGGCACCGTCACCGGCGAGCACGGCGTCGGCCTGCTCAAGATGCCGGGGCTCGAGCAGGAGCAGACGGGTGTCGTCATCGACATGCAGCGCGCGATCAAGCGCGCACTCGACCCGAAGGGCATCTTCAACCCGGGCAAGGTCTTCTCGGCCTGACGGCAAGCCGCGTGCCGGGGGTCACCGCTGGCGCAGCGCGGTCATCTCTCCGACGGCAGGACGTCTCGGCGGGTCACTGAAGCCGAAGCCGCACGCGGTGAGGTCCGTCAGGTTGCCGAGTGGCCGTCCTGTGTAGGTGCCGGAGACGGCCGTGATGACGCGCTCGCCGCGCGCACAGTGGTGCTCGCGGCGGCCGTCGCGTAGGCGTCCGACGGCGTACACCGCGCGAAAGCTCGGCACACCGAGCGACAGGACGCGCAGCATGATCTCGGTGAACCAGGCGAACCCGCGCGTCTCGGTCACGGATGACGGGAGGCGTGAGATGACGGCCCCGCGGCGCGTCGGGCTACCCAGCGTGAGGGTGAGACGTGACAGCGGTGGCCCCTCGACGGGATCGACCTCGACGGCCCATTCCTGCCCCGCCTGCGCGATGCGGACGTCAGCAAGGACGACGTTGTCGATGTCGTGGAGCAGCCGCACGTCGTCGGCGAGGATCTCGCTCTCCACGTAGAGGGTTCGACAGCCGTCGGCCTCCGCGACGAGCAGGCCGCACCACGAGCCGAACGGTGATTCGTCCCAGCACGAGGCGACGAAGCGCTCACCACTCGTCGTGGCGAACGACGCGAGCCGGCCGCGGTAGCGCTCGAGATCCGCGGCGCGGTGACGAGGCAGCGGGATTCGTGATGCAAGTTCACGCATTGGCGCGGCGCCGACGATGGCGCGGCTGGCACGACGGGCACCAGAACAGGTTGCGGCCCGCGAACTCCTCGAGCGCAACGGGTGTGCCGCACACCAAACACGGTTGACCGGCCCGGCGGTAGACGTAGACCTCGCCTCCGTGCTTGTCGACGCGCGGCTCGCGCCCCATCGCCTCCGGCGTGTGCTCGGGTCGCACGGTGTCGATTCGACCGTCACGCACACCGAGTGGCATGAGGGCGACGAAGTCCGCCCAGATCGCGTCGAACTCCTCGCGCCGTAGGAACTTGCCGGGCATCTTCGGGTCGATGCCGTGACGGAACAGCACCTCGGCTCGGTAGATGTTGCCGACGCCGGGAAACACCTTCTGATCCATGAGGAGCGCGGCGACGGGCGTGCTCGTGCGTCGCACTCGAGCCCAGGCACGTTCGGGGTCGGCGTCACCGCGCAGGGGATCCGCGCCGAGCTTCGACGTGATCGTGTCGACCTCGTCGGGCGTGCGCAGCTCGCAGACGTTGGGCCCCCGCAGATCCATGACGACGCTCCCGCGCGGGTCGCCGTCCGTTGCGGAGACCCCGAGCCGCCACCGGATGGCGCCCGTCGCCGGCACGTCGGCCGGTTCGATTCCCTCGGTGAAGAAGAACTTGCCGAGCAGCCCGAGGTGGATGTTGACGCGCTCGTCCATGCCCTCGAACCCGACGAACATGTGCTTGCCCCACGCCTCGGCCGCGTCGAAGACTCGCCCGTCGACGCGAGCGGCACTGTCGCTGAATCGGCCCTGCGGCGACGAGGATTCGACGACACGTCCGGAGAACTGGTCGTTGAGAATGCCGGCGATTCGGTGGGTGACGTGACCTTCGGGCATCAGGTGACCTTCCGTGGGCGAGCGGGGCGCGTCATCGCACTCGCCACGCGCCGAGTTCGGGTGGGACGGGGGATCGTTCGGCATCTGTCGTGAAAGCGGGCGCGCCGCGGAAGAGCGAGGTGAGTTCGGCGCCCGCCCGGACTCCCGTGGGGAACATGGCGCGAGCCGCGCTTTGTCGAATCGTCGCGACGTCGAGGGACGATTCCGTCCGTGTCGCAGCGAGAACGACATTGCCGAACCGACGGCCCTTGAGCACTTCCTGGGCCCCGACGACGACGGCGTGGGGGAGCCGCACGACGAAGGTTGCCGCGGCTCGGCCGGTCCAGGCGAAGCCCGGCTCGTCGGACAGGTTCGCGAGTAGCACACCGCTCGGCTTGAGCACTCGCGCCACGTCATCGGCGAACGCTGGGGAGACGAGCTCCGCGGGCACACGCCCGTCCGCAAACGCGTCGAGGACGACGACGTCCGCCGACTCGTCCTTGAGATCGCGCACGCCGGCCGCCCCGTCGACGCCGCGCACACGGATGCGGTGGCTGCGTGGAAGAGGCAGCTCACGGCGCACGGCCTCGGTGAGTTGGGTGTCGGGTTCGAGCACGATCTGCGGTGAGCCGGGGCGCGTGGCTTCGACGTAGCGCGCCAGGGTGAGCCCGGCGCCGCCGACGTGGGTGACCCCGAGCGGTGCGGGAGCCGGCGGCGCGAGAGCGTCGACGAGCATCGCGAAGTGCTGGACGTACTCGAACTCGATGGAGGTCGGGTCGTCCGGGTCGACGTGCGATTGCGGGTGACCGTCGCGCATCACCGTCACGCCGCCGCGATCGTCGCGCACGAACTCGAAGCGTTCGTTCGTCGGTGCGGACGGCGCGGGGTCGGGGGAGGAGCGACGGCGGGCCATGCCCCAACTCTAGGTCGGTGGGCTCGCTTGCCTCGTCCTGCGTGGGCTGTGGTGCAGCGCAAGCCTGCCCGCGCGCTACACGGGGCGGGCCTGTCGGAGGGAAGGGGGCGACACCGTTCTAGGATCGACGCCATGCCACCTCGTCGACGTATCGACCCCGCCGCGGGCCGCGAGGCCGTCCTCACCTGGGCGCTCGACCCCGAGGCCGCGACGCGACCCGTCACCGCGACCGCCGTGCGCTACACGCTCGAGGAGCTGGGCATCCAGGCACCCGGGCGCACGGTCGAAGTGCGTGTTCCGCCGTTCGGGGCAGTGCAGTGCGTCGCGGGCCCGGTGCACACGCGAGGCACCCCGCCGAACGTCACCGAGACCGACGCGGCGACGTGGCTACGCCTCGCGACCGGTCGCCTCACGTGGGCCGAGGCTGCCGCAGGCGGGAAGCTGCGCGTCTCCGGTCAGCGCGCGGATGTTTCTGCATATCTGCCGATCGTGCCGGTCATCTGACCGTCCGACGCCCCGTTCACCGCTTCCGCGCGGCTACTGCGTCACATGACGACGCCGCCCGCCCCCAGCAGGGGACGGGCGGCGTCGTTCGTGCGTCGGGTCAGCGCTTCGAGGCGTCCCAGTGGCGGAACATCGCAGCCTTCGCGGCGTCCTCGCTCGTGAACCACACCTCGGCTTCTGTCTGCTCGTAACCCGGGCTGTCGGGCGTGTGGAACAGCATCGAGTCGGCGTTGCCCTTGATCGTGAACTCGGGCGACGGCGCGGAGCCGTCCTCGTTCGGCTCGGCCGAACCCGGGCCGAACGGGCCGTCCTGCTGGCCCGCCGAGCTCGCGTGGTCGGGCTCGCCGTCGTTCGAGTCACCCTCGTCCGTGCCGGCGACGAACGTCTGCTCGTCGGACTCCGACCGCGTCTGTGACTGCGACGACGAAGCCTCGTCGGTGGCGCTCGCGGAGCGGCTCTGCGAGTCGTCCGAGACGTCGGCGGAGACGGAGGACTCGTCGCTGTTCGTCTCCTGGACCTCGCCGATCTTGGCGGGGGCCGCGTTCTCCGGCGTCGTCGGGGCGACACCGCTGTCCTCGACGACGGCACTGTCGGAGGCGGCGAGCTCGTCGTCCTCACGCTCGAGCTCGACGTCGTCGGCCGACGGCTCCCCGGTGGCACCGGCGTCAGCCGCGGCCTCGGTGCTCTCGGAAACGGGCGCGTCGGTCGTCTCCGCCTTCGGAACCGGGGCGCTGTCGAGCTGGTCGAGCGGCAGGGGCTCGGTGCCCCAGTCGTCGCCACCCGAGCTCGCGGGTGCCGCCGCAGCGGCCGGAGCCGATGCGGAGTCTGCGGAGTCGGAGCTCGCCGGCGCCTGCGTCGACTCGGTCGAGTCCTCGGACTCACTCTCGGACGCCGCAGCATGCGGTGCACCTGCGGCGTCCGATGCGGGAGCCTCGTCCTCGACGGCATCCCTGGAGGCGTTGGCAGCTGCGTCGCCCGCGGCGGTGTCGTCGGCTGCCGCGCCCTGCGAGGACGTCTCCGGGGAGGCAGCTTCCGTGTCATCCGACGTCGCGTCGCTCGACGGCTGCTCCGACGCCTCAGCGGGCGACTCGGCCGGCTCGGACTGCGCGGCGGGAGCGTTGTCGAGGTCGGCCAGGGCCGGGGGCTCGGTGTTCCAGTCGTCCCCACCCGAACCACCGGAGCTCGCAGCGGCGGCAGTGGCCGCCGTGGCCGTCGCAGCAGCCGCAGCCGGCGCGACGCTGCTCTTCTCGCCCTCGGACTTCTCGGTCGTTTCCTCAGCGTCGGACTCGTCGCTCGAAGCGGGCTTCGTCTCCTCCGCTGTGGCCTCCTCAGCGCGAGCCTTCGAGTCGGACTCAGCCGACTCGGACGGTGCTTCGCTCGTCGACTGCGTCGAGGTCTCGGCGGACGACGCAGCGGGAGCGCTGTCGAGGTCCTCCAGAGCAGGGGGCTCGGTGGCCCAGTCGTCGCCGCTCGAGCTGGCCGGCGCAGCGGCAGCCGGCTTCTCGTTCGCCACTGACGACTCCAGGGCCTCACTGGTCTCGGCCTTCGGAGCCTCGGCGTCACTCGGCTCGGACGGCTTCGTCGCAGCCTTCTCGTCGTTCGCCGACGCGGCCGGAGCGCCGTCGAGGTCCTCGAGAGCCGGCGGCTCGGCGGCCCAGTCGTCGCCACCCGAGCTCGCGGCGGCGGCAGGCGCGGCAGCGGGCTCGGTGTTGGTAGCCGCGCCCGAGGAAGCCTGCGTCTCCGTGGGCTTGTCCTCGCTCTTGACTTCGGCAGGGGCCGAGTCGTCGAGAGCCGGGGGCTCCGCATCCCAGTCGTCGCCGGACGCGGCGGGCGCGAGAGCGGCCTTCGTGTCGGCAGCGGCCGAGTCGTCGAGGGCCGGGGGCTCGGCATCCCAGTCGTCGCCCGACGAAGCGGCGGCAGGAGCGGCCTCGGCCTTGCTCTCGGACTTCGGCTCGGCAGCCGACGAGTCGTCGAGAGCCGGGGGAGCAGCGTCCCAGTCGTCGCCGGAGGACGCAGCCGGAGCGGCTTCGGTCTCGGCGGGCTTGCTCTCGGTCTTCGCGGACGCGTTGTCCACGGCCGGGGGCTCGGCGTCCCAGTCGTCGCCCGACGAGGCGGCAGGAGCCTCGTTCTTCGCTGCGGTGTCCTTGTCGGCAGCCTTGGCCGAGTCGTCGACGGCGGGCGGGGCTGCGTCCCAGTCGTCGCCAGCAGCAGCCTGCGCGTCGTCGTTCTTCTCGGTGTTGGCCACCGGGGCCGGAGCGGCGTCCCAGTCGTCGGAGCCGGAAGCGTTGTCGTCCTTCGAGGAGGCGGCAGCAGCCGCACCCGCGGCACCGGCAGCGCCGGCCGCGGCGGCGGTCTTCCCCTTGCCGTCCTGCTTCTTCGCGTCCTTGCCGGAGGTCTCGTCGACCTCGGCCTTCGCAGGCTCGGCCCTGTCGGCGTCCTGCTCGGCCTTCGAACCGGCCGTCTCGATCTCGTCGGACTCCCCGTCCGTTGCCTCGAGGGTCTCCGGCTCCTCCTCGGAGCCGATCTTGTTCTTGCCGCTCACGCCGTGGATGCCGACAGAGCCACCCTTCTTCGGGTCGCGCATCAGCAGCCATGCGATACCCGCCACGGCGAGGAGCACGACGAGGAGGATCAGCCACTTCATGGTTCGTCCCATCGATGATTGAGCAATGACATACCTACCGGCACCTTACCGCCGGGTCACTTCGCGTGGCTGGCTCCTCGGCGCAGCCGTTTCCTGGGCGTGACGCGGCTGCAGCGCCCGTGCGCCGCGTTGCTACCGTTGGCATCGTGAGATCACGCAACGCGAAGAAGCCCGCCGCCGTCGCCGACCAGCGTCCGGTGCAGGGCGAGGACGGTATCCCCCTCGCACGGGTGAGCCGTTCGCCGCGCATCCTGCCGTTCGTCCTCACGGGCCTCGTGCTGGGTGTCGTCGTCGGTCTCGTCATCGCCATCACCGGCGGTGAGGGCGGCAACTACACGGAGGGTTCCACCCTCGGTTACTTCGCCCTCCTCTTCGGCGGCATCGGCGCCCTCCTCGGTGGGGTCGGCTTCGCCCTCGCCGACAAGCGCGCCCAGCGCTGACGGCAACGGCGCCCCGAACCTTCGAAGCCCTGAGACCGCCGTCTCAGACGCTCGTCCGCACCGGGTAGCCGGCGCGTGAAACAATGGCGCGGTGACACGCGGTGACGGAAAACTCACGCACGATCTCCTCCCCGGCGAGAAGGGGCCGCAGGACGCCTGTGGCGTCTTCGGCGTCTGGGCCCCCGGCGAGGACGTCGCGAAGCTGACCTACTACGGGCTGTACGCCCTGCAGCACCGCGGGCAGGAGTCCGCGGGCATCGCCACGAGTGACGGGCGAAGCATCCTCGTCTACAAGGACATGGGCCTCGTCTCCCAGGTATTCGACGAGACGAACCTCGCCTCCCTCAAGGGCCACCTCGCCATCGGTCACTGCCGGTATTCGACGACCGGCGGTTCGACGTGGGAGAACGCCCAGCCGACGCTCGGTGACACGGCCAAGGGCACGGTCGCGCTCGCGCACAACGGCAACCTCATCAACTCCGCCGAGCTGCGCGAGACGCTCGAGGACATCCACGGCGAGCTGGGCAACACCCAGGGCGAACTGCGTCGCGGCAACACCACCGACACGGCCCTCGTGACGACGCTGCTCGGCTCGCACCCCGAACTCTCCCTCGAGGAGACCGCGCTCAAGGTGCTCCCGCAGCTGCGCGGGGCATTCTGCTTCACCTTCATCGACGAGAACACGCTGTACGCCGCGCGCGACCCCCAGGGCATCCGCCCGCTCGTCATCGGCCGCCTCGACCGCGGCTGGGTCGTCGCGAGCGAGACGGCCGCGCTCGACATCGTGGGCGCCAGCTTCGTGCGCGAGGTCAACCCCGGCGAGATGATCGCCATCGACTCCGACGGCCTGCGTTCGACGATGTTCGCCAAGCCCGAGCCGAAGGGCTGCGTCTTCGAGTACGTCTACCTCGCCCGCCCCGACACGACGATCAGCGGCCGTGAGGTCTACGAGAGCCGCGTCGAGATGGGTCGTCAGCTGGCCCGCGAGTTCCCCGTGGACGCCGACATGGTCATGCCGACGCCCGAATCCGGCACGCCGGCGGCCATCGGCTACGCCGAGGAATCCGGCATCCCCTACGGCATGGGCCTCGTGAAGAACGCCTACGTCGGGCGCACCTTCATCGCGCCGAGCCAGACGATCCGTCAGCTCGGCATCCGCCTCAAGCTCAACCCGCTCAAGCCGATCATCAAGGGCAAGCGCCTCGTCGTCGTCGACGACTCGATCGTGCGCGGCAACACCCAGCGCGCGCTCGTGCGGATGCTGCGCGAAGCCGGTGCCCTCGAGGTGCACGTGCGCATCTCCAGCCCGCCCGTGCGCTGGCCCTGCTTCTACGGCATCGACTTCGCCACGCGCGCCGAGCTCATCGCGAACGGTGCCAACGTCGAGGAGATCTGCACGTCGATCGGTGCCGACTCCCTCGGCTACATCAGCCCCGAGGGCATGATGGCGGCCACCCAGCAGGAGCCGGAGAACCTGTGCTCCGCGTGCTTCACCGGCGAATACCCGGTCGAGCTGCCGTCGTCCGACCGCCTCGGCAAGAACCTGCTCGAACTGCAGCTTCCCGTCGAGTTCGCCGGGGCCGACCCCACCGACGTCGGCACGGCCGACCTCGCCCGCACCAACCCCGACGGTGTCTCGCCGCTGGCCGGTGGCGGCGCGGTCGACCCGTCCCGCATCTCGCACTGACCGCCGACACGCCCCCATGAAGGACGAACGACACATGACGCAGAACGAGGCCATCACCTACGCCGGAGCCGGTGTGGACGTCGAAGCCGGTGACAAGGCCGTCGAGCTCATGAAGGAGTCGGTCAAGGGTGCGCAGCGCCCCGAGGTCCTCGGCGGCCTGGGCGGGTTCGCCGGGCTGTTCGACGCCTCGGTGCTCGGCGGAATGACGCACCCGATCCTCGCGACCTCGACCGACGGTGTGGGCACGAAGGTGGCCATCGCGCAGGCACTCGACAAGCACGACACGATCGGGTTCGACCTCGTCGGCATGGTCGTCGACGACATCGTCGTGTGCGGCGCGGAACCGCTCTACATGACCGACTACATCGCCACCGGCAAGGTCGTTCCCGAACGCATCGCCGCGATCGTCTCCGGCATCGCTGCCGCGTGCCGCCAGGCCAATGTCGCTCTCATCGGCGGCGAGACGGCCGAACACCCGGGCCTGCTCGCCGAGGACGAGTACGACGTCGCGGGCGCCGCCACCGGCGTCGTCGACAAGAAGGACCTCATCCTGCCCGAGTCCGTGCGTGAGGGTGACGTCGTTCTGGGCCTCGCCTCGAGCGGCATCCACTCGAACGGGTACTCGCTCGTGCGCAAGGTCTTCTCCAGCGCCGGTTGGGGCTACGACAAGAACGTCGAGGAGTTCGGGCGCACGCTGGGGGAGGAACTGCTCGAACCGACGCGCGTGTACGCCGCCGACCTCCTGCGCCTCATCCGCACGGACGGAGTTGACATCCACGCCCTCTCCCACGTCACGGGCGGGGGGCTCGCGGCCAACGTGGCGCGCGTCCTGCCCAAGGGCATGGGTGCGCGCATCGAGCGTGCGACGTGGACGCCGCCCGCGGTCTTCGACGTCGTCCAGCGCGTCGGCAACGTGCCGCAGAGCGACCTCGAGCGCACGCTCAACATGGGTGTCGGCTTCGTGGCCGTGCTGCCCGCGGAGCAGGCCGCCACGGCCGTCGATGTCTGTGAAGAGATGAACCTGCCGGCGTGGCGCATGGGCGAGATCGTCGCCACCGATCGCCTCGACGCCGCCGAAGCCGAGGTGGTCTCCGGCGCCAAGGGCGTCGACGCGGGCGCCTGTCAGATCGTCGGCGACTACGCCTGAGCTTGTCGCGGCCGACGCTGACCTGCCCCTTCCACCGAGGGGCGAAAGCGGACGGCGTCGGACGTGACGAGGGCATGACGAATGCCTCCGACCCCGAAGGGTGGGAGGCATTCGTTCACATCAACTCAGATGCGGGTTGAGCTACGAGAGGTGGACGCTCAACGGTCGCCCGACGCCCACGTGTCGTACTCGTCGTACTCGTCGCCGTCGTTCACTCGGTCAGCCGACGAGTCTCGAGCGTCCGACGTGCTGCGCGAAGCGCGCAGTTCACGCTCCAGCGCCCTCAGGTCGGTGTCCGGAGTCGAGTACTTGAGCTCGCGAGCAACCTTGGTCTGCTTGGCTTTGGCCCGGCCGCGCCCCATGGCGAGACCCCCTCTGTGTTTGCCAGGGCGGCCCCCATCAGTCCATGCACGCAGCATCGACCTCAGGAGGAGGGCCCTGGGGATCCTAAGTTTCTGTCGTGGGGGTAACGCTACCTCAGAACAGGGCCGGAACGCCCATCGGGTCGCCCGTCTAGGACGCGCTCTCACCGCGTCAGCCCGGCGCTGACGCGGTGGTTCGCCCTGCGCGAACGCGCCGGCGGGTCAGCGGGGGTCGTCCTTGGTGCGCTTGCGCATGACGAGGAACGTTCCCGCGACCGCCGCAGCAGCCGCCACGGTGCCTCCGATGACGAACAGGGGCATGTTGTCGCCGGGCTCGTCCGTGGTCGGGGTCGACGGGCCCTTCACCGTCGATGAGGACGCGGGGGAGCTGGGGTCGACGGGCTTGAGGGTGCCCGGCGCCTCGGAGCCGTTGGAGGTGCCCGTCGACGTCGAGGAGTTCGCCGCGCCCTTGAGCGTGAACGAGTACGAACCGCTGATGGGGTGACCGTCGGAGGAGGTGACCCGCCACGTCACGGCGTACGTGCCGTTGCCGGTCGGCTCGAACGGCACCGTCACGCGCTGGCCGTCCGCCTTCGGCGTCCCCTGCTTGGTCTTGCCGTCCGGCCCCTTGACGGCGACCTGGCTGCCCACGTCGAGCACCGGCGCACTGAACGTCAGTGTCAGCCGCTGCGGAGCCGACGTGACGGTGGTGCCGGCGGCCGGCTGAGCACCCGTGAGGGAGTCGTGCGCGGATGCGGCGGGGGCGCACGCGAGAGTGATGAGCGCTGCGGCGCCGGGGATGAGGACGCGAGAGGTACGTGCGGTCATGCCCCCATTGTGGCGCGGCCGCGCTGAGTGTGGGCTTCCGGGCCTAGTGTTGCGTGTCATGGTGGAGCGCTACACGACGATCGCCCGCGCCGTGCAGGCCGAGATCGAGGCCAAGAGGTCACGTTTCCTGTGCGACCTCGTGCCGGTGGCGAGCGAGGACGAGGCTCGTGCCGTCGTCGAGAGGGCTCGCAAGGAGCACTGGGACGCCCGCCACCACTGCAGCGCGTTCGTGCTCGGGCCGGCCGCCGACATTCGGCGCTCCAACGATGACGGTGAGCCCTCAGGCACGGCAGGTACCCCGATGCTCGACGTGCTCACCGGCGCCGACCTGACGGACGTCGTCGCCGTCGTCACCCGGTGGTTCGGCGGCACGTTGCTCGGCACGGGCGGCCTCGTCAAGGCCTACTCCGACGCCGTGCGGGCGGCGCTCGACGAGGCGCGTCTCGTCCACTACGAGCGGCAGGTGCGACTGACCTGCCAGGTGACTCTCGCGGACGTCGGGCGCGTGGAGAACGCGCTGCGGGCAGCGGGTTTCGTCGTCGCCGACGTCGACTACGCCACGCACGCGGCGGCCGGGCGCGCCGGCCTGGAGGTCGCTGCACCGTCGGATGCGCTGGGGCGCGCCGACGCGGCTCTGGCGGAACTCACGTCCGGCGAGGCGGCGTTCGAGCGGGTCGGGCAGACCTGGGCGGCGAAGGGCTGACCAGCGGTCCGCCCGCCCGCGCGGACACCCGAGGGAAGTGCAGGTGAGACGAGGGTGGCGCCTGGCGTCGGCGTGGGAGAAGGTGAAGGCATGAGCACGCCCAAGCTGAGCACCCAAGAAACGTACGATCTCGACCGCGCGCACGTGTTCCACTCGTGGTCCGCGCAGGGATCCCTCGACCCGATGGTCGTCACGCGCGCGCAGGGGACGCGCCTGTGGGACGGCGACGACAACGAGTACCTCGACTTCACCGGCCAACTCGTCTTCACGAACATCGGCCACCAGCATCCGCGCGTGGTCGAGGCGATCCAGGAGCAGGCGGCCACGCTGTGCACCATTGGCCCGAGCAACGCCAACGACCGTCGTTCGCAGCTCGCGTCGATGATCTCCGACCTGCTGCCCGACAACCTCAACAAGGTCTTCTTCACCAACGGTGGCACCGAGGCCAACGAGCACGCCGTGCGCATGGCCCGCGAGTTCACCGGTCGGCGCAAGCTGCTGTCGGCCTACCGCAGCTACCACGGGGCGACGGCGCAGTCGATCCACCTCACCGGTGAGCAACGCCGCTTCGCCAACGACAAGGGCGCGAGCGAGGTCGTGCACTTCTTCGGGCCGTTCCTCTACCGCAGCGAGTTCTTCGCCGAGAGCCCCGAGCAGGAGTGCGAGCGTGCCCTCGCCCACCTCGAGCGCACCATCCAGATGGAATCGCCCGACGCGTTCGCGGCCCTCGTGCTCGAGCCCGTCATCGGTTCGGCGGGCATCATTCCGCCGCCCGCCGGCTACCTCGAGGGCGTGCGCGAGATCTGTGACCGCTACGGCATCGTCTTCATCGCCGACGAGGTCATGGCCGGCTTCGGTCGTACCGGAAAGTGGTTCGGCCACCAGCACGCCGACGTCGTGCCCGACCTCATCACGTTCGCCAAGGGCGTCAACTCCGGTTACGTGCCGCTCGGCGGCGTCGTCATCAGCGACGCCATTGCCGGGCACTTCGACGAGCGCGCCTACCCGGGCGGCCTGACGTACTCCGGTCACCCGCTCGCCTGCGCTGCCGGCGTCGAGACGATCACCACGATGAAGGACGAGGGCATCGTCGACAACGCCCGCCGCATCGGCGAGGACGTGCTCGGCCCGGGGCTGGCGAAGCTCGCCGAGACTCACGACATCGTGGGTGACGCTCGTGGCGTGGGGGTCTTCTGGGCCCTGGAGCTCGTCGAGGACGCGGAGACGAAGAAACCCGCCACGGAGGCTGCCGCCACGGTGGCTGCCGCCGCGAAGAAGAACGGCCTGCTCGTCATCGCTGCGGGCAACCGCCTGCACATCGTGCCGCCGTGCACCGTGAGCGACGAGGAGATCTCGACGGCGCTTTCGATTCTCGACGAGGCGCTCGGCTCGCTGAGCTGACGCTCGCTCGATGGTTCTGCGCCGTCTCGTGCCCTTCGGGGTGCGGGGCGGCGCAGTTCGTCGTCCCGGGGGAGCGTCGAGCGTGGAGAGGCCGTCGGGCAAGACCTTGGAGACACGGAGAAGCCCCCGAGTGTGAACTCGGGGGCTTCCTCGGTGGAGCGTGGCCAGAGACGGGGTCGAACCGCCGACCTAGCGATTTTCAGTCGCTCGCTCTACCAACTGAGCTATCTGGCCCTTGGGAAAGGGATGGCGACCCCGACGGGACTCGAACCCGCGACCTCCGCCGTGACAGGGCGGCGCGCTAACCAACTGCGCTACGGGGCCTTGAAATAAGGCCGATTTGTGCTGGTATCCCCAACGGGATTCGAACCCGTGCCGCTGCCGTGAAAGGGCAGTGTCCTAGGCCGCTAGACGATGGGGACATGCGCAAATCATCGAGCTTTGCTTTGCGATCTTCACCTCTCGGCGCCGCTCGAACTTGCGTAACTTTAGTACACGTCTCGGGGGCATTGCAAAACGGCCCGATCTGCCCGGAACCTCAGGGAATCTCCTTGCGAGCGAACGCCCGGACGCGGTCGGCCGGCCACGTCGTGATGACCCGTTCCAGGGGCACGTCGAGCCGCTCGATGCGTTCGGCGCCGTAGGCGAGGAAGTCGAGCTGGCCCGGCGCATGGGCGTCCGAATCGAGCGAGAAGTAGCAGCCGAGATCGAGTGCCTCGCGGATGAGGTCGTCCGGTGGGTCGCAGCGTTCGGGTCGTGCGTTGATCTCGACCGCGACGCGGTGTTCGGCGCACGCGGTGAAGACGGCCTTCGAGTCGAACGTCGACGGCGGACGCTTTCCCCGTTCCCCCTCGACGAGCTGCCCGGTGCAGTGGCCGAGGATCGTCGTGGCCGGATTCTCGATCGCCCCGAGCATCCGCTTCGTCATGGCTGCCGGGCCGGAGCGCAGCTTGGAGTGCACGGACGCGACACGGACGTCGAGCTTGGCGAGTATCTCGTCGCTCTGGTCGAGGCTGCCGTCGTCCTTGATGTCCACCTCGATGCCCTTGAGCAGTTCGAAGTCGGTTCCGGTGGAGGCCACAGCGTCGTTGAGGGCTTCGATGACGCCGAGCTGCTTCGTGAGGCGTTCGGCCGACAGGCCGTTCGCCACGCGCAGCGAGGGCGAGTGGTCGGTGAGCACGAGGTACTCGCGTCCGAGGCCGATGGCGGCCATGACCATCTCGTCGATGGGGGAGCCACCGTCACTCCAGTCGGAGTGGCTGTGGCAATCGCCCCGCACGGCCTTCATAACGTCCTGCCCGCCCTCGACGAGGAACTCCGGGCTCGACTCCTCCAAGGTGGCGAGGTACTCGGGCGTCTCGCCGTCGAGTGTCTGCGTGATGACGGCGAGCGTCGTCTTGCCGATACCGGAAACGTCACCGAGCGTGCCCGCGGCGTGTCGGGCGCGCACCTCGTCGTCCGACAGCTTCGCGAGGGCGCGTGAAGCCCCTCGGAAGGCCTTGACGCGGTACGTTCCGGCGCGTCGGCGCTCGAGGAGGAAGGCGATGCGATCGAGCGCCTCACGGGGGGTGGGCACGGTGTCCATGCGAGTGAGCCTACGTGGGGTGCAAGCCCCCGCCGGGTCGTCTGCCTCGGCGCGGACGGGCCACTCACGCTCGGGCAGGCACAATGGGTGCGTGAGATCGTGGTCCCTTGTCATCGTCATCGTCGTGCTCTGCGCGCTGGTCGTGTACCTGCGCAGCAAGATGCGCGAGGGCGTGACCCGGTGGGCTGCCGAGCGCCTCGGCGGGGGAGCAGCACGCGCTCGCGCGAAGGCACTCCTGTGGTACGGATCGGCCAGTGCTGCGGCGATTGCCGTCCTCATAGCCGGTTACGTTGTCGCGCGCGCAGGTGGGTCCGTGGCGTACCTGCGGTTCGTCGCAGCGTTCCTCGTTTTCGTGCTCTTCGTCCCGGTGGCGACGCTCGGCGCCCCGAAGCTCACCAAATGGCAGAAGAACTTCGGGCGACGCCTGCACGAAGCAGGCGCCGCCCGAGAGGCCGCGGAGGTGTTCGCGCGCGTGGCGCGCGTCTTCTCAGTGGTCGGTGTTCTGTGCGGCGTCGGCGCCGTTCTCCTGGTCGCTCACCACACGCCGTGACGGGTCGCCCGCCTCGATCTGAGTGGACTGCGACGTGGAGCTCTGCTCGTTCGAGCCGAGCGGGTTCGCGAGCGTCGACTCGAGGGCGGGCTTCGGCATGGCCTTCTCCTGAAGCTTCGCCGTCGAGTTCTGGATCGCCTTCGTCACCCAGGGGCCGGCGAGGCTGA
The DNA here is from genome assembly GCF_004151355.1 of Dermacoccus sp. 147Ba. NCBI lineage: Bacteria > Bacillati > Actinomycetota > Actinomycetes > Micrococcales > Dermacoccaceae > Dermacoccus > Dermacoccus sp. 147Ba. The sequence goes on from NZ_SEHL01000005.1 coordinate 242,031, forward strand.
CGACGGCCGCGCCGGCCGCCATCCACAGGCGCGGGTTACGCACGCCGCGCTTGACGAGCATCTTCTCGACGGTCTTGTCGACGCGCAGCGCGAGGCCCGACGTCACGAGCGCCATGCCGGCCGACGAGGCCGAGACGAGGTTGGCGCCTGCGCGCGAGGCGGGGCGGCCGTCGACGAGGTTGATCGTGTCGTCGGTCTTGCCGGCGATCTGGGATCGCGCCGGGCGACGGTCGCCCGCGACGGCGGCACCTACGGCCGTCAGGGTGTTCGACATCGCGAGGCCGCGACGCACCCAGCGGGGGAAGCGGGCGGGCCGGATGTAGGTCGTCGCCGCAGCGGTGAGAGCCGTGACGGCGGCTTGGCCGAACTGGGATTCGAGTGCGGGCACGGAGAATCGAGGCATGGTGTCAGCCTAGTTCGCGCGAGTGCCCGCGCAAGCGTCAGTTGGCGTGCGTGGTGCGTGAGAGGAGGCGCTTCGCCCCGACGGCGAGGACGAACGCGAGCGTGGTGGCGGCGAGCGTCACCTTGAACGCGGGGGCGACGCCGCCTTCGTCGACGAGGCGACCGGCGAGGGCGGCGCCTGTCGCGTAACCGAGACCGGTGGCGCCGGCGAGCAGCGTCATCGCCGTAGCTGTGCGCGAACGGTGCGTGATGAGTTCGCCGAGCGTGAACGTCGTGATCATGTACGGCGCGATGGCGAAACCGAGGATGACGAGCTCTGCGGCGAGCAGCGTGAGGTTGTCGACGGCGAGCAGCGGCAGGGAGAGAACCCACATCGCCGTGGCGAACAGGAGCAGACGCTTGGGGTGGTTCGGCGCCTTCGTCAGGCGGCCGAGGGCGATTCCGGCGCTCACCGAACCGATGCCGAGCAACGCGTGGAACAGACCCGAGCTCTCGGGGTGCCCGGCGAGTTGAGTGAGCAGCGTCGTGCCCGTCTGGATCGAGCCGAACAGGTTGCCGATGAAGAACTGCGCGGCGACGAGGACCGTGAAGGCCGCGGTCCACAGCGGGGCCTTCGACGTGCCGACGGGCGTCGGCGCGAAGCGGCTGCTCGGGTGGCGGGCGAACTGGATGCCGAAGAGGCCGAGTAGCACGGCGGCGGCGAGGAGAGGCGCCCACGTGCCGAGGGCTGCCGCGGCGGCGCCGACGAGCACCGGGCCGACGACGAAGGACGCTTCGTCGGCTGCACCCTCGTAGGAGAAGGCGGTGCCGACGAGCCGGTCGTCGGCCTTGCGACCGACGATGATGGGGCGCCACCGCACACGGGCCAACTGGCCGACCTGCGGCAGGACGAACCCGGTGAGGGCAGCGACGACGGCAGTGGCGACCCAGTGAAGGTCGAAGTAGCGCGTGGCCACGGTGGCGAACAGGCCGATCGTGCCCGCCACGCACTGGAACATGAGGACGCGCGACTGGCCGTGACGGTCGGTGAGCGACCCGAACCAAGGGGCGCCGACCGCGTTGCAGACGGCGAGCGCGCCCGCGCAGATTCCGGCCTGGGTGTAGGACTTCGTCGTCGTCGCGACGAGCAGCAGCGTGCCGAGCTGGGACATGGCCAGGGGCAGGCGTGCGATGAAGGCGACGACGATGTAGCGGTACCCGGTCAGCCCGAATAGCCCTGAATAACCCACTGCCGTACTCACCGCGCAAGTGTACGGGCGCGGACGACGGGGGCCGTCACCGTCGGGTTGCGTGACGTGTGAGCGTCGGCCCGTTCTGTGACCGGCGCAGCTCACGTAGTGGGCCAACGCTCACAGGGTGGGCCGGGGTGCGAGATACGGTCGCAGGGTGAGTGCCGGAGTGAGAATCGCTGTCGTGGCGCTGGTAGCCCACGACCGCGTGCTTCTTGTGCATCGCCATCCGAGTCGTCAAAACTTCCCCGACCTTTGGGATCTGCCGGGTGGTCACGTCGAGGACGGCGAGGACTGGTCGGACGCTGCTGCGCGCGAGTGCCTCGAAGAACTCGGGGTAGGGGTGAAGAACCTGCTGCAGGTTCCTGTCGGACTCGCCATTCCTGGGGTGGACGCACGGGCATTCGTCACCAGCTGTTGGTCGGGTTCTCCCGCGAATCTCGAGCCTGACGAGCACGCTGACCTGGGGTGGTTCACCGCGGAGGAACTCGTCGGGCTGACGATGGTCCACCCCTCGACGCGTGCCGCCGTCGAAGGAGCGCTCGAGTTGGGGATTAGCTGCTGAGCTTCGCAACTCGCACGATGGCGAATCCGAACCGCGCTCCCCGTTACGTCGCGCCAGGAGGGGTGGTTTCTTCCCTTCTTGCGTCGAAACGGCGGCCTTGGGCACAGGAAGGGAAGAAATCGTCCCTTCGCGTGCGGACGTTCTCGCTCAGCGCGGCGAACCCCACTGATCGCCGAGGCCGCGCTGCTCGTTCGGAGGCGGGGCGTAGGCACCCTGGTGCGGCGGAACGTCGTGTCACTGGGGTGGGTAGTTTGGCCCGCCCTGCGCGCCGTCCCAGGCCTGACGCTGCTCGGGTGTTTCCCACCCGCGCTCCTCCGGCGTGCCCTGCGACATCCGGAGGTGACCGATGTTCGGCGGCACGGGGCTCGCGTTGATCTGCTCGACGTAGCGCTTCGCCGCGCCCCATCCGGCGATGGACTCGTCGTGACGACGGTCGTCCACCGTCACCCGGACCGGCACGCGCGCTCCGCCGAGGCTGCGCACGAGCAATACCGGCAGCGCGAAGATCCACTGCAGCAGGCACTCCGCGAGGAAGAACGGCAGGATGAGCAGCGCTGGCACGAGCCAGGGCAGCACGAGTATGAACATGAAGCAGCCAATGGCGGCCGAGACCGGGTCGTCGCCGCCACCGTGATTGTCCGTCGGCACACGGTCCCACAGCCTCGCGTTGACAGCGCGCGTTCGGCTGCGCCACGGCAGCCACAGCCGGCGTGCCTTGTGCCTCTGAGCCACGTCGTCCCTCCCTGTCATCGAGCACGAGCAACCTGGTGTGGCCCTCGCGATCTGGTTCAGCCTAGGTCCGACGCAGCCGAACGCTCGTCGGCTCCACGATGTGGTGGGCGTCCCCGACCGCGTCGGCCCCGGGCCGGCTGAAATGCTCGCGCGGCGTGCGCGGTGGCGGGGCTACGCTCGAGGCCGTGCTTCTTCGCCTTCTGCGCGAGCGCCTCGCGCCCTACCGTGGCCTGCTCGCGGGCATCATCGTCGTTCAGCTCGTCAGCGTCCTGACGTCGCTGTACCTGCCCAACCTCAACGCCGACATCATCGACCGCGGCGTCGTCACCGGCGACACCGACTACATCTGGCGCACCGGCGGATGGATGCTGCTCGTCAGCTTCGTCTCCGTCATCGCCTCGATCAGCGCGGCCTGGTTCGCCTCGCGCACGGCCATGAGCGTCGGGCGCGACCTGCGCAGCCGCGTGTTCCACACCGTGCTCGGGTTCTCCTCGCGCGAGGTCGGCCAGTTCGGCGCTCCGTCGCTCATCACGCGCTCGACGAACGACGTGCAGCAGGTGCAGATGCTCGTACTCATGGCCTGCAACCTCATGGTCATGGCGCCGATCATGATGATCGGCGGCATCACGATGGCGCTACGTCAGGACGTCGGGCTGTCGTGGCTCGTCGTCGTGTCCGTGCCCACCCTCGCCGTGCTCATCGGGCTCATCGTCGTGCGCATGGTGCCGGGCTTCCGACTCGTGCAGGAGCGCCTCGACGTCGTCAACCGCGTCATGCGAGAGCACCTCTCGGGCATCCGCGTCATCCGTGCCTTCGTGCGGGAGCCGCACGAGCTCGAGCGCTTCGGGGAAGCGAACGACAACCTGGCCCGCGCGAGCCTGCGCGTCGGCAACCTCATGGCGCTCATGTTCCCGTCGGTCTTCCTCGTCATGAACGTCTCGACCGTCGCCATCTGGTGGTTCGGCGGGCACCGCGTCGCCGCCGGAGACATGCAGATCGGCGCGCTCACCGCGTACATGACCTATCTCATCCAGATCCTCATGGCCGTCATGATGGCGACGTTCATGTTGGTCATGATCCCCCGCGCCTCCGTGGCCGCGGAGCGCATCGGCGAGGTGCTCGGGACGTCGCCGTCGGTGGTGCCACCCGCCGACCCGCAGCGCCCGACCGAGAGCCATGGCGTTGTCGAACTCGACGGCGCGACGATGCGCTACCCCGGCGCCGACGCGCCGGTGCTGCGCGACATCACGCTGCGCGCCGAGCCCGGAACGACGGTCGCGATCGTCGGCTCGACCGGTTCCGGCAAGTCGACCCTGCTCTCCCTCGTGGCCCGCCTCATCGACGTGACGGACGGGGCGGTGCGCATCGACGGCGTCGACGTGCGCGACCTCGACCCCGAGGCCCTGTGGGGCCGCATCGGCATCGTGCCGCAGCAGGCCTACCTCTTCAGCGGCACCGTCGCGACGAACCTGCGCTACGGCAACCCGGACGCGACCGACGACGAGCTGTGGCAGGCCCTCGAGATAGCCCAGGCGCGTGACTTCGTCGAACGCATGGACGGCGGCCTTGACGCCGCGATCGACCAGGGCGGCACGAACGTCTCGGGCGGCCAGCGTCAGCGCCTGTGCATCGCCCGCGCGCTCGTCGCGTCGGCGAACATCTACCTCTTCGACGACTCCTTCTCCGCACTCGACGTCGCCACGGACCGGCGCCTGCGCGAGGTCCTCGCACCCCACGTGCGGCACGCGACGGTCTTCGTCGTCGCGCAGCGCATCTCGAGCATCCGTGACGCCGACCAGATCCTCGTCCTCGAGGACGGCGCCGCCGTCGGGTTGGGTACTCATCACGAATTGCTCGAGAGCTGCCCGGAGTACCGGGAGATCGTCGAATCCCAGCTCGGTTCGCGGGACGCGGCATGAGCGCCCCGGCAGGACGCGGCGCCCCCGCGAACGCGCAGCGCGGCCCGGGCCACGGCCCCGGCGCCGGAATGGCACCCGCCGCCAAGACGATGGACTTCAAGGGCTCGTCCCTGCGCCTGCTCGGTTTGCTGCGTCCCCACCGCCTCAAGGTGATCGCGGTGCTCGTGCTCAGTGTCGCCTCCGTTGCGATGAATGTGCTCGGCCCCCGCATCCTCGGCAAGGCCGTCGACGCGATCTTCTCCGGCTCGGTTGCGATGCGCCTGCCCACCGGGCAGACCAAGGAACAGGTCGTCGCCGGGCTGCGCGCCTCCGGCAACACGAAGTTCGCCGAGATGGTCAGCGCCATGGATCTGGTGCCGGGTCAGGGCATCGACTTCGGTCACGTGGGTCGGATCCTGCTCGCCGTCCTCGGCCTGTACATCGCGGCATCGCTGTTCCAGGTCGTCCAGGCGCGGCTGCTCAACTCGCTCGTGCAGCAGACGATGAAGAAGCTGCGCGCCGACGTCGACGCCAAGCTGACGCGCGTACCGCTCGCCTACGTCGACGGCCGCCCGCGCGGTGAACTCCTCTCGCGCGTGACGAACGACATCGACAACGTCGGTCAGTCGATGCAGCAGACGATGAGCCAGCTGCTCGTCTCGATCTGCACCGTCGTCGGCGTCGTCGTCATGATGTTCACCGTCTCATGGATGCTGACGCTCATCGCGCTGCTCACCATCCCGCTCGTCATGCTCGTGGCGAGCCGCATCATGAAGAAGTCGCAAGGTCACTTCATCGCGCAGTGGCAGCACACGGGTGAACTCAACGGTCAGATCGAGGAGGCCTTCAGCGCGCACGCCCTCGTCAAGGTGTTCGGCCGCGGCCCGCAGGTCGAGGCGGCCTTTGACGATCGCAACGAGAAGCTCACCGACGTCAGCCGACGGGCGCAGTTCCTCTCCGGTCTCATGATGCCGATCATGATGTTCGTCGGGAACCTGCAGTACGTCGTCATCTGTGTCGTCGGTGGCCTGCGCGTGGCGTCGGGGCAGATGACGCTCGGTGACGTCACCGCGTTCGTCCAGTACTCGCGCCAGTTCACGCAGCCGGTGACGCAGATCGCGTCGATGGTCAACCTCCTGCAGTCCGGCGTGGCCAGCGCCGAGCGTGTCTTCGAGGTGCTCGACGCGCCCGAGGAATCACGCGATGAGCCGGGCAACCTGTCGCGCCCGACGCAGGGGCGCGTCGCCTTCGACGGCGTCGCGTTCGGCTACACGCCCGAGCGGCGCCTCATCGACGGTCTCGACCTGACCGTGGAGCCGGGCCAGACCGTCGCGATCGTCGGTCCCACCGGCGCGGGCAAGACGACGCTCGTCAACCTGCTCATGCGCTTCTACGAGATCGACGCCGGCCGCATCACGCTCGACGGCGTCGACATCCGCGACGTGCCGCGCCGCGAACTGCGTGAGCGCCTCGGCATGGTGCTGCAGGACAGCTGGGTCTTCCACGGCACGATCCGCGACAACCTGCGCTACGGCAACCTCGACGCCACTGACGACCAGCTCCGGGCGGCGGCCGAGGGCACCTTCGTCGACCGATTCGTGCGGTCGCTGCCCGACGGCTACGACACGATCATCAGCGACGACGGCGCCAGCCTCTCCAGCGGCGAGCGTCAGCTCATCACGATCGCGCGGGCGTTCCTCGCCGAGCCGGACGTGCTCATCCTCGACGAGGCCACGTCGTCGGTCGACACGCGCACCGAGGTGATGCTGCAGCAGGCCATGGCGGCGCTGCGCAGCGACCGCACGAGCTTCGTCATCGCCCACCGCCTCTCCACGATCCGCGACGCCGACGTCATCCTCGTCATGGAGGACGGCGACATCGTCGAGATGGGCGATCACGACGCGCTCATCGCGGCCAAAGGTGCCTTCTGGCGCCTGTACGAGGCGCAGTTCGCAGCGCCCATCGAGGAGGCTTGAGCTCTCGTCAGTTCGGCGCGAAATCCCACGCCCCGCGCGTGTACTGCTCGGGGTAGGGCGCGTCGCGCCAGGTGACGCCGAGCTCCGACGCTGCGCGCAGCGGCCAGTACGGCTCGCGCAGGGCGGCGCGGCCGAGCAGGACCGCGTCGGCGTGGCCCTCGGTGAGAATTGCCTCAGCTTGCGCCGGCTCGGTGATGAGGCCGACTGCGCCCGTCGCCACCCCGGAGCGTTCGCGGATGGCCTGCGCGAAAGGCACCTGGTAGTTCTTCTCCGCCGGGATGTCGGCGATGACGTTGCCACCGGAGCTGACGTCGACGAGGTCGACGCCGATCTCCTTGAGAAGCGTTGCGAGCCGCACGGATTCGTCGACGTTCCAGCCCGTGTCGGCCCAGTCCGTGGCCGAGATGCGCACGAAGAGCGGCTTGCTCGCCGGCCAGATCTCGCGCACCTCACGGGTGACGCGCAGCAGCAACCGGGCGCGGTTCTCGAACGACCCGCCGTACTCGTCGTCGCGGCGGTTGGACGCGGGGGAGAGGAACTCGTGCAGCAGGTACCCGTGCGCCGCGTGGATCTCGACGACGTCGAAGCCCGCCTCGTCCGCCCGCGCCGCAGCGTCGACGAAGGCATCGACGACATCGTCGATCTCCTCGAGTGTCATGGCGCGCGGTTCGGCAAGGGTGTCGAAGGCGATGGCCGACGGAGCGAGCGTCGGCCAGCCGGCGTCCGATTCGGAAACGCTTCCGTTCGCCATCCCGGCGAACGGGGGGTAAGTGGAGGCCTTGCGTCCGGCGTGTGCGAGTTGGATGCCCATCTTCGCGCCGTGACTGTGGACGACGTCGACGACGCGTCGCCAGCCGGCGACCTGATCGTGGTTCCAGATGCCCGCGTCTCGGGGGCTGATGCGGCCTTCAGGCGCGACAGCGCTCGCTTCCGCGATGAGCAGTCCGAACCCGCCGACCGCGCGCGTCGCGTGGTGGACGAAATGCCAGGCGGTGGGGATGCCGTCGCCGGCGTCGCAGCTGTACTGGCACATGGGTGCGAGCCAGATGCGGTTGGGGAAGGTGACGTCGCGCAGGGTCAGGGGCTCGAAGATGTGCGGCACGGTCTCGCCTTTCGTGTGGGGTGTCATCCGGCCAACGTCGCCGAGGGGCGCTCGCATTCCACGTCCCGGCGCCAGCGGGCGAGGAACGCTGCGCCGGCGGCGTCGTTCGTCAGGTCGTCGGGCGCGACCTCGACGGGGTAGTCGCGCTCGAGGCGGCCGTCGGCCGGGCGCACGTCACCGTGGCGCACGACGAAACCGCGCTCGTGGAGCCGGTCGGCCATGGCGTAGTCGCTGCGTGAATCCCCGAGCGTGCGCCACTCCCGCGGTGTGATGCCGAGTCCGGCGAGGTAGGCGACGGCCTTGTCAGCGCCGACCTGCTTGCCCGTGCCGATGTGTTCGACGTCGGTGGAGATGATCGTCGGGTCGATGCGCAACGCGACGTCGTCACTGTCGTTGAGCGCCGTGCGGTCCTCCCACGCGACGCCGATCTCCTGCTCGGCGAGGAAATCCCAGATGCGCTGCTCGATCTCGTGCTGCCGGCGCCCGTAGGTCTCGAGGTCGATCCCGTGCAGCGCCTCGAAGCTGACCATCGCCTTCTTCGTCGCGTCGAAGAACATCGCGTCCTCGAAATCGGGGGCAATGCTGCGGCAGAACTCGACGAGCCCCGTTGGCACGCGCAGACGCTCGTCGACCTCGAGATCGTCGCCCGCGCCGTCGAGGTGCTCGGGCTTCGGCACGAACCACGTCGAGCCCTTCTCGCACACGGCGAGGACGACGGCGTCGTCAGGCAGTCCGGCTGCGACGAGCGACGGCATGACGGTGCGCGCGACGAAGACGTCGGAACGGCCCGTGTTGAACACGAGCGGGACGCCCGCCCGGGCCATCGCGACGAGATCGGCGGCGATGGAATCGATCGCGAGGGTGCGCGTCACCGGGCTCGCGACGGGGCCGTCGACGTCGAGCAGGAGCGCGTAGAGGGGCTTGGAGGTCATGGATGCAGTCTGGCACCACGCACCGGCAGGGCATCACGCCCCACAGGTTCGGTTAATGGTGATTAACTGGATTCGGATGTGAGGTGGATCTCACGGCCACATGGTCGCGTGCCGCCCGAAGTCTTCGAGTGCAGGAGGAGAAGTGGACAAAGTCGTGGCGTCTGCCGCGGAAGCGGTCGCGGACATCGGGGACGGTTCGTCGCTCGCCGTCGGAGGATTCGGCCTGTGCGGCATCCCGAGCGTGCTGATCGGCGAGCTGCACAAGCTCGGATCGACGAACCTCGCGGTCGTGTCGAACAACTGTGGCGTCGACGACTGGGGCCTCGGGGTTCTACTGCGCGATAAGCGCCTGCGTCTCGTCACCGCCTCCTACGTCGGTGAGAACAAGGAGTTCGCGCGCCAGTACCTCGAGGGCGAACTCGAGGTGCATCTGACGCCACAGGGCACGCTTGCGGAGAAGCTGCGTGCCGGCGGCGCCGGCATTCCGGCGTTCTTCACGGCCACGGGCGTGGGCACGCAGGTGGCCGACGGCGGCATGCCGTGGAAGTACGGCGCTGATGGCCAGGTGGAGAAGGAATCGCAGCCCAAGGAGACGCGTACCTTCGGCGAGGGTGACGACGCCAAGGACTACGTGCTCGAGGAGAGCATCGTCACGGACTTCGCGCTCGTGCACGCGGCCAAGGGTGACCGGCACGGCAACCTCGTGTTCAACCTCTCCGCGCGCAACTTCAACCCCTTGTGCGCGATGGCGGGCAAGACCGTCATCGCCGAGGTGGAGGAACTCGTGGAGCCCGGCGACATCCATCCGGACGAGGTGCACCTGCCGGGTATCTACGTGCAGAGGGTGGTCGCGTTGACGCCGGACCAGGTTGAGGACAAACGGATTGAGAAGCGCACGACCCGCGAAGCGGAAGGTGCGGCGAAATGATGTGGCGAGAGCTCGCGGGGCGGGCGTTCGACCAGGGGTGCGAGAAGCGTCCGACCCGTGACGCGGAAGGCGGTAACTGACATGGCGTGGACACGTGAGCAGATGGCGGCGCGCGCTGCGGCGGAGCTGGAGGACGGCGACTACGTCAACCTCGGCATCGGCCTGCCGACGCTCGTGCCGAACTATGTCGACGACGACGTCGAGCTGGTGCTGCAGTCGGAGAACGGCCTGCTCGGCGTGGGTGCGTACCCGAGCGACGACACGGTCGACCCCGACCTCATCAACGCGGGCAAGGAGACGGTGACCCTGCGTCGTGGCGCGTCGATCTTCGACTCTGCGACGTCGTTCGGCATGATCCGCGGCGGCAAGGTGGATGCGGCCATCCTGGGCGCGATGCAGGTGTCGACGAACGGTGACATCGCGAACTGGATGATCCCCGGCAAGATGGTCAAGGGCATGGGCGGCGCGATGGATCTCGTGCACGGTGCCAAGAAGGTCGTCGTCCTCATGGAGCACTGCGCGAAGGACGGTTCGCCGAAGATCCTGCCCGAGTGCACGCTGCCGATCACGGGCCTCGCCGTCGTCGGGCGCATCATCACGGACCTGGCCGTCATCGACGTGACGGACGATGGGCTCGTGTGTATCGAGCTGGCACCCGACGTCACCTTCGACGAGGTCGTCGAGAAGACGGGCGCGCCGCTCAGCGCCGGGGCGGGCATCGCCTGACGTTTCGCGGCCCCGCGCGGGCTTTCCTGTGTGCCAACGATGTAGCGTGAAACCAGGAGGTGTTCGTTCATGGGAACGTGGAATTACGTGGTGAACCAGCAGCAGTTCACCGACCAGTACGGAGAGGGTGCCGCGGTGCGGTACGCCGAGGTCATCGGAGACATTGCCGCGCGGATGACACCGGGTGATCGTGAGGGTGCTCTGGAGATCGTCAACGCGGCGTTCGACGAGCACGGTTTCGACATGCCGGAGATGATGCGCGACAAGATCGCCGAGAACCTGACGCTGGCGGAGCACGACCGCGTCGTCATCAGCGACGAGTTCGACAACGTCATCGCCGAGCACTCGTTGCCGAGTGACCGCGAAGCCCTCGACGAGGAGGACCGTCCTCACATCGATCCGGAGAACGACTCGCGCCCGACGTACAGCTGACGTCGGTCAACGCCTGACTGCGGAGCACCCACGCCGGGTGCTCCGCAGTCACGCGTTCCGGTCGGTCGTTGCGCGGGCCGCACGCAACGACGACGCGGTGGGGCGTTGTGCGCGGGTGTGGCCCGTCGGGCTAGGCTGGCCCACGCGCTGCGCGAACTCGCCGGCGCCAGGGCCTTTAGCTCAATTGGCAGAGCTGCGGACTTTTAATCCGTAGGTTGTGGGTTCGAGCCCCACAGGGCCCACCAGAGCGTCGTTGTTCAAACCACCGACGTTTCCGGTTTTACCCGCCTCGTTTCCGCCCTCGCCCTGTCGGGCGAGGGCGGTTGCTTGTACGCCGGGGTCGAAGAAGATGTTGAACGGCACTCCGGGTTCCCCTTCAACGACGTCGCCGTCGGTGACGACGAGCCGGTTGAAGAAGGCCTGGTTCGCGATCCGGCGCAGCGAGTCGTCCAGGCTCATGTAGATCGTGTGCGCGTCACCGGCTAGCGCCAGGCAGTCATCGAGGTGGGCTCGTGCTTGGTCGTACTCGACCTCGCTGGCCTCGATCCGTGAGTCGAGGAACGCGACCTGACGGCCGATGCGGTCCTGCTCGGACTTCAAGAGGTCAAGGGGTACGGCTCCGGCGTAGTGGGCCTGGAGCAGTTTGTGGCGTTCGTCGTAGAGCCGGTCGCGTTCGGCGATCTGGGCCTTGCGCTCGGTCTTGGCCGTGGCGTGGAGCCGGTCGAACTCGGCATGGATCAGTTCGCGCAGAGGCCCGATGATGTGTGCGGGGATCTGCACGGTGCGGTAGTAGTCCTCCACGGCGGCCTCGACATCGGGCACGAACATGGCCTTGCGGTTGCAGTTGGTGCGCTTCTTGTGCCGGCCCGAGCAGATGAAGTACGGGTAGATCACCCCGCGGCGGCTCTTGGCGTTGGTCAGGATCAGCCGGGACCCGCAGATGCCGCAGAACACCGACCCTTTCAAGTAGTGGTCGTGGGCCTGGGTCTTCTCCCCGGAGACCTGGTGCGCGGCGAGCACGGTCTGGACTCGATACCAGATTTCCGGGGCGACGAGGGGCTCGTGCAGGCCGTCGTAGGTGGCGCCTTTGAACAGCACGTTGCCCTTGTAGTACGGGCTGGACAGCATCCGCTGGATCGAGGACAGCGCCGGTGGCCGTGCGGGGCGTTTCGGCGTTGCCACCGTGGTCAGCCCGCGGTCGATGAGTTCTTCGCGCAGGGTGGCGGTGGAGTAGTTGCCGGTGGCGTAGGCCTCGAATGCCCAGCGGATGAGCGGGCCGCGGTGCGGGTCGACCTCAATGGTGCGCAGCTCGCGGCCGAGCTCGTCACGGCGGGTGACGTTGAGGTAGCCCATCGGGGCCTTGCCGTTGGTGCCGCCCGTGATGGCTTTCTGCGTCATGCCCTTAGAGACCTCGTTGGCGAGGTTGCGGGAGTAGAACTCCGCGATCGTGGACATGATGCCGTGCAGGAGCATCCCGGAGGGGGTCTCGTCGATGTTCTCCGTGGCCGAGACCAACAACACCCCGGCCTCTTTGAGAGCGAGGTGGATGGCCACGTCGTCAGCGCGGTTGCGAGCCAGCCGGTCGACCTTGTGGACGATGCAGTAGGCGACCGGGTGGGTCTTGACGTACTCGATCAGCTCCATCAGCGCGGGACGGTCGGCCTTGCGGGCGGACTCGCCCGCGTCGACGAACTCCTCGATGATGATCGCGTTCAGGCCCTGGGCTTTGCGCAGGTTCGCCTCGCGCTGGGCGGGGATCGAGAAGCCTTCGTCCCGGCCGCCCTTGGATGCCTGCTCCTTGGTCGAGACGCGCAGGTAGGAGACCGCCAGCGTGGTGGTCTCCCCGATCTGGTCCAGCCCGAACGCCGATCCTGATGAGGGCTCGGGTGCCTGATCGAGCTCGGTGCAGCCGGCCGTGCGGGTCTGGGTGGCGCTGCGGTGCAGCGAAGCGGGCGCGTTGGTGGTTGTCATGGGTCGCGTTCCTTCCCCAACAGAGGTGGGGCCAACACGAGACAGCACGGGCGGCTGCTCGTGCGGTGCGAGGTAGGAAAGGAACACGACCCGTGCCGTCCGCGAGGGGCGGGCTGGGTAGGCCACGAAGGGCTAGTAGATAAGACAACGCACCACGGTCGCCGTTGCGGGCGACCACTGGCTTGGTACGTCTACGATTCTACGTCGTGATCAGCGTCGTCGACAGCGGGCGGGTTCTGCGGTGCGGTGTGGGCGCGGTGCTCGTTGGCGGCGCGGGCCTGGGCCATGCCGATGAAGACCTGGGCGAGCTTGTGCAGATCGGGGCTGTCTCGCAGCTCGGCCTCGATGCGGTAGTCGCGCATCCGCTGCGGTGGCAGGTTGTTGGTGTTGCTGGTCATCGCAGTTCTCCAGTGTCCAGATCGATGCCGGCGAAGAACGCTTCCTCGGCTTCACGCCGGGTCGCGACCTCGTCGAGGACGTACTGCACGAAGTCCGCGTCGCGGTCGGTGATGATGGTGTCCTCGACCGGGGCGGCTGGCTCCTCGCCGGGCCAGGTCGTCTGCCGGGTCGGCCGGTCGCGATCCAGGCGGGTGCCGCTGGTGGAGACCCACTCGCGCAGCCGCTGGCGGGCATCGGCGAAGTCTCGATGCCAGCCCAGCGGCGCTGATGCGTCCTGCTCGGGGTCGTAGGCGCCCAGCCAGTGCAGATGCAACCCGCTGAGCTCCCAGATCAGCTCCTCGTGGCGGTGCCAGTACGGCGGGATGATCGAGGCGGGCAACCCGTAGGTCCGCCGTAGCCAGGTGACCCACTCGTTCAGTGCGAGCAGTTCGGCTTCCAGATCATCGGAGCTCAGCAGGTTCCAGTTGATCGGTCGCGGCACGGCGTGCATATCGGCCTCATCAAACGCGGGCGCCTCCTCGCCATCGGGGTCGGGGGCCTGCTCGCCGGGCGTGAACTCGTCCATGGTGGTCTCCTCCTCGTCTCTTACAGGCCCATCGAGTGGCCGCTGGCCTGCTGCTGTCGCGGGCCGCTGTTGTCGAACTGCGGCAGACCTCGTCTGGCCGGCTGGGCCGGTTCGGCGCGTTTGGGGCCGGCGGCCGCGCGGCCGGTGGCGTCCTGGGCTTGGGCGTCGTGGCCGAGGTTCCTGGCCGGGGCCCGGCCCGTGGTGGTGTTGGGTGTTGCCCTGGCGATGAGGAAGCGGCTGGCCTCGAACTGTTCCTCGGCTTCTCCGGTCCGCTTGTTGACGTAGGGCGCGACGGTGCCCTGGGCCATGAAGCGGTCCTTCTCGCGCAGGTTCTCGATCCCGAACTTGGCAGCGCCCTTGTAGGCCACGACGTCGTGGAACGTCGTCGGCGAGTTCGTCCACCCGTTGTCCGGGTCGTAGTGGCGGTGGCGCTGCCCGGCCTTGAAGTACAGGCGCGGGTCGCCGTTCTCGGTGTAGGTCAGGCGCGGCTTGGAGGCCACGAAGGCGTACATGCTGTCCTTGACCTCTAAGCCGGTCGGGGTTTCGGTGCTCATCGACGTGCTCCTGCTCGCGCGACCACCCCGGTGATGGCCGCTGGTGCAGTCAGGTGCGCGGGCGCGGCATCACGGCGTATCGCGCCGGCGCAGCAGCGCCTCGACCTCGGTCCGGTCGGCCCGTAGCCGATCGCCGTCGGGCCGATCGGGCCAGGCGGCCAGATCGGTGATGATCGGTGGTGCCGACCGCAGCAGGGTCACGGCGGTGCCAAACGGCAGCGTCCTGATCCGGTCCGGGGGCAGGACAGCGATTCGGCGCACCGAGCGCTGGTTCGAGCGGGTGCCGTGGTCTCCGAGGGTGACGCTGTCGGTGTACTCGTCGCGCTCCCCGATGAGACTGCTGAGGTCTTGGAGATCCTTGCTGTTGGAGGCGCCACCGAGGATGAGCTTGACGATCGCGGCATCCCACAGCGCGTTCGCCTGGTTCTCGTTCCACTTGTCGCGGGCCTGCGCCAACGATTGCAAGACCGGCAGGGTGGTGATCCCGGTGCCGCCTCCCTCAGCCATGAGCACCGGCAATGACGGCAGTGGACTGAGATTGGCGATCTCATCCAGCGCGAGCAGCATGGGCGGGTCGAGCCTCGCGCCCGGTGAACGGGCGGCCATCTGGCGGGCGGTCTCGATCAGGTCCTCCACCAGCGCGGCCACCAGCGCCGCCGATGCGCCTGCTCCGGCGCCGGTCGCGAGCAGGTAGAGGGTGCCGCGGTCGCGGATGAACGTTTCGGGGTCGAAGTCCTCACCCTGGTCCGGTGAGACGGCATCGAGGACGCGAGGGTCGGCCAGTGCGGCCAGCGACAGGCTCACGCCCTGCCAGATCGAGTCGCGGGTGCGCGGGTCGGCGTCGATCATCGACTCCAGCGACTCGGCCCACCCGGCGGCCGCGTCCGGACTGTTGGTCAGGATCGCCACCGCGTCGCTGGCGGCGGTGGGGTCCAGTGTCCAGCGGAACAGCTCAGAAGGCGGACGAGAGTCGAGCGCGGCAGCGTGTAAGAGCGCTTGAAGCGCGGCACGGGTCTTGCCTTCCCAGAATCCTCCGGACTCCACACCTCCAGCGCTCAGGCCCGTCGCCGAGGCCAGGCCGGTGGCGCGGATCATCGCCGTCAGGGGCGACTGGCATCCTCGGATCGGTGACCAGCGCATACCCGCCGGCACGCCCTCTGCCAGGTGCTGCGGATCGAAGACCGCGACGGGGCCGACCCGTTCGCGAGCCCGCAGGGTCGCGGTCAGGTTGTCCGGGCGAGTGCTGGTGGTCACGACCGCGCCCGGTGCGTCCACGATGAACGGGATGACCACATGCAGGCCCTTGCCGCTGCGAGGAGGGCCGAGCAACAGCATCGAGTCCTCGACGCTGGCCCAGACCTGCTGGCCGCGTGAGCGGCCCAGCCGGTAGCCGATGTCGGCGGGCTTCGGGTGTTCCAGCGACGGGCGCAGGTTGCCGCCGCGGCGCATCAGTGCCGTCTCCGAGGCGGCCTGGGCGACCTCGTGCCGGGTCGCGACACCGGCCAGGCGGCGCGGATCGGTCTCGGTCTTGCGGGTGTGGCGGCGCATCCGCGTCCACACCCAGGCGATCGCGGCGGTCAGCGCCGCCAGGAGAACGACCGTGACGATCCAGTACACGACCGGGTTCAACCCCTCGGCCTCCAGGACTCGGCCGGGATCGTTCGGGGCGAACAGCACCAGCGCTCCGGCTGCTGGCCCGGCCGCCGGTTGCGCGGCACCGGTCACGAACGCCGTCACCGACCCGGCCGCCCGCAAGATCAGCGCGAGGGCGAATACCCCGACCAGTCCGATCATCAGCGCGTTGGTCAGCTCGTCACCGAATCCGCCGGTCTGACGTCCTTGCGAGGTGCTCATGACAGGCCTCTTGCCGCGATGGTGCCCGAGACCCGCCCGACCAGCAGGACCTCGCCGGCACCGGTCTGGGACGGGTCGACCTGGGCACGGGCGCGACCATCGGCAGTAGCGGCGGTGGTGGCGATGGCCAGGGCGACGGTGATCTCTTCTCCGGCGGTGAAACCGTCGGCCGTGACCTCCACCGGTCCTTCGGGCGTGGCCGGTTCCATCGGTGTCTCGCCTGGTGCCGGCGCCTCAGTCGCCAGTTCGACGAGGGGGTCGGGTGCCGGACGGCGGATGGCGTGGATGAGGTCGGTGAAGGTGCTGCCGTCGCTCTCGTGGACCTCGACGCGCACGGCGACACGGCGGTCGTCGGTGACCAGATCGAGCATGTCGGCGAACCGGGCACGGGTCCACGACTGCTCGTCCTCGGGTGCCGGGAGGTCGATGCCATCGACAGTGACCCTCAGCGTGCCAGGTTCGTCGACGGTGACCACGACGTGCGGCAGACGCACCGGCGGCGCGTCCTCACGGTCCTGGCGGTGAGGTTTCGGGCTGGTGGTCTGGCGCCGATGGTGGCGGCGGTTCTCATGGCTGCTCGTCATGAGCCGAAGGTGCGCCCAGCCTGCCATCACGGCTCGTGGGTCAGTCGCGTGCTGCTGCCCGAGAGCTCGTATCGAACAGCTCAAGCTCGGCAGGATGGAGTTGGTGCTGAGAAAGGAAGGCTCTTTCCTTGATCCGCCACAGCCCCTGCCCGACCGAGAGCGTGGGCAGCAGTTGACGCTCAGTGCCCGTCAGCCCCAACGTCTTGGCGGTGCTGCCGAGCTGGTCGGATTCCTGGCGGTAGATGATGCGGCACTCGGCGTTGGCGAGCAGGCTGGTCGCCAGGGCTCGGGCCGCTGAGCCTGCATCGCCAACGGTCTCCAAGTCGGAGAGCTTGTGGAAGATCAACATGTTGGCCAGGCCGTAATGGCGGGCGAGCCTCCAATGGGAGTCCATGCGTTTGAGCAGGGCGGGATGGCTCATCAGACGCCAGGCCTCGTCGTAGATGACCCACCGCTGCCCGCCGGCCGGGTCCTGCAAGGCCGCTTCCATCCACGCGCTCGTGCAGGTCATCAGCACGCTGATCAAGGTGCTGTTCTCGGTGACCCGGCTCAGGTCGAGACTGATCATCGGCAACGTGGGGTCGAAGGTCTCGGTGCTCGGCCCGTCGAATAACCCGGAGAGGTCGCCGCCGACGAGTCTGCGCAGCCCGTGGCCGACCATGCGGCCGTCCTCGGCCAGCCGCCCGTCCGGGTCGTCGGACGGGGCGAGGATGCGATCGACCACCTGCGGCAGGATCGGCGTGGAGTTCTCGCGCACCGCCGCGGCCAGGGCGGTGTCGACGCAGGTGTGTTCCAGCGGCGTCAGCGCCCGCTCCAGCACGGTCGCGGCCAGCGCCCCGATCAAGTCACGGCGGCGTGAGGCGACCTGCACGGCCCATTCCTCATCGGAGATGGTCGATGCCCGGTAGCCCTCGTCGAGCGGATTGAGCCGGCTGGGCATCCCGTGGCCGAGCTCGATGGCCTTGCCGCCAACCGCGCGGGCGACTCGCGTGTGCTCCCCTTTGGGGTCACACGGGATGTAGACGCGGCGCCCGAACGGCAGACTGCGCGTATACAAGCTCTTGGCCAAGGAGGACTTTCCCGATCCGACGATGCCGGCGACGATGACGTTGGGGGCGGTGATGATCCCGCGGGCGTAGAGCACCCACGGGTCGAACACGAATGATCCTCCGCTGTAGAGGTCTTGGCCCACGAACACTCCCTGTGGCCCCAGACCGCCTTCGGCGAGGAAGGGATAGCTCGCCGCGAGGGTGGCGCTGGTGTCCTGGTGGCGCGGCAACCGGAACCGACCCGGCGTGCGCAGGGCCGCCGGGCCGGGCTGCCCGGCCGTGGGCAAGGTGATGGTGGCCTTCTGCTCGGCCCGCTGCTGGCGGGCCTCCTGCCGGGCAGTCTCGCGGTCGGCTTCTCGTTGCTCGGCGGCGATCCGGGCCGCGGCGGCCCGGCGCTGCTTGCGGGTCTTGCGTCGCTCGCTGGCCGGGGCGACCAGGACCGCGGTGTGCAGACGCTCCTCGCGGTTCACAGTCCCAGCCCTCGATCGCGCTTGACCGCGGCGACACCGCGATGGGCGAACCATGAGCCGTCCCGTCCACTGGCTCCGCGATCGGTCGTGGTCTTGTGCGTGCTCTCACGGGCGAACGCCGAGGCAGCCGCCCCACGGCCCAGTCCAGCCTGCCCGACTGCCGGGCCGCCAGCAGAACCTGCTGGCCTGCTCAGCAGCTCGCGGGTCCCGAGCCCCGGTTCGGGCGGGAGCTGGTCGGCCGGGTCGATGGTGTGCTGGCGGTAGAGGGCGACGTGCCCGGCCTGCGGGTTGTAGACCATCCGGTAGTCGCCGCGGTCGGCCTCACGATCGAGCATCCCGCTGGGCGGATCGTCGTAGACGTGCCCGTTCTCCAACGCGGCGTCGGTGGTCTCGGTGCCGTAGTCGAAGCCGGTCATGTGGTCCAGACCTGCCTCGACACCGTCGCGGTCGATCACGTCGAGCACCGTGTCGGCGTCCTCGCCCTGGAGGAACGCGACGCTGACCCACCGGTGAGCAGGCCCCTGGTGGGTGGGATCTTCGCGCACCGGCGGCAGCGTCTGGGCTGCTTCGTGGCCGAGGGGATCGTGCCAGGCGATGCGGCTGGTGGCCTGGGAGCCGGCGTCCAGTCGCTCGGTGACGTCGTCGAGCAGGGTGCCGGCCTGGTGCAGCTCATCGGCGGCGGCCAGCGCGTCGTGAGCGCCGGTGAGGTGATCACCGGCGTCGTCGTGGGCGCGGGAGCGGTGGTCGATGTGCGCGGCGGCGAGCTGGTCGAGGGTCTGGCGCAGTGAGCGTGTGCTGGCCAGCAGGTCGCCGATCACCGGGTGCAGGTCGCGGGGGTAGTCGAAGTGGCGGGAGGCGTGCGCCAGCCCCCGTAGGGCCTCGGCGGCCTCGGTGGAGTCGGCGGCGGGATCATAGAACGTCGGCATGATGGGCCCTTTCTGGGATCGGTGGTGGGGACGGTCACGGCCCGGTGCCGCGACCACGAACGAGTGGGGTGTCATACGCGCCGGCACAGCGGCAGCGCGGCGGCGGTGAACGCCACGGCCTGCTGACCGACCAGGCGGCGGGTCTCGCAGGAGGACTGGATCGCGGCCTGCTCGATCGCGGAGACGGCGGCTTCGAGCTCGTCGACGGTCTCGGCGGAGACCGAGACCAGGCCCGTGTAGCGCAGCACGCCGTGTCCTGCGGTCAGGTCGCTTTCCTGGCGCAGCACGTCCTGGTATTCGGCGGTTTGCCCGGCGTCCTCGATCTGTCCGATCCGGGCTCGCTGGGAGGCGTCGGAGACGTATTCGACCTTCTTCTTGCGGATGTCGCGGACGGCCTGGTCGGTGCGCATCGGCGTGCAGATCAGCGAGAACGAGCGTTGGATGCCCGTCGTCAGCAGCAGCGGCGCCAGGAACGTGCCCGGATACACCTGCGAGCGTGGCCATTCGCTGATCCACAGCACGGCGTGGTGGGCCGAGTCGGTCCGCAGCCGCGTCCAGGTCTCGGTGACCGCGACCGGCCCGGCCGTGGCCAGGTCGTGGCCGAGCTCGCCGTGGCGTTCCAGGGTCGCTGCGATCGCCGGATCGTAGGCCGAGCGCAGGACGACGGCGATCTGCCCGGTGCCGAGCCAGTCGCCGGGGTTCAGGTCCGCCGCCCGCAGTGCCGCGGTCACGGTGGTCATCTCTTGGCGCAGCACGGCAGCGGCCCCGCGGATACCGCCGCCGGCGGTGCGTATCTGGCGGGCGGCGGCCTTCATGTCCAGGCTCAGGCTGATCGTCGAGGCGTGCCGCTCACCGGCGGGTCCGGCCCGGTCGATGAGCTCGGCGTAGGTCCTCGCCGGCCAGGACCCGTCATCGGTGCCGTGTTCGGACCACCATTCGGCCAGCCCCTGCCCGGCGTCGGGCAGGGTGCGCTCCAGCACCTGCACCGTCGCCACCCGTCCGGAGCGGCAGACCGTGGCCAGCGCCCGCCCCCAGCTGGTGACCCGGCGCTGTTGCTCGGCCGGGTCGAGGAGCACGAACGCTGGATGGGTGACCTCGACGATCGCGGTCAACGTGGACTGGTGCGGGTCATGGATCATGCCCGCCCCGGTCTCGGGGTCGACGTACTCGCGCAGTCGGGCCATGTCACCGGGCAGGGCGAGCGTGCCCTCCGGGCGCGGCACGACGATCCGGCGACGGTAGGCCAGCTGCCCGATGGTCGTGCGCCAGGCCCACCAGATGACGACGGGCAGCCACTCCACCAGGGGCCGGCCGGCCACGGGCACCCAGGTGATGGCCGCGGCGACCAGCCAGATCGGCGCGGTCATCGCGATCAGCAGGCCACCACCGGCGTAGAACGCCCACACCAGCGAGGCTCCGCCGATGCCCAGGGCGACGAGCTGGGAGACCGACAGGCCCAGCAGGACACCCCTGCGCGTCAACCGGGAGAACTTCACCGGGACCAGCTCGGTGCCCGGCGTCGAGCTGTCATCACTCGCGGACATGGCCTACTCCTTCCCCGAGGGCGTCTGAGCCGATCCGCCGCCAGCCGGCGGAGTCGGATTGGTCGGCAGCGGCGGCTGGGGCGCTGGAGGCTGCGAGGACGGCGGCTGGGAGGCCGGGGGCTGGCCGCCCTGGTTGTTCTGGCCGTTCTGGTCGGCGCCATCGGAGGCGCTCTCGGCCTGCCCGGCCACGGCCTGGCCGGCCTTCGGTCCCGCGGTGGCGGCCTTCTTGGCGACCTCCGCGCCGATGACCACCGCCGCGGCGGGGCCCGCTGCTGCCGCGGTGCCACCCGTGGC